>NZ_CAKMNW010000001.1 GCF_927904885.1 Candidatus Nitrotoga sp. M5
GCTTGCGTAGCCTGATCTGAACGACAGAATCGAATAATTCAGTGTCGACTACTTAGATTAAACTTGGCGGCCCATCCCACAGAGCGGTTTATTTCTAAACCGATGACTCGTGATACGCTTTTGAAACCGCATATCGCATGAACCGTTGTAGTTGCCGATGTCGATGCCCGCCACACTGATTCCATCACTTTTCTTGTACTGTACCAACACTTTCAATTCCGGCCTCATTTAGCGATTCTGGTATTCCAACGCCGGTTTTTCTGCTCTCAATAGTTTCTCAGATGTACACTCCATTATGGGCGGGGATGACAATAAGATTATCACCTGACTGGAAAACGACTAGGCCCACAATAAAGCTGAGAACCGCAATATAGATGCTCGCAAAAAATGCAGCCCAAAATCCTGACACCTTGAAGCATGGAACACCAGAAGCATCATCAGCGCATTGATAACCAGCAGAAATAAACCGAAGTGATAAGTGTAAAAGGTATGGTAAGTAATATAACGACAGGTCTAATAACCGCATTGGCGAATCCCAGCAACAACGCTGAAATAAACAAAGGTTGTTTATTTGAAAATGAAATACCTTGAAATATGGAACCTGCAACCCATAGCGAAAGCGCTGTTATACCCCAGTGAGTTAAAACTCCATCACGTTACTCATCATAAACAAGATACTAACCCCGCTCCATCATTCCTTAACAATTACGTGAGTGGTTTCCACTTGTTTTAGGATTAATTTCTAGAGTGGCGAAAACAATGAGAATATACGTTTTTTTGAAAGCATATATCGAACACGCGTTATTCGATGTCGACTCTCGTGGCAATCGGACAATGCAGTCAGTCACGGCAGCGTTGAAAATAAACTGTTCGCACAATAAGAATTTGGATGAAAGGAAAGTGGTGGACAAAGTCAGTGTATCGACAGCGAAAAAGAAGTCCCCACAGAATTGATAGGCTGTGAACGAATGCTACCGCATGGCGCATGCTCGTTTTACGCAGCCAAGGATTTTTAAGCTTGCGTGCATAGCCATCACGCTTTAATTCCTCCCCGAAACTCCGGAAGAAGAGTCGCTGGCTTTCTTCAATAATTTTTTAAGGTGGCAGTGTAAATCTCAAGACACGCCACCATCATCACTTCTACTATTGCTTAGAATGCTCTTCCAGCCACTTCCGTGCCAATGATTGCGCCTGTTCAATTTGCACATCAGCCAATTTGCGTTCAATACTTTTCCTACTGAACTCAGCCGCTTTGTATCCTTTTCCCGCTGCCAAGTTATACCACATGTGCGCTTGAATCCAGTCCTGTGGAACGCTTTGACCACTTTCAAACACCTTCCCGATACTGTGCTGCGCTTTTACATTTCCTTGCTCAGCTGATTTTAGATACCAAGACGCGGCTTCCTTAAAATCCTGTGGTACACCTTGACCATTCTCATATAGTAAACCAAGATTGTACTGCGCAATTGCGTTATCCTGAGCAGCCGCTTTACGATACCACCACACGGCTTCGTTGTAATTTTTGGGCACACCCTTGCCTTCATGCGACATCAGCCCAAGGTTAAGTTGTGCACCAGCATGACCTTGCCCGGCTGCTTGGTGGTAAAGCATAGCTGCCTTATCATAGTCCCGTGATACACCTTCGCCATACTGGTGTAAAACTCCAAGCGAGTTCAGGGCATCTGCATCTTGCTGCTTGGCAGCATATCTATACCAGACCGCAGCTTCTTTGAAATCTTGATGAACACCTTGGCCTTTATGGTACATTAAACCAAGATTGTATTGGGCAGCTGCATCACCACTAACTGCCAGCCGTCTAAATTCTTTATATGCAGCTGGGTAGTTACCTTTCTCATAGTCCTTAATAGCGTCTTGCAAATCAGCTTGTGCACTTGCACTCATCGCAAAAAAAGCCACTACCAAAAACAGCCTAAATAAATTTACCACAATTGTATTGTGCATTTTCATCCCTCATAAATTAAGTCTATCAACCCGACATGATTTTGTTTTACCTTGCGCCTTCGCTACTACCCCCGTCTGTCAATACATTTTCCTCGTGTCATCAACTATCACTGATATTCGAATGGCTGAATATAATCTCTAACAGTGGTTTCGTATCCTACCATCATCATCAGCAGCACTCAAACCCCATTCAATACTTGAAAATCTCAAATAGAAAAACAGCTAAGTAGGAGCCTACCTCTCCAAGCTTAGTAGCAGTACAAGGTGGCTTTTAGACTAAAGTAGCAAACCCTCAACTCAGTTTATAATGATATTGCCTTCTTGTGATTTTAAAGCGCAGCATTTCCGCTTCTTGTATTTATAAATACTTTGTTAGTTAGAGTGTTTTAAAGTATATAAGTTTCCAACTAATACAAGACACGAGTAAACAAATTTGAACGAGGCATATATTATTGTTAAGTAATCAATAATTTTTTTCAAGTTGAGCCGTATTGAGATGATACAAGGAAAGCAGGCATGCCGCAGAGTGGTTGTTCGATAAATTGGAATTTTAGAGGTGCTCGTTATTGACAAATAGTGGACATTTCACTTAGCGCTTACATAGTGATCGTTCCTCTGGCATTAGCACCCAGGGTGCTAGGCGACAAAACCTTATATAGAGGTATATACTGAGCCGAAAGGTAATGTTCACTAGGAGATTGATATGTTTCGAAGATTAATTCTCGCTGCTCTGTTCATTTTTTCTGGAAATTTCGTTAATGCTGAAACACTATTGATACATAACGCTACACGTGGCGAGTTGTTGTACACAAAACATTGCATCGCCTGTCATAGCACCCAAATACATTGGAGAGAAAAGAAACGCGTTACTGACTGGACAAGTCTACAATCGGAAGTACAGCGCTGGCAGGGAATTGCAGGGCTTGGGTGGGACCAGGAAGAAATAGATGACGTTGCGCAATATCTCAATGTTATCTATTACCATTACCCATGTCAGACTGATGAAAGCTCTACCACAACAGCAAACATCTGCCAAAATCAAGGTGATATGACCGCAGAGCGAAGATTGTAAATTAAGGGCACCTATACATAATCCAATTTTTCGTCACAATACGTCACCACTCGAAAAAAATTATCGCCTACATATTATAATTTATACTGCACTCAAATTTTTTACTCGTGCCTTGTCTTGCTTAAAAACTTGAATTATTAGGGGCGCACTTACAAATTGATAAACTGAATCAAATTTGACAATTACTGTATCGATCAAAACAATTAACGGCAACGTCAATTTTAAATTGCTACAACTTAATTTAATGCAAGCATGTTTGCAAAGAAGCCTTCACCCTCACAGCTTGCTTTGCCCTAGCAACCTGTCGGATTTAAAGGAAATCGGCTGAAATTCCGCCTGGTCGGTGCAGATTCCCGCGTTTTTTTGGTCAATAAATGACTTTTGACAAAAAAACGGCAAGTGGGGTAAGCAGGCATTTAGCCACAAGGTGAAAGCTCGCGAAACCTGCTCTCGCCCAGCCAAATTTCGCTTAGACTCTTCAAGTCAGACAGTCAGCTAGACTCTCATCAACGCTAGAATAACAGATCAAAACTTGCATTCAAATGTCCGTCAATCACTATGAAAACTTTCCTGTTGCCTCCATCCTTATGCCTAAACGCTTGCGGCGAGCAGTGGAGATCATTTACCATTTTGCGCGCCAGGCTGACGATTTTGCCGACGAGGGCGATCTCCTAAATGAAGAGCGTTTTACGGCACTTGATAGTTTTCGAAATGAACTTAATCGCATCGCCACCAATGAAACACCTTTGACCCCTTTATTCCGTGACTTAGCAGACATCATTGCGCAACACCAGTTGCCTTTGCAATTGTTCCACGATTTACTTGATGCTTTCTCGCAGGATGTGCTCAAAAAACGATATTCCAATTTCGACGAAGTGCTGGACTACTGCCGCCGTTCCGCTAATCCGGTCGGCAGATTACTGTTACACCTGTATGAAGAAGCCACACCCTCAAACCTGATATATTCCGACGCCATTTGCACCAGCCTACAACTCATTAATTTTTGGCAAGATATATCGAAGGACTATGCCATCGACCGAATCTATTTACCGCAAGATGAAATGGCGCACTTCTGCGTAACTGAAGCACATATCTCAGAAAGCCGTGTAGATAAGGAATGGCAACAGCTCATGCAATTTCAGGCTAAGCGCGCACGCGACTTGATGCGCAGCGGCACCCCCCTTGGCAGCATACTCACTGGCCGTATTGGCCTTGAAATGCGGCTCATTATTGCTGGTGGCAACCGCATCCTCGACAAGCTTGAAACCGCACAGTTCGACATGTTCCGCCAACGTCCTATCTTACGCCCATTCGACTGGGTTATTATGTTGGGCAAAAGCGCGCCCTTTAATTTCTAATGACCGTCTTAAAAAATTCAGGTTTCTAGGCAAGACAGGTAAGAGTAACAAATCTGGGCGCAGCATATACTTAATATGTAATCAATAATTTTTTTCGAGTAACGCCATATTTTGATGAAGCGAGGTAAACATGCAAGTCGCAGATCGGCTACTCGCAAAATTGAATTTTAGAGGCGTCCTAAAGAAATAGTCCAGCCTATTACCGTTCAATTGCGAATTAACATGACTCCAGATCAATATTGCAAAGACAAAGCAGCACAAAGCGGTTCAAGCTTCTACTACAGTTTTATGTTTCTGCCGTCAGACAAACGCCGCGCTATCACAGCGTTGTATGCTTTTTGTCGTGAAGTAGATGATGTTGTGGACGAAAACTCAGATGAAAACGTGGCACACTCTACGCTGGCTTGGTGGCATACCGAAGTGACTGCTATTTACACAGGAACGCCGCAGCATCCTGTCACACGGGCACTGAAGCCGGTGGTTAAGCAATACAACTTACCTCAAGAATATTTCCACGAGATTATCGATGGTATGGAAATGGACTTGCAACAGCACCAATATGTCGATTTTAAGGCTCTAGAACAATATTGTTATCGTGTTGCCTCGGTAGTGGGGTTGCTCACTGTAGAAATTTTTGGCTACACCGACCGTAATACGCTCAAATATGCGCACGATCTTGGCCTCGCTTTCCAGCTTACTAACATCATTCGTGACGTGGGCGAAGACGCTCGACGCGGGCGCATCTACCTGCCGCTTAATGAGTTAGCGCTTTTCGGTGTGCATGTCAACGATATCCTTGATAACAAGGAGGGTGAAGGCTTTCAGAAACTCATGCAGTTTCAAGTTGATCGCGCACAGCGCTACTACCAACGAGCACTCGAGCAACTGCCCGATACTGACCGCAAAGCGCAGCGCACCGGACTTATCATGGCGGCAATTTATCGAACTACTCTGGAAGAAATCGTTGCCAGTGGCTGTCATGTACTAAAAGAACGCGTCTCGCTCACGCCACTGCGCAAGCTGTGGCTAGCATGTAAAACCTGGGTGAAAAATTAAGGGCACTGTAGCTGCTCTAACCTGTCATTCGTACTAAGCTATAGACACATTTACGTCTAAGCCGAACAGAAGAAAAAATAACTTCCTTCGCTACGCTTAAAGCGAACAGAGAATTGGTATCGTGAGCCAAAATAAAAATTTACATGTCGCCATCATTGGCGGTGGCTACGCCGGCATGGCCGCCGCCGTGACGCTCGCTGCATCTAACGTTTTGGTTACAGTATTCGAAAGCGCTAAGCAGCTTGGCGGCCGTGCACGCGGTGTGCAACATAATAATGTTCAAATCGATAACGGCCAGCACATTCTGCTTGGTTGCTACCACCATACATTGCAGCTTATTGAACAAGTCGGCGGCAACATAGAGCACGACTTCGTGCGTTTGCCGCTTCAACTCATTTTACACAATCGCTTTGAATTAAAAGCACCGCACCTCCCCGCCCCGCTTCATCTACTAGCTGGACTGCTAAGATCAAAAGGACTTGTATTCGGCAAGCGCTTGCGCGCCGCTCGTTTTATGCTCATGCTGAACCGCATAAATTTCACCTTGCCACACGATATCAGTGTATTGGAATTGTTACGTATGCACGACCAAGATGACGAGCTGATACGAATATTATGGGAGCCAATCTGCATCTCCGCGCTCAACACACCGATACACATTGCCTCCGCACAAGTGTTACTACATGTGTTACGCGACAGTCTGAACGGTTTGCGCAGCAATAGCGACATGCTGCTGCCACGCATAGATTTCACAGCACTATTTCCAGAACGTGCAACTGAATTTGTCAATCAATATAAGGGCACAGTGCTTACTGCTTGCAGCGTAGAAGCCATCAATCCACATGGCAAAGAAATCAAATTAATCACCCGTTCAACTGCTGAATCCAATGCGCATACCGAACTATTCAGCCATGTCATCTGTGCATCCTCACCTATTTCAGCTGCGCGACTATTCCGTACCGTGCCACAACTTGCACTCATAGCCGAACAGATTGCAGGCATTTCGCATCAACCTATTTACACCGTGTATCTGCAATACCCCGAACAGGTGCACTTGCCACAGCCAATGCTGGGCTTCGATCAATGCTTTGCTCAATGGTTGTTTGATAAAGGACAAATCGCCGGGCAGCACGGTTTAATCGCCGCCGTCATTAGCGCACAAGGGAGTCATCAAAATTTAAAACATGAGCTGTTAGCACAAAAAGTAGCGCAAGAAATCTACGAACAACTTGGAATAATGGAAACACCTTTGTGGCACAAAGTTATTGCAGAAAAAAGTGCCACCTTCTCCTGCAAAACAAACCTTCCTCGCCCTTCCCATACCACACCGCTTGCCAACGTACTCTTAGCTGGCGATTACACGGCAGGCGATTATCCGGCTACGCTAGAAGGAGCAGTGATGAGTGGAATCCTGTGTGCGAAAGCTATTGCAGCAACGATTCAATAATAAACATAATACTGTTCTTACCCCTGAATTCCGTATCACTTAACGCGCTCATATTTCTGCATCCTTAAACTTGAATTTAAACCACAGTTAGAAATACGTTCGCGAACAGACACTGACTGGCATTGTCGAGGCCGTCGAGACAATTTTCATGCTGTCTTTCAAGGAAAGCGTGGCCTAGGACGAAAGGCTTGCAAACGCAGCGGTAATGTCAATAAGCACTTCAGGAAAGCGACCTCCAAACAGAACATTAAAACAACTTCAACCATATGAATATATTATATAATATATTCATACAATGATACTATTCAACTTCAACATCAGTTCCGGAAAACTGATCTAACATTCAATAGAGGCATCAAGAGAGCCATTTTGACGGGAAAAAAATAAGGGGCAGCACGCCTAAAATCAAAAAAATCGCGGCGATTGCACAAATTAACATGATAAAAGTCCAGATGCTACGCCATATACTAGTCATGTTTCTCACCTTTATTAATTTTATTGGATGCGAGCACATCATCCAAGGTAAGTCCAGTCAGGCTGGAAATAGTACGCCACAAATAATAAAAAATCATCATCATCATTAGCATGGAAGGAATCGCGATCATTGGGTAGCTAAGCAAAGTTAATTGTCCCAGCTCCTCATTGAAAGCAGCGCTACCTGAAGGGCTGACTACAATCCATTTTGCAAGTATATAATTCATACCTGAAGAAAAGAAAAAGGTACCGCCAAGCAGGTAGGTGGCTTTTAATAAACGGGCTTCAAAAATCTCAGTATTGTTATTTTCTACAAGCTTCAGGGTGATTTTTTCAATATCAATAACAGCTGGGTTATACAGCAATGTCCTGATCAAAGGATAACGTGAATAAGTAGAAAGTAGCACTGCAATACCAATCAAGCCAGGAATTGCGGCCTCTTTAATCGCCAGCCATTTGGTATTCAACTCCAATAAACCAATACCACCTGTAAGTAACGTACTTACCAAACCAAGAAGTGCTATAAAATTGAATTTTTTATATTTCAAAAATTCAAATGAACCCCAGACAAGCGGAAAAGCCAAGGCTATAATTAGAGCTCCGCTAGCACCCAGATTGTCCTCACCACTGAATTTCATCAGAATAACTGACGGAATAAGAATGCTGATTAACAGATCAACAAACGGACGCGGGGTATGACTTGCTGCTTTTTTTTCTTGCACGGTGGAATAGGTCATATGATTTCCTTGTGTGTAATCCCTATTTTCAATAGCCATCTTACAACTGCCTTTTAAGGTAGCTCGGGCGAAAAAGGCAACGAATTATGAGCAAGTAGTATGAATAAGTTTACTCTTTATGATTTTATCATTGCAATTCATTAAAGGCTCAGTACTAGCCAATACACTTGGTTTTTTTCTGGAAATTTATTATCATCCACGCCTCCAAACGCTTGCCAACCAAGGCTGCTGTTCCCGTGGCAAGTTGTCAGGACGGTAATAATGGATTAATTCAGTGAATCCCGCATCTAACATGAGGCACCGCCAAGTATCGAGATTATAATATACGCCGTAACGACCGTTGTTCCACCCTTCCTCGTTGTTCCCGTGCGGATTTGAACTAAACAGAACAGCACCCGGTTTTAGCGTCGAGTGCAACTCACGTAATATCCGTGGCAACTCTTGAATGGCCACATGGAACAGTGAGGCGTTGGCAAAGACCCCATCAAAATGATTGGCAGGAAGATCGAGCTTGTGAAAATCTTGCTGCCATACTTCGCAACGACTGTAGTCACGCGCCATTTCAGCGAAAGACTTGCTGCCATCTAAACCCGACGCAACATGACCCATTTTGGTAAATACCCTGAGGTCTCGTCCCGGTCCGCAACCAAAATCTAGTATATTAAAAGGCGGCTCAACCTCGATGTAGTGCAACAACGACATTATGTTCTGGCTGACGTCGTGATTGCATGTGCCGGTAAAGAAATCTTCGGCATGCTGGTTGTAGTAATTTAAAGTGAGGGTGGATATGTTTTCTAAGTCTTGCTGATTCAACTTCATCTTGCATCTCATTATTGAATAATCGTCAATCTAATGTTACTTAGTTTTTAAATAGCAATGTCGTCCAACTTTGATATTTTTAGTTTTTACGTATCCAGATGGCAGGCTTAGTATTAAAGCGAGCGACATAGATAATTTTTGACAACTAACCTAGCAGATGTGTTATTTGTTCACTTTCTTTCAATAACTCATAATAACTTTCCAGCATATGCTGTCGACCAAATTCACTTATGGGTAGATTCGGAACTATTTGGTAGTCACCGTTGTGACAAGTGACAGGAAATCCATATACCACACCTGCTGGTATATCGTAACTACCATCCGATAATACGCTCATGGTGACCCAGTCATCATGGTGCGAGCCAAGTATCCAGTCATGCATATGACCAATGGCTGCGTTGGCTGCGCTGGCAGCACTACTCAATCCACGCGCTTCAATCACCACCGTTCCGCGCTTTTGCACCGTAGGGATGAATTCGCTTTCAATCCAGTTATGATCTGGCAGAATGTCTAAGATTTTGCGCCCGCTAATTTCGGCATGTGACAGATCAGGATATTGTGTACCGGAATGGTTGCCCCATATCACCATTTTTTTAATTTTATCAATTGGTTGTGAAAGCTTGCGAGCTACCTGCGCAATGGCGCGGTTGTGATCAAGCCGCATCATAGAGCTTATATTCTTCGGGTTGAGGTCAGGTGCGTTACGCATGACAATTAATGCATTGGTGTTAGCTGGATTACCTACCACTAGAACTTTGACATGAGGTGCGGCAAACGCATTAAGAATTTTGCCCTGCTCGGCGAAAATTCCAGCGTTGATTTCGATCAGATCATTTCGTTCCATACCCTTGCTACGCGGACGCGCGCCAATTAGCAGGACAATTTCTGCATCGAGAAAAGCGACTTTGGGGTCATCAGTAATGATAACTTGCTGCAACAAGGGAAATGTGCAATCTTCCAGCTCCATTGCTATTCCACGCAACGCTTGTTGCGCTTGTGGTATATCCAGTAGTTGTAGAATGATGGGCTGTTCGTGTTTCAGCATTTCGCCATTAGCGATACGAAACAATAGACTGTAACTAATCTGACCAGCAGCACCAGTAATGGCGATGCGGATAGGCGCTTTCATAAACAATCTCCTGCACGATGAATGATACAGACATTCTGACAGTGTTTGTCAGTCAGGCAAAGGGGGCGCTTAAGCGTTCAGTTTAAAACCAATTTTTTCCCCGATCCAAATACGGATCAAATGTGATGCTATCAAATTGAATTTAATTTGAAATTATTAAATTACAATCTTCGACATCAAAATTTCTAATGTGGCGGGGTATCGTGCCAGATTTAGCGAATTGGTGCAGATTACACGCTGCAAGAGTCTAGCCAGTCAGCCAAGGGGTTGGGTCAGTAGCTATACTCAAGCTCGGACAGTTTCATCGTCACTGTCTCGCGGCACAAATTTAAGAATGGGACGTACTACCAATATCGAAGTAAGCTGCATTGGAAAACAACAGATAAAAACGCCCTTGATACACCTGATTTTAAACTGCTTTTATGCTTGCGTTGCACCATAGCTATCTTGATTGTTTATTTCGGAGAGTAGTGTCTCATCGTGGACGTCGACAAGTCACTCACTTAAAAGGATATCGGTCAAGCGTCTCATAAATGCCAAGCCAATTTAGTAATGTTGATGGCGTCACTTAATTTCCACACTAAATTACCCACACTAACCTTCGGGCAATATGCGCCATTGCTTTTCAGATCTTCTGTCACATCGCACTCACTATGCCACATTCGGTGAACGTCGTGTTTCGTCGGCGCAAAGTGCGACATTGGGCCGATTGCTTCGCTACCCTCGTACCCGCGGCGATCTACCCTCCGATATTTTAGCAAAAAAAGTAATGAGAATAGCAGGTGCAAACGCACCTAAGCATCATTGAGGGTTACGATCCGACCAAGACATAGTGAAATCATTCAGATAAAATATGTCGAATGTGCCCTGATATTTATAGACTAGCCACAAAAAACAATAGTTACAATTGAAACGCACTTAACACATGGCGATGCGGAGTTCCTTGAGGTGCCGGCCTAAGTCCTCGGCCAGAATCTTTGGTGCAATCCGTTTTGCTGACTTGCGTCAAACATAAATGCTTGAAAATGATAAATAAATTTAATGAATATAAGATATTGCAGTGCAATTACTTGCGTAAATTTATTTAAAGAGAACATTGAAATGAGGGGTTTGTATGATTGCGAATGGCACGAATGAGAACGAAGTAGCTCAGATGATAGCGGCGAAAAAACTACGAGTACTATTGTTGGACGACGACAAATTCACACTTGAATTTGTTGGCGATATGCTGCTCGAATTAGGCGTAGCCGAAGTTTTTAAGGCGGAAAATGGGGAACAGGGGATAGCAATATTAGACGGGTTATCATCACAGCCGGACATACTTATATGCGACCTCTGCATGCCTGAAATGGACGGCGTTGATTTCCTGATGCGTCTTGGTATGGAAGGTTATGTTGGTAAAATCATTTTAATCTCAGGAACCCAACAACACCTGTTGTCTGGGATGGATGTGTATTCCAGCAAGCTTGGCTTGATACCATTAGGCACGTTGATAAAACCAATTGCACGTGATGAGCTAGCAACCATTATTACTCGATTTTGCCAATAAAAATGAAATTTAACTTTCCTTCACGGAATTGGCACTATGACCAAAATCCTATAAATAGTAGCTCTAATTTATAACGGCTAGCGTCGGCCTGAATTACCCAGTCCGTCTCCGCACAATGTTTTGACTGTATACAATTATTTATTAAATACCAACCAGTTACCAGCACTTTGCTTCTAGTAAACGCCTTCGCAAGACTGCTCGTGGATCAATCCAATTAAAATCGACAGTGCCTATGCAAGCACGCTAATCGGCACCAGTATTTTTCTACTCGTAAATGAAACTTTAGGGAAGATTATTAAAGAATCATGGCTCTTGGTCGAAGTACCCTCATACATCTGCATTGACTTTAACAGCAGCAAGCGTGCTGCAAGCCCGTTATTAGCTATATTATTCATATGGTTCATGGATGTCCATGATTTCAGAGCTTGAAATCGAATATTAGTGTTATTTGCGAGCTTGCAGGTCTAATTAATCCAGTAATGCTCAACGTTTAGACAAATGAATCGACAAACATGAAAACTGAAGCAAAGTACAACACTCTGAACTCGACCATTAGCAACTTGTGTTGGAATCTATTTGGCTACATCCGTTTTTAGCAATGAACAATTTTCTCAGAATGAATATTTTTGCTTTGTTTTGGCGAGCCATTCCGACTTACATTCTTGCGTCACTGCTGATTACTGCAAATTCTTATGCCGACACTCAAAAGCCAGCTATGGTTGTTATAGCGTTCCCTTCGACTAACGAAAATACGATTTCTCGAAGCACGCTACGTGCTGTTTTTGGCATGCGCCTTAGCAAGTGGCCGGCAAATACTACGGCCAAGGTATTTGTAATGAATGATGATGCGCCTGAACATGGCGCCTTCAGCAAGAACATTCTGCAGATATTCCCCCATCAATTGAGATTAGCGTGGGATCGGCAAGTATTTTCCGGACAGGGACAATATCCTGAGCAAGTAGCCACCGCGCAAGAGATGCTCACTAAAATATCATCAACGCCAGGGGCGATTGGCTATATCAAATCAAACGAGGTCACTGATAATGTACGTATCCTTCAAATTCGTTAAGACTGTAGCTTGGATTTGCATCCAAGCTACAGTCTTGCTTTGGACTACTTTTGCTCATGCCATAGATATAATGGACAGCAAGTTGAAGGTACATGGGTTTCTCACGCAGGGCGTAGTAATCACCAGCGACAATAATTTCCTCGGTCAGAGTAATAAACAAGCTAGCGCAGACTTTAGAGAAATCGGAGTTAATGCTTCTTTACGACCGACTTCCGATGTGCAACTGTCCGCCGGAATACTTTCGCATAAAGCAGGGGAAACTGATAACGGCAATTTGCGACTGGATTATGGACTAATCGACTGGACACTATCAACGAGCGAGCAATCTCGTACCGGGCTTCGCTTGGGGCGGGTAAAAATTAATTTTGGGCTGTATAACAAAACACGCGATGTCGCTTTCACGCGTCCCAGCATCCTCCTGCCTCAATCCATTTACTTCGAGCGCACACGTAACCCTACCGTTGCGGCTGACGGAGCCGAGCTTTATTTCGATCACTATGGCGAAGTCGGCAGCCTGTTCATGACTTTAGGTCTCGGGCGGCCCCAGATTGAGAGCGAAGCGAGTAAGATTGCCTTAGTTGGCTTGATCCCTAATGGAAGGTTCGAATCGACATTGATGCCTATGTTCCAGACAATTTATGAACTTGACGGCGGTAAGTATCGTTTCGGCTTTACCGCCTTGCAATTGGATACGGGCTACAATCCTGGCGCACGTGATGTGCTGGGGCCTGGACGATTAAAGTTTACGCCAAAGATTTTTTCTGCCCAATACAACGCCGAATATTGGAGCATAACCAGTGAATTTGCCCTACGGCCCGCTTCAAATAGTGGCTTTGGTCCGAACGCTCCAGATGCCACCATTCATGGCCAAAGCTATTATATTCAGGGCAGCTACCGGTTGGCTCCGAAGTGGGAAGCACTGCTACGTTACGATGTGGCATATACCGATAGTAAGGATCGTGATGGCAAGGCATTCGCTGCGGCCACACGCCAGCCGAGTTTTACGCGTTTTTCCAAAGATTGGACTGCAGGAGTGCGTTTCGATGTAACCCCCGCATTCATGCTGCGTGCCGAATACCATCGTGTTGACGGCACAGCCTACTTGCCAGTTCAGGATAACCCCAACACTTCATCTCTTGTGCGCCGTTGGAACATGTTCATGTTACTGGCATCTTTCCGGTTTTAATAACGCTAATGCGGGAAAGCCAACCCACTAATTCAGGCCATGACACATCCAGATTCTTGAGCCTGAAGTGGAAGGTACTACTCACGCTGGGGGCTGTGATGCTCTCGGTTAACGGTACACTTTCCTGGCTGAATTATCATGATTTAAACACTCGATTTGAAGAACAACGCACCACATCGCGCGATCGCCTGATTTCTGAAGCTATCGCTGTACACATTGATTCGGCTCTGCGTTTGCAAGCAATGGCCAGCGTACTGGCGACGGTCGGCACGAGAGATGAACTCCAGTTAGAGCCTGCATCTCAGCAGCTTTATGGGCACTTCGATAATTACTGGCCTGTCTTGCAACTCGATCTCGACATCAATTCGATGAAGGTGTATTCCAGAACGGGCACCCCTTTGGCCTCTTGGTATGGGGATGTGACCGCTGATATTGAGCAGAATGACCGTGTGCATGCCGTAATCTCGCAAGAACGCGCCACGCATTGGATACACTGCCAACAGACATGCACTCAGTTTGCTGCAGCTCCAATTCTATCGTCGGGCCTAGTGGCTGGGGTAATTGTTCTGGGTAGCTCTCTGACAGAAGTTATTATTTCTTTCAATCGTTTATCCGGAGCAGATCTTGGCGTGCTGGCCCCTGACGGCCTTGTCAATGGTAATAACTCGTTGCCAAATTTGGGCTTGCAAGTGGTTGCGCTGAGCGGCTCAGAACGCAACATTCCATTGCTCCAGCAATTAAAAGCTTTGCCACTTAAACAAAGTAAGACCAATTGGCAATTGGTGCCTTACCAAGACAAACAGTTCGAATTGTCGTTTGTGGCAATGGATAGTTCTAGTGACGCATACTCCGGCGCCATGCTAGTGGTAATCGATGATTTAACTCAGTCCTTAAGCGAAATTCGCACATCGGTAGTGAGCCGCTTACAGGCCGAGTTAGCAACTTCATTGCTTTCTTTGCTGTTATTGGCGCTTCTGGTGCATGCGCCATTGCAGCGCATGACGCGGGCTATCCAAGCAATTCCCTTGCTGGGGCGCAGCGCTTTTGCTGAGGCACGCTCAAAAATCTCCTCACGCGGCCGTCGTTTTTTTGGTGACGAAATTGACAGTCTGAATGAAGCCGCAGTAGCCTTATCCTTTCGCCTGGAAACGCTGGAGCAGCAAGTGGCAACGCATGCTGGAAATCTGCAGGAGATGTTGCACCGTATTTCAATTGAGCGGGATTTTAATGAAAGTCTGCTTGATACCACACAGGTCATTATTCTGACTCAATCTGCTGATGGATCTATTTATAGTCTTAATCGTTATGGGGAATTATTAACTGGCTGGAAGGAAGCAGAATTATTGGATAAGCGTTTTTTTCAGGCAATTTTTCTTGATGGATCAGCTGAAACAGAGATCCAACTGGCTTTGCAAGATCTTGCTACGGGGGAACATAAGCTCATTCAGCGAGAATCAACTTTGATTAGTAAATCAGGCGAAAAATTCGAAATTACCTGGAACCACTCACGCCTTTCAGACCATCCAGGCGAGACGGCAATGATCCTGTCAATCGGAATTGACCACACCGAACTCAAATCTGCCGAGCAAAACTTGCTCAAACTGAATGCAAGCTTGGAAGATCGAGTTGAGAAACGCACTTCTGAACTTGAACAAGCCAAGCTACAAGCCGAGAAAGCCAACCAAGCCAAAAGCGACTTTCTTTCCAACATGAGCCACGAAATCCGCACCCCAATGAACAGTATCATTGGCATGACACAGCTCGTGCGACGTACAGAACTTAACCCCAAGCAGCTTGATTATGTTGTAAAAATTGACCATTCAGCGCAACATCTATTGCGCCTGATCAATGAAATACTCGATTTTTCCAAAATAGAAGCTGGCAAAATAGAATTAGATATAGTGAATTTTGAGCTGGATACAATACTGGAGGACATCTCCTGCCAATTTAGTGAGAGCGTTAGAAGTAAACACCTGAAATTTGTATTTGAAATTGACCCTGACTTATCTCATCCGCTTCGTGGTGACTCGTTGCGACTGTATCAGGTACTTCTAAATTTCACCAGCAACGCCATCAAATTTACTGATACGGGTGAAATAATCATTCGTGCACGAATTATCGAAAACAATACCAACGGAACAGGCAACTTGGTGCGCTTCGAGGTACAGGATAGCGGCATCGGCTTAAGCGCAGAACAAATCTCTCAACTATTTCAGCCATTTCATCAGGCCGATGCTTCAACCACACGGAAATATGGCGGTACCGGACTGGGGCTGGCCATAAGCCGACAGCTGGCTGAAATAATGGGTGGCGAAGTTGGCGTAGAGAGTGTGCCCGGCATGGGCAGCACTTTCTGGTTTACTGCCCGGCTGGACAGAGGTGTCAAGCCGATTACGAATGATCAACCCGAGCCATCAGTCGATTTGGATATCATTCAAGGCTCATGCATCCTGTTGGTTGAAGACAACCTCTTTAACCAACAAGTGGCTAAAGAACTATTGGAAGAAGCCGGCGCAACCGTTGTCATCGCCAATAATGGACAAGTAGCACTTGATCTGCTGGTTAAGAAACATTATGACTGTGTCCTGATGGATATGCAGATGCCCGTAATGGATGGCCTTGAAGCTACTCGCCAGATTCGAGCCAACCCTAAGCTCGCGGCCACGCGAATAATTGCCATGACTGCTAATGCAGGACATGAAAGTTTGACACGTTGCTTCGGCGCGGGCATGGATGATTTCATAACTAAACCGATTGAGTTTCAGCTACTCCTTACTACACTTTCCAAATGGCTTGTGCCGCGATCCGATCAAGCCCTGCTCATACCCGCCGCAACCTTACCGGAGGTTGGAACGATGGAAACTCATGAAGCAGAAGGTGCAAACAACCCAAACATCATCGATGTTTCAATACTGTCCAGTACGTTGGGAAATCACCCAGACAAAATTCGTAAATATGTCAAGATGTTTTTAGACTTGACACAGAAAGCAATCGTTGAAATCGAAACTGCGCTGGAACATGGCGACATGGCAACAGTGAGCGACTTGGGGCACCGCACCAAGTCATCGGCCAGAACTGTTGGTGCCATGGGTTTTGGGGAATTATGTCAGACATTAGAGCAGCTCAATGGCGGTGAAGATACTGAGCAAGCACGTGACATTGTGGTGCAAATGCGGGCATTGCTGACGCAGATTTCTGATAATGTAAATAATGAGTTGGTATGAACGGTGCAGCCCTATATAATTCGTAGCAGGAAACAATTCGATAAGCTCAAGATTAATAACAATATATAACCTGCTAAAAATCCGCTCATCTTTCGACGGGCTAAGGACGAATGGATTTATTTCTTTTGCGTAAGGTTGAAATGTGAGAAATTGAAAGTTGAGCAAACACTCTATCTCACATAAAGCAGCTTTTTTAGCAAGGAAATTCATACAGATGGTATTGTTGAAGAGCATTAAAAGCAAAATTTTAGTTTTCGCCATCATGGCCACGCTTATCCCATCGCTGGGCTTAGGACTGCTCTCATTCCGCCAGAACGAAGCGCAAACCAGCGATACTGTAAACCGTGAGCTGCGCGCTCTGGCAAGCCAGGCCAGTCGTGAGTTGGAGCTATGGATAAATAAGCACATCCATTCAGTGCGGGCACTGTCCACGTCCAACGCAGTCATCGACGGACTGTCTGCAACATCTCACCCACATGCAGGCATGTCTAACAAAACACCACAGGCCTTGACCCACTATCTGCGTTCAGTGCAATCAAAACTTGATACAATAATCGAGCTAACCGTTGTGGGTGCTGCCGGGCAGATTGTGGCCAGCAGCGCGGCGCCACCCTCCGTTTTAAATCTCCCTCAAAGCTGGCCGGAGAGTGCATTCACCGAAGGCGTTGTTCTCGAACCACCCCACTGGGATAAGCTGCACGGCACCGCGACATTTAGCGTTGCGGTGCCGGTACTGTCGTACGACAATGTGCTAATGGGTGCATTGGTAGCCGTGCTTGATCTACGTACCGCGCAACCCTATCTAAAAAGTTCAACTAAATCACCACTGGGCGAAGTACTCTTGCTGGACCAGAACGGCAGGGCATTACTTAGCAGCCACGCTGATAAAATCAAACGAATATCGCTGGATGCGTTGATTCTGCGTCAGCTGCTGGCAAAACCTGGCGAATCCATGACCTTTCAGGGCTTAATGAATCGTGAAGTCATTGGGGTGGCAGATACGCCTGCTGCGCTACCGATCACGGTAGTGGCCGAACGAGAACGTGCCGATATCTACGCTGCCTGGGTAGATTTGCGCAATCAGTTTCTGGCACTGGTGTGCATACTTGTGTTGGTAGTAGCAGCGGTGGCTTTTCGTATGGGCCGTTCAATCGTCACGCCATTGCAGCATCTAATCGTTGCCGCCAACAGCATCGCCGACGGCGATCTTGATGTGCAGCTGCCCGTGACACGAAATGATGAATTTGGCCACCTAACCCTGATATTTAATCGGATGGCGGACAAGCTGCGCCATAGTCATGCAGAAGTAGTGGCCACAAATCAAGCTATGCAGCAACAGAATACACTGCTTGAGACGCTTTCCGTTACTGATGGACTTACCGGTCTATATAACCGAAGCAAACTCGATGTAATTCTGAAAGATGAACTCGCTCGATTCAATCGTAATCAACGGCCCTTTGCAGTGCTCATGATGGATATCGATAACTTCAAGACTCTCAATGACAACCATGGCCATATTGCGGGTGATGAGGTAATTGTGGCTGTGGCCAAGATACTTAGCCAGTCGATTCGTAGCGTGGACTACGCTGCGCGCTATGGTGGTGATGAATTCGTAATTATCATGGTTGAAACAACGGCAGATATGGCGTTTATAACAGCGGAGCGCATCCTTTCTCGGGTAAATGACATGCGCTACAGCGCCAACGGCAAAATTATATCGGTGACAGTGAGTATTGGTGTCGTCCAGTGCCAACAGTCTGACAATGCTTCTCCGACAGCGGTATTTGCCCGTGCCGATAGTGCACTTTATGAAGCGAAGCGCGCTGGCCGCAATCAGGCGCATTACGCAACTTAGTGTTGTGTGACATTCTGTTTGAAACTTAAACGATTAACAGCTCTGTGATACTGAGAAATAATCAAGAATTTCTTCGGCGCATTCTAAAAGTGTAGTGGTTCCGAAATTAACACAGCTCGCTACCTAAATTTGCTTACGGAAGCTACGCTTCAAAGTTGAATCAGCCTATTTTTAATTATGCTCAATGATCATTTGAAGGAACAGTGTCGCATAGTCCATGACAGCATCGAAAATACTCTGGATCTCTTAAAGGCTGCAAATGATGCCATGCTGTTTCAACAAGGCCTGGTATTCGTGGCTGCCGTACTGGCTATCTCGATCTGAATTCAATATCAGTCCAACCATTGTTTGCCGCTGTCCAATCGCCATCTGCAACGCCTGACAGACTAAGGCCGCTGGCATCGTGAGACTCATCGTCCAGCCAATGATCTTGCGTAAATACAAGCCCATCACCGCTGCCAAATACAGCCAACCTGTTTTGGTACGGAAGTAAGTAATATCTGAAGTCCAAACCTGATTCGACTCCGGTGGATTGAACTGACGATTCAGTAAGTTCTCTGCCACGGGTAGAGCGTGCTTGATGTCGGTGGTGTTCACAAACTTCTTCTTCCAAACCGATTTTAAACCCGCTTCACGCATTAAGCGGCGCACTTTGTATCGACCCATAACAATGTGCTGCGCCTTTAGTTCGTCAACGATACGACGACTGCCATAGCAGCGTTGATTCGTCACGAAAGCGGCTTTAACCTGCACACTGGCGACAGATATAGCTGGCTTCTTGATGCGTCGTTTGGCGGTGTAATATCCTGAGCGGTTGGTTTGTAATACTCGACATGCTTGGCTGATGGCCTTTATGGTTTTACTTTGTTTGTCAGCGACAAACTACAGCTTTACGCAACTGATACAGTTGTGATCGCAATTGAACATCTAAAAAATAGTGAGCCAAGCACAAAGGCAAAAGAAATGTTGCCGTAGTGCAGATGTTAAAAGCTATACGCATTGATTTGAGCTTGGCATAACAAAGCGCTGTTGTCGGACTGTCTTCCGCTTCGATCCAAACCAGCCGCAAAGCGCGGTGTTGTTTTAATATTAGGGAGTATGCAAATGAAAAAAACAGCAATAATTGGCTGTAACACGATAACCTTTATCGTGTTAGCCCTTACTACCATCGAAAATGCTATTGCAGAGCAGTCTGATGTAACAACTCGCAAATGTCATTTAGAGGTTCGAGAGACAATGGTCCGCGCAGGTATCAAACAACTATACGCAGCAGACCAAAAAAGGGTAAATAAAAGCTGCCAACAGGGCGACGTTAGTAGCGCGATCAAATACATCGAACGGATCGGCGTATACAAGAGATGCGTCCGAGACCTTGATGCACATATCAAGGACACCCTCCTCCACGTCAATAAGGACGTGCATAATCGCGCAATTTCGCAATGCCGGCAAGGCGATCTGAAGAAGGCGATAGCGGAGGTCAGCGTGGCACCGACAGAAATACCAGATACACCTGCGGAGATAATCTCATTCGCTGCAAACACTGGAAAAGTCAACAAAGGTAGCTCTGTCACTTTGTCATGGCGCACGGCAAATGCTAATACGGTTATGCTCGGCAGATATGGCAAAAATGATTTACAAAAAGTCCCAACGTCAGGGTCGCGATCATACTCACTAGACCAGACCACAACCTATATTCTAATGGTCGGGCAATCGACATCGGGACCGACAACGATGAAGTCGAAGACGCTTCAGGTCGTGGTAAGTGCACCGCCGAAGGGAACCTGCTCAATTGAAGGTGAACTCGAAGGGAAGTGGCGCCAACCGATACAAGAGCGACCTCAGGGGCCAAGTTCAATCTGGACGGTAGATGTAGGCATCTATAACGTAGGTTCCGACAGACCATTTGAGGGTGCTTCAGTGAGCGGTCACGGCAATCACGGAATATACCGATTTAAGGACCTCAGTGCTGGAAAAGAATACACAGTTAAACCAGTTTGGGCTTCCAGCCCACCGGAAGGTAATGTCTCATGCACGCCAGGTAAAATACATAAAGGACCAAAATTTAAGATTACGGGTCGTCCTCTGATCGATTAGATAATTGTTAGAATATGACTGCGATATTTAAAGATAACAACGCATTTTAATGGACAACATAAATCGCCGCTACGCTCTGTTTTTGCTTCCGGTAATTTTGGGCAGTAGGCATTTTGAAGTGAGGACGACCTCACCTCTCCCAAAGCAAAAGGGGACGGCCCCTGTAACTGAGAGGTGTTTATGAACTGGATTATTCTCTTCGTGGCCGGACTGCTTGAGATAGGCTGGGCCATTGGGCTAAAATATTCTGAGGGATTTACAAAACTTTGGCCAACGATAGGAACGCTGCTGTCGTTAATTGCGAGTTTCCTATTACTGGGCTTAGCAATGAGAAGCTTGCCTGTCGGTACAGCTTACGCTGTGTGGGTAGGCATTGGCGCTGTCGGCACGGCTGCACTAGGAATTGTATTGTTCGATGAATCAACTGAAATGCTAAAGATGGTAAGCCTCGGCTTAATTTGTGCTGGTATTGTTGGCCTTAAACTGGCCCATACATAATAAGGCGCAGTTGCCGCAGATAACAAAGTTGAGACGGCTTACGCTCCACTCCAGCCACCCCAAAACTTGGCATTTGGCCTTAAATGAGATCAATTCATAATGATTCATCACTATTCGATTTCCGTTCAAGACACCAAAAATGTTTCTGAGGTGCTGGCTGAACTTTTCGGTGGAACCATTACCCGGTTTGGTCCCAACCCGAACTCATACATCGTTTGGCTTGGAGATGAATACGGTTCAGCCATAGAGTTACATCCTGCGGGTACGGAGATGTACCCTGATGCAGGTGAAAATCAAGCGAATTTCCGGCACGACCCTTCGCAATCCAATTTCAGCGCGACTCATGCAGCTATCTCCATCAATCGTACGAGAGAAGCGATTTACAAGGTTGCGAAAACACAGGGCTGGAAAGCTTTGGATTTGTCGCGAGGCGGATTCAATGTGATTGAGTTTTGGATAGAGAATAGCGTAATGATTGAGTTCCTCACTCCTGATATGACAAATGACTATTTATCTGCAACCAAAGATTATATAAAGTCAACTTCTTAAGTCCCCCTCGCTTTTTGTAAAAGGCTGGCAAATGAGCAGTAAACAAATCGATATCCGCGTTAAAAGAGTGTATGCAGAACCTGAAGAGTCGGATGGACGGCGTGTTCTTGTTGACCGATTGTGGGCCCGTGGACTATCTAAAGAAAAGGCGAAAGTGAATGTCTGGATAAAGGAGGTTGCGCCTTCTACAGAGTTGCGACGTTGGTACGGACATGACCCGAAAAAGTGGGACGAATTCAAAAGCCGGTATGCTGCTGAATTGAAGAGCAACCCTGACCAAGTTGCAGCAATATTAGAAGAACTAAAGGCGGGTACCGTTACATTTCTCTACAGCTCCAAAGAAGAAAAGCTGAATAATGCGGTCGTTTTAAAGGAGTATATTGAGTCAATTATTCGTGATAGAGCCGAATAATAAATCAATCAAATGCGCACAAAAACTAAATTTACTGGACGCTGCGCATAAGAAATGCATCGCCACTCATCCCAGACGAAGATCGATTCTAAAACGGGTAAACAAATGATCTCACGCCACTTTGCGACGGTGGAGCTGATGTATTGCAATCTGCGTGGAAGCAAGCGCCTGCACCGCTTTACGCTACGCGGAAAAGTAAATGTGAATTGGCAGTGGATGTCGTATTACATAATGCATAATATCGAGAAGCAGGCGAATCATGGTTATGCAAGATTAAGCAGCTGGTAGCAAGGTGCTCTCGCCCCTTTATCGCATCGGTAGGCTTACGAGAGTAGCCAAGTTTCTGATGGAAAGTTTACCGGTAAACAGACAGCCGAATATGAAGAAAACCTTTAGGCTTGAAAATCCCACGCAAAGCTTAAACAGGGTTCAGAACGGAAGGTTTTCTGCAACGCCGTTAGCACTTAACACAGTACTGTTGTCATGCTTAAAATTGAATCCTTATTGAATGATATTAGAGAATGTACAATTTGCGAAAAGCACTTAGCCTATGGTGCTCGTCCTATTTTACAAATTAACCCGAATGCCAAAATTTTAATTGCAGGGCAAGCACCAGGCAAAAAAGTTCATGAATCTGGTGTGCCGTTCGACGATGCCAGTGGTGATCGTTTGCGTGACTGGATGGGTGTTTCTAAAAATACATTCTATGACTCTAATCAAATCGCAATTCTACCAATGGGCTTTTGCTATCCTGGTAAAGGAAAAAATGGAGATTTGCCTCCACGTCCAGAATGTGAACGAGCTTGGCGCGATCAACTCTTAGCGCAACTTCCCAACATAAAAACAATGTTAGTACTTGGTAAATATGCGCAGGCATATCATTTTGGTAGCAGCAGCTCTTCTCTAACTGCTCTTGTAAAATCATGGCCAACTTATTGGCCAAGCAAAGTCCCTCTTCCGCATCCCAGCCCTAGAAACAATATATGGCTTAGTAAAAATCGCTGGTTTGAACAAGATTTAATTCCGTTACTGCAAAAACAATGTCGGCAACTTTTGCAAGATAAGATGGGCTAACGAGTAGGGGCACCTCTAAAATCCAATTTTTGTCACAATACTGCGTTAATTGTGATCGCGAAATGAGCCACAATCTAACTCGTTTAACAAATCGCTCAAGTTGCGACCTCCGCTTCGCTGCGGCAACTTAACTCAAACGTACGGCATAATAAGCAACTGGAAGTGATATGTTACTGATATCTGCTATAGCTACGTTATTGATTGTAATTGCCACCTTACTACCTCGATTTAAATGTTCACATTGGATCGTCAGGGGGATGGATTTTCCGCGTCTGCAGTTTGCCTTCTTTGCAGCGGTCCTGCTGATTTTCCACTTTATTTTTCTCGACCTGCAAATGCTGGTCAATTGGTTGCTAATTTCTGCAACAGCCCTATGTTTTTTTTGGCAGTTATGGTGGGTATTACCTTATACCCCCATCTGGCCTAAAGAGGTCATGACCTCCAAAGTTATTGATCCCAATAGACAGCTTAGTATCATTACATCCAACGTGTTAAAAACAAATCATAAAAGCGATGCGCTAATTAATATTGTTACAGAGTATCGACCCGATATTCTAGTAACCCTGGAGTCGGATAAATGGTGGGAGAACAAGCTTAAAGTACTGGAGGCTGACATGCCATATAGTGTCAAATGCCCCCTTGATAATTTATATGGCATGCACGTCTACTCCAGATTACCTATTAGCGAAGAAAAAATTTCTTATTTGGTTGAGGAGGATGTGCCATCAATACATTTGTCTTTGGAGCTACGTACAGGGAATAAAGTGCACATGCACTTCGTCCATCCCGCACCACCCAGCCCGACTGAAAACCCTGAGTCGACCGAACGTGATGCTGAGTTAATTACGATTGCTAGAAGTGTCGCAGAGACTGAACAACCAGTCATCGTAACAGGTGACCTCAATGATGTCGCATGGTCTGTTACAACTCGACTTTTTCGTAAAGTTAGTGGCTTACTTGACCCTCGCGTAGGACGTGGCTTGTTTAACACCTTTCACGTAGATTTCCCCTTTTTACGCTGGCCATTGGATCATCTATTTCACAGCTCGCACTTTAACGTAAAAAATATACAGCGTTTGCCATCGATTGGCTCAGATCATTTTCCACTTTATACAGTTCTTGTGTATGACCCTGTCGAGGGGGCAAACCAAGAGGGGCTACAGGCTAATGGTCAGGATCACATTCAGGCCAAAAGAGTATCTGAAAAAAAAGACGTCAGTAAGAAGGATGTACCTAAGCTAAATGGATAAGCTCACTTGAAATTTGGTTCCTTAAACATCAGATTGCAATGTGAGTCGCAAGCTCATTTAACAAATATTTGCTGTCAAAAATTAACATATTTAGCTGCCAGTTTGCTACAGATGTATGGCGTTAGGCTAACAATAAATTGCTACTCGGAGAACACACAATGGAAGTAAAGATTGTCAATTTTCCAGAAACTAAAGTAGCTGTTTTGGAGCATAAAGGCCCACCGGGGCTTGAGCATGAGTCGATAAAAAAACTGATTGAATGGCGTATTGAAAATACACTGTCACCTCACAAACACCAAAGTTACGGAGTTCATTACAACAACCCCGCTACAACACTCCCAGAAAAATATAGAGTCGATCTTTGTATTTCAGTAAGGCAAGAGATTCCGCTAAACCCACAGGGCGTTATAAACAAGGTAATTCCATCTGGTCGCTGTGCTGTAGCTCGGCATATAGGAGCACGAGATCAAGTAACGGCGGCAGCTTATTTATATGAAAGTTGGTTACCTGACAGCGGTGAAAAATTGCGAGATTATCCATTATTTTTCCACTACGTTAATGTTGGCCCTAATGTGAAAGAGCTAGAAATGATCACTGATGTTTATCTACCATTGGAATAAATTACGGCTTAACAGGTACTCGTTCGGACGCAAACTACACTGCGCTTCGTTTGCGCCGCACAAATTAATCGTTATACATCGCTAAAGAGGAAAGTATGAGCAATCCAATAATTGCAGATAACAAACCAGCTAAAGTGAGTCTTTCTAAAGGTCAGGAATATTATTTCTGCACTTGTGGTAGATCAAAAAACCAGCCATTTTGTGATGGTTCGCATGTGGGCACATCTTTTACTCCCAGAAAAGTTATTTCTGACAATGACGGCGAAGCATATTTGTGTGCTTGTAAACATACTGGCAATCCACCTTTTTGTGACGGAACACATAAACAATTTAAAGCCGAAGAAGTGGGTAAAGAAGGACCCGGAGTAACTTCAAAGCCTTCTGAATTACCGAAAGCCAAAGCAACAATCGAAGAACCTACAGTAGAATTTATTCACCAGCTCGCCAGAGAAGGATTATCCAAATTAGGACACCATGGTCAAATGACAGCTATGGGTGTTCCACGGTACAAATTACCTCATTGGGATGATTTGCAAATAATGGTCGCACAGTTGGCCACCAAACCTTTGTTAGAAGACACAGTCGTTGCTACTGAGCTGATTATCGGTCCAGAGGCTAAAAAGCCATTGGTATTAAAAATACCTTTATTTGTTTCTGATATGAGCTTCGGTGCATTGTCCGAAGAAGCAAAAATTGCATTAGCCAAAGGTGCTGATCTCTCAGGCACGGGTATCTGTTCGGGTGAAGGCGGAATGCTACCTGAAGAACAAGAAGCAAATTCTCGTTATTTTTATGAATATGCCAGTGCAGGCTTTGGCTATAAAGAAGAGCAACTGAACAAAGTACAGGCCTTCCATTTTAAAGGTGGACAAGGTGCAAAAACTGGCACAGGCGGTCACCTCCCTGGTAACAAAAACATAGGCAAAATATCTCAGATAAGAGGTATTCCAGAAGGTGAGCCCGCTATCTCACCACCTACCTTTAAAAATCTTTCCTCATCAAAAGATTTTAAACAATTTGCAAACCGTGTTAGAGAAATTACTGGTGGCATTCCTGTTGGCTTTAAGCTCAGTGCAAACCATATAGAAAAAGACATTCAGTTCGCATTGGACGCAAGTGCCGATTACATAATTTTGGATGGACGTGGTGGTGGTACAGGAGCAGCGCCTGAGATGTTTCGAAACCATATCAGTGTGCCAACGATACCCGCTCTTGCACGAGCACGTCGGTATCTAGATAAGCAAGGTGCCAGCAGTCGTGTGACACTTATTATTACAGGTGGCTTACGTGTCCCCATAGATTTTGTTAAGGCTATGGCACTAGGCGCAGACGGCATTGCAATATCAAATAGCGCTCTGCAATCAATTGGCTGTGTTGCAGCAAGAATATGCAATACAAATAACTGCCCAACAGGTATTGCTACTCAAAAAAAAGACTTACGACAAAAGTTAAATATTGAAAAATCATCTGCTCAATTACACAACTTTTTATGCGCTTCTGTAGAACTGATGCAAGTAATGGCGCGGGCGTGTGGCCATAATGCTTTAAGCAAGTTTAATATCAATGATTTGGCGACGTGGCATCGTGAAATGGCTTTATTGTCAGGTGTCACATACTCAGGATTTATGGATATCTCAGGTAATGTATAACAAAGTACCACCGGAACTTTGTTACGTTTCACTTTACAAAACTTTGTGAGCTGGATCGTCATAACCTAAAAGAAAACTGAGTTACAAAAATTAAAAAATATTATTCCCAAGCTCAAGGAAATCATGGGTCGATGTCTGAGAAGGCATGTCGGCTTGAACAAACAAATCTCAAAGCAACCAAGCACCAATATAAAAAGCGTAACAACGTTAATAAGTCATTAAATTTAAAGTTAAAATAAAAAATAAATTAAAAAAACCTTGCTAAAATTTATGAGCATCGGTATTTTATGTAATGCCAAATAAGTAATAAACTGCAGGGCCATGCAAGGTTCTGTGGCAACATGCAAATAAACTGATATAACAATTACATTCACCGAAAACAACAAAATTGGCGCGCCATTTTGCTGTTGCAGAAGACTCGTTAATTTCACTGTTCAAGTGATGTTGGTCTTTATGCTAAGTATTCCCAAGCCTAGCGTAATTTTTTTAAACCGGGAACAACGGAGAATATAAACATGAAAAAACTACTACTTTTAAGTCTGCTTGTCTTTCTGCCATTCAGTGCCCATGCTAATTGGACACTCAACAATGAGAAGTCTTCATTACATTTTGTTTCAGTAAAAAAATCAACTATAGGTGAAGTTCATCGTTTTACCTCTTTAGCGGGTTCATTGAAAGAGGGTAAAGCTAGTGTGGTAATTGACCTGGCTAGTGTATATACAAACATCCCTGTGAGAGATGATCGAATGAAAAGTATGCTTTTCGAGATCATTCAATTTCCAAAGGCTACAATAGAAACATCAATAGATGAATCTAAATTGAAGAGTTTAAAAATCGGCGAACAATATCAAACAAATTTAACTGTAACTATTAACTTACATGGGGTTTCAAAAGAAATATCAGGCGACGTTCAAGTGATCAAGCTTTCCGATAATAGTATTGTTGTTAACTCGGTGCATCCTATTATCATCAAAGCTGCTGATTTTGAATTGACCGGTGGGATAGAAGCCCTGGCACAAGTTGCAAAACTGCCCGTTATAAGTTCAGCAGTGCCTGTAACATTTAATTTAGTATTTACACAATAAGTATAACAATTAAGTTTAGATCGTGATCGCGAAGCGAGCCACGATCTAAACCATTTGTTGGACGGGTTTGGCTAGCTCACTAACGCTATAAATAATAGGTCAAGTTACTTGATCAATAATAAATTTACAGATTTTTTCTACTTCTTTCGCCAATTCTATATCCTTACTTAACTCCTTTCTTATCAAACAAGTGATATGGCTCACTGAGCCTGAATGTCCAAGTCCAAAGTAGTCCGCAATCGCATTTAATCGGTGATCACCCAGATGTTGGCATAAATAAATGGCGACTTTTCGTTCTGGTAACTGGCTATTTCGCCCCTTCTTTAATTGTCTGAGTAACGCTACCGGTTTTTGATAATAGGCGGCGGTATTTTTGACAATCTGTTCAATCGACAAGCCAAACGGAATAATTAAATTCGCTATTTTGCTTTCTTTGAGCTGTGGTATTTTTTTCTCACTTAACCATTTAACGAATTCTTTCTCTCCAATAACCGAAGCAGTGTTCCCGCGGTTATAAAATCGAGTCAGCTGTTCGTTATTCCCCTGCGCAACATACTTGGCATACGCCGAATACTTTTGCTTTGAACCCAGCATGCCATATATTTGTTCACACATTAGCCAATCAGGTTTGTCGGCTTGATTGATGTAAGCAGGAAAACTCGACCAAGGATAATCAACAAGTTTATCAACCAGCGGTTTCTTGGCTTCAATTGGAGTGAGATGAATATAGCGCGACAATTGCAACAAATACGCATCCTGATCAACAAGGATCGATTTAAAGCGTCCTCGAAAAATTGGCCCATCTGATTTGGCAAGCTGGTTATAACGTTGAGTGTATACGCCATTAACATGACGCATCGCACGACTGAGATTCGCGTTAGGCGTTTGAATCAAAAGGTGATAATGGTTTGCCATCAAGCAATAACTATGAACCACAATTCCAAATCGTTCAACGGCCTCTTTAAGCGTACGCAGGAATGCTTCAAAATACTCAGGAGAACGGAATATTTTCATACGGCCGCGGTCTTTACCACGATTCATTACGTGATAATAGGCATTTTCATATTCAATTCGTTCGGGACGGGGCATGATTGAACGATAACATATCATTTATGTATTGATCAATCGACTTGACCCGTTACACGCTGCAAATTTCCCTTAGCCTTGTACGAACAAAATAAAAGTGATTGGCAAACGTTAAGTTGCAAACCACTTTTTATTGGTCTGGGCGAGAGTATTCGAACCTCCGCTAAGACAAGGCATGATCATTCATGCCCAATGATATCGCCAACAGTGATTTGGTCGAACTTCGGCGCGAGCACATAATCTTTGGCAAGAACCTCTGGTTCAAGGATAAAGCCGTGGAATACCGAACCAAATTCCATTGCTGGCATTGGCTCGGCTGACGCCATTTTGTATTGCAGGTAGTGTTCAGGTGACTTGAATAATTGAACAATCCCGCTGGGTGGTTATGACGATTGTTCGACTTCTGTTTGTTTCGATTGGTCAGCCGCCAATATCAGCTCATGGCATTAAGCACATGGAGCAAGACGGAAAAGACACTACACCGGGTGTATTATTTTTTAATGCAGATAATCAGCAAAAGCGCCCTCTTCCCATCAGATTTTTATGAAGCCCTGTTTCACTATTTAGTTTTGAAATTGTACTATTTTTTGGTTCAACAACTCATGTGAATGGCTTCCCTTGAGAAATTTCCATTTCAAACGCAAGGCCTCAACGACAGTTTCCGAGATAGCTACATTCAGCGTTAAGATACCGCTAGCCGCCTAATTCCAGCAAGCTGTCAGCGATTTTGTTGAACAGAGCTTTGACGCTATATATCAATTCGATATAATTTTTTCGTACACATCATCTCCGTCAAAATGCTTCACGAGTTCTGGCGGAAACATCCAGGAGCAGAAAGGCTTCTACGCGAGTGGCACTCAGTTGTGGAGCACGCTGAATTTAGGAAGTGCAAGCACATTCGTGAGTTTTTCAACTCCGTCGAAAACGTGCCGCCTTATACGATCTTTGATGTGGGTGGAAACAACTATCGCCTGGTCGTTATCGTCAGATACAAGTTCAAAAAGTTGTTTGTGCATAAGGTGATGGCGCATCGGGAATAAGATGACTGGAACAAGCTCTATAGGAAAGGTAAAGGCTAATCATGAGCGCAATACGCACTCAGTTTGACATCCAGGCAATCCAAACCTCTTGGCAAGCTTTTGATGCATTGGCGCATCTTCGCCCCATCCCTGATAAAAAGAGTTATGACCGTATGGTGGCCCTGATGAACTCCCTGCTGGATACCACCGGAGATGACGAAAACCATCCGCTGTCAGGCTTGCTTGATTTGGTTGGGGATATGGTCTCGAAGTATGAGCAAGAGCATTACGCCATCGAGGCAGCAGAACCCAAGGATGCCGTGCGTTTCTTTATGGCTGCTCGCGGCTTGAAGTCAGCACGTCGGTGGCGCATGTGTTCACATTTCCATCTGATGTTGGGCTTCGCAAGCTCAGCGCCTACCTACGTTAGCCCAGGCTACGCTTGCTTGATTAGAAAAGTTGAAATGGTACGGTGAATGACTTGCAATATCGATGTGAGCAAGCGCGGATGGGCAGCTAACAGGTAACGCAATGGGATCGGCAGTGAGAGCACCCATTGACGCACCGGCACCCGGGGAATGATGTGATCAACCAGGTAAGCAGCCGTCTGCGCCATGCGCCGCCCACCGCACGAGGAACAGAATCCACGCCGCTTGCAGGGAAAGGCCACCAGTTTCTCATGGACGCAGTTGGCACAAAGCAAGCGTAAGAACCCATGGGCCAGAACGCCACACTGAAAAAATGCCTCAAATTCATCTTTTGGTCGCTACGGTCGCGCCGCCTCACTCACGACAACGCGCACGCCGCGCACTTCATCCGCATTCGGCATGCGTGGTGCCGCATCCGATCGCGTGATCATGAGTTTGACCGCAACGCGGCCATGGCTGATCGCATCGGCGGGCAGGGGCAGCGTATAGGTGCCTGCGGCGTGTCCGGCGCGAATGCCGTGGGGCGAAATGACGCCGAGCGTGCGGCCGCCCGTCGTGGTGATTTCGATCTCCTGTCCCGGCCCGATCGCTCCGAGCTTCACTTCGAGATACGCAGTGTCTCCGGTGCCAAGCGGTTGAGGAAGCGTAAAGACCCTGTCCTGCGCCGCCGCGTGCCCGCACTGCACGAACAGCAGTGCGAATGCAAACGCGGCGGCACGGTTCATCATGGCAGAGGGTTCACGACATTCACGGTGCGGAGATGATGACGGCATCCAGCACCGGCGTCGACATCGGCGCCTGTCCGCTGGAAGGCACCAGCCGGATATCCAGCCTGGTACTGGTGGCTTCCAGTTGGGTGAACGCCTTCAGGGTCTGCGGCAGCGGCACGGCGAAGGTGCTGGTATGCGACATCTCCATGCCCGACATGATCGGGCCGAAGAAGGCGATCGTGCCCGCGTAGTACGGGCTGTCGGCCTCCACCTGGTTCACGCCTTCGGGTGCGTTGATCAGCACATCGAATTCGCGCGTGTTCGACACCCCATGCGGCCGTTCCAGCGTGATCTCCGCGATCAGCGTACGCGCGCGGCTCTCCGCAAGATGACTCTGGATCATCGCATTGGGCACCACGACGGAGGCGGCATCGGCGTTGCGCACGCTCTTGATCGCGGCGACCTTCGGCTCGGCGCGCAGTGGCTCCGGCTCTTTGTCCAGATCGCTGGCGAAGCCGCCCACGTAGTCGTAGTCGAACACCGACGTGTTCACGTACTCACCGGCTTTTCTTGGCCCGACATAGCGGCCGTCGCCGTCCACATAGAACAGGAAGGCTTCGCTCATGAACGGCGCGAAGTCGCTGCCTTGAGGCAGAATCGGCAGACCGCGTGCGATCTGTTTGCGCGTCCACAAATCCCACAGGCGATCCATGTTGGAGTGATGCAGGAAGAAGATCGGGTCGACCGGCGACAGGAAATTGGTCATGTTGCCGTACGGGCCGGGATCGATCGCGGCCACGCCCCCGATGCAGTTGTGCACCTTATTGTGCGGGAAACCTTCCAACACCGAGAACTGGGTGGTGCCGTTGGGCTGCAGCACATGCGATGTGGTCTTGGAGCTGGAGAAACTGCTGCTGATCTGCGGATTGTAAAACTCGATCGGCGACAGGCCTGCGCGGATGATGTTGGGCGCGACATCGGCGGCGGTCTTCGCATCCAACTTCGGATTTGATCGCGACAGATAGCGTGCGCCGCAGGTGATGGCATAGGCCATATTGCCCGAGATGCCGGCCTGCTGCGCGGCGTTGTAGCCGGTCACGTCGTTCCACAGATCGTCGATGGTGTTGTAGCCGCGCAGCGACAGCTGGCCGCGCTGCCCGCCGGACAGCGAATTCCAGAACTGGGTCAACGCCGGTTTGATGAAGGACGTGAACACATTGAGATTGCCCGTGTAAGGCGCATAGGCCCCGTCGGTGGGCGTGAGTACGCCGCTGAACATGCTCGTCGGAATTTCCGGCTGCGAGGTCCAATCCCAGTACGGCATAGCGAATTCGGGATCGCCGCTGAGCTTGCGAATGGTCTGCTCGAAATAACCCACATAACCGCGATGCCACACATAAAACCACCAGTTGCCGTGCGGGCAATCCATCATGTGCACGAAGGCATTGCGGAACCAGTTATGCGGATGATCCGGTGGCAACGCCAGCATGGCCTGCACACCGCGCGCATAGCTGGCGAGCATCCGCTGCCCCTGCGCGGTGTTGACGTTGTAACGATGGTAGCGGGCGGTAGCGCTCGCACCCTTGGTATCGGCCCCGAACGCATGCCCGGGCGTCAGCAACATCATCGATGCCCCGGCAGCGGCGGTCGCGAGAAATTTACGGCGTGTGTAGCGCATCCTGCGTTCTCCCTGTGATGGATCGTTTCCCCTTTGCCTGCGATTACGGCGTGAGGGGTATAGGAAAAATAAACCACCTTTTCCATGAGTTTCGAATGTACTGAAAGCTAATCCGGCTGTCAAACGCGGTGATAATCGATCGAAAAATGACTGTATTCCGGTTCAGTTAGCATAAACAAATCAAAGATTCTGCCGTGCTTTGACGCTTTAGGCGAAAGACGCCCATGGGTAAAGGTCAGCCCAGTGATAAAGTGGGTTGAAAGGAGCAAGCACGGGATCAGATTGGCTCGAAAAGATCATGGATTTGTGCAGGTGCTCTAGGCGGTGCCCGGGCAGATAGACCGCGATGATAAAGAATTTTAGTGATTGCGGCTTTCTCCAAAATAGCGGCGATGATTTTCATATCCATGCCACAGTGCGGACAGTATTCGATGTCGATATCAAACACCCGCTTTAACAGGCGCGCCCAACTGATACGCACGGAAACCGTTTTTGCTTTTTGAGTATGTCTTTAAGCGATTGCTCGGGGTTAAGCTTGCATTGCATGTTATTTACAAAATCGTCATCACCCAGAAAAATATGATTTTTCAACTGTTGCCAGGGCGATGGCTGTCCTTTGCCTTCTTGAACAAAATCACGATAGCGTTGTTGTGAATAAGCCGTGAGGTCCGTTGCGATTAATCATCCTGAGGAACTTCAGCCACTCCTGATACTGAATGGGAGGAGAAGATGTTAACTTGGCTTGAGCCACTTCCCAAGTGACACTTACACGCTGCATCAAACTTGGATGAAGCACACCGAGCTTTGCTGTTTGGCCGTTTGATGCACTGGGCGGCGCCTTGAACCATTCGCTGTTGTATGGCAGTTCAACTGTGTTATTAAAACCGAATTTTGTCGAGTAGATTAAGCCTGCGAGTTGATACGCCGCCGTCTCGTGATCAGCAATAAGAAATTATCGCGAGCGGAGTTGGTCAGTTTTCTGGCTGGTGCCGCAGGCCATTAATACAAGAAAATGGGGTGTTTGGTCGTCAAATACCTTGACGATTAAAGGTTGCTTGGCAAGTTAGGCGGCACATCCAAGATCTTAGTTAGACTCAACCAAGTAATCTGGAATCAAACTCGAATGGCCGAACGACGTTGATGGTGACGGCGGAAAATGCCGGGTGATTGGGATTCAGGACGATGTTGAAAGCTTCCGGCATGACTGCCGAAGGTATTATCAACCCTAGCTGCGAAACCTCAAACAGGAACTGATCGCCAAGTCCTATTGCAGCCGTCGAACTGGGTAGAGCATCCCAGCCTACGGGCAAATCCTTAACCGTATAACGCTGGTACAGACCATGATCGTCTGGAAGGTCTATCACGGCCAGCACCAGATCCTGCGGCAATACATCTCCGGTATGAACCAGCTTCTCCATAGCCGCGATCTCGGGTGTCAGCCCCGCATAGACGGCTGCTACACCGGGCGAATTCCAGCGTCCACCGGACAGGTGCGCGCCAGTTCCTTGACGATCAAGCACGTAAGCCCGTTTAGCGATCCGCCAAGCCTGCATTAAACCGCACCACCATAGGCAATAGCTGACAAAACCTTGCGCACTTCGCCTGCCCCTGTTTCAGTGTCCAGCATGGATAGTGGAGTGACACCCAGCGCGAAATTGTTTTTAGTCAACCAGTCGAGAGCCTTGTCAGATGTGCCAAACACTTTATCAGCCTCATGCTCAATCAGCGCAATACGCTCCAGACGCTCTGTTTCGGTTTGCCCTAACAGGCTACCGGCCTTAATTTTTCGCTCGGCTGTAGCTGGCGAGATGCCGAGTAACTTGGCAAACAGGTTACGCGGCATACCGAAGTGTTCGCTGGCCGAAACAAATACGAGGGGCGACACACCTGCACGAACGATCTTGATCCGCGCGCCGGGATTGGCCTTGGCCAAATTCGTTTTCCATTGGCTAAATCCTTGTGGAAACTTACGCGTAATGGTGCTGGTCGCAGTCATTTCTATCTCCATACTGTCATTTGACAACATATAATACATCAAATGATAACGGTTTGATATTGTTTATTTAGGAACACCTCAGGTGTTCTTTCATGGAAGGGCTGTTGTCAATTTGCTCGAGCCGCTTCTCAAGCGGCATGTACACGCTGTATCAAACTTGGATGTAGTACGCCGTACTTAGGTGTGTGGCCGTTTGGTGCATTGGGTGGCACCTTGAACCATTCGCTGTTATATGGCAGTTCCACCGGCTTGCGCGCCGTGGTTTTTGGTCAGGATTTCACAGGCTTTAGACTGGGTTTCTTGTACCCACGCCAGCACATCCGCCGTAAACAGCGCCCGTGCGCGATCGTAGTTCGCCGCATCGCCTTCGGACATACAGCCAGCCGTGCCCCCAGTGGGAGGATAAGTGTTGGCAAATCTCGCTCTCGAAGCCGATTTCCTTGTGGATGCTCATGGGTTCAAAGTCAGGTGAACCACCAATTCGGAGTATTGGCGCAACACGCCATCGGTGGTGAGCAAATAGGCGGGCAACGATTGCGCCTGTGCGACCAGCAGACGATCAAACGGGTCGCGGTGATGCCAAGGCAAATTCACTAACGGGTAACAATCCTCCCCTTTTACCCGTAACTCGGTAAAGCCCGTATCCAATGCCAACCGATGAATATCTTCGGGAGAAAAATCAAAATCCGCCCGATTCAGCGAACGCTTGATAGCCACCTCCCAGATGCTCGCGGCACTGAAGTACACCGTATTGGACGCATCCGTTAAACCTGCCACCACTTTTGGAGGCAAACGTTCCGGTGCCAGCAATGCCGCCAGCAACACATTGGTATCCAGCAAATAAACATGCGCGTTCATTTACTTGCCTTGCTCAAACATCTCGACTATTTCACTGGCATTCACGCGGTCGAATTGTTTGGGGAAGGTAAAGTTTTTCTTGCCCAGCCCCAGCTTGCGCGGCTTGCTGGTGACTGTATCCAACGCCACCAGGCGAGCCACCGGCTTACCCGCGCGTGCGATGATTATCTCCTCGCCCGCTTCGGCTTGATCGACAAAACGGGAGAATTGAGTCTTTGCTTCATGAATGTTTACGGTTTGCATGGCGCACCTCGGTTTAATTGAATGGACTAATGTTAGTCCGAGCTGGACCATTTAACAAGAGGCACATCTATATTTTTGCCTCGTCTGGGCTATGTGTGGGTAATTTGTATTTTTTCAGTATGATTTTCTCGTTAATCAATCGCAGCCTGCAGAAAGCGGTAGAGGTCAGGATTACTAACTTCATCATCCTTATGGAGCGGGGTATTTATGGATTTTATGGAATGTTTACGACAGCAAGCGGAATTGAGGGGAAGAATACTGATTAGCGCTTCAGGTCACGATAAAATTTTCATGAGGGCAAATGGCTTCCAGATAAATTAGCTGCACACCAACGTCGTGTGTGTAACCCAGCAGATTGAGTTGCCTTTGGCTATGATCTTTGTAGACCAACAAATCAGCCAGGTCACTTATTTTCGTTCACCGATGGAAGGCTTGCTGGCGATCAACTCGACCGCATCAACGACATCAGTCGCAACGTTGACATGTAGGTTTTTTTACTGTCGGGCAAATCGCCTTGTCTGTGCTACCGCGTAACTCATGTACACCGTTTGCGAGGCACAGATCGCGCGGCTCACGCATCGATGCCAGCGCTTCCGCCACGAAACTTGCCGGCAAATCTGGGTTGTCGAGTGATGCACGACCAACAGTCCCAGTACTCAATCTGCCCGGCAATGGTACGATGCTCAACCAGCGCTTCAATGCGCGCCTGCTCGTATAACTTGTCATCAATCCTGACTGGCATTCCCATCATCGCTCTCCCAAAAAGCATTACTACAAAAGTAGCAACATAGTAGCCCTGTTGAAGTAAAGATGGAAACAACGACAATTCCCTGCAATCGTTATCGACAGCGGCAGGACACGTTTATAAAGCGCTTTGGGGATGATTGATCTGGCAGTCGAGATAGAACAACCCCTGATTGATCACATTTTCGCCAGTGGAGCGTTTGTATTCGAGAATCACCGGACAATCGTTTTCGTCGAGTCCCAATGAATCGATACGCCCGGCGTGGGTCTTACCGGTGGAATATTCACTGGCGAGAAAGTAAATGCCGAGCAGCGGTTCTAAATTATTTTCGATCAGCGTTTGCAGCGGTTTTTCGAGATCGGAGGCGTCGCCTTGCAGCTCGACGGCTAGTCCTTGGGTGAGGCGGAATAGTTTGATGTCGCTCATTGGCTTGTGCCTTTATTCAAATCGTTGTGCACATCATGCACAGACCCCAGCTATTTCTTCATCAAATTTGTACTGATCAAGATATGTCATACAAAAACTCGAGTAAGGTGCACTAGGTTGCCGCATCTCCCTCAACGATGAAATTGCTTCCTCGTAGGCGTGATCGATAACAGCATTATTACTCTCCAATTGTTGGAAATACTTCTTTGCAGAATGGACTAAACGATCTATCTCATCGCGAAGTTTCTGCCGTGCCCGCACGAAGTCTGTATGATTGAGGTGGTAGTATTCAATCGAAGACTGTGCTCTCCTATAAAGGCGAGGATGTGTATTTTGATCATACCGAGCCATTGCCTCACCGTCTTCCTTGAAAGTCAGAAGAACTGTATCTGTTGCTTTACAAGGATCCAGCAAATCTGGCATCTCACCATCGCAGTTTTCAGTAGGTTTCCAAGCTCTGTGGGCTTCATCAGCAATTGGAAAATGATCAGCTTTGCCGCCCGTGTTACCAGTTTCAACATCACGACGTCGACGGTTGGCAACGATACAGCTATAACGATAATTATCTGGCTTAAAGGCCAACCACCAGTAGCCTGGGTGTGATTTGGTTTTAGATCTCAGTTCAGCCACACGACCTTTAGGGCGATAGTGATCAACATCAACATCAGTCCCAGCTTGTGGAGCCTCCGTATACCAACATTTGCGGTTTAATATCATGGCTAATTGTGGCTTGAGCTCTTTCCAGTAACCATCGTGATCACCGATAAGCTTTAGCTTTTTTTCGGCATCTGATTCTTCAGAAATTAATGCCTCAAGAGCTGCGACTTTGGCAGCCCATCCGTCAGGAAGAGTAATCTTTTTAGGATCATAAGGCACATACCTCATGTGAGGCTCCCCTTCACTTCCTTGTTTTTGATTTTCGCCAAAATCTCCAATGCCCTTGCACTGCGTTTCCTTCGAATTTCCGGTGTAACTGGGCTAAGTTCAAAAAGCTTTGCATCCAATTTTTTACGGGCCCTTAAATACTCTTGGTAATCACTGTCCCAGTGCGCTGTGGTAAAGCCAAGCACCTCAATCTGCTTGTCTATTTCTGCAAGTCGTTTTTTTTCATCTTCCGTGAGAGCGTCCTTCTCCAAAAATGACCGACGAGCGCGGATAAGATCCTCGGTGGGTTGATCGAGTGTGCTTTGAAGACCAAACATGTCACTGGTGAGTATGCCAGCATACCCCATGCCTCTAGGACTTTCAGCCGGTGGTTCCGCATGAACTTGATGTGACACAGCGTCCTGTGACATAACCTGCACTTGCCCTCTCTCCAACTCAGCTATTGCCAATGGGTGGTGCGTTACCATCAATAAATGACTGGTATTGCCGTTCTGAACGAAGGTCTTGAGCATCTTAAGATATTTAATAGCCCACAACGGATTGATATGTGTATCCGGCTCATCAAGTAGAAAGAGTGAGTCTTTACCGCCAGTAAATTTTAACAAACCTAACACTGTGAGTAGCTGTTGCTCGCCTTCACTTAGCTCACGAAAACTTAGCGCATCACCACTACTTTTTACTCTTACACGAATACTGACCTCAGAGATAATTTCAGAAAGTAGTGTGCTCTCTAACATTTTGAAAAAAACATCAGGAGTCATTTTGTTGGCGAATTTGCGCAACACATCGGCGTTTTGCAGGAACAAATGAAAGAACTCGTTCTTTATATTTTTTCCGGTTAGCGACATCTCCTCGTTTCTGGTGATCTTCAAGGGAGCAAGCGTATGAGGATATAGCTCGTCGAGAAACTCACGAACCACCCCGCTAGCGCCCCAGAACAATTCTCCTTTTTTCTTCGCCCAGTCAGGCTTACGCATTACGAAGTGAACGGAATCCAATGCTTCAATGCCAAATTCATCTAGTAAAAACTTGCGTTCATTGTCATTTTCCATTCCCAAGAAAAAAGCCAGCAATACAAACTGACTATGTACCGGTTTAGCATAAAACAGCGGTCGTATATCGCCAGTGAGATCCACCTCATTCTTCAGTAGCTTCCGATAGAAATCTGTTCGGTGCTTGCGAAAATATTGCTCCAACCTATCGCTTGGCCCAGAGTAATAGGCAAATAAGTAACGTGGCAGGTAAGGCGCGTGTCCAGATTTATCCCGCTGAACACGAGAGACAGGAATAACGTTTTCGGCCCATTTCCCTGAAGACTGTTGGGTGACTTTTATCTGGTATTGGGCACCTAAAGAACCACGTTTTGGATCGGCATCCACAAGGATCCACATTGCATCTGAATCTTCACCAAGAAGGTACCTCAGTTCATATGAAAACGGAGGTGGCTCACCAAGATCCAGGTTTCGGAAAATTGCGACTAGCGCCTCGAGCACATTTGATTTACCAGACCCATTGCATCCAACAATAACAGTCATCAGATGCTCTTCATCGAAATTGATACACACGTTCTCCAGGTTCTTAAATCTGGATCGTATGCTGAGATAGTCGATCTTCATTAATCGCTCACATTCATCGACTATTGAACTATGGAAAAAAAGTCGTCGTTGCCTTTGCGAACTCGCTCGATACGCTTACCTTCAAGTTCCGCGCGAATATCTAGGAAGAAGCGCTCAACAAGCTCAGTTCCAGCATCTGTTGGGTAGCCAGCCTCAACCAGCAGAGCCTGTGAAGTAAGCGGATTTTTTGCGGCCCTAAGAGCTTCGATGATAGGGATAACATTTTTTGGCTTCATAGGATAAGTCTCCTTTTTTTTACGTTCTCCATTTTTCGGAGATATTTTTTTCATTGCCCGTTCTGTAGCTATCCGTTTTAACAACACGCTGGCCGGTTCATCGTTGGGGTCTTGTTGCACCAGTTCGCCGCGAAAGGCTTTGGCGAGCGTGGCCGGGGTGAGTTTTTCGACTTTGTCGCAGGTGGCTTGGTGGCGGGCTTCGAGGCGGTCAGCAAAGGCGAACAGTGCTTCGACGCGGCGGACGATTTCGGTTTGCTCCTCAACTGAAGGAATTGCAACATTAGCCAAGGCAATATCCGATAGATTGAGAGTTTTCCGCGCGACCTCTTTCGATGAGCTAGTCAGCCACCACTGAAGCGCCTCCGAAGAAAGCCAAAAATTAACCCACTTGCTACTGACCCCCGTTCTACATGCAACTCTTGCAATAGCACGGGCGATATTTGCCTCTAGGCCATGCGGTACGATTGCAGTTCTTCCAATTGTTCCGACAACAGATACAAGCAAGTCGCCACCAACAACCCTTGATCGCTTGTATTCAGCATCAATATCCTGCGAGACTGTACGAAGCTCACTTGTTAAGACCCCACCGCGATCCATGTCCTGAACTCGTATCAGAGGAACTCCTCCGTTTCTTTCTTCGCCGGGCTGTACTACGCCGTAGCATAGTGGTCTATCAGGATCAATCACTTCTCTTAGCGTAAAGATATTCCACGACTCAGGGACAATGATTTCGTCTTCTCTTAGCAAGACAGATTGAACTTCCTTGCCCAAACCTTTCAGAGATCGCCAATCCTCCGTCAGTTTGCCGGAGGTGGCGGCGGCGAGGACGGACTGGCGGATGCGTTTGAGGATGGAGGGAATGCGGTCGAGGCGGTCGCGGCAGGCATCCACCCGCGCCAGCACCGCGTCGAGTTTGTCGGCGATGCGTTTTTGTTCGTTGAGAGGCGGAATAGGTAGCTCCATATCAGTGAGCTTACCTCTTGAAATCCGCTTACGTGTCGTACCCGATGAATTGGTTTCCATGAACGCACGCAACTGCGGCGAGTTGATAGCATTCATCAACCACTTGTTAGAAGCACCTTTTTCTCCGGTTCGAAATACCGCCACGTCCACGACCGTAATACACGACTGAGGCATTTCAGGCAATAAACACGCTCTTCCTAATGGGTCTGGCATCCGAGCAATCAAAACATCGCCGGTTTTCAATTCAGTGCAGTGTAATGCGGCAAACTTTTCTTCATTCACGAACCTTGATGACTTATCAACAAAATAGCCATCGCCAATATCCGCTAATTGCAGCAATCGGATTGAACCATTTGGGTCTTGGTCCTTACTTTCAATCCAGTCACCATCTGAAAATATGCCATCGGAAGAAAGCAGTGATTTAAGCGGTGCGTTTGCCCAACCGTTTGGCAAGATGCTCATGCCTCCCTCTCCACGAGCATCGAGGGATTAACGCAAATCCCCCCTAGCCCCCCTTTTTCAAAGGGGGGGATTGGAGCGTCGGTGTCTTTTTCAGAAGAAGTAACGAACACTGTAGATTCCTGTTCAAGAATGGGCGCTTCATGCGTACACGGGTTCTCTCCCCCCTTTGAAAAAGGGGGGTTAGGGGGGATTTCCAGGGTAATGCTAGGAATTTGTGCGATAACCCCCAACACCGCATCCATCTCCAACAACACCTGCCGATTATCGAAACGCAGCACACGCAGCCCTAAACTCTCCAAGTAAGCATCGCGCTTCTGGTCGGTTGCTTGATGTTGTGGTTCAAAATGCTGACTGCCATCCAGCTCAACCATCAGCCGGGCAGCCGGGCAGTAAAAATCAACGATGAACGATCCAATGATTTTCTGGCGATAAAACTGCCAGCCGTTAATTTGCTTGCGGCGCAACCGATACCAGAATTTTTGCTCGGCATCGGTCATATTGCTGCGCAATTCGCGCGAGTTCTGTTTGAGTTGTCGGGTATAGGGCAGCATCAGACGGACACACCCTCTTCCAGCTCTTCCAGTATCCCGCGCAGCTCGTCCAGCGCCGCTTCCAGCTCACTCATCGCTTCCTGTGCCAGTACGGCCGGTTCCGGCAATTCATCCGCGTTGGTGTCGCTGTCGTCCTTAAGCCAGGCGATGTCGAGGCTGTCGCCACGTGCGGCGATTTGTTCGCGGGTGTATTTGCGGAAGCGGCCCTGTTCGCCGGTGTCCAAGCGTTTGGCCAGCGTCTTGGCTCCGCCTAACGGATCGTCACCGAACGCGGCCTCGAATTCGATGAAGTGTTTGCGCACGAGCTGGGTGCGCTTGCCGTATTGCGGCATATTGGCGCGCAGGTCATACACCCACACCTCTTTGGTGTTCCCCTTGTCATTATCGCCGCGTGTGAAGAACAACACATTGGTCTTGACGCCTTGCGCGTAAAAGATGCCGGTGGGTAGGCGCAGGATAGTATGCAAGTTGCATTTATCCATCAGGTCGCGGCGGATGTCGCTGCCAACGTTGCTCTCGAACAGCACGTTGTCTGGCAGCACCACGGCGGCGCGGCCATTGGCTTTGAGGCCACGGTAGATGTGCTGCAAGAAAGCGAACTGCTTGTTGCTGGTGGGGTAAGTGAAGTCGGTGCGGCTGGGTAAGCCACCGCCTTTTTTGGTGCCAAATGGTGGGTTGCTGAGAATGAGCGTAGCGCCTTGCTTGCACAGTTTTTCGCCATCATCTCCGAGCGTGTCTCCATATTCGATACCGCCATCTATACCGTGGAGCAACAGATTCATCAGCGCCAAGCGGTGCGTATCCTGCACATGCTCCATGCCGTAGAAAGTGTTGTTCCGGTATTTTTTTTGCTGCGTTTCTGTCCAGCTTTCCGGCTTGGTGTGCTCACGCAGGTAGTGATTGGCCGCGATCAGAAATCCGCCGGTGCCCGCTGCCGGGTCCTGGATGATGTCTTTCAGTTCCGGCTTCATTACGGCCACCATGCTGTTGATCAGCACGCGCGGTGTAAAGTATTGGCCTGCACCGGATTTCTTTTCGTTGGCGTTTTTTTCCAGCAAGCCTTCGTAGAGGTCGCCCAAGTCTTCGCGGTGTACGCTGTACCAGTCAAGTTTATCGATCTCCGTCACCAGCTTGGACAGCGTTACTGGTTTTTTAATGAACGTGCTGGAGTTCGCGTAAATTTCCTGCACTACGCCTTCGCCATAGCGGGTATAGTCACGAAGCATGTCTTCATACATGCGCAGGCGTTGAGGAGCCGCTGCACCAATTAAATTTTCCCAGCGTATGCCCGGCACCTTAACGTGCTGTTTGTTTTTGTCCAGAACAAACTCCCCGTCTTCCCCTACTTGCTTAATAACCAGCTCGCTCTCGCCGCCGGTTTCTTGCATCATCTTTAAGAAAAGCAGGTAGGTCAGTTCAGTGACGTATTGGTGATAGGTAACGCCGTCGTCCTTGAGGACGTTGCAGAGGTTCCAGAGTTTTCCGACGATGTCGTTTGTAGTCATGTGATTAAATTATTTTGGGGAAGAGGTTGTCCAGTCGAGCAGGCGCATGCCGGGCACCTGCATAAAGACGCGGTCGGCGCTGACCAGCGTGCAGTCTTCGGCCATGGCATGGCTGGCGATCAACATATCCATTGCCGACAGGCCGATGCCTTGCGTTTCCATTTGCGTGCGTAATTCGGCATAGGTTTGCGCGGTGGATGATAACCACGGCAATACCGGCGTATCCTGCAAGAAGATTTCGACGGCTTTTGCCAAACGGGTGGCATCCGGCCTGCGCTTTACACCGAAACGTAACTCCGCCTCGGTGATGAGGGAAATACAAATTGAGTGTTCCATCAATAAATTCTGCATTTCAGGCGTAATGTGTCCGCGAATCAGCGTTGATGCGGCATTCGTGTCCAACATATAGGGATGCGCAATGTTCATGGCCAATCGCGATCAACGGGAGGCCCAGGATCGCGTGGAATCTCGAAGCTTTCGAATTCCTCAGGCGCTTCGGCGATTAAGCGGTCACGCAACTTGATCCACTCCTCGAATTTGCGGTTGCGCGGGCTAAGGATGACATCGCCGGTAACCTGATCGCGCCGGATGATGACTTCATCACCTTCAAAGCGAAACTCGGCAGGCAGGCGCACGGCCTGGCTGCGACCATTCTTGAATAGCTTGGCTGTTTGCATGATGGTGCTCCTTTCTTGACTGGTATATACCGTGATTTATACCACTTATAGGTGATGCATTCAACCCAGATTAACCCTTAGCGCCAAACAGTCCCTTCCCTCTGTAAGGGGGAGGGGATATTGTGGTTAACCCTTCTGGCTCAAGCCGCTGCCCAGATCAATTCGTTGAAGCTTTCCAACACTTGCTTGAGCTCGCCGTTAAACATCTTGTCGAGCCGGGTAAATCCGCCGCCTTCGCGCTTGAAGATAAGGTCTGGATCATCCAGTGCGGCATGATCTACCAGCAGATTGGCTTTAGTTTGTGCAGCAATCTTTTTCAGCCATTCGCGCTGCGGGCCAGTCCAATTGTTTGACGCCAATAGTTTTTGCAGCGCATGATCGACCCGCTCATTGTATGGCACAAGCGCATCGCCGATGGCGGCTTGGCGGATGTATCCGACGATGCGCGCAGCGATGTCATGATTGGTCATCTCGCGCCAGGCGGTGGCGAGGTTGGTTTCGGTGTATCCGGCCTTATCCAGCTCCAGCACCAGCTCGCGCAGTTGCTTGCGGGTGAGTTCGCGTGGACGGGTGAGCACAGTCATCAGTGCAGGTATGTCGTTGCTGTGGCTCTGAATGAAGGCGGTGAATTCCTTGAGATAGTCCTCCGGTTTCTTCGCATTGCCATAGCCACGCTCGGAAGGAAGGATTTTGTCCTCGTGATCGGAGATGAACATTGGAGGGGCTGTGCCTTCACCCTTACGATCAAGGATTTTACCGAGATCGGGGTTCTGTGTGAACCAAGCCGCCACATCATTGATGGGCATCGCTGTGAGCTTCTTGATGAAGTCATCCGCTGTCATCCCGGCCTTGGTTTCGAAGTCGCTGGCGGATTTTTCGGAGAGATGGCGTTTCTTGCTTTGCAGCTTGGCAAGGAACTGCTCACGCACAAGTTGACGAGCTGTTTCATCGCCTACCGTTATCAGCTCTTGGGCCAACTGGCTAAAGCTAATCTTGGGATCAACCACAACGGGCCGCATGGCGGTCATATCGCCCAGCGCTTCGAATATCCCGACCGCATCAAAAACACGGAAGGCTTCTTTTTCGATCTCGTCGCAAAGGCGCGTGGCGCGGCCCAGCATCTGGTCAAACAGAATGCGGCTATTTACCCGGCGCAGAAAAACGATATTGCAGATTTCAGGTACGTCGATACCAGTGGTGAGTAAATCGACGGTTACCGCCACATTGGGGTTACGCTCGTTTTTGTAACGGCGGATGAGTTGCAGGGGCTTGTCGGCAGCACCAGTGATCTTGATAACCGCATCATCGTCCACGCTGCCATACTGTGTCTTAAATGCTGTCTTGAGCAAATCGACCACCATGTCGGCATGTGCATCCGTCGCGCAGAAAATCAGTGTTTTGCGGCGGGAAGAAGGATCAATCTCTTTGGCAAGATACTCGCACACCACACGGTTGAATGACACTGTGATGACCTTGCGGTTAAAGTCCTCAACATCCATTTTTATTTCATCCGGCGTTTTGAATAGCTCGATCTGGTTGTATCGGCCATCAAAAACCTTGATGTTCTCGCCTGCTTTCCATGTGATGCCCTGATTGGAAAGCTCGGTTTTGATTTGTACGGGTGGTTCGTAATCGACCAAATACCCGTCGATAACAGCTTCCCGATAGCTGTAGGTATAAACTGGCGCACCGAAAATCTGCGTGGTGTGCAGCGCTGGCGTGGCAGTCAGTCCAACCTTGTAGGCGTCGAAATAGTCGAGCACACGGCGATATTTTGAGATGTAGTCTTCATATCCCCGGAAGGTCATTTCCGTATCGGACAACTCACGATCAAGCAGATAACCGCGATGGCATTCATCCACCACGATGCAATCGTATTGATCGACGGATGGCGTGGTTGCATCTTCTGCTGCGTAGAGCAGGCGCTGCACCATGCCCTGTATGGTGGCGATATGTACCGCAGTTTCGGTATCCGGTGCTTGTTCTTCCAGCTCCTTGATGCCAAATGTATTAGCAAAAGTCTGGAGGTTTTCCATGCGCGTGTCTTTGAAGGCATTTGCTGCTTGCTCACCCAAGGCAGAGCGATCAACCAGAAACAGGATGCGTCGAAAGCGCTTTGCTTTGAGTAGACGGTAAATCAACGCGATACAGGTTTTGGTCTTGCCAGTGCCGGTTGCCATCGCCAGCAACATCTCACGCTGACCAGCTTCAATAGCCGATTCAGCGGCGCGGATAGCATCCTGCTGGTATGGGCGTAATGGGAAACCGTAATTGAACGGGTCATTGGCGAGTTGTTCGTGTGCTTTGGCTTCGTCCCGCTTGAGCAGCGTGGTCAATCCTTCCGGGGTGTACCAGCCATCGAGCACGTTCCCCAGGTTATCGGCACGGCGCAGATCACAGAACCAGATGCCGCTCTTGGTGGCAAGCTGGCGAAGATAAGGGCGGCCATTGGATGAAAAGGCGAAGGGCACGCGAAAGGCAGCCTCTCCACCCCAGTTTTCACCGGACAGTATTGTCTCTTGCGATGGGATGAAGGTTCGGCTGTAGCGCTTGGCTTGTTGTAATGCGCCAGATACGTCGACGTTTTTGCGTTTGGATTCTACTACCCCAATCGGCATCAAGCCTGCGAACAGTACATAATCGGCGGGGCCGCTTTCAGTAGGCCATTCAGCGATTGCCAAGTTGCGCCCTCTGGACGGACGAGCACCTTTGTTGTATTTAATAGTCTGGGAATCTGCCTCCCAGCCTGCTTGCCGCAGCTGCTGGTCGATCAGTTTGCGGGTGTCAGCCTCATCCAACTGAACAGCACTGGCGGCGGTATTCGCGGCAGCAATAAATTTCACCAAAGTGCTTTTTGGCTGGGCGGCCGCTACGGTTTGCTGTTCGGCAAGACGCTTCTCTAGCGCGACCTTGGCTTGTTCGGTCTCAGCAGCCATCAGTTCCCAGAATACCCGCTCATTCTTGGCTTCGCGTAGTTTTGCCTCTGTCGCCTCAAGCCGCTCTGCGGATTCGTGATGGGTTGCCTGATATTCCTGGAGTGCCTTGCTCAACAGCGATATTTCAGTGCGCAGTTCATTGCTTTCATCTTTGGGTGGCGTTGGTGGCGCAAATGGACCAGATTTGAAAGATGGGTCTTTAAAAGTACGGTGAAACCAAAGGCTCAACTGCCATGACATTTTCAAGGCGCTTAGTGCCCCCCGATGATCTCCTTCAAGCGCGTGGTTGGCAGCGTTACCAGTGCGGCGCATCTCACCAAACAACTGCCCAACTTCGCGCGGAACAATCCCACTATCCTGAAGGCGACGCAATAGTTCGTATTGGGTTTCTTGCGGTGCAACAAGTTGGCCGGTTCTCGCCGCAATGAGCTGGGCTAACAATTCGGAAAGTTGGCGCAGTTTGAGTAAACAGGTATTGGGATCATCTGCGAAATACTTTTCTGCCAACATACCCAAGCGTAGCAACTGCTCGTCGTGCTGCTCTAAATGCGCGAAATTTGTTTGAAGCAGAGAGGCCATTACTTTTTATTACATCTATCAGCTGATGAAAGAGCAGTGGGTGTACTGCTAAACACCAGTAATGTACTGTAATGTCCAGCATTATCCAAATGTCCTTGTCAGCTTCACATCTGCGGCACCGCATGTCTTAGCTGACATACTCCGCGAGTATGTCAGCTAAGCCAGTGCAATCACCGATAAGTTGCGCGTAGTAACTATTGGAAATGTTTACGCATCAAAAACACGATTCACGCGCAACGCTGACACCATGAACACGAGTGTGGAGATAATCAGGCTTTGTATTGATGGAAATTCGAACAGAATATTATTCTGAGTTTGCAATAAAACGATATTGTGAAGGCGTGCGGCTAATGATACTTACTGAAGCAGTATTGAGAACTTAGTAACTTTCTGGTTTACTCCTGAGAAGATAAAAACAAAAATGGCTTGCCAGAATTAACTAGCAAGCCATTGATTTTATTGGTCGGGGCGAGAGGATTCGAACCTCCGACCACTTGGCCCCCAGCCAAGTACGCTACCAGGCTGCGCTACGCCCCGAAGAAGAGAATTATAACAGAGCAAAAATATCAACGAATTAAATTTTTAGCTATGTAAACTTGCTTGAAGATGGAGGCGGGGGTCGGAATCGAACCGGCGTACACGGCTTTGCAGGCCGCTGCATGACCACTCTGCCACCCCGCCATTTTGCACATGCTCTAAAGAAAAATGGGAAAGTAAAATACTCTCCCAAAAAATTTGGAGCGGGAAACGAGACTCGAACTCGCGACCTCAACCTTGGCAAGGTTGCGCTCTACCAGCTGAGCTATTCCCGCAAAAATCGAAGTCCGCATTATAGAGATATTGCTCTCAGTGTCAAGAAAGAAAGAGAGTTAAGTTGATTCGCCAATTAACCGGCTTGGTTGAGAAAAACGAAGATGTTTTTGCTAACGTGGTAGGCATCTCTGTATAATGCGCATCGCTGAATGAGTTTGTCGGTAAAAACTCATTCCAAACTTGCTTTATCTCGCCCGGGTGGTGAAATTGGTAGACACAACGGACTTAAAATCCGTCGGCTGGAAACGGCTGTGCCGGTTCAAGTCCGGCCCCGGGCACCAACAATCAATTAGTTATAGCGTATTTTGATAACTAATCAAACAGCCTTACTCCGCAAAATCTATTTGACAGGCGGTTTTGAACGGCTGGGCTTTCACCGCGAAGACATTAGGGTGCGCAGATTAGTTCTGGCTCAGGCAACAAAAGTACCGCCGAATAGCTGCAGCACATCATTAATGATCGGTGACTTTCGCGTGTGACATGCCATCCTCTAGCACGATATACTGATACATTTTATCAGCCGTAATCCGCTGACCTGCCCCCCCAAAAGGCCGCACCTGATAAGCTGATCTAAAACATCATGGATTAGCGACGTTCTCATTGTGTCGGATGCTTGTTTGTATTGCTGGGCCACTTGCATCATCCCACTAATAGTGAATGTTTCTGCCAATTGGTATGTATAGCCGCTCTTGAATCTCTTTTTGATCAATTTTCATAGAGTCAACGGGGATGAGTTTAGATTTTTAAAGGTGTCCTAATGCTGAGCAAACTCAATCCTTCACAATACGAAGCAGTTAAGTATCTGGATGGTCCCCTGTTGGTTCTGGCTGGCGCAGGCAGCGGCAAAACGCGCGTTATTACTCATAAGCTGGCCTATCTGATCGAACAATGTGGCTATGCACCACGCAATATCGCCGCAATCACTTTTACCAACAAGGCTGCGAATGAAATGCGTGAGCGCGTGGGCAAGTTGTTAACTGGGCGCAACACCAAGGGTTTAACTATTAGTACCTTCCATGCACTGGGCATGCAAATCTTGCGTGAGGAGGCTGCTCTGCTCGGCTACAAAAAGCAATTCTCTATCTTCGATAGTGCTGACACTGCAAAAATAATTAGCGAGCTATTGGGTGCACCAGACAAGCAAGATATCCGTATTGCACAAAGTGTCATGTCCAAATGGAAATCCTCTTTCACCTCGCCAGAACAAGCGTTAAGCCTGGTTGAAAGCGAGGCAGATCAGCGTACAGCACTGCTTTATGCGCGTTATCAAGAAACATTACGTGCCTATCAAGCAATGGATTTTGATGACTTGATACGTTTGCCAGTGGATTTATTTCAGGATTTTCCTGAAGCCCTGTTGCGCTGGCAGCAACGTTTTCGTTATTTGTTGATCGACGAATATCAAGATACCAATGATTGCCAGTATCAAATGACTCGCCTGCTGGCGGGTAGTCGCGCTGCACTGACGGCCGTGGGCGACGATGATCAGGCGATCTATGCCTGGCGCGGGGCAAGCACCGCAAATTTGCAGAATTTAAATAATGATCACGTGAATTTGCGCGTTATTAAGCTGGAACAAAACTATCGCTCTTCACAACGCATTTTGACCTGTGCCAATCATTTAATACGCAACAACACTAAGCTATTCGAGAAAAAACTATGGAGTGACCATGGACCAGGCGATCCTATCCACGTATTCGCAGCCAGGGATGGCGAGAACGAAGCAGAGTCTGTAGTAATGCGGTTGCTGGCACATAAATTTGAACATAACACACGCTTTGCTGATTACGCCATTTTGTATCGCAGCAATCACCTGTCGCGTACTTTTGAGGAACAGTTACGTGGACAGAAAGTGCCTTATACCGTCAGTGGCGGCAGCTCTTTCTTCGATCGCGCGGAGATCAAGGATCTCACTGCCTATTTGCGCTTGATTGCAAACACAGATGACGATCCAGCCTTCATTCGCGCCATTACCACACCTAAACGAGGTATTGGCAACCAGACACTGGAGAAGCTTGCAGGCTATGCCGGTACGCGCAACATCAGTATGTTCGCAGCAGCTTTTGAGAGCGCCATGGCACATCAACTTCCTGCAAGGCAACATGAAGAATTACTCACCTTTTGCAATTTTATTAATCGCATGGAAGCACGTTCCGATAAGGAGGCGTGCGCAACGGTGATGGCAGATTTAATGAGTGCAATAGATTACGAGGCATGGCTGTTCGACAGCCATGAGCCGCGTCAGGCGGAAACGAAATGGGCTAATGTTGCAGATTTTGTCGGTTGGATCAACCGCAAATCGGAAGCTGACGACAAGACATTGCTGGCGATGACACAAACCATCGCGCTGATGAACCTGCTCGAATCCCGCGAAGAAGAATCAGATGCAGTCTCCTTATCAACTCTGCATGCTGCCAAAGGCCTGGAATTCGGCCATGTATTCATGGTGGGCGTGGAAGAAGGCACCCTGCCGCACCATCAAAGCGAACTACCGGAACAGATAGAGGAAGAGCGTCGCCTGATGTATGTAGGCATAACTCGCGCAGAGCGTTCGCTGCAAATCAGCTATTGCACAAAGCGTAAACGGGGAAAAGAATGGCAGGCATGCGAAGCAAGCCGTTTCTTGCAAGAATTGCCCGCAGATGAACTAATCTATTCGGGTGTATTACCAGCAGGCAGGGCAACTGAAGTAAGTAAAGATGTGGGAATGGCGAAATTAGCGCGGTTGAAAGCGATGTTAAGCTGACCAACTATTGAAAATATACATAACTGGAAGTCAGGCCCGGAACGTTCAGCAACTACGCTGCCCTGCCCTATTCTGTCCAGCTTTTTACTTAGGACGTATCTAAAAATTCAAATCTACGTCATTCCAGCGAAAGTAATAATAAATAAACGATTTATTGATTATATTGTTGCAAGTACTGGATACACACCTTCGCGGAAATGACGAAATTTTCAAGTACCCTTTAATTCATCCGTTGTCTTCTTGCCTCAAACAGGCACACGCCAGCACTCACAGACACATTCAAACTTTCTACGCTACCCAGCATGGGGATGCGCACTAGCTGGTCGCAGGTGTCTTTAGTAAGCCGACGCAGCCCCTCTCCTTCCGCTCCCAGCACCCAAGCCAATGCGCCGGTATGCCGGAACCCATGCAGGTCAGTTTTGGCCTCGCCATCTGCACCGACAACCCAGATATCGTGCTCCTGTAACTCCCGCAAGGTACGCGCGAGGTTGGTAACGGTAATATAGGGAACAGTTTCCGCCGCGCCACAGGCAACTTTTTCCACAGTCGCATTCAGTCCAACGGCGCGATCTTTAGGAGCGATAACGGCATGTATTCCAAAAGCATCGGCACTGCGCAAGCAAGCACCCAGATTATGCGGATCTTGCACACCGTCCAGCACTAGTAACAACGCCGGTTCAGTAAGGGTTTCCAACACGTCGTCCAGATGTCGCACCTTTTGCGCGGCATTTACGCGAGCGGCGACTCCTTGATGTCGAGCATTGCCTGCCATGCCATCAAGACGTTTGGAATCAACAGGGACCACGCGAACATTGTTACTTTCCGCCAGCTTCAACAGATCACGAGCACGCGGGTCGCGACGTTGCGTGTCTACATAAAGTTCCAGCACGCTGTCTGCATGCTGACGAATACGCGCAGTGACGGCATGAAAGCCATGAATTACACGAGTTTCAGTCATGATGCTCTTTAGTCTTTTTGGCTTTTTTGGGTTTCTTAGCCGCCACGTCCTTAGTTGGCATTTCCCCAGCGGGCAGATCCAGCACAAAGTCGAGCTTGGTACTTTCCATGTCCACTCTCACAACCGTAACGCGCACGCGATCCCCAAGACGATAGCGCTTGCCCGATCGCTCGCCTAGCATCTGATGCTTGGTCGCATCGTAATGAAAATAATCCGCACCGAGTTCTGACACATGGAGCAACCCTTCGATGTAAAGATCGTCCAGCGCGACAAACAAACCGAATCCAGTCACTGAAGATATAGTGCCTTCGAAGCTGCTGCCGAGATGGTCTCGCATGTAGAAACATTTCAGCCACGCTTCAACATCTCGTGTGGCATCGTCAGCCCGGCGTTCTGTCAAGGAGCAATGTATGCCCAGTGCGTCCCACTTCTCTTTTGGTTTGTATTGTTCGTTATTTAACACAGCCTTAATAGCGCGGTGCACCAGAAGATCGGGGTAACGACGAATTGGCGAAGTAAAGTGTGTATAAGCATCGTAGCCAAGACCGAAATGGCCATTATTTTCCGGGCAATAACGCGCTTGACGCAATGAACGTAACATCACAGTTTGCAATAAGGCTGCATCAGGTCGCCCCTTGACCTGCTTGAGCAGCTTGGCGTAATCGCCAGCCTCAGGTTTTTCGCCACCTCCAAGGTCCAGGCCAAATTCCTTAAAGAACTCACGCACTGCTTCCAATTTTTCAGGTGTGGGGCCTTCATGCACACGATATAACACTGGGTGCTTACGTTCACTAAGGAAATTGGCGGTGCACACGTTGGCCGCCAGCATGCATTCCTCTATCAGGCGATGGGCATCATTGCGTACCAGAGGCACGATGCAATCAATCTTGCCCTGATCGGTAAATATCATCTGGGTTTCTATAGTTTCGAAGTCAATCGCACCACGTTTCTCGCGAGCTTGCAGCAAGGTTTTGAATAAGGTATGCAAATGATTGATTTGCGGCAGAACGGCGGCAAATTTTTGTGCAGCCTCGCCTTGTGGGTGAACCAGCATATCAGCCACCTGGTTGTAGGTCAGGCGCGCCTGCGAGAACATGACTGATGGATAGAAGCGGTAAGATTCTATCTCGCCTTCAGCGCTAATCTGCATATCACATACCATACACAGGCGCTCGACATGTGGATTAAGCGAACAAAGGCCGTTGGAAAGCTTTTCCGGCAGCATAGGAATAACACGACGAGGGAAATATACCGAGTTACCTCGATTCAAAGCTTCCTTATCCAGCGCATCTCCGGGCTTTACATAATGACTTACATCGGCAATCGCCACCACCAGGCGGAAGCCATTAGCATGCGGTTCGCAATATACCGCATCGTCAAAATCCCGTGCAGTCTCGCCGTCTATGGTCACAAGCGGTAACTGGCGTAAATCTTCGCGCCCTGCATAATCTTCTGGCAGCACTTGGTCCGGAATTTTTTCAGCTTGGTGTTTCGTGTCGGCTGGAAACTCATACGGCAGATCATGCTTGCGTAACGCAATTTCAATTTCCATACCAGGATCGGCATAATTGCCTAAAATCTGCACGATGCGACCTATGGGTTGAGCCTTTTTGCTAGGTTGCTGCAGAATTTCCAGCATCACCACCTGCCCTGCCTGTGCCCCGACGTGCTCACCTGGAGCAACAAGGATATCCTGACTAATGCGACGATTTTCCGCCACCACAAACTTAATGCCATGCTCCTCATACAGCCGCCCGACCAGACGCTGAGTGGCGTGCTCCAGCACCTCCACTATACTGGCCTCGCGACGCCCGCGTCGGTCGGTACCGGTTTCACGTACCACGACTGTATCGCCATGCAACGCTTTATGCATCTCCTTGGCGCTCAAAACCAGATCGACACTGCCGTCATCAGGAATCAAAAAACCAAATCCATCAGGGTGTCCTTGTACCTTGCCCTTAATCAGGTCAAGCTTGTTCATTACGCAGATTGCACGCTTGCGGTTACGCATTATCTGACCATCGCGCTCCATAGCGCGCAGGCGACGCGTAAATAGTTCAGTCTCGTGTTCATCAATATGCAGCATATGACACAACTCTTCTTCAGCAACCGGCACGCCTTGCTTTTCCAGTAATTGCAGGATGTACTCGCGGCTGGGTAATGGGTGCTCATACTGCTCGCGCTCCCGATCCAAGAATGGGTCGAGCTCACGAACGTTTTTTTTCTTATTTGTCATTGACAGAAAATCCTATAACGATTAACTTGTGCGCCCTCAATAAGCAATGTTTATTGCCCAGATGGCGGAATTGGTAGACGCGCACGGTTCAGGTCCGTGTGCCGTAAGGTGTGGAGGTTCGAGTCCTCTTCTGGGCACCATAAATTAAATTTTTATTAGTTTTGTTACAAAGTGCCCATTGGGGCATTTTTTTATTTATTTTCATATTAGCTGATGTAATTGATTTTTTCAGGAATTCATCTGAGCACTTAAACAGGCATTTGCATAGTGCAAACCCACCTCGCAGCATTTTTGATCTAACGCGACAATTAAACCAAAATCCCCTGTAATTTGACACGATGTGTCTTAAAGCACTTTAAATTTAAAGTAGATATCATTACTTAAAATACATTAGGTTAAAAAATGATATTTGCTTTCATAAATTTTGCATCATGATATGCAAGACTTTGTTCGATAGATCACAATATGAAGAAGCGGGGAGCAGTTAACCCGTCAGAATAAGGTATTGCAGAACGAATATAAATCAAGTGCAAATGTCATATACAAAAAAACTCAACCAAGTAGGACCATCCACAGTCAAATTTTGTTATCGTTGATGATAGCAGGAAAGCTTGGTGTCTTGTGAAAAGAGGCCGAATTCATTAGTAAAATGGCTTAAACACTAATATTTTCATGATCGCTGAAAGTATAAATAGCTGCTGTTGAACGACCTGCTAAAGTTAAATGTTTATTTACTTAAATGAGCTAAATTCCTCAGAAATATCTATATCGGATGTAGCTAAGCAGATAGTTGAATCAGCAAGTCAGATGGCTGAATCGGGGCAACAGAACAACCATATTTTGGACAGGAACAAAGCTTGACATGGATTTTTTCCCTATTTTTTTAAACCTCAAGGAAAAATTATGCCTCGTTGTTGGGGGCGGTGAGGTTTCGTTTAGAAAAGCTTCCGTGCTGATGCAAGCGGGCGCATCAGTGAAGATAGTATCGCCAGAATTATGCGAAGCTTTTAAAAGTATTCCCAATATTAAATATATTCCAGAACGATTTCAAGCTGCACATCTGAATGGCATTACACTTGTCATTGCCGCCACAGATGAAATCGAAATCAACGAACAAATTTCGAACGAAGCAAAAAAGAGAAACATACCCGTCAATGTGGTCGACAACCCCGATCTCTGCACCTTTATTATGCCCGCGATACTTGATCGCTCTCCCCTAATGGTTGCTTTTTCGACTGGAGGAGCATCCCCCGTTCTAGCAAGAATTTTACGAGGGCAGCTGGAAACTTTAGTACCGCCAGAATATGGTCGGCTAGCTGCTTTCGCTGCCAAATTCAGGCAAACGATCAAAACACATATCAGCAATTCAGATCAACGCCGGATATTTTGGGAGAACGTGCTGGAAGGTCCAATTGCCGAGAAAATTTTTTCGGGCAACGAAAAATCTGCCGAAGCTATGCTACTGGCTATGCTAAAAGACAATAATCATGGTTCAGTCGGTGAAGTGTTTCTGGTAGGTGCTGGCCCCGGCGCCTCAGATTTACTCACTTTCAGAGCGCTACGGCTGATGCAGAAGGCAGATGTAGTACTTTATGACAACCTCGTTTCCAAACCAGTGCTGGAAATGACGAGACGCGATGCAGAACGAATATTTGTCGGCAAGATGCGCGGTAACCACACAATGCCGCAAGAAAGCATAAACGATCTTATGGTAAGGCTGGCAAAAGAAGGGAAACGAGTCTTGCGGCTTAAGGGGGGGGACCCCTTCATATTCGGCCGTGGCGGGGAAGAAATCGAAACACTATCAGAGCACAAAATAAATTTTCAGGTCGTACCTGGTATCACTGCTGCATCTGGTGTTGCAGCCTATGCTGGAATACCACTCACGCACAGAGATCATGCGCAGTCCTGTATTTTTGTAACTGGCCATCTGAAAGACGGTGGCATGAATCTCGATTGGGAAATGCTGGCACATCCTAATCAAACCATTGTGATTTACATGGGCCTGCATGGTCTTGAAATGCTATGCGCCGAACTAATAGCGCATGGTTTGCCGGAATCCACACCTGCCGCCATCGTGCAACAGGGAACAACACAAAATCAACGTGTAGTTTGCGGAACTCTGGCTACATTGCCAACAGCGGCAGAGGCTGCAAAGCTTAAAGCTCCTACTTTAATCATCATCGGTGGCGTGGTAAAACTCAGAGAACAACTCTCCTGGTTTGAACCTGACAACACTTAGAATAGACATATAAAGTCGTATGTTAAGCGTTAACAAACAATTTTATTGTTAATGTATTCACTATTGTTTAATAAGTTCATTCGAAACCAATAACAACCTTGTAAGGCTTGATTTATTTGGCTTCCAGACTCAGCGTCCTGACGACAAGTTACAGGGCTTGCACGAAGAATCGCTGTACCTTAGGCACCAGCACCTTCCTTGCGGCGTATAACGCTCACTTTTACCGCATATCGTGCGGTGAATAACTTGCGAATAGGGGGAGTCAGCTTCATAATCACCGCATGAATAGCGGCGATTACAAATACATCTGGCAAGCGCACGATTGGCCGAACTGGCAGTTCGACTTGGCGGCACTGGCTGGACCTATGGCAGAGGTCAGTCGGGCTCAAGGATTTCTGATGGGGCGTCTGGCCGACGTGGGCATGGCGTTGCGCGATCAAGCCAGCTTGGCCGTGCTCACTGAGGACGTGGTCAAGACTAGCGAGATCGAGGGCGTGACCTTCAATGTCGAATCCGTGCGATCGTCGATCGCCCGTCGTCTGTGTGTAGACATCGGCGCTCTGGCGCCGGTGGATCGTCACGTTGAGGGCATGGTCGAGATGGTGCTTGACGCCACCGCCAACTGTAACGCGCCGTTAACCAGAGAGCGTTTGTTCGGCTGGCACGCAGCGTTATTTCCAACCGGCTACTCAGGCCTATCCAGACTCAACGTAGCCACTTGGCGTGACGATTCCAGCGGCCCGATGCAAGTCGTATCTGGCCCCATCGGACGCCAGCGGGTGCATTTTGAGGCACCACCTGATAATTGTCTGGAGACCGAAACCGGCCGATTTTTTGGCTGGGTGAATGACACATCGAATCTCCCCCCCACTGCTTAAAGCCGGTCTCGGTCATTTATGGTTCGTCACCTTGCACCCGTTTAATGACGGCAACGGTCATATCGCCCGGGCTATCGGCGATTTACTGCTGGCGCGCGCCGACGGCAGCCTACAACGTTTTTACAGTTTGTCAGCGCAGATCCAGCGGGAGCGCAGGGCCTACTACGACATCCTGGAGCGGACCCAGAAACGGTCGATGGACGTCACCGAGTGGCTCGCTTGGTTCCTTGACACCCTTCATTGCGCCATTGATCAGGCGCAACACTCGCTCGACGCCGTACTGACCAAGTCGCGCTTTTGGCAGCACTGGGCAGCCACGCCATTAAATGAGAGACAGATGAAGTTGCTCAATCGGCTGATCGACGGCTTTGAAGGCAAGCTCACCAGCAGCAAGTGGGCAGCCATTGCCAAGTGTTCATCGGATACGGCTCTGCGAGATATCAATGAACTGCTTGCACGAGGTGTGCTGCGCAAAACGGATGCGGGCGGGCGCAGCACAAGCTATGTACTGAACGATCTACCAGAGTAACCTCCGATGCTTTGGCTCACTAGCGAAGCAGCCCTGCATGGACGACTGCCAAATCATTTGCAAGGAGTGAGCAGCCATACTTTATATTGGGTGAGTCATTTCTAAATTTACCGATGCTGTAATACAAACTCCGGTGTGAATGATGTATGAATTTGGATAAACCTTAACAAAAGTGCTTGACACAATGCTGGTTATTCACAAGTTATAAGTAATCTCAGCGGCATATATCATTTTAAAAACCAAAAATTAGCAATAAATTTATGTCACTGTTTTAATGCAATATTAATATTCGCTTATGAAATAAGCGGCCAGGAAAATCGTATATTAAATTAATACTTATGCAAGTTATGTTGAAATTACTAACATTGTTATCCACAGTTTATGTGGACAACAAAAAAGTTTAATGAAGTCAATCTGGTTAGCTCTGTTTTATAGAATCTTAAGGAAGAAACCTTGCTAAGGTAAAACTTTTCCCTTTGCCCAGAAGCTAAATTGTCAACACAATTTGATGACTCAGAGAAGCAATTTAAGTGAAGTCGGTTGTCAATCTAGATAAAGTCAGGTGAAGTTTGAATCGAGAGGCACCGGGACTATGCAGTTAGACTGGCAGAGCGAACCAATAATAATAATAATCACCACCGGTGTTCCACCGCTAACCTATTTTCATAAAACTGGCTAAATGCGACGGGATAAAGATATCCAAAACGTGTCTGCTTAAAGTGTCATCCGTAAAATACCCCGAATATATTTAGCCTGAAAGGCCTCGGTGAAAGTCTTGAAGGGCCGGTTATAGACCAACTTATTTTTAGTTTTCTCAGAAGATTTCTATCAGCGCGTTTCGTAGCAATACCACCGGCACGATATCAATGGCGTCATGCCGGGCTGATCGACCAATTATTGGTATTCATGGGTGCAGTTCTGGCTACCTCTATGTCTAACCTAATCACCTTACGCTGTTAATCTTGCTGTTGATCTGCCAGCGATACAAGAGGAACAGCGGCGCATGTTTATTAATTAAGACATCAAATAAAGCAAAGGGTACAAATAAAAAGTAGTTTCCCCTTGGAAGTACTATTGGTAATCAGACAGCCTAAAATGAAGACAACCATATGGTTTTAAAAAGTTTAACACAAAGCTGAATTAGGGTATTAAAATGGAGTTTCTACAACGTAGTTAAAATTTGATAGGGGCGGATTCAGGTTAGCAATCCAACAAAAAACTTAGGAGAATTTCCATGAAAGCAGCTCGCGAAAAAAAACCAGTCAAAAGAATTTATAACACTCGTAGAGATACATTGGATTTTCGGGATCAGATGTACATTCCTACTTTGATTGAAGTGCCAACCCATGTCCCTATCGAACATTTTCTTTCTTACAAAGTCCCCGTCCTTGATCAGGGAACCGAGGGGGCTTGCACGGGTTTCGGGCTCGCCACAGTTGCGAATTACTTATTACTTCGTCGCCAAGTTGTGCCAGACAATATACCTGTCAGCCCTAGAATGCTTTATGAATTAGCGAGGCGATACGACGAGTGGCCCGGTGAAAGTTATTCAGGTTCGAGCGCTCGCGGTGCCATGAAGGGATGGAACAAACACGGCGTTTGTGCTGAATCGGATTGGCCGTATAAAATTTCCAGTAAAAGCAAACAAGTATTAACTGACGAGCGAATTTCTGCTGCAAAGCAGCGTCCGTTGGGCGCTTACTTCCGTGTCAATCACCAAGACCTGATTGCTATGCACTCCGCTATCGCCGAGGTCGGTGCCCTCTACGCAACAGCAACGGTCCATGACGGATGGGATAATGTTAAGCCCGACGGAAGCATCATTCAGTCAGCCAATATCCTGGGCGGGCACGCGTTTGCAATTGTCGCTTATGACTCTGAGGGCTTCTGGATACAAAATTCCTGGGGTAAGCGATGGGGAAATGAAGGCATGGCGCGCATCAGTTACGACGACTGGCTTGAAAATGGCACTGACGTTTGGGTCGCACGTTTAGGCGCACCAGTCACACTGCGGCGCTCAATGTCTTTTGCTGTCGCTCATGCATCAGTATCGGGTCAATCAAATGCATACTCCTACGCAGATCTGCGGCCCCATCTCATCAGCATTGGCAACGATGGCAAACTAAAACCAGGCGGCGACTACGGCACAACCACTGCTGAGGTGACCCAAATCTTTGAAGATGACTTTCCTCGTTTGATGAAGGGTGTCAAGAAGAAACGTTTGCTACTTTATGCACATGGGGGATTGGTGGGTGAGAAAGCAGCAGTACAGCGCGTTGCGGAATATCGACCTGAGCTTCTTGCAGCAGGAATCTATCCAATTGCTTTTATCTGGAATAGTGATTATTGGTCGACAATCACAAATATCCTACAGGACGCAGTCCGTCGCCGTCGACCAGAGGGAATTTTGGATGCAGCAAAAGATTTCATGCTTGATAGACTGGATGACGCACTAGAACCTTTGGCGCGGGCTTTAACGGGCAAAGCAGCCTGGGGAGAGATGAAAGAAAATGCACTTGCCTCAAGCAAACCTGATGGAGGTGTACGCTTGGTATTGGACAACATTGTCAAATTGATTAAAACCTATCCAGACCTTGAAATCCATATTGTTGGACATAGCGCAGGTTCAATTATGCATGCGCCCTTGATTCAGCTGCTGACACACAAGGGCAAATTAACTACGGGACCAATGAAAGGAGCGACTGGCTACGGCATTAACGTTACTTCTTGCACATTATGGGCTCCAGCTTGCACAGTAGATCTTTTCAAGGAGGCCTATCTTCCTGCAATTAAGTCAGAGCAGATTAAAAAGTTTGCGTTGTTTGCATTGAGCGACAAAGCTGAGCAAGACGATAATTGCGCACGAATTTACAACAAATCACTCTTGTATCTTGTTTCTAACGCATTCGAGGAAAAAGAGCGTATTCCCGTGTTTCGTGAAGGCATACCCATTCTTGGCATGGAACACTTCATTCAGAAAGATCCAGATCTCAGCTCGCTATTCAAGAGTAAAAAAGCGGATTTGATAATTGCCCCGAACAACGAGCCCCAAGGTTCAATTAACGCCTCAGAGGCCAGCCACCACGGTGATTTCGACGATGATCAGAATACAGTGATGGCTACCTTTATGCGAATTGCGCCAACCACAACTAAAAAATCACGTGCGGCAACTCGGAAGGTTGTGATTCCTGAACAGATAAATTTCCAAACCTCGAAATCGTCCTTACGTACGCGGAGATTGAACATTGATGACCAAACGACCAAACGCTAAATATTCAATTTTGAGTAACAAATATGAAAGAGTAAGGCTACTTTACATGGTGTTAAAAAACTAATTTTAAGGAAGATTAGACATCAGGCGAACTAATGGATTAAATTCGTTCATAGACAACGTAATCCAAGTTAGACTCAGAAGTCTGCATGTCGGCTGGCGTTTTGATGTAAAGATATCTGCCTTGAAACTGGACGAAAGTGGCCTCTGGATTAATCGTACAGCGTATCCCCTTTACTGTGCGTCTCAGGTGCGTTTAGCCAAGATGCAAATAGCAACAATTGGCCAGTTTCGATTATGTTAGAAGGCAACTCACTAAGCATATATCCTTCTCCAAAAAAACGCTTCGCCAAAATACTGTTTTTTATAGTGGTGTACCCACATAGAAATAGCATTCCTGTGGAACTGGATATTTATAAGGAAACAGATGACTCATTTTTTGCATCGGGTGCTAACACACGCAATTGCAGCATTCACCAAGAGTCTTTCTGCGCATCAATGTTGGAGGTCGTCGATTATTCCCAAAGCTAGGAGCGTTAGCATTTTGGCAGTGTCTCTGCTTCAGGCTTGCAACGGTAGCAACTCCCACGAGATATGGTCTGATCTGCAATCAAAACCAGACTTAATCCCATCATTCGTACAAGTTTCACCAAAATCCACCCTCATTTCGCTGGCGTTTTCCTCCAATGATAAATATCTAATAGCAGTTGGTGATGATGGCGCAATAATGTGGTCAGAAGGCGACGACAAGAACTGGTCTGCCGTTTCCAGCGGCACAACGAGCGAGCTTAGGCATGTGACCGCCGGGCCCAAGGGAGCACTGGTCGCGGTTGGTAGTAATGGCGCAATCGTGAGATCTGAAATCGGCAACAAGAACTGGTCTTCCATTCCCAGCGGCACAACAAACACACTTTGGCACGTGACTGCCGAGCCCAAGGGAGCGCTGGTCGCAATTGGTAATCGTGGAACAATTGTGCGGTCGGAAAATGACGGCAAGAACTGGTCTGCCGTTCCCAGCGGTACATCAAGCAACCTTTGGCACGTGACAGCTGAGCCCAAGGGGGCGTTGGTCGCAGTTGGTCATGGTGGAACAATCGTGCGGTCAGAAGACGGTGGTAAGTTTTGGTCTAACGCTCCCAGCGGCACAACGAGCGAGCTTTGGTATGTAACTGCCGAGCCCAAAGGGGCGCTGGTTGCAGTTGGCATTGATGGTGCGATCGTGAGATCGGTAAACGGTGGCAAGAGCTGGTCCGCTGTTTCCAGTGGCACGACAAGCAGGCTTTGGTTCGTGACTGCTAAGCCCAAAGGGGCACTGGTCGCAGTTGGTGACAATGGCGCAATCGTGAGATCGGAAGACGGCGGTGCGACCTGGTCTGTCGTTCCCAGCGGCACAACGAACAGACTTTGGCATGTGACTGCCGAGCCCAGGGGGGCACTTGTCGCAGTTGGAAATGGTGGGGCGATTGCAAGATCGACAGACGGTGGCAAGAACTGGTCTGCTATTGCCAGCGGCACGACGAACGCTCTTTGGCACGTGACTGTCAATTCCAAAGGAACACTGATTGCAGTTGGTAGTAATGGAGCAATCGTGCAGTCGGAAGACGCCGGCAAGCGCTGGTCTGCCATTGCCAGTAGCACAACAAACGCTCTTAGGCATATGACTGTCAAACCCAAGGGGGTGCTGGTCGCAGTTGGTAATGATGGAGCAATTGAACGGTCAGAAGACGGCGGCAAAAACTGGCTTGTCATTCCCAGCGGCACTATAAGCGAGCTCAAGCACGTAACTGCCGAGCCCAAAGGAGCGCTGGTTGCATTTGGCAGTGATGGAGACATCGTGAGATCGGAAGACGATGGTAAGAACTGGTCTGCCATTCTCAGCGGAACAAATAGCGAGCTTAAGCACGTAACTGCCGAGCCCAAAGGGGCACTGGTCGCAGTTGGCAGTGATGGAGCAATCGTCAGATCAGAAGATGCCGGCAAAAACTGGTCTGCCGTTTCCAGCGGCACGACGAGCAAACTCTGGCATGTGACTGCCGAGCCCAATGGGGCGCTGATTGCAGTTGGCAGTAATGGAACAATCGTCAGATCGGAAGACGATGGTAAGAGCTGGTCTGCTGTTCTCAGCGGCACGACGAGCGAGCTTACGCACGTAACTGCCGAGCACAAGGGAGCAATAGTCGCAGTTGGAAATGGTGGCGCGATTGTAAGATCGACAGACGGCGGTGCCAACTGGTCTGCTGTTCCCAGCGGCACTGAAAGCGAGCTTTATGGCGTGACTGCCGAGCCCAAAGGGGCGCTGGTCGCAGTTGGCAATGATGGGGCGATTGTAAGATCGACAGACGGCGGTGCCAACTGGTCTACCGTTTCCAGCGGCACGGAGAGCAAACTTTATGACGTAACTGCCGAGCCCAAAGGGGCGTTGGTCGCAGTTGGTAATTCTGGGGCGATTGTAAGATCGATAGACGGCGGTGCCAACTGGTCGGCCTTTCCCAGCGGCACTGAAAGCGAACTTTATGGCGTGACTACCGAGCCCAAAGGGACGTTGGTCGCAGTTGGTAATGGTGGAACCATTTTGCGCGGCGAGGCCTCATATCCAGCCCCTATAATTCGGCGCATCACTCACTCCTACAAGGAAAATGGATTTCCTGTACTAAGTATCAACCTGGAGGATCCAGCGAATATATGCCCCTTCGCAAAATGCCTGAGTGCATACGGACGCAGTCTAGCTGACTACCAAAATCACACTGTGGAACCTCACCGTTTAAAAATCTCGACATCCAGCTCAGTGACGTCTGATAAATTCGAGTTGATGATTAATCCTGTGCAACTCAATGCAAAGAGCCCCGACCCGATCTACGTCCACTTTGTGCTGGAAGTTCCGGGCCATCGCCTCGTCTATCAAATGGAGAATGGTTCCGACTTCGAAGTACCTAACAATCCATCAATCATAGAAAAAAGGTGGTTCCAAGGATTAATAGCTGGACTTTTATTTCTAATTTTGCTCGTTGTAACCCTGATAAAAAAACCACGTTACTCTTGACCAATGTATCGCAGCCAGCGCAACTCTGATTGCAGCTAACAAAGCTGGCACTCTTAGTCTGAATGACTTCGTAATCGGGCATGTCCGTTTTATTGCGTTGCCTGTGCTATCGCTACTTCCGAGCATGTTTAACGCATGGGTTAAGCCGGCGGCGGCCGCTCATTTCAAACGTTATGCATCTATAAGTAGTTAGGAGAAGAATAGAAGAAAATACATGGATTGACTACCTCACAGCAATTGGTGCTGTAGCTACTCCATTGCTCGTAATCGTTTTATCTGCTATCGGATGGCGTTTCAAGTCAAGCATTGAACGAAAGGTTGATCTCGAAAATAGGCTTCGAGATGACCGAATTGAAATCTACAATCAGATACTCGAACCATTTATCATACTGCTAATGCCTGATGCAGCATAGGCTCAAGATAAAAAGAACAAAAACAAAGATAAGAATGAGTTAGCAATAAGCAAGATGCTAACACTGGACTACAGGAAACTTGGATTCAAGTTGTCACTCATGGGATCTGATTCAGTAGTCAAGTCATACAACAATCTAAAGCAGTATTTCTATAATATGGAAGAAAATAAGTCAGCTAAAAGCGAGAGTTTTCTAAAAGAAATGTTTGAGCTGCTTGGTACATTTCTCTTAGAAATAAAAAAGAGTTATAGGTAATGAAGCCACATCTTTGAACCAATGGGATATGTGTGAGTGGTGGATGTCTGATACCCGTAAAATCAAGAGCGGTAGTTACAATGCATAACAAGTTGCTGCACGCGGAAAAATTACTCGCTCACGTTCACATTTTTCTGCTAAGCACAGCGTTCTACCACTCACAACCACACTGAAACGAACTCGATCCGAGGTACTCCATGACTGATTTCACCGACCTTCGTGCACTTTTTATTAACTCCTCACTAAAGAGGCAGGCAGACGACAGCCATACGAGGTTACTCCTCAATGCATCCGCCGAAATCATGAGAAAGAATGGCGTCTCGGTGGAGAACCTGCATTTGGCCGCGCACAATGTTCCGCCGGGCGTCTATCCTGACATGACCGAGCACGGATGGGATATAGACGAGTGGCCCGCAATGTGGGAGGGAGTCAAAGCGGCCGATATTCTCATCGTGGGGACTCCCCTTTGGCTGGGGGAGGAAAGCTCGATATGCCGCATACTGATCGAACGACTCTACGCCATGTCTGGGCTGATCAACGACAAGGGGCAATCGATTTATTATGGCAAAGTCGGAGGCTGCGTCATCACCGGAAACGAAGATGGAATCAAGCACACGGCGATGACCATTGGGTTTGCACTTAACCATTTAGGGTACACGATACCACCTCAAGCCGATTGTGGATGGATAGGCGAGGCTGGCCCTGGCCCTTCTTATGGTGACGAAACTGCAGATGGCCGACGCGTCGGCTTCGACAATGAGTTCACGCAACGTAACACGACGATCATGACGTGGAATTGCATGCACCTCGCACGAATGTTGAAGGAGGCTGGTGGAATCCCGAATGAAGGAAATGACCGCGAAGCGTGGAAAGCCGGGGAGCGATTCGGCTTCGAAAATCCGGGGGTGAATACTGTATAAATGGATGATATGGCCAAGAACTTGCCCTTTATGCCGAGAGCTTTGTTGCAAACCTCGATAAACAGAAGCCTGCTCTTGAAGATGAAAAGCTGGAAATAACAGCGCGTCTGAGTGAGATAAATCGCATACTTCATTCTGCGGGCATCAGCCATGAGCGCCTTGGCAAATATTCTTCTCTCCTCGTCACTGGCCCAAAGTGTCCCGTCTGTTGGATCAGGCCCGGGCAAAAGATTCCTCTCAAAAAGGTTAATTCCGTCACTTATGCTTGTAGGTCGTGCAATGAAAACTTTGTGGCCTTTTCCAGTGCCATCTAGCTCATCACCCTAAGAGTAAAACTTGATTGACCATCGCAGCGAATAAGGAAGTATAGCGGTCACCCAGTTAATCATATGATGTGACCAAATTGTGACCATACATAGCCAAAAACAGACCATATAGGACTAAACGAGCTTTTGAAAAAGAAACAGCCAATCCCTATTAAGGGATTGGCTGTAATGGTCTCCGGTGATTTCTGAAGACCTTTACAGGAATCGCCACCACTCACCTCGGCAGGGGTAACGATCATAAACAGGCCGCGCTCATCAAACAGCTTGGAAGGCTTTGCGCCGGGCTTGGCATTGCGGATTGCGGATTGCGGTATCAGTTAAAGGCATTTTGGGGTAACTCCTTTCTGAGTTGTAGAGTTATCCCGAAGAGTTACCCCTGTCTAAAACTGGATGTTATTGGACGATGTCGCCCAATACTGGACGATAGAGGCAAGAAAAAACCCAGCAATAAGCCGCGCTGCCACGGGCTAGAAGGCAAAAAAAAGCCAACCGGCTTAGGTTGGCTTTTAAGGTGTTGGTGGAGGCGGCGGGAATTGAACCCGCGTCCGCAAGCACTCTACAGGCAGTTCTACATACTTAGTCAAGTTCTTTAATTTTATCCGGTAGACGCCAACTGACAGGCTGCTACTGGACGAGTTACCTAAATCTAATGTCATACAAAGTAACCCTGCATGACACGATTCCGTGTTAATGACCTCACTCATCGCGGCCTTACGACCTTGAGCCCCTCCACGGACAGCAGGGTGTGAGGTTCAACCACTTACGCGGCTAAAGAGTACTTTTCGTCGTTTGCGACTATTGGTTTTCCAGCTGATTTACGAGGTTGCGGGTCCTCGGTATGCCCTACTCTGCTTTGCAACCCACGTCGAAGCCAAGTCGCCCCCGGTTTCGATATGACTCTGCTACAAAACTTTGCAGATTGTAGCAGTTATGAGTAACAAAGGCAGAAGAAGTTCCATTCCTTCTCAATTCATTCTGCGTTAGTCGAAGGGCTCTTTGTGTGTAGCTAGTGGTTCGACAACCTTACAACGAACGGCTTAATGAACAGTGTTTGGCTTGCCCCAGTTATCCCTCACCCATTGCTTTCATGCAGTGATACCATGCAAATCAATTCGCTGCTCGACTCGTTGGACTACTGCTTTAACAATGATAGATAAAAAACTCGCTTTACTATTTTCGCCAGATGGTGCGCTGGCCGAGCACATTCCCAATTTTCGCGCGCGTCCACAACAGGTTGAGATGTCGCAAGCTATCGCACAAGCGATTACCGCGAATGGACAGCTGATAGCTGAGGCAGGCACAGGAACAGGCAAAACTTTTGCCTATCTCGTCCCTGCTCTGCTCGCAGGCGGCAAGGTAATTATCTCAACCGGCACGAAAAACTTGCAAGATCAATTGTTCCAACGCGATTTACCCACGGTGCGTGATGCGCTAAAAGTACCGGTTTCGATAGCGTTGCTTAAGGGTCGTTCCAATTATCTGTGCCACTATCACCTCGAACGCACACAATCTGATGGCCGCTTTACCACACGCGAGGATGCACGCCATCTAGCCAAAATTGCAAAATACGCAAAAATCACCCAATCCGGCGACAAGAGTGGTGTGAGCGATGTGCCAGAGAATGCACTTATTTGGATGCAGGTGACGTCAACGCGAGATAACTGCCTGGGACAAGAGTGCCCACATCATAAAGACTGCTTCGTACTTAAAGCGCGCAAGGAGGCGATGAAGGCCGATGTAGTGGTGGTGAACCATCATTTGTTTTTCGCTGATTTGATGTTGCGCGACGAAGGTCTGGCAGAACTGCTACCAGCCTGCAATACAGTTATTTTCGACGAAGCACACCAATTGCCAGAGACCGCCAGCCTGTTTTTTGGCGAAAGCATTTCGACTTCACAAATCATAGAGCTGGCACGAGATGCGCGGTTGGAAGCGGCGATTTCTGCTAACGACTTTGCCGCGCTTCCCACCGCCACAGACTCATTGGACAAAGCCGCGCGTGATTTGCGCTTGGCGTTCAAACAGAAAGAGGGGCGCATGACTGCCATCGCCATTGAAGATTTACCCGGCTGGGTGGATGCAATGGTCATGCTGAACGATAAGCTCAAGCAAGTTATCAACCTGTTAGAGAAGCAAGCAGAGCGTAGCGAGGGACTGGAAAGTTGCTGGCAACGGGGACTGGTAATGGCGCAGAAAATTGCACAATGGCAAGATAAAGAACAAGTGGACAGGGTGCGCTGGCTGGAAGTATTTCACCAATCCGTGCAACTTAACACCACGCCGTTGTCGATAGCGGAAACATTTTCCAAGCAAATTAATGGCCACCCACGTGCATGGATATTCACGTCAGCCACGATTTCGGTGAAACAGAATTTTTCTCACTATCAATCAGAAATGGGGTTACTTGAAGCTCAAACCGCCTGCTGGGACAGTCCTTTCAACTACCCTGAGCAAGCGTTGTTATATGTGCCCCAGAATATGATCGATCCGAATAGCCCTGGCTATACCGAAGCAGTGGTGATGGCGGCGCTTCCTTTAATCGAGGCCAGCAAGGGACGTGCATTTTTGCTGTTCACCAGTCTGCGCGCCATGCAACGCGCACATGAGCTTTTAACGGCTGAGTTCGAACGCAAAAATCTTAACTATCCGTTGATGTTGCAAGGCGAAGGCTCGCGTAATGAATTGTTGAGCCGCTTTCGTGAACACGGCAACGCCATACTGTTGGGCAGTCAGTCGTTCTGGGAAGGGGTGGATGTGCGCGGCGAAGCACTTTCGCTAGTGGTCATTGACAAGCTGCCGTTCGCTCCACCGGATGACCCAGTGCTGGCAGCGCGTCTTGCGCAGATAACCAGCCAGGGACGCAACGCCTTCATGGAGTATCAATTGCCCCGCACGGTAATTAACCTTAAGCAAGGTGCGGGACGCTTGATACGAGACGAGACCGATCGCGGCGTGCTGATGATCTGTGACACGCGCTTGATAGCAAAATCTTACGGCAAGCGCATATGGCAGAGCTTACCGCCATTCAAGCGCACGCGGGATTTAAATGAGGCAGTAGATTTTTTTACTTAATACAAGTCATAATTTCTACGTATTAGCCCATGTTACGCTTGCCTTGTACGGAAATTTTGTCAACAATGACCTCTATTCACAGGAGATTACCTAGATGCTTGATGAAACTATTGCCGATTTCGAACTTGCAGCCACTGGCGGTGTAACTTTTAAACTTTCTGCCACACGCGGCAAATCGCTAGTGATTTATTTCTACCCCAAGGACAATACTCCGGGCTGCACTACTGAAAGCCAACAATTCCGCGATCTGTATGAAGATTTTAAAAAGGCTGATTGTGAGGTGGTTGGCATTTCACGCGACAACATAGAGTCGCATGAAAAATTCAAAGCTAAATTCAATCTGCCATTCGCTCTACTTGCCGATTCAGAAGAAACTGTATGTGAACAATTCGGCGTAATCAAATTGAAAAATCTTTATGGCAAACAAGTACGAGGCATCGAGCGCAGCACTTTCGTGCTCGACAAAGACAACATACTGCGTAGGGAATGGCGCAGTGTTAAAGTCGACGGCCATGCTCAGGAAGTATTGCAATACGTGCAATCTCTATCTACATAAGGAACATTATGCCCCTAAAAAAAACATCGGCTGCAAACCTTAGTACCAAGTTATTTGTATTGGATACCAATGTGCTAATGCACGATCCAACCAGCCTGTTTCGTTTTGAGGAACATGACATTTACTTACCGATATTCGTGCTGGAAGAGCTGGACAATAATAAAAAAGGCATGACTGAAGTCGCACGTAATGCTCGGCAGGCCAGCCGCTTCCTCGACTCATTAGTAAGCGAGAGCACACAGAATATTGATGCCGGCGTACCTTTACAAACACCAAGCAACAAGGCCGCTACCGGCCGACTGTATTTACAAACTCAATTCATCGACAACGAATTACCTGCGGATATGGCGATCGGCAAAGCCGACAACGCTATCCTCGGGGTAGTAATGTTCCTCCACAATCAACAGCCCAAGCGTTCCGTGATATTAGTCAGTAAGGATATCAACATGCGTATTAAAGCGCGTGCGCTTGGACTAGATGCGCAGGATTATTTTAATGACAAGGTGCTGGAAGATACTGATCTGCTTTACACCGGTGTATTGGCATTACCGCAGGATTTCTGGGACACACATGGCAAGGACATGAAATCCAGGCCGCAAGGTGAACATGCTTTTTACAATATTCAGGGGCCGCTATGCCGTGACTTGCTGTTAAATCAGTTTGTCTATCAAGAAACTGACAGCAATCCTTTCTATGCAGTAGTCACAGAACAGAATGACAGCACTGCCATGCTGCGCACTTTGACTGACTATACTCATACCAAAAACTCCATTTGGGGAATTACTGCACGTAATCGCGAGCAAAGCTTTGTGCTCAACCTGTTGATGAACCCGGAAATTGACTTTGTCACTTTGCTCGGTCAGGCTGGTACCGGCAAGACCCTGTTAACTCTCGCAGCTGGTTTAGAGCAAATGTTGGAAAAAAAGTTGTATTCAGAAATTATAATGACCCGCGTCACTGTATCGGTTGGCGAAGACATTGGCTTTCTTCCAGGTACCGAGGAAGAGAAAATGTCGCCCTGGATGGGCGCGCTGGATGACAATTTGGATGTGCTCAACAAACCCAACGACGAAAGCGGAGATTGGGGGCGAGCCGCCACACGCGATCTAATTCGTTCTCGAATTAAAATAAAATCACTTAACTTCATGCGTGGGCGAACTTTTTTGAATAAGTATCTGATCATTGATGAAGCCCAAAATCTCACACCCAAGCAGATGAAAACACTGATCACACGCGCCGGTCCGGGCACTAAGGTCGTATGTATGGGCAACATTGCGCAAATTGATACTCCTTACCTGACCGAAGGCAGCTCCGGGCTTACCTATGTAGTGGATCGTTTCAAGGGCTGGCAGCACAGTGGACACGTCACATTACAAAGAGGTGAACGTTCACGTCTGGCCGACCATGCCGGAGAAGTGCTGTGAGCAAGCGTCATCCCGTTGTCTTAACCTAAACCTTCCAACCCCCTTGTACTCGCATAAAGAGCTTGGGGGGAGCTTGTCAAATTAACTATTCTCAAGATAACTTAATGAGCGAAAAAATCCAAAAACCAGATGCCATCTGGCGCGAAGAACTTACCCCTGATCAATACGAAGTATGCCGCCAGCGCGGCACTGAACCCGCATTTACTGGTATGTATTGGGATTGCCATGACAGTGGGTTGTACCGCTGTGTATGCTGTGGTAATGCACTGTTCGATTCAGATGTGAAATACGAGTCCGGCAGCGGCTGGCCCAGTTTCTGGCAACCGCATCAGCCTGACAGCATCGCTATAAAAAGTGATGACAATCATGGCATGGAACGCGCAGAAGTTCTGTGTAGCCGCTGTGACGCCCATCTTGGTCATGTATTCGAAGATTGCCCGAAACCGACAGGACTGCACTACTGTATCAACTCAGCCGCACTGACATTAGACCGACAATAAATCACCCAGCATAATCTGTCGCCATGAAACTACTGTTTGACCTATTCCCCGTTCTCCTGTTCTTTGTCGCTTACAAGATGTTCAACATTTATGTTGCCACAGGGACTGCGATTGTCGCCATTATTGCTCAAATTGGGTGGGTTAAATGGCGGCATGGGAAGGTAGACACCATGCTATGGGTGAGCTTTGCCATCATCGCCGTATTTGGTGGCGCGACACTAATTCTTCACGATGAGACATTCATTAAATTTAAACCCACCATTTTGTATTGGATATTCGCCACCATACTGTTGGGTTCCAATCTATTTTTAAAAAAGAATCTGATGCGTACTTTACTGCAGGAAAAACTCACGCTGCCAACTAAGGTATGGAACCAGGTCAACTTGGGCTGGAGTCTATTCTTTATCATACTTGGCGTTGTAAATTTATATATTGCATTCAATTTTTCAACAGATGCATGGGTTAATTTCAAACTGTTCGGTGCCACCGGAATGATGCTAGTATTCGTGCTGATACAAGCAATGCTGCTGTCGAAATACATGAATGAAGAGGAAGAAAAAAGTTAAATGCTATACACTATAATTGGTCAAGATGTACCTGACAGTCTCTCAAAACGTCTGGCAACACGACCCGCGCACTTAGCAAGGCTGCAAGCCTTGCAGAACGAAGGGCGTTTAATTCTGGCCGGCCCTTTCCCATCTGTAGATGCTGTTGACCCAGGTGCTGCAGGCTTTACAGGCAGCTTAATTGTGGCAGAATTTGCTACGTTAAAAGATGCGGAAACATGGGCTCAAGCTGACCCCTATATGATCGCTGGGGTATATGTTGAAATTCAGGTAAAACCGTTTAAGAAAGTCTTTCCAATTTGAACCATCCCGCAACTGATCGCTCTAATACCCGCATAGAGCAGATGAATACCCTCCTTGCGGCGCTTCAACCCGCAAAAATAGAGATTATCAATGATAGTCATAAGCATGCAGGACATGTTGGGGCACGTGGCGGGGGTGAGCATTATCGCCTTCTGATTGTGTCTACACAGTTTGCTAGCAAGCCTACTTTGGCACGGCACCGTATGGTATATTCTGCGCTGGGAGACATGATGAAGCACGATATTCATGCCCTAGCCATCGCTGCCTATACACCTGAAGAAATATAATTTTCAATTTAACTTTCAACGAGGACAGAACTAATGCTGAAATTATCAAAAATTGCCACTATCACTCTGTTTTCTGCGCTTGCAGTGAACCAGGCATATGCGCAACATAAACCCGTTGCCGTAGTGAATGGCACCGCCATCTCTCAAGCAGCCGTGGATATGCATATCAAGGCTGCCGCTTCAAAAGGCACAGAGGACTCTCCGGAATTGCGTCTCGCCATTAAGGAGGAAATGATCAACCGTGAAATAATGGCACAAGAAGCGGTAAAACAGGGTTTAGATAAGCAACCCGAAACCATTGAGCAATTTGAGCTAGCCAAACAGACTGTTCTCGTGAATTCATTTTTACAGAACTACCTTAAAAATCATCCAATCAGCGAAGATGCAATTAAACAAGAATTTGAAAATATTAAAAAAACGACAGGAGGCAAGGAATACAACACAAGTCACATTTTGGTAAAAACTGAAAGTGAAGCGAAATCAATAGCCGCCCAACTAAAAAAGAAAGCAAAATTTGAAGATCTGGCAAAAAAACACTCCTTGGATCAGGGTTCTAATGCCAATGGTGGCGCTCTGGGCTGGGCTCTGCCAGGCAATTTCACACCAGCATTTGCTGACGCGCTGGTAAATCTTAAAAAAAATGGGGTGAGTGCACCGGTGCAATCAGAGGCTGGCTGGCATCTTATCAAACAGGATGGCGTACGTGATTTCAAGTTCCCTGATTATCGGGATGTAAAAGGAAACATCATGCGACGTCTGCAACAACAATCCATACTCGATGCTGTCAGTGACATGCGCGCTAAAGCAAAGATTGAATAATCATACTTAAACAATAATAAAAGGCGACCATTGGTCGCCTTTTATTTTACATGTGCTTTTATAAAATATTAATTTACCCACTTGCGCGCATTTTGGAACATTTTTAACCATGCTCCATTTTCCTTCCATTCTGCTGGATGCCAAGAGTGCTGTAACACCCTGAACAACCGTTCCGGGTGCGGCATCATAATGCTGAATCGTCCATCAGCCGACGTCAGCCCAGTAACACCCTGTGGCGAACCATTTGGGTTAAGCGGATAGATATCTGTCGGCTGGCCGTAGTTGTCCACATAACGAAGCGTGACCAACGGCTGCGCCGCCTTCAAGCGTATGTCGTTACCGAAGTGAGCATATCCTTCGCCGTGAGCCACCACGATGGGCATACGGCTACCTGCCATGCCATCAAATAAAATAGAGGGTGAGTTTTGCACTTCCACCATCACGAAACGTGCCTCAAACTGCTCTGACAAATTACGCGCAAAATGTGCCCAATGTTCTGCCCCAGGAATTATTTCGTGCAAATTGCTCATCATCTGGCAGCCATTACACACACCCAGAGCAAAAGTATCATCGCGTTTGAAAAAGGCTTCAAACTCATCGCGTGCACGCGGGTTAAACAAGATTGACTTTGCCCAGCCAGCACCCGCCCCTAGTACATCGCCATAAGAAAACCCGCCACATGCCGCCACCCCTTTGAAATCCGCCAATTTCACGCGGCCAGCGAGGATGTCGCTCATATGCACGTCTACCGCAGCAAAACCAGCGCGGTCAAATGCTGCTGCCATTTCAACATGGCCATTTACACCCTGTTCACGCAAAATTGCGATCGCAGGACGTAATTTTAATAGTGCGGGTGCGGTAATATTTTCGTTAAGATCATAAGTGAGTTTTACTTGCAGGCCGGGATCCTCCGCATCCAGGATGCGGTCATATTCCTGCTGAGCGCAAGCCGGGTTATCTCGTAGTTTCTGCATCTGGTACGTCGTTTCCGACCAAATACGCCTCAAATTTACACTAGTATCGCTGAACAATATTTTATCTTGCTGCACTATATCTATAGTGCCACTCTTGTTGAGCGTAGCAACTGTGTGTACCGCTGCAAGGCCAGCGCTATGGAACTTACCCAGCACATGCTGCAAATCGCGGCAATTTACCTGCACCACCGCACCCAGCTCTTCGTTGAACAATGTACTTAGGACGTCTCCCTGCAATTCATCAAGATTTACGGTCAGTCCAACATGGGTTGCAAACGCCATTTCGCAAAGCGTGGCAAACAATCCTCCGTCCGAACGGTCGTGGTAAGCCAACAACTTGCCTTCTCCATTCAGGCGCTGAATAACGTCAAAAAATATTTTTAGTTTGCTCGCATCATCCAAGTCAGGCACAACATTACCCACCTGTTTATAGACTTGTGCCAGCGCCGAGCCGCCCATACGGTTTCTGCCCTCGCCCAGATCAATCAGTAGCAATACAGTGTCAGAATTGGCTGCCAATTGCGGCGTCATCGTCAAACGCGCATCCATACACGGCGCGAATGTTGTCACGATCAGCGACAATGGGGCTGTTACCGCCTTCTTCTCGGCACCTTCCTGCCATGCTGTACGCATGGACATGGAATCCTTACCTACTGGAATGCTAATGCCAAGTTGCGGGCACAGTTCCATGCCCACCGCACGTACGGTGTCAAACAGCGCTGCATCTTCGCCGTGATGACCAGCAGCTGCCATCCAGTTGGCCGATAGCTTAATGTCGCCGATATTTTCGATGCGTGCCGCAACAATGTTGGTAATTGCCTCACCCACAGCCATACGCCCGGAGGCCGGTGCATTTAACACCGCCAGCGGTGTACGCTCACCCAAGGCAAAAGCCTCACCCAGTACAGTATTGAAGCCCATCAGTGTAACTGCCACATCCGCGACCGGAACTTGCCACGGCCCCACCATCTGGTCGCGTGCCGTCAAACCACCCACAGTGCGGTCACCAATGCTGATTAGGAAAGTTTTGTCTGCTACGGAGGGTAAGCGCAACGTGCGCTCAATTGCATCTTTAAGGTTTACATTGCCTACATCAAATGCAGGACAATTCACAACCTCTCGCTTTACATTACGCGTCATTTTAGGTGGCTTGCCCAGCAGTACCGACAAAGGCATATCCACCGCATTATTTTTAAATAATTCGTCATGCACGATCAATTGGTCATCGGCAATTGCATGCCCCAATACTGCGAAGGGACAGCGTTCACGCTCACACAAGGCTTTAAACTCGTCCAAACGGACTGGATCTATCGCCAGCACATAGCGTTCCTGCGCTTCGTTGCTCCAAATCTGCATCGGTGACATCCCACGCTCTTCAGAAGGGACAGCACGCAATTCAAAACGAGCTCCGCGTCCACCACCATGCACTAGTTCCGGTAATGCATTGGAGATGCCACCCGCACCAACATCATGTATGGACAAGATGATATTGTTCTCGCTCATCTGCCAGCAACGGTCAATCACCTCCTGCGCACGACGTTGCATCTCTGGATTACCGCGCTGCACCGAAGCAAAATCCAAATTCTCCGCATTGGTACCCGTATCCATGCTGGATGCCGCACCGCCGCCCAGACCGATCAACATCCCTGCCCCACCCAGTTGGATCAGAAGCGCGCCCACAGGTAAGGCATGTTTGTGTGTGTGTTGCGCAGCGATACTACCCACCCCACCCGCCAGCATAATGGGCTTGTGGTAACCACGTACCTCATCATTCACGGTCTCTTCAAAGGTGCGAAAATAACCGGCCAGATTGGGGCGGCCAAACTCATTATTGAACGCTGCACCACCAATAGGTCCTTCCAGCATGATCTGCAAGGCGGAAGCAATGCGTGACGGCTTGCCATAAATCGGAACGGATCCATCTCCACTTGGAAGGGAGTTAGCAAGAGCGCTATCGTAAATTTCCCACGGCTGTTCAAAGCCAGGAATATTCAAATTGGACACAGAGAACCCCGTTAGCCCTGCCTTAGGTTTGGAACCGGAACCGGTTGCACCTTCATCGCGTATCTCACCACCCGCCCCGGTAGCTGCACCAGCAAAGGGCGAGATAGCCGTGGGATGGTTATGCGTTTCCACTTTCATCAGCGTGTGCGTCAGCTCATCGTTGTACGCATAGCCGCCATCGGCGCGCGGGTAAAAGCGCTCAATGCGCGCACCTTCTATCACCGAGGAATTATCAGAATACGCAACCACTGTACCTTGAGGATGAAGCTTATGGGTATTACGGATCATGCCGAACAGCGAGATTGCCTGCTGCTCATCGTCTATCACCCAATCCGCATTGAAAATTTTGTGACGGCAATGTTCGGAATTCGCCTGAGCAAACATCATTAACTCTACATCGGTAGGATTACGACCTATTCGATGGAAACTTTCCACCAAATAATCAATCTCATCGCTGGACAATGCCAGTCCCATCTCGATATTTGCCGCAGCTAGCGCTGCATTGCCGCCGTGCAGTATGTCCACAATAGAAAGCGGCAGTGGCTCATCCTGACGGAAAATCTTTTCTGCCACATCATTGAAGCCTGTTTTGAGACTAACCACAGGATCAAACACGGATTCTGTCATGCGGTCATGCAGTAGTGGCAACAACGCTTTCAGTTCTACTGGCGTCAGCGCTTTGTCATCCTTAATTTTGACGGAGTACACAACGCCGCGCTCAATGCGCTCAACCATTTGCAGACCGCAATGCTGCACAATATCCGTGGCCTTTGAAGACCAAGGCGAGATAGTACCTAAGCGCGGCACAACTAGCAGATATTGCAATCCACCCTCACCACTAAGCCCGCCCTCCCCCTGTATCGCATCCTCCACGTCGAGCAACTTATCCAGCAAGTTGGCTTCAGCGCTTGATAAATCTGCATTGAGCGCCACAAAATACCTATGGCATACATCTACTATATGTATATTCGATAAGGCGTTGCTGATGACTGCGCGCAACTTATCTAGACGGAAAGGAGATAGTGAGGACTTGCCGAGGGACACACGGAACATAAACAGATTTTCAGGGGCTGTTAAAACAGCTTGCCATTATACTATGCGACCTCATTTCCACCCGAAGGAAAATACATTCATGCCAGCCGCTGCACCGCGCATTCCCACCATTACACAAAAACAAGTCGCCGCATTTCTCGCCCCTCGCCCGCGTGACAGCCACAAGGGAAACTTTGGCACAGCAGCCGTCATAGGAGGGGCCAGTGGCATGGTAGGCGCACCGCTGCTAGCTGCGCGTGCGGCGCTCAAACTGGGGGCTGGCTGCCTACACGTAGGGATACTGGCGGACAACGCACTGAGTGCAGATGTATTGCAACCCGAGTTAATGCTGCATAGCGCACAAACCGCATTGCGCCTACCCAAGCTGGATGTGCTAGCCATCGGCTGCGGCATGGGGCACGACGAAACTGCTCAGAAAATTTTGCACGATGCGCTCCAGCTGGAAACCGTACTGGTACTTGATGCTGACGCACTTAACATTCTTGCCCTCCACCCAGATATGCGCACTGTATTGGTTTCTCGCCAGAGTGCCAACGTGCTTACTCCGCATCCTGGCGAAGCTGCACGCCTGCTCGACTGCACCATTGAAAAAGTGCAGTCCGCTCGCTCCGAAGCCGCACAGGAACTGGCCAAACGCTTTGGCAGTGCCGTGGTACTGAAGGGTGTTAATAGCCTGTGCGTCACGCGCAAAGGCAAAATGTATGTAAACAACACCGGCAATCCCGGCATGAGTAGCCCCGGCATGGGCGATGTGTTAACTGGCATTATTACCGCCTTTATCGCCCAAGGGTTAGATGTGGATCAAGCCTTATTGCTGGCAGTGCATCTGCATGGCGCAGCAGGTGATGCAATGGCAAAACAGAAAGTCACAATCGGCATGACAGCCACTGAAGTGACAGAATGGGCGCGCTGGCTGTTAAACCAATGGATTATACAAAGCAAATAACTTCATGGCACCTCTCAAAACCCAATTTCCATCACAATGCCGCGTTACCCGAAAAAATTATCACCTACATATCAAATATATGCTGCGTTCAATTTTTTACTCGCGTCTTGTCTTGCCTAGAACATTGAATTTTTAGAGGCGCCCTTCATTACAAATACCTGCTTTCAAGCACAACAGCAAAAAAACACACACAAATTTCGGTAAAAATTATGAGTCTCTCAATTGACATTCGCGAGGAGTCTGGCGTTCGCACTCTGCACTTTGGTTCTGAGTGGATTCAAGGTGCAATGCGCATCGCGCGTCCATGGAACCTGGAGCTCGATTACACCAAAGAGATGATGGCGTCTTTACTTTTACGAGAGGAAACCCAATTTCCCCGCAAGGTATTATTGATTGGACTCGGTGCTGCCTCACTAGTCAAATTTCTTTATCGCAACCAACCACTGGCCAAACTCACTGTAGTAGAAATCGAACCCGCAGTAATCGCTGCCGCCCGACAATTTTTCAAGCTGCCGGAAGACCCTAAGCGATTGAAAATAGTGATTGCTGATGGCGTCGAATTTATTGCCAACTGCGACCAGACCTATGACCTGATACTGGTAGATGGATTTGATGCCAATGCCCGCGCTGGTGCGCTCGAGACCTTGCCGTTCTATCAAATTGCACGCGCCCATCTGAGTAAAAATGGCATCATGGCCGTCAATCTTTTAAGTCACAGCCGTGGCTTCAAGGACAGTGTCGAACGCATTCGCAGTGCTTTCGATGGCCGCGTCTTGGCTTTTCCTTCCTGCGACAGTGGCAACGCCATTGCCTTTGCCGCAGCGGGCGAGCCAATCTGCGTTTCGATGGATGACTTGAAGGATCAGGCGCTAATATTAAAAAAAGAAATTGGCCTCAACCTGCTGCCAACCCTGACGCGATTGGAGCAAGCAAAGACCTGTAAAGGCGGAGTGCTTGAGATATAACCTTGTTCGTTGTTAAACGCGCTTGCTTACCAAAACAAAATAGCGCTCAGGTACACCAGCGTATTTTTATGCAAGTCAATTTAACGCAGGACTACCGCAATCATGAAATAAGATGGTTTATTATTTTTTGGCGGCCTGCTCTGCCAGATATAGCCATGTTTCTACAATGGTATCCGGATTCAACGAAACGGCCTCAACACCCTGCTCTACGAGCCACTGCGCAAAATCCGGATGGTCGGACGGACCCTGCCCACAAATACCGATGTATTTATTGGCCTTGCGGCAAGCCTGAATCGCCATGCTGAGCAACACTTTAACTGCCGGATTGCGCTCATCAAATGCCCCTGCTACTAGTCCAGAGTCACGGTCTATGCCAAGAGTAAGCTGGGTAAGATCGTTTGAACCAATGGAAAAACCATCGAAGTACTCCAGGAACTGTTCGGCCAGCAACGCGTTTGAAGGAATCTCGCACATCATTATCACGCGCAGGCCGTTCTCGCCTCGACGCAAACCATTTTCAGCCAGCTCTTTTATCACTAGCCTAGCTTCATCCAGTGTGCGTACGAACGGAATCATCACTTCTATATTGGTCAGCCCGATTTCATCGCGTACCCGGTGTATGGCACGGCACTCCAGCGCAAAACAATCGCGAAAGCTGTCTAATATGTAACGTGAAGCGCCACGTAAACCGATCATCGGATTTTCTTCACTTGGCTCGTATTGAGAACCGCCGAGCAAGCTGGAATATTCGTTGGATTTGAAATCTGAAAAGCGAACAATCACCGGTTTAGGTGCAAAGGCCGCACCCAGCATGGCTATGCCTTCGGTCAACTTCTCAACATAAAAATCTTCCGGCGTGGCATAACCTGCGGTCTTTGCCTCCACCTGCGCTTTTAAGTCCGCTGATAAATTGGGATAATCGAGCACCACCTTGGGATGTATGCCTATCATCCGTGCGATGATAAATTCCAACCGCGCCAGCCCCACGCCAGCATTGGGCAGACGGCTGGACTCAAACGCCAGCTCCGGGTTCGCTACATTCAGACTAATTTTAATTGGCGGGGTCGGCATTTCATCCAATGCCAAATCTGACACCTCGATATCGAGAATGCCCTGATACACTTTTCCAATATCTCCCTCGGCACAAGAAACTGTCACCTCATCACCATGTTTAAGAATTTGCGTTGCATCGCCGCATCCCACTACCGCCGGAACACCTAGTTCGCGCGCCACAATGGCCGCATGACAAGTGCGCCCGCCTCGATTGGTAACAATCGCAGACGCGCGCTTCATTACCGGTTCCCAATCAGGATCGGTCATATCCGTCACCAGCACATCGCCCAGCTGCACCTGATCCATTTTGCTGGCATCCGCCACTAAGCATACTGAACCGCTGCCTATACGTTTTCCGACAGCACGTCCACTGGCCAATATTTGGGACTGTTGCTTTAATTGATAACGCCTCAGCTTTCCTTGGGCTTCGTGCGACTGCACTGTCTCTGGCCGTGCCTGTAATATATAAAGTTTGCCATCCAACCCATCCTTGCCCCACTCGATATCCATCGCGCGACCATAATGTTGCTCAATGATCGACCCGTAACGCGCCAGCTCTTCCACCTCTGCATCGGTAACCGAGAAGCGCTGACTCTCTGCCAGCGGCACCTCTACTGTGAGAACAGAACGTCCTGTTTCATGTCCGGCGCCGAATATCATTTTAATCGCCTTGCCACCAAGATTACGGCTGATTACTGCAGATCTACCTTGCTTTAAAGCAGGCTTGTACACATAAAATTCGTCCGGGTTGACTGTGCCTTGGACTACCGTCTCGCCCAGGCCATATGCGGAAGTAATGAGTACCGCCTGCTCAAAACCAGACTCAGTATCCAGCGTAAACATAACGCCACTTGCACCTAAATCGCTACGCACCATGCGCTGCACGCCTGCCGACAACGCCACATCCTGATCTTTAAATCCCTGATGGACGCGATAGGCAATAGCACGATCGTTATACAGCGAGGCAAACACCTGCTTAATGGCTGACAAGACATGATCCACACCATTAATATTGAGGAAAGTTTCTTGCTGCCCGGCAAACGAAGCATCCGGCAAATCTTCCGCCGTGGCAGAGGATCTAATGGCCCAGGAAATATCAACACCCGCCTCGGCCTGCATCTTTTCATATGCGTTACGAACTTCACTTTCCAGACGCGGCAGCATTGGAGTGTCCATTATCCACTGGCGAATCTGACTACCGGCCTCAGCTAGTGCGGTCACATCAGTCACAGCGAGATCGTCGAGTACTGCGCGAATGCGTTTATCTAAATCGCTCTGCGCAAGGAATTCACGATATGCTGCAGCCGTAGTAGCAAAGCCACGCGGCACACGCACACCAAGATGGGCAAGCTGGCTGATCATTTCTCCAAGCGACGCATTCTTGCCGCCCACCTTGGCCACATCACTCATACGCAATGTTTCAAGCCACACGACATACTGTTGCTGTTCCATATTTTTCTCCACTCAACAAATAGTAGAAACGGACATTGAACTCTCTCTGTGTAAATAACAAAAATCTCTGACCGCAAACACACCCTCAAGTCAGATTATTTCGAAGATACACATCTTTATATGCCGCCACGCTCAAAAAATTCAGCGTAAAGACTGCCTGAAATGGCAACAACCGTGGTGTATGGTCTTCTCAATGAACTGCTTTGATAATCGAATTCTTCCAGCCTGTTACAAAAAGCCAGCCATACAAATTTAGTAGCTACCCCTGAATTCAGCGGTCTACAATTCAGCGGTCTACCAGAGACCATCTAATGGTAATTATGGCAATTCTTGCTTCATAGATTCTTAATATTTTTTTCAGTTTATTTGAAAAAGCGGCCGACTAAACGCCCAACCACTCTGCCTGTTCCAATAGCTACTTTTGATGGCGGCCTGAAATCTGGGACCGGTGCGACAACCTCTTTTTCACGATTCTCGCGCTCGTGAATGATTTTCTGAGCTTCGGGAGAGTGAGCTGAAATGATCGTTGCCTGATCGCAGACTGAGCATACTTCATGCTGAGAACGATAACGCCAAATTGAATAAATGACACCCGGAATCAAAAAGCAAAACCAAAGGATGATCTCGGTATCAATACTGCCTTTGGATACTGTTTTCGTCTCACCTGTATAGCCGCATGACGTGCATAAACCTTGTGACATAATACTCTCCAGTATTTTCCAATCCGTGAATGAGTCTGAACGAAGGATTTTGAATCTGAGCAACTAAACTTTGTTCTGATTCGATCTTATTTGTAGGTAATTTTCATATTTCCTTGCTGATTTAATTACACAAACCTGCTTTTTTTGATTCAAATTGAATTAGCTTTATACAACATTACTCTTGGATTGATTAGTGCCCTGACGGCCTCATTGTCGCTCATCTTTATTGCTTGTGAATCCCGCTATTAGAATATCGCGTCAGCTTTGAAACAGTTACTGACGTTGGGTATTGATTTGAATTTTTTACAAGGCGTCTTGTATACCGTTGCAATATTACTTACTACTTTCTTTTCTCCTTCGTATCCATGATCGTTGCTGGAAAAAATTTTCACCGAATGGCTTCTGAATAATTGCAAACAGTCCAACATCTGCACCGCCATAAAATCATCATTCGCGAGATCCAAGTAGCCACAAACAGAAGTTCATAATAGGCCAAATTAATTCCTACTGCCTTTAAGTATCCAGCTCCCAAAAGTCTGCTCCTCGAAGGGACGATTTGCTAATTCCTTGTTACCAACAACTCAGGCCTACCTGTGTTTTTACAAGCAGAGTGCTCTGACTTATCACCCCTTCGTCACGGAAATAAATCAACCAAAACAAGTCATTTTGCGTCGCTCCCACTCTTTTTCCAGCACTTGGATATCGTGCATCCAGTCAATTTTCACTACACTCAATACTTCGTGTTGATGATCCTCTAGTGATTGACTTATTCCAATAGCCTTGGCGAGATTGGACAGTGTAGTGTCCCTTCGATGTAGGAGATTTTCTATGATAGGAACGTACATGCCAATGAAACCAGTGAGCCACTCGGCCGACACAGAGTGTTCGCCTTCAATTTGAAAACGGAAACGTTTAATTGTCGCCAAAATGGTGGAGGTACTAAGCCAATGGCCATTGGTTACCCAATGATTTACCGTAAATAAACCTACAGGCAGGCCACGACTATCCAGACTAATAGCAAAAAGATGGGATGGGGCTGTTCGTTTCCATGGCTTACCTTCTCTAACATAACGCCTATTCCCTGAAATAGTAGCGTGATAGAAAAGATGCAAATGGCCATGCTCAACCGTTGCATGCCGATGGGAGTGATAAAAAAACTGATAGCCATGACGACGATCCAATACATCCGGATCGGGATAGCGCTCATCTTCTCGGACTTCCTTGCCACAAATCCAATTTTGCAGTAGCGAACCATGTTTATGAGTGGCATCGCCCCAAGCATACACACTACACTGCGCACACTTATACACATGCGCAAATTCTGCATCTCCCATCGCACGCAACATTGATCGGTAACTCACATTAAACCCACCAAGCCTGCTCTAAAGAAAGTCTGTCCAATAAATACGAGTTATTCCGAAGGGGGTAACCCCCCTCTTGGGTATCAGTAATACTGATTTATTTTGGGCTATGCGTACGATAATAATTTACGTCGCCACCACTGCTCTTAGTGCCAGAATTGGAACCACATTTGGCGCCACATTTTGACTGACTTTTCGATGTCCCGCAGCCGCGACCACTGTGACACATCGTCGAGCATCCAGTGGATGCCAATGCAGCAGTTGTAATAACAGCACCAACAATTGATCGCTTAAGAAACTGAGACAAATTTGCCATGATAATTTTCCTGTAAAGATTAAATAAATTGCTATCGCATAAATCCGCTGAAAAACTCACAAACGACCTCTATGAGGAAGCAATATAGTTGATTGTTGCTCCCCTGAATATACTACACTTATTTGGCTCACTGACCAATACACAAGAACGCGTAATCGACACGCCGTTCTGACACCCTTAAAGCCATCGTCACCTTTCGTCTGAGAAGACGGGTTTGGCAAGCGATAGTGACGGACCGCCTGTAGCCTTCGTTAGGCTGTGCAAGCTGCAACAGGTTAAGTCGCTTGATCAGAACATCTTACAAAGGTATTACGTAAACGAATGGGGTAGACGATGTCTGTCAATTTATACTGAATCAAGTAATGTGACCCATTATCCTTTACTCGGTCGCGTGGATTTACTCAGCCCATGGAGATAAATATCGAAGATAAATTAGGGAGCTAAAACCGATCCATTTACCATACAAAACACGGAAAAGCAATAAAAAATCCATCTAAATATAAATTATAGATCGTTTTTTAAGTTACACTGGTGTTCCAACAAATCTGACAAGGGAGTCTGATGATGAATAATTTAACTGAATCCGTACAAGGTGTATTAGGGCCAGCTACTACTACTGCTTTGGGGAATGCCATAATTGGCTTAGTAATACTGGTTATCGGCCTAATGGTTGTGAAATTTCTGAGTAATGTTGCCTGCAAACTGTTGGGTAAGATTAAATTTTTATCGAAATATAATTTATTGGATATTAGCTGCTCATTAATTAGAGGTATTCTAACTATTTTTGTATTAATGGCAGTATTGCAACATTTTGGCTTAACAGATGTGCTGTCACCATTGAAGAACATGATTGACCAATTCCTGTCTGCAGTGCCACGTATTATTGGCGCGGGTGTTGTAGCTTATGCAGGTTGGATTATTGCAAAAATTGTCGCAGAACTAGTTGCTGTTCCATTGAAAAAGGTTGATCAACAAATTGCGGAAAAAACAGGAAGTGACAAGGTTGTAGTTTCTAAATTTGGCAGTGCTTTTATATTTGTTGTTGTTTTAGTGCCAATTATTGTAGCTGCATTAGGTATATTAAACATTCCTGCGATTTCTGTACCTGCGTCAGATATGTTAAATAAGCTAATGGCTGCTATACCTAACATCATTGGTGCCGGCATCATTTTATTGGTGACATACGTTGTAACTAAATTTGTTGTCTATCTGTTAACGAGTTTGTTGGATGGTATGCATCTTAATGATTTACCCGTCAAACTAGGTCTCACCAATTTATTTACTGAGAAATTCACACCTATCAAATTAATTGGTGGGGCAATTATGTTTTTCTCTATGCTTGCGGCTTCTACTGCAGCATTGAATACTTTAGGTATCGAGGTGCTTGCAGCTATATTTGCCAAAATACTAACGTTTGGTGGCGGCTTATTAGTTGGCGCGATAATTTTGATTGTTGGTAATTTTCTTAGTTCACTGGCATATCAAACATTATCCAAAAATAGTAATATTGTTTTAGCTAATATTGCTCGTTTTGCGATTTTGGGTTTGGTGTTGGCAATGGGACTCCAAGCGATGGGACTGGCAGACGACATTATTACGATGGCTTTTGGATTTACACTTGGTGGGGTTGCTATTGCAACAGCACTGGCTTTTGGTTTAGGTGGCAGAGATGCAGCAAAAAAACTAACGGATCTCTGGGCTGACAAAATTACCAAAAAAAAGGATCTAACGGTTGATAACATTACTAAAGAATAGTACTCAATTTTTTTAGCGATGGATTTAAACGGCTCTTTCGGGAGCCGTTTTTATTTGTGCACTTTTTAAGTTGGAAATTGGCAGGCATAAAATTAAAAGGAGGCGTCACTTATCCTGGCGGCCTGTACGACTTAAAAAATGGAACATAATAATGTCTACTATCACGCAATGAATCTTGGTAGAGGCCGAGTTCGCATAAACATATTCCGTTTTCCTCAATACATTGCAGCATTTCCACATGTTTTAATTAAGCCAGAATATTATATTGACGAATGAAATATAATACGTCTGTAAATTTATTATAAATCAAGTAACTTAACCCATTAATCATAATTTTAATTGATATACAGATGGCATGTTTTATTAACAGCAATACACATCCTTGCCACTCAAAAACGAGGATAACATTCAAAATTTTCGCGATTCTCTGAATAGAAAGTGTGGGTAGTCAACATTTCTATGACCTGCTTCGAAGATTGGGCAGCAAGTTCGGCTTGGCTGAACGTAAGAATATGCGCATGGGCAGAATAGCTTCGAGTGTGATACCTTTATTTTCATGTTAGCCCCTACCGCCCAACAAGTTCTCCATGATGTTTTCGGCTATTCGTCCTTTCGTGGTGAACAGCTATCTATAATTGAATATGTTGTTGCTGGCGGTGACGCGCTGGTATTAATGCCAACTGGGGGCGGCAAGTCGTTGTGCTATCAGCTTCCGGCATTGTTGCGGCGTGGGGTGGGCATAGTGGTGTCACCATTGATTGCGTTGATGCAAGACCAGGTGGACGCACTTAGCCAGCTTGGTGTGCGCGCAGCTTTTCTTAACTCCAGTCTGGATGCAAACACATCGCGCACCGTGTCTAGCCGCTTGTTGCGGGGTGATTTAGATCTCTTGTATGTGGCTCCAGAGCGGTTGCTGATGTCTGGTTTCTTGTCCATGCTGGAACAGGTGCAAGCCGAGCATGGCATGGCACTGTTTGCCATTGACGAAGCCCATTGCGTATCACAATGGGGCCATGATTTCCGTCCAGAGTACCGAGGCCTGACGGTATTGCATGAACGCTTTCCGGATGTGCCACGCATTGCACTAACGGCCACAGCGGATGCACCAACCCGAAGTGAGATCGTCGAACGGTTGGCACTTGAGAATGCGCGGCAATTTGTTTCAAGTTTCGACCGTCCCAACATCCGTTACCGGATAACGCTGAAAGCCAATGCCCGGCAGCAATTGCTGACCTTTCTGGAAACAGAGCATGCCAATGATGCTGGCATCGTATATTGCCTGTCTCGTAAAAAAGTAGATGAAACAGCAGCTTGGCTTAATGAGCGCGGTTGGAATGCATTACCCTACCATGCCGGACTTAGTGCGGTCGTGCGTAGCGAGAATCAACGCAGCTTCCTGCGCAAGGAAGGCGTCATAATAGTCGCCACTGTCGCTTTCGGCATGGGCATCGACAAGCCCAACGTGCGCTTTGTCGCTCACCTTGATTTGCCCAAAAGCATGGAAGGCTATTATCAGGAAACTGGTCGTGCCGGACGCGACGGTTTGCCCGCAGATGCATGGATGACTTACGGTTTGGGCGATGTTGTCTCAATGCGTCAGATGCTGGCGTCCGGCGAGGCGCCCGAGGATCGCAAACGGTTAGAGCTACATAAACTCGATGCACTACTGGGATTTTGCGAATCTACTGCTTGCCGCCACCAACTTATCGTGCGTTATTTTGGGGAAGAGCATCCAGGCAACTGTGCTCAGTGCGACAATTGCCTGGAGCCTATGGATACTTGGGACGCGACTCAAGCGGCGCGTATGGCATTGTCGTGTGTTTACCGCACTGGGCAGCGTTTCGGCGTTGGTTATTTGATTGACGTGCTACTAGGCAAGGTAACAGCACAGGTCGAAAAATTTCGCCACCAGCAACTTAGTACCTTTGGGATCGGCCAGTCGCTCTCGCAGATTCAATGGAGTAGTGTCTATCGCCAGTTAGTTGCTGCTGGTTTGCTCAATGTGGACATGGAAGCTTACGGCGGATTGCATCTGACCGAAGAAGCACGCCCAGTGTTACGCGGTGAGTCCGAAGTGTGGCTGCGTCGCGATGCAGAACCGGCTAAAAATAAAATCAGCAAAATTGAGCGCGGCGCAAGAATGCGCGAAGCTTTTGCTGGAGCAAATGAAGATCCGCTGTGGCTGGCGCTTAAAGCCAAACGTATGGAGCTCGCCCGTGTACAAGGCGTACCGCCCTATGTGATTTTTCACGACAGCACATTGCTGGAAATTCTCAAATATCGTCCTAGTAATCTCTCCGATTTAGGAAAAATTAGCGGGGTCGGCTTAGCCAAATTAGACCGCTATGGAAATGAATTTTTGAGTGTGATTACAGAAGAGGAAAATGACGTTAAATAGACCAAAAATTGAGTTCATTATTTCCGCAAGACAGCCGCGTGTTTCTATTGTTGTAATTTAACGAACTGACTGGAGCGTGGTATCTTCCATAGCGTTCAGAACTGTTCACGTCATTTAAGGAGTACGTCGCTATGCACAATCACAACCCGAAACCCTTCATCTGGATTGTGAAGGCGAATGATATTTTCCAGAATATCATTCGTACCCATCGTAAACTTGGCTCGAAGATAAGCGAAGCACAACATTAGCATGCTGCAATTTGATGTTTTAATTATAGGCAGCGGACTGTCAGGACTTTCATTGGCATTGAAACTTGCTGATCAGCGAAAAGTCGCCGTCATCACCAAGAAATCGCTATTGGAAGGCGCAAGCGTTTGGGCGCAAGGCGGAATCGCTGCCGTGTTGTCGCAAGAAGATTCTCTGGCCGAGCATATACAGGATACATTGACCGCCGGTGCTGGTCTCTGTGACCCTGCCACCACGCACTATGTTATTGAACACGCCAAGTCGGCAATTGACTGGCTAATTGCGCAAGGCGTGCCGTTCACACGTGATGCCAATACCGATATCGGCTATCACCTGACACGTGAAGGCGGCCACAGCCATCGACGTATCATTCACGCCGCCGATGCCACCGGCCATGCCGTACAGGAAACACTTGCTTCCAAAGTTCTGGCACATCCCAACATCACGCTGCTGGAGCATTACATTGCCATCGACCTGATTACTGGCAACAAACTCGGCCACACGAACAATCATTGTTATGGTGCTTACGCACTCAACAGTCTGAGCGATGAAGTCAGCACCATTGCTGCTCATGACACAATTTTAGCCACCGGAGGTGCTAGTAAGGTATATCTTTACACCACCAATCCAGATACCGTAACTGGCGACGGCGTTGCTATGGGTTGGCGTGCCGGTTGCCGGGTGGCCAACATGGAATTCATTCAATTTCATCCGACCTGCCTATATCACCCACACGCAAAGTCTTTCCTCATTTCCGAGGCAGTCCGTGGCGAGGGTGGCATCCTGAAACTGCCCGATGGCACACGATTCATGCCTACTCATGATGAGCGCGCCGAACTTGCGCCGCGAGACATCGTCGCTCGCGCCATTGATTTCGAAATGAAAAAGCGTGGTTTAGACTGCGTGTATCTCGATATCTCACATAAATCGGTAGAATTTCTGCAAACGCATTTCCCTACCATCTACGCGCGGTGTCTGTCGCTGGGTATTGATATCGCGCGCCAACCCATACCAGTAGTCCCGGCAGCACACTACACCTGCGGGGGCCTTGTTACTGACCTGCATGGGCGCACCGATCTAGCCAATCTTTATGCCGTAGGAGAAACCGCTCACACTGGCCTGCATGGAGCTAACCGCCTGGCCAGCAATTCTTTACTGGAGTGTATGGTGTTTGCCGATGCTGCCGCTCGCGACATACTTTCCACGCCACCAAGTCAGTTCATTCCATTGCCGCAATGGGATGAGAGCCAAGTGACCGATGCCGACGAAGAAATTATAATCTCGCACAATTGGGCGGAATTGCGCCAATTCATGTGGGACTATGTCGGAATAGTGCGGACCACCAAAAGGCTGCAACGCGCGCAACACCGCATCAAACTATTACATGAGGAAATCAACGAGTACTACGCCAATTTCCATGTCACAGCTGATTTGCTGGAATTACGCAATCTGGTATTAACGGCCGATCTCATCGTGCAAAGTGCATTATCTCGGCATGAAAGCCGTGGCTTACACTACAGCAAGGATTACCCCGATACGCTGCCGCTGGCCACACCGACCGTGCTCACTCCCCTTTTTAAGTGAACTTTTTATCGTACACCTCTTGCGTAATCAACCAGAGTCACGTTTCTTGGTGTGAGCCTCAACAACAACAATATAGTCAAATTTAACTATGAGCAAGTTAGCGCATTTTTGGCAATTATTTTTTATTTGTTTAGAATGCTGGCCTCACTTTGCATAAGGCATAATAAGTAAAACCAATGATAGTGTATGACATATTGGTAAGTATTGTACGAAGCAAACCTTATGCAAAATACAACGTTAATTATCAAGCAGGCACTAGTATTTAGTCTATAAGGAGACAACGTGGAAAAAACTGAAAAGGATGTTGCAAAAGACTATTGGGAAAGTCAGGCTAAAACTCATAAAGGCTCATATCAAGCATCTTGGAGCGATAATTTCATGATTGAACTTGAAATCGATGCCATAGGAGAGCACATTTCAAGTGGGGATCATATACTTGATGTGGGTTGTGCTAATGGATATTCCGCGTTCCAACAATTAGAGCGGCACAAAGATGTTGGCTCTATTACAGGGGTTGATTTTGCTGAAAACATGATTAAACAGGCCAATCTTCTGAAAAAAGCTCAGTGGGTTGGAGATGTTGTAAAGTTTGAAATTGGTGACATTAACGCTTTACAATTCCCTGATGATACTTTTGATTTAGCTTATGCCACACGAGTGGTTACCCTTATGGCTACTTGGGAAGAACAGCAAATTGCTATTAATGAATGCCTGAGGGTTGTTAAGCCAGGCGGGAAGGTGATTTTATCCGAGCCTTTTTTGGAACCGTTTACATTACTCAATGCAATGAGGCAACTTAAGGAAATGCCACCATTAATTGAACATGATTCAAATCGATTCTTTAAAAAGGCTGTATTAGAGGAATTTCTCACTCAAAAGGGTTTGACGTTTAAGGTAGATGAGTTTTCATCAATCTATTACCTGGGATCAAGATTTTTGAGAGAGTTGGTAACAGACCCTGCAGCATACCCTGGCTTCAACCCGATTAACCGCCTTTTTTATGATATCGAGAAAGATTTTTCGGGTGGTGGCTTCGGCATTCAGCAGGCTTATATAATTACTAAATAAAATCAATACTGCATGACTCACACTAGAATAGAGCACGATACATTTGGCCCCATAGAGGTTGCAGCAGATCGGCTTTGGGGCGCGCAAACGCAACGTTCGCTTAAACATTTCCATATTTCTTCCGAGCGTATGCCGGAGGAGATCATCCTTGCACTCGCTATGGTCAAGCGCGCTTGCGCGCTGGCCAATCGCGATTTAAATCTGTTAAGCGTTGCCAAGGCAAATGCTATTGTGCAGGCAGTGGATGAAATTCTGGTTGGCCAGCATACGCAAGAGTTTCCACTTTCTGTATGGCAGACGGGTTCTGGTACCCAGACCAATATGAATTTGAACGAGGTGCTCGCTAACCGAGCTTCGGAATTGCTTGGCGGAAAATGGGGCAAAGGTCGGCTGGTCCATCCTAATGATGATGTAAATCTCGGTCAATCATCTAATGACATTTTCCCCACTGCCATGCACGTGGCAGCTAGCCTCAGCATCATCCAATCCCTGCTTCCGTCGCTACGCAATCTACGTACGACATTGGAAGAAAAATCTCGCAACTTTGACAGCATCGTGAAGATTGGACGAACGCACTTGCAGGATGCAACTCCGCTAACGCTTGGACAGGAATTTTCTGCTTACGTGGCGCAGTTAGATTATGCAGAATCCATAATTAAAGCTTCCCTCCCCTCGCTTTGCGAACTTGCTGTCGGAGGGACTGCAGTTGGAACCGGACTTAACACACATGCTGAATTCGGGGAGCGTGTTGCTGCGGAACTCTCTCGCAGCACCAGCTTGCCGTTCAAAAGCGCTGCCAACAAGTTTGCCGCTCTGGCCGCTCATGATGCTTTGGTAGCCGCTCATGGCATGCTCAAAACACTCGCTGCCGCACTCATGAAAATTGCCAACGACATCCGTTGGATGGCTTCGGGACCACGTTCTGGTCTTGGGGAAATCAGTATTCCTGAGAACGAACCGGGCAGCTCGATTATGCCGGGTAAAGTTAATCCCACACAGTGCGAAGCACTTACCATGCTGTGTTGCCAAGTTTTTGGTAATGATGTTGCTATCAATATAGGTGGTGCTTCTGGCAATTTTGAACTTAATGTTTTTAAACCGCTTATCGCTCACAACTTTCAACAAAGCGTGCGTCTACTTACTGACGGAATGGCAAGCTTCGAGACACACTGCGTGTGCGGCATCCTGGCCAACGATGAGCGTATTGCAGAACTGCTGAAACGCTCATTAATGCTAGTGACCGCGTTGACCCCGCATATTGGCTACGATCGGGCTGCAGAAATCGCCAAGCAAGCACACCGGGATGGCGGCACGCTAAAACAGACGGCGTTAGCTCTAGGCTATGTTACGGAAGAAGAATTCGACAGCTGGGTGCAGCCAGCGAAGATGACTTGATGTATCTAAAATTACTTAATCGCACTGCTTAAAAATCGCTGGTTTAGAGACATTGTTTATGGGCACCAATAAAAATCTAATTTTGCATGCAGCCGCTTCGCGGCTTGTCTGCTTACCACGTTGCGTCACAATACTGCGTTACTCGAAATAATTTATAACTTGCATATTAACCATATTGCCGCGCTCAAATTTTGTACTCGCGCCTTGCATTGCATAGAAAATTGAATTTTTAGAGGCGTCCTTATCTAAGCTCTCTAACTCTTAAACTTCAAGTCTTCCTCTCTCCTTATTCGTCCGCCTGACGTTGATTAGAACGCAGCACATCGGTAAAACCAAACTGACTCAGGTCACGAATTCGCATGGGATACAAAATCCCGTCCAAATGGTCGCACTCATGTTGCACAACACGCGCATGAAAACCATTTACCACGCGATCTATCAAGGCGCCATATTCATCGCGTCCCTGGTAATGGATGGATTGAAAACGCGGTACCAGCCCGACTAGTCCCGGCACGCTCAAGCAGCCTTCCCATCCTTCCACCATATCCGGACTCAATGTTAATCCCACATGCGAATCTTCTACACTTAATGGATTACCTGATTTTGCTAGCGGAGTGATAATGGGATTGATCAATACCGTTTCTGGCACTGATTCAGCATCGGGATAGCGTGAATTGAGCTGCACACCGAAGATCACTACACGCAAATTCACACCTATCTGAGGTGCTGCTAGTCCCGCACCGTTCAGCGCCTGCATAGTGTCGCGCATGTCGAGCAATAAATCGTGCAATTCGGGCGTATCAAAATCGATCACTTCCTCCGCGTAACGCAACAGGCGCGCATCGCCCATACGTAGTACTTCTTTAATCGACATCAGAATCCACCACACATTCAAGGATGCTACGCACGCGCGCCATGGCAGGTTGTGCCACGGTACTGATGGTTTCCAAATGAACGCCATCGCGGCTGCTACCGCGCCCGGCAGCATGATTCACCACTACCGCTATAGCAGCGTAATTCAAACCAAGCTCTTTGGCCAAAGCGGCTTCAGGCATACCGGTCATGCCCACCATATCGGCACCGTCGCGCTCCAGACGGTTGATCTCTGCTGCTGTCTCCAGACGTGGCCCCTGTGTAGCGGCATATACTCCGCCATCCAGACAAGGGATGTCGGCACATCTGCCAGCATCCAGAATTTGTTGGCGTAGTTCCTGACTATAAGGCTGGGTAAAATCAATATGCGTTACCGAGCAATCACGCCCATCAAAGTAGGTAAACTCGCGTCCATGGGTGTAATCAATAATTTGATCTGGGAGCACAATAACACCGGGCAATAGATCTTCGCGGATTCCCCCAACTGCTGCGACAGAAATGACTCGTTGTGCCCCCTGTTCTTTTAACGCCCACAGATTGGCGCGATAATTTACCTCATGCGGCGGGATAGTATGGCCGTAGCCATGACGGGCAATAAACATCACCTCATGCTGGCGCAAGTGGCCAAATGTAATCGCTCCAGAAGGCTCGCCATATGGCGTGCGCATCACCTGTCTATGCGATATTTCCAGATTGGTCAGTTGCGTCAGCCCAGTGCCACCAATAATCGCTAACATTGTTTAATACCTTTTGAAAAATTTAGCAGCCTGTTGGACTTGACGAATCGTAGCGAAAATTTAGCTGATCATGGGAAAATTTTGCGAGCTTTCACCTTGCGGCGAAATACCTGCTTACCCCACTTAACGACTTTACTAGGCAATAGTTGTTCTATTGCCAAAAAATAGCGGCAGAATAGTCACCACTCAGCTTAATTTCCAGCGAGTCCCCTTTAATCCGATAAGCTGCTAGTACTTACTAATTCCCGTATTTGAAACTCAGAAAGTACAAATAAAAATATTTACACATATTAAATCTAATAAATAGAAGGCATTACATTCATATTAATTGAGTCTATTATTTCCTGGTTGCGTAAATTGCAGGCAGATTACGCCACGCGCCATAAATGTCCATGCCGAAGCCGAATACAAAACGATCAGGTAATTCTACCCCGACAAAATCAGCACAAATCGGTTTAGACTTTGCAATCTGTTTATCAGCAAACACAGCACTGTAAAACTTGGCGGCGCCCAAATCCAGAACACGCTGCTTAATTGCGGCCAGTGTCTCACCCTCGTCGAGAATATCATCCACCACCAAAACCACACGATCGGTTACATTTTCGTGTGGCTCGACTTTCCAGTGCAAGGCCCCGCCCTGTTGGTTCCTGCCATAGCGCGACACATGCACATAATCAAAGTCAAGCGGAAAAGTAAGTTGCGGTAGCAGCTGTCCGGTAAACACCACTGCACCACCCATTACGGACAGCAGTAGTGGATGTGTATCAGTTAATACAGCATTAATTTGCCGCGCAACGCTCATTACGGCTGCTTGTACTTCTTCAGCTGAAATTATCAACTCTGCTTGATTCAGAATATCGTTCGCTTGCTGATTAGAAAGCATTACTTGATCGTTGCCAAGTAAGCGGCAAATCCTTCACTTAGTTCGGGGTGCTTAAGGCCAAATGCAACTGTTGCCTTGAGATAGCCCAGCTTAGAGCCGCAATCGTAACGCGTACCGTTAAACCGATATGCCAGCACCTTTTCTTCCTTTAACAGCGAAGAAATACCATCGGTTAGCTGAATTTCTCCGCCAGCGCCCGCCTGTACTCTAGCCAAATGATGGAAAATACGCGGTGTCAACACATAACGCCCCACCACTGCTAGAGTGGAAGGTGCATCTGACGGGCTAGGCTTTTCAACGATGGCATGTACCTGTTCAACATTCTGTTCCACATTGCTACTACTGACTATGCCATAGTTGCCCGTCTGTGACGGTGGCACGTCTTCCACACCGAGTACGGAACATTGATAGCGCTGACATACATCGGCCATCTGTTTAATGACGGATATATCCCCAGCAATTAAGTCATCGGCCAAGATCACCGCAAACGGTTCGTTTTGCACCACTGGCTGCGCGCACAGGACTGCATGGCCGAGCCCAAGCGTTTCTGATTGCCTAATGTAAATGCAATTTACGTGCTTGGGAATTACTTCCTGAACTGCACGTAATAGCTCGCTTTTGCCGCGCGCAGAAAGCTCAGCTTCAATCTCATAAGCCGTGTCGAAGTGGTCCTCAATAGCGCGTTTATTGCGGCCAGTAATGAATACCATGTCAGTAATACCAGCTGCCACAGCCTCTTCCACCGCATACTGGATTAACGGTTTGTCTACTATCGGCATCATTTCCTTTGGACTTGCCTTGGTGGCAGGCAGGAAACGGCTGCCCAATCCAGCTACCGGAAATACAGCTTTAGTAATTTTGGTCATAATATATTCCCATAACTTTCCGGTTAAAGATTATCAAAAAACAATTACGATTTAGCCAGGGGCAGATGACAATTCGTTTTGATTCAATAGCTGCATGAATTGTTGTTCATCCAGCACTGTAACATTTAGATCCCGAGCTTTACTAAGTTTGCTACCCGCCTCAGCACCAGCTACCACATAATCGGTTTTCTGTGACACGCTGCCAGTCACACGTGCGCCAAGTTTTTCCAATCTGGATTTGGCCTCGTCGCGACTCATGCTGGCAAGTGTACCGGTTAATACAAAAATTTTTGCGTTCAAAGGCAATAATTGCACGGCAGATTCAGCCTGCTCCGGCCACTGCACCCCGGCAGCGCATAATTGAGAGATCACTTCAATGTTATGCGGCTCGGAAAAAAAAGTTGAAATGCTTTGCGCAACAACGGGCCCAATATCGGGTACAAGTTGCAGGCGTGTTTCGTCGGCCGAAATAAAATTGTCCAACGTTGCAAAATAACTCGCCAGTTCTTTTGCGGTCGCCTCGCCCACATTTCGGATACCAAGCGCATAGATAAAACGCGCGAGTGTAGTTTGCTTGCTGTGTTCTATTGCATCCAGCAAATTTTGAGCGGATTTTTCACCCATACGTTCCAGTTGGGCCAATGCCAGCAAATTCAGTTTATATAAATCGGCAGGTGTATGCACCAATTGCTGCCCCACCAGTTGGTCGACCAGCTTCTCTCCAAGCCCCTCAATATCCAAGGCACGACGGCTGGCGAAATGCAACAGCGCCTGCTTGCGTTGTGCCGGGCAAAACAACCCGCCACTACAACGCCGTATCGCTTCGTCCGGCAGCTTGATAACGTGTGCGCCACATACTGGACAAGTTTGTGGCATGTTGAACTCACATGTATCCACAGGACGCTGTTCAAGTAGGACACTGACCACTTCTGGAATGACATCGCCAGCACGCCGAACACTCACAGTGTCGCCAATGCGGATATCCTTACGACGTAATTCATCTTCGTTATGCAGTGTGGCATTGGTCACCGTTACACCACCGACAAATACTGGAGCCAGGCGCGCTACGGGAGTCAATGCGCCAGTACGTCCCACCTGCACCTCAATGTCCAGCACGGTGGTCAATGCTTCTTCTGCCGGAAATTTGTGCGCAAGTGCAAAGCGAGGTGCCCGCGACACATAGCCCAGTCTAGTTTGTTGTGAGATGTTATTAACTTTGTACACTACACCGTCAATTTCGTAGGGCAGCTTGTTGCGCAGTTCACCAATTTCACGATAATAGCCTAGTAAGCCGCCGAGTCCATTCACTACGCGACGTTCCTGTGGCACCGGCATAGACAACTTCTGCAAAAACTCCAACTGCTCAGCATGCGTGCCAGGCAATATGAATCCTTCGGCCGCGCCTGCTCCATAGGCTAAAAAACTCAGGTGGCGATTAGATGTAATTCGCGAATTGAGCTGCCGCAATGAACCCGCAGCGGCATTGCGTGGATTGGCGAACAACTTGTCACCCTTGGCTGCTTGCTGACGATTTAGCGCGATAAAATCAATCTTGAACATCAGCACCTCGCCCCGTATCTCTATTAACGGAATGGGCTCGGCTAATTGTCTTGAATCCAACCGCAATGGTATATTCCTTACGGTACGCAAATTTTGCGTCACGTCTTCACCGACCACGCCATCACCTCGCGTCGCGCCCTGCACAAATAATCCATCGCGATAGGTGAGCGTGACTGCCAGGCCATCAAATTTAGGTTCTACGGAATACTCTACATCGGCCACGCTCAATGTCTCGCGAGTACGAACATCAAATGCCTTTACTTCAGCTTCACTAAAGGCGTTGTTAAGCGAAAACATTGGCGAGCGGTGCTCTACTTTGGAAAAAGTTAAACGCGGCGCAGCGCCAACTCGCTGAGTAGGCGAGTCCGACGAAGCAAGTGAGGGATATTGAATTTCGAGCGTTTGCAATTCACGGAACAATGCATCGAATTCCGCATCGGTAATCAGGGGATCATCCAATGTATGATATTGGTAATTGTGTCGCTCGATTTCCCCACGCAAATGCGCAATACGCTGCGGCACCGACTCAATCATTAATGGAACCTGATCTGAAAGAAAAACTTAGGAAAATAGCCTGCGCGCCTGAGCGCTGCCAGCAACAATGTTGCGTGCTCCCATGTCAGCTTCAACAGCAGCAATGCGCTCACGGATTAGCGTAATGCTGCCTTCGCTTAATGCCATATGGCGCGCATCCACTATGGTTGCACGCAATTCATTAGCCAGTTGTTGTGCCAAAACCACCATTTGGTCGAAACATAATGAAGGATGCTCCACACGTGGCACATCCAGTAATAAAGTCAGTCCGGTCACATGAAATTGATCCAAAGCTTGCGGTTGAAATGGTGTGTTGTTTTCATTGCACAAACTAAACAAAGTATGCCCGTGCTCATCAACCAAATGGAATGCACCGTCCGCTTGCAAAACTAAACCGTAGTGTTCAGCAACGCGTGAAACATCCTTGCCAGACAGTTTGTGCTCATCGCTGGGTAACAGATTCAAGCCGATAATCAAATCTACTGCTGCGCAGGAGTTGTCCAATTCTATCGCGCGCGCTGTGGCTTCTGCCACATCCGGTAGAACCATATCAGCATGTAATTGTGCTGCAATTGTTCGCGCCAGTTTGCGAAAGTCCATCAATTTAACTTCACTCACCGCACCGGCTCGATTTGCTAATTGTAACGCCAGCTTAAACGAGGTATAGGCCACTGGACTATCTACAATCACATCTTCCCATTCACCGCTCGCCGCATTCAAGCCACATACTTGGATGCTTTTACCCCAATCAAAGCGTTGCTGCCACAGCAATGTTAGTGCATCTGCACTCATCGGATTTTTAGGCGAAATCACTGCGATAAAATCGGTTTCCATATCCAGCAACGCGCACATAGCATCTACCGCGTACTTATGTTGCGATTCATTGGGCGAGATACTAATGGGCACGGCTTCCTCTACCTTTTCGACCAGCAATTCATCTGCCTGAACTTTTACAGCTGGGCGATATAACGCATCCTCATGCCCATGCTTGAACGCCGCACTGAACTTGCGTCGATACTTACGCTGCTGCAACCAATTATAAATATATATTGCCAGCACCACTGCGACGCCGATGCCAAGCAAGCTAAGTTGTAGTTCACTCATATTGAAAATAATGCGGTAGATTAACTTTCTGCATGCGCGGCAAGTCACACCGTTATTGTCGAATTATCGCAAGAGAGCTGAGAAATGGCAAAGGTCAGTATGGCCTATTATTTAAGTTTAGATCATTTTTCTGATATTACCTACCATAGTAAAATGGTTTACATAATTATAACGATAGAATATTTTGTATATAACCATCCTCAACAATTTGAATACAATTGAATTTATATTTTGCTGTAATATAACCCGGGTATGCCGACTGGCGGGATTTATTGAAATAAAATAGAGTGCCTTGGCACGCTGTATTAGTGGTGCATTGGCAAAGAGGTCACACTACGCTATTCCAATCCTAAAGGGTTTGTTAAAGCTCCTGCAAATAACATCTATGCCAGCAGCTAGCTTCTATGTTGGAAATTCAATTTTGTGCAAAGAAGCTGCGCTCTGACAGCCTACAGGGTGATCGAAGTTCCGAGCCTGAATTACGAATACCCACCGAAACGATGATTGTATACCTTTATTTTCGACCTAGTATCAGCATGCCCACTATTAAATTTATCACACCAACTTGACTATGTTAGGATTCCTGATTATATTCCGACTGGAAACTTATGTTACATATTCAACAAGGATAATAAAATGAGTAAATCAGTTTTCTATCATGCAGGTTGTCCTGTTTGCGCCGATGCCGAACATGACATTGTCAATTTAATTGGTGCCGAAAATGTAGAAATCGTCCATTTTGGTGAAGATATGTCAAGATTTGACGAGGCAAAAAAAGCAGGCGTGAAGTCAGTTCCGGCATTAGTAACGCCACACGGAAATGTACTTCACATAAATTTCGGTGCATCAATGGCGAATATAAAAGGTTAAACTTTAAGGGCCGATTTTCTCCATGTTTTAGTTTTCATACTAATATTTATATAAAATTATGACAAATTCGATTCTCTACCACGACGGTTGCGATATATGTGCATTGGTTGGACAGGAAGTTGTAAATCTAATCGGCTTAGCCAATTTAGAAATTGTCCATATCGGGATAAACCCTTCGAAACAAATTGAAGCGGAGAACAAGGGAGTTAAAGCATTTCCGGCGCTGGTCCTGAAAAATGGCAACATATTACATTTCAACGTTGAAGAACACGAAGGCAGTGTGGACTGTTTATTTTAAATAATAAACAAAATATTAAAATCGAGTCTAACCACCAATTTTTTTTACCATAACCCCATTGATTTCTCAAAACCAGCCACTTATCCCGCCAATCCCACATATACATTCTGCACATCGTCATCCGCATCAACCGCTTCCAGAAACGCCTCCACGTCTTCGCTCTCTGCATCGCTTAACGTGACCGGGTTTTTCGGGCGGTAACCCAATTGTGCAGAAATCACAGTGAAGCCCTGCTCCGGTAGTGCCTTGCACACGACATCAAGATCGGCCGTATCGGTGATGAACATTGTTGCGCCTTCGTCGGCAGGTTCAAAGTCCTGCGCGCCAGCTTCGATGGCGGCGACTTCGGCATCCGCATCTTTTAAATTTGGCGTTGCTTCTATTATACCCACATGGTCAAAGTCCCACGAGACGGAACCAGCGGCACCCAGTTGACCCTTGCGAAATAGCACGCGGATGTTGGGGTAGGTACGGTTGACGTTGTCTGTTAGGCACTCGACAATCACTGGGACATTATGAGGCGCGAAGCCCTCGTATGTCAGCCGCTCCAAGCTTGCACCGCCGTCGAGCAATCCTGCACCCTTCTTGATGGCCCGCTCCAGCGTTTCCTTGGGCATTGATACTTTTTTGGCCTGCTCAACCACTAGTCGTAAACGTGCGTTCGAATCCAGATCAGCACCGCCTTTTGCTGCGACCATAATTTCCTTGGACAACTTACCGAAGATCTTGCCCTTGGCATTCGCTGCAACTTCTTTATGTCTGGCTTTCCACTGTGCACCCATGTTTGCTCTCTATATGTGTTGTTTATTCGATCTCTCCTGCATTTTGCCTCAAGTACGGAGTTGCATCAATCGCAGCGCTAATCGCATGTCCATTCATGTGAGTGCACCTGTAATGCGTCAAGTCGCTTTATCAATACTAAATTCGCTATTAACAAATAGTGGTTAATACAAAATAATAGGTCAATTTATTTATTAATTATAAATTTACAACCCTATTCATTTTACTCGACAATTCAATATAATTACTTATATATTTATCAAGTGACTTGACCCATTACTATTTACAGCTTGACCAGGACTTACTATTATTCTGCCCTGCGTCAGATGCAGCCTGCAGGCTAGATCCAAAATTTTAAGATGCGTGCAAGCGTTTGATCAGACCAAACCAGTGTCGGTCACTGATGTGAATAATCCGATGCTAAACAGTGTGGCAAGAAGTTCCCGGGATCATTCGAACATGGCCTCAGTAACAAATGCTACAGCTGCCCAACCGGATACAAGCATGCGTTATGGCGAAGTATCAAGAGTGACAAAGTATGTTACAAGAAACTCGCCGGGCCGTTTGCTAAAGCGCAATACAAGGGGCGGGAAGGCTGCCAAAAGGGATCGACCGAATATGTCCTGACAGGTAAATGTTATACCTACCCCGCAGGCTACAAACGCAACCTCAATCCGAAAAATCCTGCCAATGCGAAAGTTTGCTCCATTGACAAAGCGGCGTTGCGTAAAAAATACAACGCCTCCAAGAAAAGCGGTCTGGCTGCGATCAATTTTCTGCTGCAACGTGTACCAGCTTCTGGCGTAACGCTCACTGCCGCGGAACTCAGTACCCGATATCGAAGCCGCAACGCCGATATTCCACCAACACCCGATGCCGGAGTAACGCAATACGAAGGGGACCGTGAACGCATCGATTACATGGAGCGCGTCCTCGGCGGTTTTCCGGATCACAATCAAAAATATGGCACTCACTCTCAGACGGTTTCATACGTCAAAACATCCGGACTAGCAGTCGGAGTCGGATATGCGAAAGAATGGGGCTTTTCATTGACCGAAAATGCAGATGGCACAAAGCAGTGCCGCAAGCTTGAATCCAAGGTCTGGTCGGGTGGCATTCAATTCGACTTCGATGTTGCTGAAGGCGTGGGTATCCATCAGTATCCGATAGCCGACATCGCTGGCCATGCTAATGGGTTTACGTCAGCCGTTGCCTGGATAGACTCAGTATTCTCCTGGACAACCTCAGGGCAACCGGCTATCGGCGTGTATTGGCCGTCTCTAACTCATGCCGATGGCGCGATGCGAGGCGATGGAGGCATTATTTCCAGCCTAGGGCTATCCGTCGCATACGCGCATTCAAACACCATCCAAAACGCAACGCAGGTACCCTGCGACGTATTGGTCTAGGGACCTGACTGTAACAAGGTGTCACAGTATTCATGGGTGGAAGTAAGTAAATGAGGTATTTCAAGAGTGATCGTGCACCAAATAACCGTCCAGAAATGGCCTAAGTGGCTGTCCGAGAATGAGAGGCCTACTGCATGTAGCGCTCTAATAGAAACGTACACCTCACTAGAATTATTATCCGCTTAGAGAGGAATCGCCAATGAACAAGCACCGCAAGCATTACGATGACGCATATAAATTTGTAGTTTGTAGCATAGTAACTAATCAACGACTGACTATCACGCAAGTGGTTATAGGCATAAGCCAAGGTCGCGCAGCAGTGGCCCACTGGATTGAATAATACTGGGATAAGCAGCATGATAAACCAATCTCGGGAAGATTATCACTGCCAAGCAGCAGCACATACGCCAACGGGAGAACGAGAACCGTCAGCAGGGCTCTGGTAATAAATCACTAAAAAATCATTGAATTTCATTGCACACGAACTGAGATAATCTACAATCTCATTCAGCAAGGACAGCATGAAGACCATCAGCCAAGCATATCGAGTATTACAAATCAGCCTCTCGGACTATCTCACCACCAAGCACACCGAGCAACCAGCCAGTGTGCAGATTCAAGCTGCCTTCGTGAATCAACACTGCTCTGGCGGCCGCCCCGTATCGATAAGCGAATTAAAGACACAACACATTGTTATATATCGATACAAAGTGCGTCATTCTAATGCGCGAAGCGAGGTTGCAGTCGGTTTGGAAGAAGCAGTTAGTGAACACCACCGACAGCAAGTACGATCTACGAGTGGCAGAGAACTTACTAAATTGTCAGTTCAATCCTATCGCGTCTGACTTCACCGTCCATTCACACCGAGAATAAACATTGAATAACACAGCTCCATGTTGAACAATTTGACGGTTGACGGTTGACGGTTGACGGTTGACGGTTGACGGTTGACGCCAACAGAATAATAGAACTCAAAAAATCTGCTAGATGAAGGTTGACTAAATTTCAATCGCGGCTTGAGCGTTGTATCATCGCAGCGCGCAAAAATGATAGTGAGGTTATAATTACGCGTTATATTAAGCATCACCTAAATTAAAGGATTAACATGGGATTTCTGGCAAATAAACGCATCTTAATTACTGGTATGATCAGTAATCGTTCCATCGCCTATGGTGTCGCACAAGCCATGCGGCGGGAAGGTGCAGAAATGGCATTTACCTATCAGGGTGAGCGCATACGTGACCGAGTATGCGAACTAGCTCGAGAATTTGAAAGTGAATTGGTGTTTCCGTGCGATGTAACCAGCGATGTAGAAATTGAACAGCTATTTGTTAATCTCAATAAAAATTGGGATAAATTCGATGGCTTTGTGCATGCAATCGCCTTTTCTCCACGCGAGGCATTAGCTGGTGAATTTCTTGATGGATTTACACGCGAAGCTTTCCGAACTGCTCATGACATTAGCTCTTACAGCTTTCCGGCGATGGCTAAAGCCGCATTACCTATGATGGAAGGCCGGGCTGCGGCGCTGGTGACGTTAAGCTACCTTGGCGCGGTTCGCACCATGCCACACTACAACGTAATGGGTCTAGCTAAGGCCAGTCTAGAAGCCAGTGTTCGTTATTTAGCAATGAATCTTGGCAGCAAAAATATCCGTGTAAATGGCATTTCCGCAGGTCCAATTAAAACATTAGCATCAGCAGGCATTGCCGATTTTAGTAAACTTTTAAACTACAATGCAAAAAATGCCCCATTGAAACGCAACGTCACCACTGAAGAGGTCGGCAATGTTGCGGCGTTCCTGTGCAGTGATTTAGCCAGCGGGATCACCGGAGAAATCACTTATGTAGATGGTGGTTTTAATACCACAGCACTAGGAACAACTGAGCCATAAGCAATATTGATAATTTTATTGCTAAAAGCTAAATTAGTGAGCCCAGAAAACTGATTAATTATTCTCGTCTGCAGAAAAAGGCTTCATTGTAATGTCAGAATTTTTCTTGGCATCCGCAAGATAGGCCTGGAACATTTCTTCACCCGTTATTTGGCGCAGCTGTTGCATATAACGCGCATGGTGCACTTCGTCAATATCAGCAACCTCTTTGATTTCATCTACTCGAATCAGTTCATAACCACTTAGTTCATTTTCAATGCCAACATATGCCGGAAGGGTAGTTACATCTGCTTGAAATGCATGACGGGCCATTCGATTGTCAAAACCCGGATGCTGTTCGCGTGTAATGGCAGTCGGCACTGTCCAATCTACGTTAACTTTCTCGCCACTTTGCAGTTGTGCCAATACCAGTTGCCCCTGTTTGACAGCTGACTCTAACGCTTGCTTGCGCTGCAGTTTCTTACGAATACTCTCATTCACCTCCTTGAACGGGCGAGTACTGACTGGCTTATATTCCAGCAGTCGTGCCGCAAACAATGTATTTGGTGCAATCTCGATTGCAGTGCTATTGCGCTTCTTCTTCGTTACATCTTCCGAAAAAACCGCTTGTATTGCTTTGTCTGTCCAAGGCAATGAACCCGACTCATTTTTACTCAACCAGTCGCTCTTTTCTATCGGCATTTTCACCAATTCTGCTGCTGGCTCAAGAGTATCACTTTGCTCATACACAATATTATTGAATTGTTCTGCCAATTCAGCAAATTTATTGTTTGTTTTTTGCAGTTTGAGCCTCTGCGTAATAGCAATCCTTGCTTCATCCAGAGGAAGCGTGTTAGCAGGATTTACTGACAATAGCTTGATAATGTGAAAGCCGAAATCAGTTGGCACCAAATCGCTAATTTCACCTACCTTGAGCTTGTATACGGCTTCTTCAAAGGGCTTAACCATAGCCCCGGGACCAAAATAGCCAAGATCACCTCCACTTGCAGCGGAGCCAGGATCTTGCGAATATTGTTTTGCTAACACAGCAAATTTATCGGGTGACTGCTTAACCTCCTGCAATACTTTTTCTGCCCTAGTCTTGGCAGCCACCTTATCTTCATCAGATGCCTCCGCACTCACAGCAATCAGGATATGTGCCGCTTGGCGTTCTTCAGGTGAACCAAATTCATTCTGACGCTCATCATAATATTTCTTAATTTCAGCCTCATCCACAGTCACTTGTGATTGCAATGCATCAGCTGAAAACGTCACATACTCAACCTTCACCTGCTCATCCGTTTGAAACTCCTTTAAATTCATATCATAGTAATCTTTCACTGCAGCTTCATCCACTTTCGCCAGTTTTAGATATGGCTCTAACGAAATATTAGCGACAGCAACAACACGTTGTTGTTCAATCAGGCGTACCAGATTATCAGCTGTATTATTTGATGCATAACCATTCCGCGTATACGCATCCATAAGCTGGCGCATATATAGCTCACTTGCTACATTTGCCTCAAATGTTAGTGGTGACATATTCTCACGGCGCAATACTGATTCATAAAGCTGCTTGTCAAATTTCCCATCTTTCTGAAATACCTCAATATTAGCGATATTTTGAGCCAAATACTTCTCACTAACAGTCAAACCGATGGAACGAGCCTCCGACATTAACAGTCGTTGACTAATCAAATTTTCCAGTATTGTGCGTTTTATTTCAGGCTGATCAAACATGGCTTGATCATAGTTACTACCCATCACCTTACGCATTCTGTCTTGTTGCTGGCGTAAAGCTTGATCGAATTCCACTTGATTGATGTTATTTCCGTTAACCGTAGCTAAAGTCTCACCTGGAGAAGATTTGTTGTAAGAATCCACACCCCAAAATGCAAACGTAAGAATGATGAGAGCCAACACGATCTGAACGAACCGTTTGTTCCCATGCACGAAATCAAACATATTAACCGCCCGATAAAGTTTATGTACAAAAATGAAAAAAGGCGAACTTTCGTTCGCCTCAATTTGGCGGAGTGGACGGGACTCGAACCCGCGACCCCCGGCGTGACAGGCCGGTATTCTAACCAACTGAACTACCACTCCCAAAAAAAAACAGCTGGTGGGTGCTGAGGGGTTCGAACCCCCGACATTCGCCTTGTAAGGGCGACGCTCTACCAGCTGAGCTAAGCACCCAATAAAAGTAGCAGTTTACAGCAATCTTCAGATTATTACCAGAAAAATATTTCGGCCATTTCACTGCATTGATCTTGATTTATTCGCTAGCATTAGAACGAAAGCTTTTATATGCAATGATTTTTTAGACTTAGCTTTCATCCTTGCAACGAGTGCAGAATAATCGATTGATCAGAACCATCTTTATTGCGTAAACGGACTCATCCATCGTGCAAACTACGAATAAATATTTTACATGTCATTCTATTTTTTATAGTTACTTTCTTAATTAATTTTTATCAGTTGAAAACAAGTACTACATTGGCCCAATATAAAGAATATTCACTGTAACTGAAAAATTTAATATATTAGACAGTTACAATTATTTTAATAAAGCCGTCATAACACATCAATGCTTAATCGCAGTAGCTCGACTATCTTTCTCCACCAACATGGGCTTAACTACTGGATCAGCCTCAGGTAATGGCTGCGGCTTGCGCTCCAACGCTATCTCCAATACCTGCTCGATCCATTTAACGGGATGAATATCAAGCTTATTTTTTACGTTATCTGGAATCTCAACAAGATCCTTAGTGTTTTCTTCTGGGATCAATACAACTTTAATACCACCGCGTTGAGCCGCCAGCAACTTCTCCTTTAGTCCACCAATCGCCAGCACCTCACCACGTAGCGTGATTTCCCCGGTCATCGCCACATCAGCACGTACAGGGATACCAGTCAACGCTGAGACTATCGATGTACAAATGCCTGCGCCAGCACTTGGTCCATCTTTGGGTGTAGCGCCTTCAGGTAAATGGATATGTAAATCAGTTTTTTGGTAAAAATCATCTGCAATACCCAAGCTATGAGCACGACTACGCACAACGCTAAGTGCAGCTTGAATCGATTCTTTCATGACATCGCCCAGCTTACCAGTGGGGGTAATATTACCTTTACCCGGCAAGACTGCAGTTTCAATGGTCAGCAACTCACCGCCAACTTCTGTCCATGCCAACCCGGTTACTTGCCCAACCTGATTATGTTTCTCTGCGATTCCATAGTTGAAGCGTCGCACTCCAAGATACTTATCCAAATTACGAGCATTCACCATTACCTTGCTAGCACGACCTTTTAGAAGCAATGCTTTCACCACTTTCCTGCAAATCTTAGACAGCTCACGATCCAAACCTCTCACCCCTGCTTCGCGAGTATAGTAACGCAATATGTCACGAATTGCACTTTCTGATATCCCAATCTCTTCAACTTTTAAACCATTGTTTTTAAGGGATTTCGGAATTAAATAATGCATTGCAATATTTACTTTTTCGTCTTCCGTATAGCTTGAGACGTGGATAATTTCCATGCGATCCAAAAGTGGACCTGGGATATTCATGGTATTTGCGGTCGCAACAAACATTACATCAGATAAGTCATATTCAACCTCGACATAATGATCAACGAAAGTATGGTTCTGTTCTGGATCTAGCACTTCAAGCAGCGCAGACGATGGGTCACCGCGAAAATCCATACCCATCTTATCTACCTCGTCGAGTAGGAACAACGGATTTTTTACGCCTACCTTGGTCATATTCTGCAATATTTTACCTGGCATTGAGCCAATATAAGTGCGGCGATGGCCACGAATTTCTGACTCGTCACGCACTCCGCCTAATGACATACGCATAAATTTACGGCCTGTAGCCCGCGCAACAGACTGACCCAGCGAAGTTTTACCAACGCCCGGTGGCCCGACTAAACAAAGAATTGGCGCTTTCATCTTGTCAACACGTTGCTGCACTGCAAGATACTCCACAATACGTTCCTTGACCTTGTCTAAGCCATAATGATCCGCTTCTAATATTTCCTCAGCAGATTTCAAGTCATTGTTGATTTTTGTTTTCTTTTTCCATGGCAACCCTACCAACACGTCGAGGTAATTACGCACTACAGTCGCCTCTGCTGACATGGGGGACATTAAGCGCAGCTTTTTCATTTCGGCTTCAGCTTTGAGACGTGCTTCTTTAGGTAAGTGGGCAGCTTTAATTTTCTTTGCCAACTCCTCAAAATCAGCACCATCTTCACCTTCGTCCAACTCCTTCTGTATTGCTTTTACTTGTTCATTCAAGTAATACTCGCGTTGGCTTTTTTCCATTTGCCGTTTGACACGACCGCGAATCCGTTTCTCAACTTGCAGGATATCGAGCTCGGCTTCTAATAGACCCAACAAATGATCAAGGCGTTTTCGGACATCAAAAATCTCCAATATCTCCTGCTTTTGCTCCAGTTTTAGTGGCAAATGCGCGGCTATAGTATCCGCTAGTCGCCCTGAATCTTCCAGACCAGCTAAAGACGTCAATGTTTCTGGCGGAATCCTCTTGTTGAGTTTAACATATTGATCAAATTGATTAATTAAGGCGCGACGCAAAGCCTCTGCTTCATTATCCAACCCATCATCACTAGGGACTGGGTCAATATCCGCATCGAAATGATTTTTTTCATCCAGAACACGTAATATTTTTACTCGTTGTGTGCCTTCCACAAGCACCTTTACGGTTCCGTCAGGCAACTTTAGCATCTGCAAAATATTAGCAATACTACCAACGCAGTATAAGTCATCCGCGGCAGGCTCATCTTTAGCTGCAGCTTTTTGCGCCACCAATACAATACTCTTACCCGCTTCCATAGCAGATTCCAGTGCTTTGATAGATTTCGCGCGTCCGACAAACAATGGGATCACCATATGTGGAAACACCACCACATCGCGCAAAGGAAGTAGTGGGAAAAAGCTGGTAACTAGTACATCGGTATCATACTCAGTCATAGTTTAAAATTCCTCTGTGGATTAACCTGACAATTAGATGGGGGCACAATGAAAAAATTCAAGTCAAGTTATAAATCGCCGCATCAGCTCGCAGGATGCTGCTTTAAATTACTAAGCTGCTCTTGATGCATCCGTGTGTATCACAATCGGTTTAATTTCACCATTTGCGTTGCTGACATCCAATACCACCTTGCTCGCATTGTCCATCGAAGGCAGATCATACATAACATCAAGCAAAGCACTTTCCAGAATCGAGCGCAAACCACGCGCACCTGTCTTGCGTACCAGTGCTTTCTTGGCAATGGCCTGCAGCACGGCCTCGTCGAATTCTATTTCTACGCCTTCCATAGCAAACAACTTTTGGTATTGTTTGGTCAAGGCATTTTTTGGTTCGGTCAAAATTTGAATGAGCGCCGCTTCATCCAGTTCTTCAAGAGTAGCAACCACTGGCAGACGTCCGACAAACTCAGGTATCAAACCAAATTTGATCAAATCTTCAGGCTCTAAATTACGTAATACCGCACCTACACTCTTCTTATCATCTCGATTGGAAAGGCTTGCACCAAAACCAATGCCAGCTTTCTCTGACCGGTTGAGTATGACCTTTTCCATGCCATCGAACGCTCCACCGCATATAAATAGGATATTGGTAGTATCAACCTGCAAGAATTCGGTATTAGGATGTTTGCGGCCACCTTGTGGAGGCACAGATGCCTTCGTCCCCTCGATTAACTTAAGTAACGCCTGCTGCACCCCTTCGCCTGAAACATCTCGAGTAATAGAAGGATTGTCTGCTTTGCGAGAAATCTTATCAATTTCGTCGATATAAATAATTCCGCGCTGCGCGCGTTCCACATCATAGTCACACGCTTGCAATAGCTTCAGAATAATATTCTCGACATCTTCGCCAACATACCCCGCTTCGGTCAGCGTAGTAGCGTCGGCCATCACAAACGGAACGTCAAGCAATCGCGCTAAGGTTTGCGCCAATAAGGTTTTTCCTGAACCAGTCGGGCCGAGCAGCAAAATATTGCTCTTAGCTAGCTCCACCTCATCTGTATCTGTGTTTTTTAAACGCTTATAATGATTATAAACCGCCACAGACAAAATTTTCTTGGCATGATCTTGACCGATCACATATTCATCAAGACGCGCACGAATATCATGTGGCACTAGCAGATCAGCCTTGTCCGTACTGCCAGACACGGTATTATTAATTTCCTCGCGAATAATATCATTGCAAAGCTCGACACATTCGTCGCACACGAATACAGAAGGCCCCGCAATCAGTTTGCGAACTTCATGCTGGCTCTTGCCGCAAAATGAGCAATACAATAGCTTGTCACCCTTGCTTTTATCCAGCGCCATTCACCCCTCCTGATTTGTTTATCGCTTACGTCTTACCTATCGATTGTGCTCATGCTTTTGGTCAAACACGTTTATCAAGCACTTTATCTACCAAGCCATAATCAACAGCTTCAGTCGCAGTTAGGAATTTATCGCGCTCGCTATCACGGGCAATTTCCTCTACATTGCGACCGGTGTGTTGCGCCATCAGGTCATAAAGGCGTTCACGCAGGCTCAATATATATCTGGCGTGAATCTCAATATCTGTCGCCTGCCCCTGAAAACCTCCCAATGGCTGATGAATCATCACCGAAGAATTAGGCAACATAAAGCGCTTACCTTTTGCACCGGCCTGCAACAAAAAAGCACCCATAGATGCCGCCATGCCAATGCATAACGTCGAAATCTCCGGCTTTATGAATTGCATAGTGTCATAAATAGCCATGCCTGCCGAAATTGAACCGCCTGGTGAATTTATATAAAGGTGGATCTCCTTGTCTGGATTTTCCGACTCGAGAAACAACAACTGCGCCACCACCAGATTTGCGCTCATATCATTGATATTGCCGACCAAAAATATAACTCGCTCCTTGAGCAGACGTGAATAGATATCGTATGCACGCTCCCCACGGCCGCTGGTTTCTATCACCATCGGAATCATACCGATATTTTGCGGATCCTCATTATTTAGAGGTGTTTCGCTATGCATCACGCGGCATTCTCCATCAACTCTTTAAATTCAATGCTCTTTTCTATCACATTGGCAGCTTCCGTCACCCAAGTCACCACGTTATCCTCTAACACCAAATTTTCAGCGTCTTGCAAACGTTCCGGTTCACTATAGTGCCACTCCACCACTTCTTCTGGATTATCATAACTTTGTGCGTAATCTTCAACCAGCGCCTTAACCTGCTCAGGTTTAGCGTGCAAATCATATTTACCTACGATCTCCGTCATAATCAAACTCAACTTAACACGCTTTTTCGCACGTTCAGTGAATAGCTCAAGCGGTAAAGTCTCCTCATCCTTTGGCATTTCCATTCCGCGTTTTTTCATATCTCGCATAGTTTGCTGCATCAAGCCCTGCGCTTCAGCATCCAACAATGCCTTAGGTATCTCCAATTCAGGAGTCACATTCAGCAAGGCAGCCATCGCGCTGTCTTTATTACGTAACATTATGCGTCGCTTGACTTCCCGCTCTAAATTATTTTGAACCTCATCTCGCAGCTTATTCACATCACCATCTTCTATACCGAGGAGCTTGGCAAATTTATCGTCAATTTCTGGCAAAATTTGATCTTCCACCTTGTGCAAGGTAATAGTAAACGTCACTGCTTTACCAGCCACTTTTTCTGCCTTATAGTCCTGCGGAAAAGTCATCTCGAAAGTTTTAGTTTCACCAGCTTTCATGCCAATAATGGCATTTTCAAAATCTGGCAACAAACTTCCGACGCCCAACATTACGGCTAAATTTCTAGCCTCACCCCCTTCGAATACATTACCGTCCAGTAAGCCACTGAAATCAATATGCACCCTATCTCCATCCCTGGCCGCACGGTCAGCCTCTTCGAAAGTTGCGTGTTGGGTAAGCAGCGTAACAATCGTAGTATCAACATCGGCATCACTTAAGGTGTAAGACACCTGCTCCACACTTTCTCCGCTAAGATCACCCAATACGACTTCAGGGTAGACTTCGAAAGTCGCACTATACTCAATCCACACTGCATCAGGGTCGGTGGTCTTAATTTCAAAAGCAGGGAAACCAACCACTTTTAACTGGCTATCTTCCGCTTCTTTGGCGAAGGATTGTCGTAAAGCATCTCGCAGCACCTCCTGCTGCACTTGCGCACCATGCTTCTGCTCCAGAATCTTGAACGGCACCTTGCCTGGCCTGAAACCAGGTACCTCAGCGGTACGTGCCATTTTCTTTAGGCGCACCTCCATTTCGCTGCTAACCAGTTGCAGAGGGATGGATGCATTAAGGCGGCGCTCCAACCCGCTCATGATTTCTACGCTCGACATACTAGCTTTCCTTAGGTTAATAAGTGAATTCTTCAGTTGGTGCGAAAGGAGAGACTCGAACTCTCACGCCTTGCGGCGCTGGAACCTAAATCCAGTGCGTCTACCAATTCCGCCACTTTCGCCCATTCCAATAACAGAGCCATTGTAACATATGATAAGTATGAAGGCGGTAAGCGAAAAGGTGAAATGTTGGTGCCAAGTAGAAATATTCTATATTTGGTTGGCACTATTCCAAGCATTGCAATCGGAACAAAGGCATGCTTTTGCCAATCCACCAAAACTATCTTAAGCGCAGCTCATTAGCATTTTCCTGACTAATATATCTATACATTTTTGGCGCTATTTACATGATTTATATATATTTTACGGTGCCGGCGTAACGTAGTAGCGTGCGTCTTTCGCCATCGACAGGTATTCGGGCTGGCAGAACAGTTCGAGAACTCTACGTGCATCTATGGTGTCTGTTTTGGCTGGCACCGGAAATATTTCCTTGTGGCGAATGCACTCAGCCGTTATAGCCTTCCATAACAACAACCTGCAATAAGTGGCGTTTTTCAAGGCGTTCGATATTGACTTTTGAGTAAAAAACCCTGTTAAAAAAAGTCATTCAAACGTCTCATTAAACTCAAGCGATATTTGTGTCCAAGGTGCGCTGACTTTAGGAGTTACATCCTGGTCAGTGAGATATGTTACGTTTCCATTTGATGGTCGTCATCTAAATATCAATGGCAGGCACCGTTGCACCTTTGAAAATGCTTGAAAATTTAATACGAATAAAGCAACTTGGCCCATTATTCCCACTTGGGTATAGAATATTGCTTAAATTTGAATATAACATTCGTTAAATAATTCCCGAGGCCAATCTATGCTCCAGAGCTTAACTATCAACGAAACTCGTATTATTGCTTGCCTGATGGAAAAATCCATCTTTACGCCGGATCAGTATCCATTATCCCTCAATGCGCTGACGAATGCGTGCAATCAGAAGTCTGGACGCGACCCTGTGATGTCGCTGGATAAAGGTATAGTGAAACGCACCGCACGTGACCTATGTGACAAACACCTGCTTGTTATTGAGGAAAATTTCAACAATGGCGTTGAGAAATATAAACAGCGATTTTGCAATACCACTTTCGGTGATATACATTTTACTCCACCGCAGTTTGCCATCGTCTGTTTGCTATTGATGCGAGGCCCTCAAACACCTGGTGAATTACGAGCACGCAGTGGCCGCTTACATATTTTTACCGATAACGTTGAAGTTGTTGATGCAATTGACAGTCTTAACGAGCTTAATTCCGAACCAGTGATTGTACAACTGCCACGTACACCTGGACGTAAGGACTGCGAATACATGCACCTATTCTCTGGCGCCATTGATATTGAAGCACACACCAATAAAATGATAGCTACATACACTACAGAACGGATTAGTAAGACGGATTTAGAACAGAGAGTGGTTAAATTGGAACAGCAAGTTGAAGAGCTTAGCGCTAGAATAGACTCCTTAACGGATTAGCTATGAACAGAGACAGTCTGCGTATGGGTAAAATAATCACATGATGAATTCACCAAGCAACTGCTTGGCTAAGTAATGCATCCCTTTAATTAAGTTCTAAGAGCCTTTTGAAATGTTAGAACTGACCTCGTGTTTGTGTGACAGACGCCAAACCATGCGTGAGGTGAGTGTAGGGCTTGATTTCATTCAACTCAGCCTACCGCGCTACCTATCAACGAGTTATATTTATTTCAGTGTCAACTATTTATGGAAATATCAAATAAAGAGGGAGATTCTTACAATTTAGCGGACACAATATTTAATTATCAGGCCGATCCTTAATCGTAGTAAAAAAGCACATATGAATTCCGCATAGTTTTTTTGCCGCACACATTATCGTTAATTATCCATTCCTACCCTACAAGCCCCTGCTAAGGCGTTAATGCATTTACTACCGACAATGGCAGTGGCAACAATTGCTCACATGCCATCGCTGCAATCAATTCACCGGAAAGTCCGGCAGTTACCAGACCTCGAGTGCCATGACCCAGACTGGTATATAACCCCGGCAATAATTCTCCTACTAACGGTATGGCTCCGGGAACGGAAGATCTCACTGAAGCACGGCCATTAAGTTTCTCAACATCTAATGAATCCATATTCATCGTTTTGGCTAGTGCAGGAGATATATCTTCCAGCTTGGACAAATTACCTGCATGATCGGATACCCTCAAATCAACAGCATCATCGTTAAAATCATGCGTCGCTCCCAACACATGCAACTCCCCGGCTGATGGAGTCAGATAACCACTGGCAGACACTATCGTTTGCAGATTTTCACTATGAGATGAAACAGGCAGTAACGTAATCTGTCCTCGCACTGGCGTCAGCGGAAGGTGTGATAATGGTGCAAATGATTTCACCTGATAACCGGTACAAACCACTACTACCTGTGCTTCTTCAGACCATGTCTGTTGTCGCTCGTCTTTTCCCTCCACCCGCCAGCCGGTTCCTACCGCTGTCAAAGATTCCGCGCGATAACCGGTACGCTGCACGATACAGGAGTCTCTTGCCAATGCTGCACACATCTGCGGCGGAACCAGCCAGCCACCGGCGGGAAACCACAGGCCGCCATGTGCCAATTCAATACCCGCCAGCTGGGATGCTTCAGCCACATCCACACGACGTAATAAATGCGGTGGCCAATCAAGTGCCGACAGCCGGTCGATACGTTTCGCTTCATGCTCAGAAAACGCCAGTTGTAGCTCTCCGCATTCCGCACGAACGATGCCGTCAATGGGAAGCTTTTCATCAAGCAAGGCCAGTGCATACCCATAAGCGGCCAGAACAAAACTTTGCAATGGGTTCATGCCTGCGCTTAACCGGACATGCAATACCCCACGTGGATTGCCTGATGCCGCCGCAGCCAATACCGGTGCGCCTTCGTTCAGGGTAACTGAGACTCCGCGCATCGCCAATGCTGAAGCAACGGCACAACCAGCCACTCCTCCGCCAATCACAATGGCTTTTGTTACAGGAGGCCGCATCGGCGGCGAACCGGGAAGGTGACCTTGGAGCATATCGCGCTTGCGTCCAAAGCCTGGAGATTTGATGACTTGAAATCCTGCTTGTTCCAAACCGCGCCGTACCCAGCCTGCACAAGTATAAGTGGCGAACGAGGCGCCTGGCTTAGAGACTCGTACGATGTTCTCGAACACGGGCTGCGTCCACATTTCTGGATTACGTGCTGGTGCAAACCCATCCAGAAACCATGCATCGATGCCACCACAGACTTCAGTTAGCGCATCTTTTACGTCACCTATCACTAGCGTAAGACGTATCTTTCCATTGTCAAAACACCACCGATTCCAGCCGGGTACGCGACGTCGCCAGTGGGTAAGGAGTTTATCTGCATACTGCCGCAACGCTGGCCAAAGTGCCAAAACATCGGTCAGCTCTCTCTCGTCAAGGGGAAATTTTTCGACGCTGAAAAAATCCAGACTGGTATTGGATGGAGCGACCTTTTCGAACAGTTGCCAAGCGCATAAAAAATTCAACCCCGTGCCGAAACCTGCCTCGCCGATGACAAAACTATCTCCACTTGATAAAGATGCAAAACGTTCAGCCAGCCGATTGCCTTGCAGAAAAACATGCCGTTTTTCCTCCAGTCCGGAATCTCTTGAAAAATAGACATCGCTGAAACGGTGGGAGAATGGCTGTCCATCCTGCCAGTTAAGCATGGAAGCAACGTTCAACTACCTTCCGAGCTGATTACAAGCAACTTTAACAGCTTATCAAGGAGCGACATGATCATTTTAATGCTTGCGAAAAAAAGTTGGCTGCAATGTGCATAGAGATTTGTGCAAATATTTAGTTAAGAAAACAGTATGAAACGAAGGATATCACTGAATATTCATAATCCATGACTCTACTACACTACGCGGTACAAAATCGAACTTAAAATCGGAGAGGTGTCCATAATCGTAATAGAGCGCCCACTCTATTCATACTGAACAACTAGCTACATTTCCAACTTTCATTATAAAGGCATGACTACCACCTTAAAATAGAAATCTATTTATCTGGCGGACATTCGCGTAAGCTAAGTAAATTATATGGCTGTTCCAAATCGTGATCCGTTTTTAAGTACTTATACCCAAGTGAGCTGGTAGCGACAACTAACCAAAATGGATGTCCCGCCACAAGAGTGGTAAATCGCCACTTACCAATTGAAATACCCTCAATTGCCTCTTCCACAGAAAGTTGCCAACGGACTCCATTAGCATCTACTCCACCAATAAATTTAATGCGCTCATGCGCAAGTTTACTGTCACTCTTTCTAATACAGGAAACTCGTAAATCCATCCTTTTCTCCTTATAGTCATCTATTTAAGACGGTATTGATTAGGACACCTCTAAAAATTAGTCATTCTAGCGAAGGCGGAAATGACGTAAATTTAATTTTTAGAGATGCCCTACACTAAATTCATTACTCCCTCCCTCATCCTAAAAATCAAAAAGACTAGAATATTTTAAATTTATTGTGGAGACCAATTAATACGTAGCGCACTGGCAATACTGAATATTTCTTCCATCTTGTCACCATCTGCTTCCGCAAGCGCATTATGCAAAGTTTCCAGTTCTTTCATGTAGCGGCCCATTTCGATCAACAATGCATCACGGTTGGCCAGACAAATATCGCGCCACATTTCCGGCGAGCTGGCTGCGATTCGAGTAAAATCACGGAAACCACTAGCTGCAAAAGAAAGTAACAAATCACGGTTTTCGCGTAGTGCCAAATCATGCACCAATGCAAATGAAAGCAAGTGCGGCATATGACTGACAGCAGCAAACACTTCATCATGCTGTTTCGGCGTTAGTTCGCTTACCAGCGCGCCACACAACTCCCATGCCAATCTTACGCGCGATACAGTATCAGCGGAGTTTTCCGGTAACGGAGTCAGTATTACTTTTTTGTTTTGATACAGATCAGCTCGCGCCGCGAGTGCGCCGCTTTGCTCGCTACCTGCAATAGGGTGTGCCGGTATGAAGCGGGCGATATGTGCGGCCAAATGTTTATAAGCATGACCGACAACATCGCACTTAGTACTGCCGCCATCAATAATGATTGTATGAGCACCCAGATGGGGCGCAATGCGAGCCATTATGTCGGCCATCTGGCCCACGGGCGTGGCCAGCAATATTAGATCGGCATCACCTAACTCTGTCGCAAAATCAGAACCGCTGCGATTGATTATACCAAGTTGTTGTGCCTGTGCTAGTGTTCGCTCGCTGCGTCCGAAACCAACTACTTCCTCCACCGCATTCACTCGCCGCAAAGCTAGCGCAAACGAACCGCCGATGAGGCCAACGCCGAAAACAACAATCTTGCGAAACAATGGTTTTGTCACGACTTTCATCACTTTTCTTGCTAGCGTGAGAAAGGATTAAAGTGTGCGTCCAATCGCTGTGGCGATTCCGCCCAACACACCCATCATCTTCTTCAACTCTTGCGGTGTCAGCGCCTGATCGGCATCGCACCATGCCTCACTGGGAGTTGGATGCATCTCAACTAGCAGTCCATCTGCCCCCGCCGCAATTGCTGCCTGTGATAGCGCCGCAACCATCCATGCCTTGCCACCTGCGTGTGAAGGATCGACAATTATTGGCAGATGAGTTTCTCTTTTGATTACTGGAATAGCGGTCACGTCAAGTACGTTGCGGTAATAGGTTTCAAAAGTACGGATACCACGCTCGCAGAATATAATATTATGGTTGCCGCCGGCCGCGATGTATTCTGCCGCCATTAGCCATTCGGAAATGGTAGCCGACATACCGCGTTTGAGAATGACTGGTTTGTTGATACGACCCACTTCTTTGAGCAGATCGAAATTCTGCATGTTGCGGGTGCCGATCTGAATAACGTCGACGTCATTTTCCAAAAAGGTGTCTAGCATGCGGACATCCATTAGCTCAGTCACAATTGGCAGCTTGAATTTGCTGGCTGCCTGACGGAACATATCCAGTCCCTCAATACCCTTGCCTTGAAAAGCATAAGGGCTGGTGCGAGGCTTAAATGCCCCGCCACGCATCAAACGGCAACCTGCTTCGCTCACATACTGGGCGGACAAATCCATTTGCTGCTGAGTTTCTACTGAGCACGGGCCAGCAATAACTTGGATTTGCTTGCCACCCAGCTGGATACCGCCAATGTCAATCACCGTATTTGTGGGATGAGATTCGCGCGACACAATTTTATATTGTTTGACTATATGCATCGCCGATTCCACCCCGGGCAGCGGGGTAAACATTTCTTCAGTTAATTTACGCTCATCACCGATGGCGCCGATTACTGTGCGTTCAATACCTCGGGAAATATTGGCGTCCAGCCCTGCATCCTTGAGTTTTGTTACCACTACGCTAATTTGAGCGTCAGTCACATCCTTGTTCATTACAATAATCACGCTGTTTCTCCTAATGCCTGCGTCAGCGCAGACAAAAATTTCTCATTTTCACTTTCCAGACCAATGCTCACACGCAAATAATCTGGCATATCGTAATTGGCAATCGGCCGCACAATCACCCCCAGTTCAAGTAGGCGACGGTACATTTGACCAGCCCCATTTTCCCCACTTTGGGTTGAATTCGTAATATGACAACATACGAAGTTCCCATAAGAGGGAATATACTTCAGTCCTAATCGCGCTAATCCTTGTGTAATCTGTTCCATGCCAGCCTGGTTCAATTCACAAGTCTTCCTTACAAATGCCTCGTCTTGTAACGCAGCCACAGCTGCAGCCTGCGCTACGCTGTTAACATTGAACGGCTGTCGTACTCGGTTCAACATATCCGTCACCGACTCGCCTGCTAATGCATAACCAACACGTAAACCGGCCAAACCATACGCCTTGGAGAAAGTACGGGAAATGATCAAATTGGGAAATTCACGCAACCAGCTCACACTGTCGTAACGCAAATTTTGCGGCAGATATTCGTTGTACGCCTCATCAAGTACCACTAACACCTGGGGCGGCACTGCACGCAGAAAATTCAACAAATCCGTTGCACCTAGAAAAGTACCCGTTGGATTATTCGGGTTAGCGATGAACACCATTTTTACCTTATGCTGCACAGCAGCCTGCAGCATTGCAGAAAGATCGTGGCCAAACTCTTTTGTGGCTGGCACGCTGATGCCCGTAGCCCCCGCCGCTTGCGTAGCCAGCGCATACACCGCAAAAGCATGATCAGCGTAAACCACTTTGTCGCCTGGCGAGAGAAAAGCGCGTGCGGCCAGTTCCAACAAATCATTTGAACCATTTCCCAGCACAATGCATGCATTCTCTATTTTGTATCGTTCGGATAATGCATTTTTCAGCTCAAAACAACTGCCATCTGGATAACGTGCTATATCGTTAATTGCAGCACTCATAGCAGCCATGGCGAGGGGGCTGGTGCCAAGGGGGTTTTCATTGGATGCCAGTTTTACGATGCCACTGATACCGAGCTCGCGCTCCAGTTCAGCAATCGGTTTGCCAGGCTGATAGGGCGCTATTGCGCGGATATAAGGAGCGGCTAACTCACTGTAGTTCATTTAAAACCTTAGATAATTTTAATTCCATTATTCCCGAAGATGCAGGTGCCCTGTCATTCATAGATATTATTGACAGAGCTAAATTTTGTTTTTCCGACAATAACAATATTTTTATATTTTACAAACGGTTTTATACAGTAGCTGGGTATGAACCTAGCGTTTTTACGAATGCGGCGATCTGCTTTAATTCGACCAGTGCGGCCACCACTTTGGGCTCATGCTGATGGCCTTCAATATCCATATAGAACATATACTCCCACATGCCAGAACGCGCCGGCCGTGATTCCAGCTTGGTCATGCTGACATCATTTTTTGCCAGCGGCGCCAGCAATTCGTATACCGCGCCTGGGCGATTAGGCGCGGACATAACCAATGAGGTCTTATCCTTACCGGATGGTGCAACATCCTGATTTCCGATGACTAAAAAACGCGTGGTATTGCGCGGGTCATCTTCAATATTTTGAGCCAATAATGGAATATCGTAATTTTTTGCAGCCTTTGCACTTGCGATTGCCGCACTATCAGCCTGCTGTTCCAAAGCCAGAAGAATCGCCTGCGCATTGCTGCCAACTGGCACGCGCTCGGCATTAGGCAAATTCGAATTCAGCCAGACTTGGCACTGCCCCAAAGATTGAGAATGCGAAAATACTTTATTAATAACCGAAATATCAGTTGCTTGTGACATCAAACATTGATGTACCGGCAGCATCACTTCTCCACACACTTTGAGCTGGCTTTGTAACAATAAATCTAATGTGCGTCCAATGGCACCCTCAGTTGAGTTCTCCACCGGCACCACCCCATAATTTGCCTCGCCACTTTCTACAGTTTGAAAAACTTCATCTATCGAAACGCACGGCTTGCTAAGTACTGCATGTCCAAAACGCTTCTCTACTGCTTCTTGACTGAAAGTTCCACTTGGCCCCAAGAAAGCAACACATAGCTGCGACTCTAATGCACGGCAGTGAGACATGACTTCGGTAAATAATTGCGTGATACTTTGACTCGGCAACGGACCGGGATTATTACTAACCATGTGCCGCAATATCTGCGCCTCGCGCTCAGGTCGCAGCACTGCATTTTTACCCTTATAATGACCGATTTGCTTTGCCAGCGACGCGCGCTGGTTGAATAAATTGAGCAAATTCTCGTCAATTAAGTCGATTTGTTCACGATATTTCTTGAGCTCATCTTTCATTGCTCAGACATCCATATTGCTTAAGCATCTAAATGCAAATCGCGCACCATGAGCACACCTGGAATGGCAGCAATCTGCGCGATCATTTCAGGAGGTGTAGCGATATCTGTGTCAACCAGTGTGTAAGCCATCTCTCCACGTGATTTATTTATCATATTGTGGATATTAACGCCGGCTCCGGCCAAGGCGGTTGAAATCTGTCCCAACATATTCGGCACGTTGGCATTAGCGATGGCGATACGGAAAGATGATTCACGTGGCATATTAACAGTAGGAAAATTTACCGCATTGTTCAAGTTGCCATGCTCCAAATAGTCACGCACTTCTTTCGCCACCATTACCGCACAGTTATCTTCCGCCTCTTGCGTAGAAGCACCCAGATGAGGCAGGGCAATCACTGCTGGATGGCCTTGCGTTTTCTGCATAGGAAAATCGCAAACATAGTTTTGAATTCGTTTGGCGGCAATTCCCGCCAGCACTGCGTCTTCATCGACGATGCCATCACGCGCAAAGTTCAGTAACACACTTCCTCGCTTCATCGCTTGTACGCGCTGCTCATTAATCAAACCGCGTGTAGCATCCAGCAAGGGGATGTGCAGGGTAACAAAATCACTTTGCTTAAGCAGCTCTTCTATGCTGTGCGCTTTCTTAACCCGAGAAGACAGTCCCCATGCTCCTTCCACGGTAATTTCAGGGTCGAATCCAACCACTTTCATGCCCATACCAATGGCGGCATCCGCTACCAGACGACCTATGGCACCTAAACCAATAATCCCCAAGGTACGGCCATTCAATTCGATACCTGCATAATTTTTTTTGCCATCCTCGACCAGCTTATGCATCGTGGCATTATCACCCTTCAAATTGGAGGTGAAATGATGCGCAGCAATCAATTTGCGTGATGCCAGCAGCATACCCGCGATGACCAACTCCTTCACGGCGTTGGCATTGGCACCCGCAGCGTTAAAAACTGGCACACCTCGCGCACTCATTTTTTTTATAGGTACATTATTAGTGCCTGCACCCGCGCGGGCGATGGCTTTAACACTAGTTGGAATATCCATCTCCAGCATATTCTGCGAACGCACCAGGATTGCATCAGGTTCTGTGATGTCGTTGCCAACAACATAGTTTGTAGCGGGCAAGCAGGCAAGCCCAACCGTAGAAATTTTATTTAATGTCAGTACCTTAAAAGTCTTAGCCATGTTTATTTTCAAAATGTGTTATAAAATCAACCAAAGCCTGCACGCCTTCCAGCGGCATAGCATTGTAAATGGAAGCGCGCATGCCACCGACAGAGCGATGTCCTTTCAGTTGCAATAGGCCGTTCGAATCCGCCTGTTTTAGAAACTCGCCATCCAGACTGGCATCTTTCAGGGTGAATGGCACGTTCATGCGTGAACGATCCGACTTGACCACTGGGCAATTATAAAAACCATTGCTAGCATCGATAGCCTGATATAGCAAATTTGATTTTCTGATATTGGTCTGCTCCATCTGCGCCAATCCACCATTGCGCTTGAGCCACTGGAATACCAACCCAGCCACGTAAATTCCGTAAGTGGGTGGCGTGTTATACATTGAATCATTGTCAGCATGAATCTTGTAATCCAGCATAGAGGGCGTGTTCGGTGAAGCATTACCAATCAGGTCATCGCGCACGATAACAATACATAACCCAGCCGGACCAATATTTTTCTGCGCGCCAGCATAAATCAGACCATATTTAGATACATCAAACTGGCGCGATAATATGTTAGATGACATGTCTGCCACCAAAGGTATTTCACCTGTTTCCGGAACCCAATTAAATTCGACTCCGCCTATCGTCTCATTCGACGTGTAATGCAAGTAGGCTGCATTCGGGTCACACTGCCAAGTATCAAACGACGGCACATAAGAAAAATTCTTGTCCGCGCCGCTAGCCACAATATTTACATTACTAAATTTTTTCGCTTCGGCTATTGCTTTTTTGGACCATTCACCGGTATAAACGTAATTTGCTGAAGTCTTACCACGTAACAAATTCAGTGGGATCATGGAAAATTGCAAACTCGCCCCGCCTTGCAGGAATAACACCTTGTAATTAGAGGGAATCACGAGTAGATCACGTAAATCGCTTTCCGCCGCAGCGGCAATACTCATAAACTCCTTGCCGCGGTGACTCATTTCCATAACTGCCATGCCACTGTCATGCCAGTCCAGCATCTCTTCCCGTGCCTGTTGCAACACCTCATGCGGTAATACTGCGGGACCTGCGCTGAAATTATAAATTGTCATAGTTTTCCTATTTTTTAATCGGTTTGGATTAAAGGAGAAAGATCTTCCGGCTCTGGATCGGCAATACGGCTCAAACCCGCCAGCTTGTCGTCTTTGCCTAGATTAATTAGTGTCACGCCCTGCGTAGAACGACTCATTTCACGGATTTCATTGACTCGAGTGCGGATTAGTACGCCATTAGTTCCAATCAACATAATTTCATCTTCCTCGTTTACCAAAGTAGCCGCTACCACCTTACCATTCCGGGCAGAAGCCTGAATTGCAATCATGCCCTGAGTCCCCCGGCCATGGCGTGTATATTCTGAAATTGGCGTGCGCTTGCCGTAGCCATTCTCGGTCGCAGTCAATACCGCTTGGCTTTCATCGCTAGCCACCAAGAGTGCAATTACGCATTGCTTCGCAGCCAGCTTCATGCCACGCACACCGCGCGACACTCGGCCCATGGAACGTACATCGTTTTCGTCGAAACGTACCGCTTTGCCTCCATTAGAAAACAACATTACGTCATGCTTGCCATCAGTCAAAGCTACACCGATCAAATAATCACCTTCATCCAATTTAATAGCGATGATGCCGGCCTTACGCGGGTTGGCGAAATCAGACAACGCAGTCTTCTTCACCGTGCCCATGGCGGTAGCAAAGAATACATATTGATCTTCCGAGAACTCTTTTACCGGCAGAATCGCGTTGATCTTCTCGCCACTTTCCAGCGGCAACAGATTAACGATTGGCCGACCGCGGGCGGTACGAGCACCCTGAGGTACGTCGTATACCTTGATCCAGTACACTTGACCACGACTGGAAAAACACAGAATATAATCGTGCGTGTTGGCGATAAACAGGCTATCTACAAAGTCGTCCTCTTTAGGCGGCGCAGCCTGCTTTCCACGACCACCGCGTTTCTGCGCCACGTATTCCGCTAACGGCTGCGCTTTCATGTAACCGCCATGCGACATCGTAACCACCACGTCCTCCGGGGTGATCAGGTCTTCCATGCTCATATCATGAGTATGAGTGATGATTTCGCTACGGCGCTTGTCTCCGTATTGAGCTTTAATGGCAACCAACTCGTCAACGATAATTTGCGTTACGCGCTCTGGCTTGGCCAGAATATCAAGCAAATCGATAATCTTGTCCATCACGTCGCGATATTCGTTGACAATTTTATCTTGCTCCAGCCCGGTTAAACGCTGCAAGCGTAATTCCAGAATAGCTTGTGCTTGCACGTCCGAAAGTCGATACGCGCGCAACTCGCCCTGTCCTGACATACCAAATTCCGGCTCCAAATTTTCCGGACGGGAAGCATCGCTAACTCGGCTCAACAATTCCTCGACCAGTGTAGATCGCCATGTCCGTGACATAAGACCCTGCTTGGCTATCGCGGGACTCGCGGCCGCTTTAATCAACGCAATGATTTCATCTACGTTGGAGAGTGCGACTGCCAAACCTTCCAGAATATGGCCACGATCCCGCGCCTTGCGCAAATCAAATATCGTACGCCGCGTTACAACTTCTCGCCGATGGCGCAGGAATGCATCCAGGAACTGCTTCAAATTCAGCAATTTAGGTTGGCCGTCGATCAAGGCCACCATATTCATGCCAAAACTGTCTTGCAGCTGCGTCATTTTAAACAATTGATTGAGTATTATTTCCGGCATTTCATTGCGCTTTAGTTCAATCACAGCGCGCATTCCAGATTTATCCGATTCGTCGCGAATTTCGGAAATCCCCTCAATTTTCTTCTCTCGCACCAGCTCGCCAATTTTTATTAACAAGTTGGCTTTATTCACTTGATAAGGCAACTCATCAATAATAATAGCTTGGCGATTATTCCCCTTTTCGATATTTTCGAAATGAGTGCGCGCACGCATTACAACTCGCCCGCGCCCGGTTCGGTAACCTTCCTTTACGCCTGCTAAACCATATATAAAACCCGCAGTTGGAAAGTCTGGCGCTGGTATATATTCTATCAATTGCTCAATATCCAGATCAGGGGCTTGCAGTAGTGCCAGACAGGCATCAATCACCTCGCCGAGATTGTGCGGCGGAATATTAGTCGCCATACCCACGGCAATCCCGGTTGAACCATTGACCAACAGATTGGGAAAGCGCGCCGGAAACACCAACGGCTCATGCTCGGAACCATCGTAATTAGGTCCGAAATCAACGGTTTCCTTGTCCAAATCAGCCAGCAGCTCATGCGCAATTCGCGCCATGCGAATTTCGGTATAACGCATCGCCGCTGCGTTATCGCCATCCACTGAACCAAAGTTACCCTGACCATCGACCAAAGGATAACGCAGCGAAAATGTCTGCGCCATACGAACGATAGTGTCGTACACCGCTGTATCGCCATGCGGATGGTATTTACCTATCACGTCGCCCACAATACGCGCCGACTTTTTGTAGGACTTGTTCCAGTCGTTGGATAGTTCATGCATGGAAAACAGCGCTCGGCGATGCACCGGTTTAAGGCCATCACGCACGTCAGGCAAAGCGCGCCCAACAATCACGCTCATTGCATAGTCAAGATACGACTTGCGCATCTCATCCTCAAGACTAACTACCAGAATCTCTTTAGCAAATTGTTCCATAGGTATAGCGGATACACTAGTTTTTCTTGTAAAACAATCTGTAAGTTTAACATGGCCACCTCAAGCGAGACAAAACATAATTTCTTTGCTGCATATAACCTGAAATTAAGCCGCTTGATTAACTGGCGGTTCAAGGCAAGTTTTGATACATTCCCCATTTCACCCCGAATATGAGCACATCATGACAAATGCTGACCCCATTGAACTGGAAAAATTTAGTCAGCTCGCCCATAACTGGTGGGATACCAACGGTGAATTCAAGCCCCTACATGAAATCAACCCACTACGTTTGAACTATATCAACGGTATTGCGGCCCTGACCGGAAAGACTGTGCTGGATGTCGGCTGTGGCGGCGGCATCCTGTCGGAAAGCATGGCCGCGCTTGGCGCACAGGTAACAGGCATTGATCTGAGCGAAAAAGCGCTGCAAATTGCCAGACTACACTTGCTGGAAAGTGGCCAACAAGTAGACTACCGCAAAATCGCCGTAGAAAATCTGGCGGCAGAACAGCCAGCCCACTACGATGTAGTTACTTGCATGGAATTACTCGAACATGTGCCAGACCCTTCCAGCACTGTGAATGCCTGCGCGCGACTAGCTAAGCCGGGGGGTCATGTGTTTTTTTCCACTCTAAATCGCAACCCAAAATCCTATCTGTTCGCGGTGATTGGCGCGGAATACTTACTTCATTTGCTGCCGCGTGGCACGCACGATTATGCTAAATTTATTAAACCGTCCGAACTCGCACAATTTTGCCGCAATGCAGGGCTTAATATTAGCGACATTAGTGGCATGAATTACCACCCCCTCCATAAAACTTACTCACTCAGCCAGAATACTGACGTTAACTACCTGCTCGCCTGTCGTCGTGACTAGTGCCATCCTGTTTGATCTAGACGGCACTTTCGCTGACACAGCACCCGATTTGGGCGCCGCGCTTAACCACCTGCGCACCCTCCATGACAGGCCACCCATGGCATTGGAAACGATTCGCCCACAAGCTTCGCATGGTTCTCTTGGCTTGCTGAAACTGGGTTTTAACATTGAACCAGATGCGCCAAATTATGCGGACTTGCGCAATGCCTTCTTGGATTATTATGCTAGCCATATTTGCGTTCACACCACCCTGTTCCCAGGAATGGCGGAACTGATCGATATACTGGAGCAACGTGGCCTACCTTGGGGTATCGTCACTAACAAACCCCACCGCTTCACCATGCCATTGATGCAAGCACTGGGCTATGCGCAGCGCGCTTCATGCCTTATCAGTGGTGACACATGTGCGCGTGCCAAGCCCTTCCCGGATTCGCTACTGAAGGCCAGTGAATTGCTTAATATCGCGCCACAGCTATGCCTGTATCTTGGTGATGACAAACGTGATGCGGATGCAGCGCAAGCTGCCGGGATGCGCTGCATCATCGCCCGCTATGGCTACATCGGCTCTCCGGAGGAATTATCCAGGTGGCCTGCAGAAGGCGAAATTGATAGACCATCCCAGCTATTAAAATATCTAACATATTGAAAAATATATCTATCGTATGTAGTCAGTACAGGTATCACGAATAGATGAAACCATTACTGTAATAGGCTTAGCAAATAGCAAACCAGGAAAAGTTCAACTCTCATTATCTTGACACTTGTCGACTTTACTGTAATAGCCGTTACAGTAATAACAATCATTGCAATGACTATAACCATATGAATTTTTATTAACTACCTCATGATCAAAATCATCCGAAGAATTACCATCTTACTGTTCACACTCACGATAGTTACAATCATTGCAGGTCAGGCTGGCTTATTCAATGGAAAACGCCCAACCGATCTTGGCCTGCATGATGGCAAACTGAAAGCACCACTTGCTAAATCATTCAATAGCATCTCCAGCCAAGCTGCACAACATCCGCACAGTGACTACCACATCATTGCTCCGCTAACATATCAAGGTGACGGTAAAGCTGCCTTTGTCAAATTGACTAATATAGTGCGCAATATGAACAACACAACAGTGATTGTCGCAGAACCCACTTATTTATACGCCGAATTTCGGAGCAGTCTAATGAAGTTCACCGATGACGTAGAGTTTGCGCTAGATGACCAGGCTGGCGTCATTAACATGCGCTCTGCGTCACGCCTGGGCAAGAAAGATTTTGGCACGAACAGAAAGAGACTGGAAGCAATTCGTGCAGCTTTTGAAAGCGGATCTACTTTCGCCACCACCAGAGCAACAGAGTCAGCAGCAACGACACCAACAGGCTGGTCATCAATGGAAAGTGGAAGCTGAAGTTCTCGCGTGTAACGGAGATATCGCCGGGCAAACGTCCGAAAGGGAGCCTGGAAAGCCATGGCCAGAGAAGACCTATAACCAGTAGTGCAACGCCCAGAATGATAAGAATGCGCTGCATCGTCTACTCCAGTAACATACACATCGGGCCATTTTCAACCTGACAGTGTACAAACTCATTAAGTATCATAGGATTAATAGCTCGATCAGTCAGCTTTTGAGGTCGTGATAGAAATTTTCGTGCGGGTACGTGAATGGTCTTGACTCATTTCGTCTTCTCCCTGCAACAACTCAATATTATCTTGTACTAACTGACGGACTCTAAACGGTGACCAGCAACGGACGAGGGTATAATCACACGGGACGAGGCAATTAAACACCCCGTATATTCTCTCTCAATTTGACGACCATGTGGGAAATTTGCAGCCTATTCATCACCCGCTCGCCTGACATTCCGATCACTCAACGGATTAAAGCAATGAGCCCGCAAATCAACTGGCTGCGATAAGCATACGACCGTCCTAATAAATTCGCTATTGGTTAACCACAATTTGCTAATTCAAAGAAATTATTTAACCGCTTGTGCATCATAATGGAATCTGCGTTAAAACAAGTAATTTTGACCGCATGAAAATGTACGCTGTGGTACGGTTGTACCACATTTTAGGGGAAGACAAAGTGGCAAGATTGCAGATACTGTCATACACATTATTGAGCTTGCTCAAAATTAGGGCGCGTCACATCCTATGCGGAACAGTTATTGCACTTCTATATTTGAGCATGACGGGGTGCACCCTCCCGAAGCCGATCCCGGCAAACTCAATCCCAGCAGCCATAATCCCGCCGCAAGATCTTTACGAAGTGCAACAACGTAAAATCGAACGTCTGGAGCAACTGTTGGCGGAAAAAGAAGAACAGATCCGAAACCTGAACCTACGCCAGCAAAACCAGGCCAAAGCATTACAGGAATCCACCAGTAAAGTCACCCGTGACCAAGTGAGACTACGACGTCTCGCCACACAACCCAGTGCTGCCTCATCAATAGCGGAAGCAGAGGTAGCGATGGTAAGTTTAAAGTCATCTCAGGCCACAACGCCCGAACGAACACTGCAGGCGCAGAGGCTCCTTAATGCCGCCACGGCGTCTTACGCCAAAGGAAACTATGGCGCAGCCATGGACCACTCCGCACAGGCACGAGAATTCATCGAGATGGTGATGAGTAACCACACACGCAAGGCATCTGGACCTCACCTTACTAGGGTATTCTTCAATGTCCCCATTCCTTTACGCGCCAAGAGCAACGTCAATCTGCGGCAAAGACCTTTCAGCAAGGCGACTAAGCTTGCCACACTAAAAAAAAATTCCGCGCTGACTGCACAGGCCTATCAGGGTGACTGGCTACAAGTTCAAGCCAGCGATTTGTTTTCTGGATGGGTACTAAACACACTTATGGAAGTGCGGGAGGAAGACCTTAATCAATAAGCCTTACAATGTCGCTTAACATAATAATATATATTCAATTGCATAGCTGACACAGCAGTGCAAACTACTTGAGGGCACCTCTAAAGATTCAATCCGGCTTGTCGAAGTATCCAATAGGTTAGAAATGATACGTAAAGGAGCCGTTATGCAACATCATCAAATGCGGGAATTGACAACATGGGTCGATTTTCTCAGTCAAGTCGATATCCCCGTATTGAAAAAAACCGCTCGCAATCTGTCTGCTTTACGCCAGGATGAAAAAAACCTTAGCGCGCGTGGCGTTGCCAATATTATCAGGCACGACCCCATGATGACCGTCAAGCTGCTTCGCCATCTGCAACACAAAAAGCGCCCCAGTCAAGAACATGAAGTAATACAGGTGGATCAAGCATTAATGATGTTAGGTATCGACATATTTTTTGAAAAAGTGCCCGCAGAACCGCTGGTAGAAACAGTGCTCAACGGGCAGACGGATGCCCTTAGCTGCTTGTTGAGATTGACGCACCGTTCAAACCGTGCATCTGATTTCGCTGTTGATTGGGCGGTACACTTGAGTGACTTGCATCTGGAAGAAATACGGATCGCTGCGTTGTTATTCGATATTACCGAACTACTAATGTGGTGTTTTGCGCCTGAAGATATGCTAAAAATTCGTGCCCTGCAGCGACAAGATAAAACATTACGTAGCAATATTGCTCAAGAACAGGTGTTAGGCTTTACATTGTTTTGTTTGCAATCAGCATTGGCATTTAAATGGTCACTACCCAAGTTGCTGATCACACTTATGGATGGCGAAAGTACCGATCAACAGCGTGTGCGCAACGTCTTTCTTGCCGTCAATCTTGCGCACCACTCTGCCAATGGCTGGGACGATGCTGCTCTGCCCGATGACTATATAGATATTGGCAATCTTTTGCATATGGATCCGGAAGAAGTGAAGGTTATGATCGGTGCGCCAGTGTAGATTCAGGAGCCTATGACGAACTGCGTTCCTGATTTTTTTAGTACAAATCCTGCTTCCACTCTTTGGGTGAAATATTTTCTAGCTGGCTCGCGACGGCAAGTATTTGCTGCGCAAGATTATTGGCTAAACAATCAAATTCGATTATTTCCGGCATACCGCGCAACCAGGTAAGTTGACGCTTAGCTAATTGACGCGTGGCGGCATTGCCCTTGTCCAATAACTCTGTTTCGTTTATTTCTTTGTCGAGAAACTGCCATGCCTGACGATAGCCTACACAGCGCATGGAGGGCAGATTGGGATGCAACGCATATTTTTCTTTAAGTGCTAGCAATTCATCCACCAAGCCAAGTTTAAGCATGGCAGCAAATCGTGTGGCGATACGTGCATGCAACTTGCTACGTTCACTTGGGATGAGCGCAATCTGCATGACACTATAAGGCAGCGGCTGTTTGTTTTGCTGCTTAAACAGCGCGGACAATGGCTGACCTGAAAGTTGATAAACTTCCAGAGCGCGCTGGATACGCTGCGCGTCATTCGGTTTTAGAAGAGCAGCCGTTTCAGGATCAACCCGAGCCAATTCCGCATGCATTGCAGGCCAACCGACACGTATGGATTGCTCGTCCAAGGCAGCACGCACTTCAGCGTTGGCCTGCGGTAGTTCATTCAGACCAAAGAGCAAGGCGCGAAAATACAACATGGTGCCACCAACCAGCAAAGGAATGTGTCCGCGTTGAGTGATGTCATTCATCAAACGCAGCGCATCTTGGCGAAAAGCTGCAGCGGAATAAACACTGGTTGGGTCAATTATGTTTATCAGATGGTGTGGCGCACGAATGAGGACAGCAGCCTCAGGCTTGGCAGTGCCGATATTCATATCCCGATACACCAGCGCGGAATCAACGCTAATGATTTCAACTGGCAGCTGCTGTGCCAACTCTACAGCCACTTGTGTCTTTCCGCTAGCGGTAGGGCCCATAAGAAAAAGAGCGGGGGGCAGTGCGTTCATTTGCCCCGCATGAACAACGTATCTAATTCTGCAATACTCATTTGAAACCAGGTCGGACGACCATGATTACACTGGCCGGAGCGCTCGGTACGTTCCATTTCACGCAGGATATGATTCATCTCAGGCACGGTCAGGATTTGATTGGCGCGCACAGCAGAATGACAAGCCATCGTGGACAACACTTCGTTGCGTCGTTCGGTCAGCACTCGAGAGGCGCCGTATTCACGCATTTCATGCAACACATCACGTGCGGCTGCTTCAGCGTTAGCCTGTTTAAGCATAGCTGGCATGGCCCTCACTGCCAGTGTTGTCGGCGACAATGGAGCGATATCAAAACCGAGTTGTGACATGGCTGCATGATTTTCCTCGGCAGTAGCAATATCCAATGAGTCGGCTGCAAAGCTCACCGGGATTAACATAGGTTGCATGGGGATTTGCTGCCCATCAAGTGCCGTTTTAAGTCTTTCATATACGATTCGCTCGTGAGCGGCGTGCATGTCCACCACCACCAGTCCATGCTCGTTTTGCGCCAGTAAGTAAATACCGGCAAGCTGTGCCAAAGCAAAGCCGAGCGGCGGAATTTCTGGTTCTGATAAAAAAGTCTGAGTCGGAGTGCTTAAACCAGGTGCATCATTTTGATTTCTCTCCTCCCCTTCCCTGCTTTCCTTCTTTCCAAAAAGGGCATCGTAAAAAGCCAGCGGCTGTGATGCCGTGTGCAACTGCGTGTGCAACTGTAAAGGCTGCTGCATCGACATGGTTCGTTGCACGGATGGAATCTGAGCGAGTTGATTTGGCAGGTCAGATGCATGTTCTGTTAGAGCCACGGGCGTGCTCAACACTTGTTGCAGTGTATGGAACACAAATTGATGAATGGCCTGACTCTCACGAAATCGGACTTCGGTTTTGGCAGGATGTACATTCACGTCCACCAATTCTGGAGGTATCTCAAGAAACAGGACGAAGGCAGGATGACGCTGATGATGAAGGATATCCTGATAGGCTTGTCGGATAGCATGGGCGATTACCTTGTCACGGATAAAACGTCCATTTACAAAAAAATATTGAGCTTCGTGTGTTGCTTTCGAATAGGCAGGCAGAGAAGCCATACCATATAAATTCAACCCAGCTGCCTTACGCGAGACAGGCACCGCACTCTGCGCAAAATCCTTGCTTAACATAGCTTCGATACGTCTTGGCAATGCATCTGCTTTTTCATCCCAGGATACTTCAGAAACCGCAGGGGTCGAAGCACGAGGTGCGCAGCCTGAGCCTGAAAGCATGGGTAATTGCCACATCATACGGTTGTTGTGCTGCAGACTGAAGGCAACATCCGGGCGTGAAAGCGCGATGCGCTTGAAAGTTTCCTCACAATAAGCGAGCTCAGTGGCTTCGGACTTAAGAAATTTACGTCGTGCCGGGGTGTTGAAATACAGCTCACGTATCTCGACACTGGTGCCCTGAGCGTGTGCGGCTGGAATAACTTCGCTTTGTGTGCCATCCACGGATTGAATCTGCCAAGCATGCTGGCTTTCCTTCATGCGGCTGGTAAGGGTTACCTGCGCCACTGCCGCCATGCTGGCCAAAGCCTCGCCGCGAAAGCCCATGCTGGCGACGCGCTGCAAGTCAGCTAGAGACGCAATCTTGCTGGTCGCATGGCGCATAAGGGCGAACGGCAACTCATCTGGGGCAATGCCATTACCATTATCACGCACACGTAGCAGCTTCACGCCACCACCTTCCAGCTGTACGATTATTTCAGTGGCACCCGCATCCAGGCTATTTTCCAGCATCTCCTTAAGAGCGGCAGCAGGCCGTTCTATAACTTCGCCAGCAGCGATTTGGTTGATGAGCAGATCAGATAAGAGCTGTATAGTCGGCATATAAAATGATTCAGGTTACGGCACTGAATTATAACTTTTTCATGCTATAGCAGTGCGGTGACGAAGATAAAATCGTATAATCGCTAGTTAATAAAAAATTTTCATTACCCGGTATAGCCGGGTTTTTTAATATATTTGGGACTAGCAGCCTGTCGGACTTAAAAAATCGTAGCGCGAAACTAGCTGAGCGAGGGTATATTTGCGGCCAACTTCCTTTAAGTTCGCGTGCTGCTAAAGCGCACAATTAGTGTCCGCGTGAAAGCAAGATGTCTCGCGTGGCATGTAACATACCGATTTTAATTCACTGCGCATAATAAATTCAGGAGTTTGCACTGCATGGAAAGCTTAAATTCTCAGCAACCTATCACAGGTATTGATAGTGGAGTAACGCCGCCCCCAGTTTTAAAACTGGGATTCGGAATGCAATTTGAAGATCTCTACAGCTGTGATGAGCTGCCCCGTATCGACTCTTATTTCCTGGCCGAACTTGCTAAAAGCGAACCATTACTGGCGGAAAAACTGGCAGCAGCGCGTAAAGCACCGGATCAGCTGACGCACCTGGAAGAATCTCAGCTCATCATTAGCCTGGCCCCGCATTTGGAAGATTTTCTTGGTCAATTATTTAATATTCAGATTGCGGTACGCAAGTCGGCGGAACAACACCATGAGCTAGCGCCACTGTTCCACTGCAAACGCCTTTTTGTGCAGCGTAAAGCCATGCAAAAGTACAAGGCAGCTGATGCCGCAGCTTTCGATGGCGACGCCCTCGCAACTGAGTTGTTACAAAATTTCGGCGATGCCACTGGTGAAATGAGCGAATTACTTTTTGCCCAGCAGGTTAACACCTGGCTTGATGCAGAGGCAGAAAATATCGACAAGATTGATACTGCAATGCGTTACGCGGCTTGGGCGGTGCATACCACGACTGGGAAACAACGCCACGGGCACGGAGTATTATTCAAGATACCTGCCAAGCTCGATTTCCAACGCCTGGTGCCTATCATTCCAGTAGAAAATGTTCCATATACCGCGCATCGTCTGGCGGATAGCCATCTGCGTGATCGCGAAGGTTTCGCCCTTACTGACCAAGGTACGAACTTAGCTGGCGCCATGGGTGAAGCTAATTACTGCATCTGGTGCCATGAACAAGGCAAGGACTCCTGCTCGATTGGACTGCGGGAGAAAGCAGGTGTTGCTGACGCTCCCCCTCCATTCAAAAAAAGCACGTTTGGAATTCCGCTGGCAGGTTGTCCTGTGGATGAAAAAATTTCAGAATTTCATAAAGTTAAAGCGTCCGGTTGTGCATTGGGTGCCTTGGCTATCATCGCAATAGATAATCCAATGTGCGCCGCAACCGGCCATCGTATTTGCAATGACTGCATGAAATCATGTATCTATCAAAAGCAAGAACCGGTAAATATTCCGCAATCTGAGACACGGTCATTGAAGGATGTTCTAGAGCTACCGTGGGGCTTTGAAATTTATAGCCTGCTCACCCGTTGGAATCCCCTTAATATTCGCCGTCCCTACCCGCATGCTAGCACCGGTAAGCGCGTGCTTGTGGTCGGCATGGGACCTGCCGGTTTTACACTGGCACATCATTTGATGAACGATGGCCATATTGTTGTCGGTGTCGACGGTTTGAAAATCGAGCCGTTGCCTGGCGATTTATCTGGCGTGGATGCAGATGGCAATCGAGTGGCATTTAGTCCAGTCTACGATGCAAGCGAATTGAAAGAGCCGCTGGACAACAGAGTTATGGCCGGCTTTGGTGGAGTGGCCGAGTATGGAATTACAGTTCGATGGGATAAGAATTTCCTTAAAATCATTCGCCTGCTGCTGGAACGACGCACTCAGTTCGCGCTACTCGGTGGCGTACGTTTCGGTGGAACCATTACTGCCGAAAGTGCTTTTGAGTCAGGCTTCGATCATGTTGCACTAGCTGCTGGCGCTGGCCGTCCTACATTGCTCGACATACCTAACGGCATGGCATGTGGTGTTCGCACTGCGTCTGATTTTTTGATGGCATTGCAATTGACAGGGGCCGCCAAGTCAGACTCCATCGCCAACATGCAAGTTCGCTTACCTGTTGTGGTAATCGGTGGTGGCTTGACTGCGATTGATACAGCCACTGAATCTCTCGCCTATTATCCGGTGCAAGTTGAGAAATTCCTTTGCCGTTACGAAAAGCTGATAGCTGAAAAGGGTGAGGCTGCATTGCGTAGCATGTGGACGGCGGATGAAACAATCATAGGCGACGAGTTTTTGAGTCACGCTCGTGCTATACGCGCGGAGCGGGCAATGGCCGTGAGTGAAGGACGTAACCCCAACATCCTCCAGCTTATTAAATCATGGGGGGGCGTCACATTGGCCTATCGCAAGCGCCTGGTCGACAGCCCTTCATATACCCTCAATCATGAGGAAGTGGAAAAAGCGCTGGAGGAAGGAATCTATTTTGCTGAAGGTTTGACACCAGTGAAGGTAGAGGTGGACTCCAATGGCAATGCGATTGCCATGGAGGTAATGCACCAAGTAATTAATTCCGAGGGAGCATGGCAGAAAGCCGGGCTAATACAGCTACCTGCACACACCATCTTTGTGGCTGCGGGTACCCAACCAAACACAGTCCTGGCACGTGAATTTCCAGAAAAATTCAAGCTTGATGGACGTTACTTCCAGGCCTGCGACGAACAAGGAGAGCCCGTCACACCCGAGCGTAGTAATACCAAACCGGCGCAGGCACACGTGCTGCAGTACAAGCACCATGATGGCCGTTTCATCAGCTTTTTCGGAGACCTGCATCCTTCTTATTCCGGCAACGTAGTCAAGGCCATGGGTAGTGCAAAGCAGGGTTATCCGGTGTTGAGCAGAGTGTTGTCACGGGTTTCCGCTGCAGATAAAGGCAGCGATCAGGATTTTCTTGCACGCCTGAGCAACGATCTGCGCGCCACCATACATCAAGTGATCCGACTTACCCCTACCATCATAGAAGTAATCGTCAAGGCGCCTGCTGCGGCGCGAAATTTTCAACCGGGGCAATTTTATCGCCTGCAGAATTATGAGACTAGTGCCTCACAAGTCGATGGTACACGTATGGTCATGGAAGGTTTAGCCTTGACCGGTGCATGGGTTGATGCCGAGCAAGGTTTGCTCTCTACTATTGTGCTGGAAATGGGTGGTTCTTCGCAGTTATGTGCAGCGCTGAAGCCCGGTGAACCAGTAGTACTTATGGGGCCAACTGGCACGCCTACTGAAATTGTGCCGGGTGAAACAGTGATGCTGGTTGGTGGAGGCTTGGGCAACGCCGTGCTATTTTCCATCGGCAAGGCATTCCGTAGCGTCGGCTCTAAGGTACTTTACTTTGCTGGCTACAAAAAAATGATAGACCGATACAAGGTCGAAGACATTGAAATGGCCGCTGATGTAGTAATTTGGTGCTGCGATGAAGCGCCCGGATTTACACCGGATCGCCCCCAGGACCGAACTTATGTAGGTAACATCGTGCAGGCTATCAAAGCCTATGCCAGCGATGAACTAGGACATCAAGACCTTGCGGTGAATCAGGTCGATCGCATCATTGCGATTGGTTCAGACAGGATGATGGCTGCTGTTGCAGGAGCCCGTCATAGCGAGCTGAAACCTTATATGAAACCGGATCACCACGCCTATGGTTCTATCAATTCACCAATGCAATGCATGATGAAAGAGATTTGCGGCCAGTGCATTCAAGAACACTTCGATATTACGACTGGGGAAAAGACCTATGTATTCTCCTGTTTTAACCAGGATCAGAGACTGGATTGCGTGAACTTCCCCGGTTTGAATGCACGGCTCAAGCAAAATACCGTGCAGGAAAAACTTACCGCACAATGGATAGAGCATTGCATCGAACAAGATGATATGTTGACGGGTGCATCTTAATGATAAAATCGATCGTTTATGGTTTCATTGCAACAAATAACATAAAGAAACTTTTCGCCTGATAATTCAACTCGGAGGAGAAACTATGGCAAGTCAATCTTCTCCACCGATAGAAACGGGAATTGTGTTCAGGGATGAGGGAATAGCAATGTTCCGTTTTTTGAGGTGCTGGCAGGGTGAGTACAAGGCGTTTCGCGTTCAGTGTGTTTAGCACACATGTGAAGAACAACAACGCAACACACCCTCAACTCATCAAAAAATGGAATTTTGCTTGTTTCCTGACCCCTTAAGTGACTTGAATAATTACTTCTGCCCGGTAGACTCGGGCCTTATTAAAAGAGGAGATGTTTCATGCGTATAGGGATTCCTAAGGAAACGCACGCAGGTGAAACACGTGTCGCGGCAACGCCCGAAACAGTGAAAAAAATGCTGACCGCTGGCCATGCAGTCATGGTGCAGCAAGGTGCTGGAGCCGGTGCGTGCATTCCAGATGCAGATTATCAGACAGCAGGGGCCACCTTGGTTAGCGATGCGGAGGTATATGCGCAAGCTGAAATCATACTTAAAGTGAAAGCCCCAACTGAGGACGAGCTGGCAAAGCTGGCCGCAAAAACCGTACTGATCGGCTTACTTTCACCTTTTCAGGCGGACTTGGTTGCAGCCTACGCTAAACAGGGTATTACCGCTTTTGCCATGGAAAAGCTGCCGCGCACGTCACGTGCGCAAGCTATGGACGTGCTTTCCTCGCAAGCAAATATTGCCGGATATAAAGCGGTGCTGGTGGCGGCTAATTTATATAATCGGTTTATACCGATGTTAATGACGGCTGCCGGAACAGTGAAGGCAGCGCGCGTGGTGATATTAGGCGTAGGTGTTGCTGGTTTGCAGGCTATCGCCACTGCAAAACGTATGGGTGCAGTGATTGAGGCATCCGATGTGCGTCCGGCAGCGAAAGAACAAGTAGCTTCTCTGGGTGCCAAGTTCATTGACGTGCCTTTTGAAACGGATGAAGAGCGAGAGATTGCTCAAGGCGTTGGCGGCTATGCCCGCCCCATGCCAGCCAGCTGGATGGAACGTCAAAAGGTAGAAGTTGCCAAACGTGTGGCACAAGCCGACATCGTCATTACCACTGCATTGATTCCGGGTAGAGCCGCACCTGTGCTGGTAACTGAGGATATGGTCAAATCCATGAAGCCGGGATCCGTGATCGTGGATATGGCTGCTGAAGCAGGCGGCAATTGCCCGTTGTCTGAGGTAGGAAAGACGGTGGTCAAGCATGGCGTCACGCTGGTCGGTGAAGATAACTTGCCCGCTTTGGTTGCGACAGATGCCAGTGCTTTGTATGCACGCAATCTGCTTAACTTCCTCAATTTACTATGTGACCCCAAGAACGGTGGCAAAATAAACATCAATCGAGATGACGATATTATCGCCGGATCGTTACTGAGTATTGACGGAGAAGTAGTTACTAAATAAGTATTTCTCCCTCTCTGAGGGATAATTGGAAGAGGTTAAAGTTTGACAATCTCAACATAGGAGTTTTGAAATGAGTAGTGTAGTTGATCCTGTAATTATCAATTTGACCGTATTTGTACTGGCTGTGGTGGTTGGCTATCACGTGGTATGGAATGTCACACCTGCGCTACATACGCCGCTAATGGCAGTGACCAACGCCATTAGCGGCATTATTATCGTCGGTGCCATGCTGGCGGCTGGGCCTGAACAACTCGACGCAGGTACGATAATGGGCTTAGTCGCAGTTATGCTGGCGGCAGTTAATGTATTCGGCGGTTTTCTGGTAACGCAACGCATGCTGAGCATGTTCAAAAAGAAAACCAAATAAGCCAAAACGCCTATATTTCAGACGCGCAGTAGTGATGTGGAACGGCATGAGCCATTAATTTGTGAATGGCTCACTTCTCATTTGCAGGAGCCTCACACCACTTCTTCTGACTTGCGAGATAAAGCAGTTACAAAATAATAATCAAGGAAAATATATGTCGGCAAATTTTGTTGCATTAGCCTATCTAGTCGCCGCAGTCTTGTTCATCCTGGCACTGAAAGGCTTGAGCTCTCCAATTTCCGCACGGAACGGAAACATGTTCGGCATGATAGGCATGGCCATTGCGGTGCTTACCACGCTGACTATCACCCAGAACCTGGTTTATATTGTGCTTGCCATCATTGTGGGTGGATCAATCGGTGCAGTGGTCGCCCGACGTATTCAAATGACAGCCATGCCGGAATTGGTGGCGGCAATGCACTCACTGGTCGGTTTAGCGGCGGTGCTGGTCGCCATGTCCGCGTTTTATAATCCAGTCGCATACGGCATCGCGCCGTTGCATGCCAGCAACCTGATTGAATTATTCATCGGCACGTTTGTTGGTGCGATCACCTTCACCGGTTCCATCATCGCATTCGGCAAATTATCCGGCAAACTTGGCAGCAAGCCGCTGCACTTTACGGGTCAACACTGGTTTAACCTGTTTTTGGGTGCTGTAATGATCGCCTTCGGCATCATGTTCATTGTTACGGAAAGCTGGACGCCGTTTCTGATCATGATTGCTTTGGCGCTCGCGCTGGGCGTGCTACTGATTATGCCGATTGGCGGGGCGGACATGCCAGTAGTCGTATCCATGCTTAACTCCTATTCCGGATGGGCAGCAGCGGGCATTGGCTTTACCCTGAATAATAATATGCTGATTATTGCCGGTTCATTAGTGGGCAGCTCTGGCGCGATTCTCTCTTACATTATGTGTAAGGCAATGAACCGATCCTTCTTCAATGTAATTCTCGGTGGCTTTGGTGGTGATGATGCAGCGGGACCCGCTGGCGCGGTCGAACAGCGACCAGTGCGTAGCGGCAGCGCGGATGACGCTGCATTCCTGATGGGCAATGCGGGTAGCGTTATCATCGTGCCGGGCTATGGTTTGGCAGTAGCGCGGGCACAACATGCAATCAATGAGATGTCTAATCTTTTAATCGAAAATGGCGTCAATGTGCGTTATGCCATTCACCCTGTGGCTGGACGTATGCCAGGGCATATGAACGTGCTTTTGGCTGAAGCTGAAGTGCCGTACGATCAAGTGCTTGAAATGGACGAGATCAATAACGAATTTGCTGATACGGATGTAGTGCTGGTCATCGGCGCCAACGATGTGGTGAATCCTGCAGCCAAGACCGACCCGCAATGTCCTATTTATGGCATGCCGATCATTGATGCACACAAGGCTCGTACCATTCTGGTAGTGAAGCGTAGCATGGCTGTTGGCTATGCTGGACTGGACAATGATTTGTTCTACTTAGACAAAACCATGATGGTGTTTGGCGATGCCAAAAAAGTAGTCGAGGACATCATCAAGGCGTTACAGAACTAAGTTACTACATGATTTTGTTTTAGAATAAAAGTCCCGGCATGCCGGGACTTTTATTTTGTCCAACAGGGCTAAGATGTTTCGTATGCAACATGGAGGATAACTGTGATGTCAAGACTTACCCCCCTTTATCTAATATTGCTTCATAGTAGCGTATTTAATATTACTCTGATCCCAATTATTTAAAATGCTTAGTGGCATTCAGGCCTGAGCAAAACCTTGTACATACGCGGATGCGCCAGAATATAATGAATACCGTGCCCACCCCCACCGTCAGACCGCGTCTATCAAACATTCTGCGGCACGTAACACGATAGAATGGCGTCACAATTACGTTTTAATCAAGTTAAAGGAATGTCATATGCGCATTAAAGAAACTATCGAAAGTAAGCTGCAAATACTGCAACCCGAGTTTTTAGAAGTTATCAATGAAAGTCAGAATCACAATGTCCCGCCAGGATCTGAGTCTCACTTCAAAGCAACCGTTGTTTCAGAAGCGTTTCAAGGAAAAATGCTAGTCGCACGCCATCGAATGGTTAACGATATTCTGGCTGATGAACTCGCGCAGTCAATTCATGCCCTGGCTTTGCACACGATGACAATGGAGGAGTGGTTTAAAAAAGGAGGGACGTCCACCGCATCTCCACCCTGTCTTGGCGGTTCTGCATCTGAAGGTAATAAACGGTAATGCGCCGTTATGCGGTAAAGGGCTTTGACCCGAATGGCACTAAGTTAATGGGCTTCAGCATAGTTAAAACAATAGGTTAAGCCAGCATTTGCGCGAGTTTCACATTAGTCTAACCTTGCTAACAAAGCTTAACTTAGTGGCATTTGGCTTTGACCCCTTTAGTTAATTCTGAGTAGAGCTGGCCATATTACGCTTAGTCGCTAGGTAGGGTAAAAACTTCTCCACCTCAGCAGAGCCCATTTCTGTTGGATGATGCTTGCTATTAAAAATATTGTATTGTTTAATCCATGAAATGTAGGTATTTTCTGTGTTTAGACTATAGTGTTTGTAGCGAATTTTATCGCGTACTTGATCCAGTAATTTTTTAGCAGGCAGTGATGTCATATTTTCTTGCATTCGCTGTCTTATTTACTTTAAAAAAAATATTTATAATTAATAGGATTATTAACTATGAGCAAGATCATACGACATGTCGGCATTATTATTGGACAAAAAATGTCGTATATATGACGTTAGGCCTCACAAAACACATGTTTGCTGTTACCCGCTTTTCTTCATGGTCGGAGCTCAAGACGCAGTTTTCAGACCGCCCGCTTTGGGCATATCGGGGGCAGATGGACTCCGCATGGCCCCTAGAAACGACTCTCTATCGCGAAGCTGCGCGCAACAATTCGCTTGAATGGAAGACTTTGTCTTCGCGGGAAGATTGGCTTCTCTATCAATTCCGGCGATTTGCACACCACTATTGCGCCGATTTGCCGCCCGAAAAAGACATCCTGGACTGGCTTGCGCTGATTCAACACTATGGCGGTCCGACAAGGCTTCTAGATTTCAGTTACTCGTTGTATGTTGCCGCATTCTTCGCGGTAGAAACCGCGGTCGGGGATGCGGCAATATGGGCTCTGAGTCTCCCTACGCTAGAACTGGCCACTTACGAACGTTTGGGCTACTGGCCCACCGGAAGCATTGACGAGGTGCGACGTTCAAACAACTCCAAGTTTCACGAGTTAAAGGAAACGCCGACTAACGTGCAAACGGTCATTCACGTGGAGCCAGACCGAATGCACGAGCGGCTGTTCGTTCAGCAAGGTCTTTTTCTCGCCCCGACAGATCCAAACGAACCGTTCCTCAAGAATCTGGGCGCAGCCTTCAAAGTTCGCTATCGATCCGTACTTACCAAGCGCGAGCAAAAATGGACCCGTTCGCTTGACGACCGAACAGGTAATGAGTACGGCGTATCGGGATACATCGCCTTGGTTAAGATAATCTTGCCAAAGGAACATCATCGCGAGATCCTGGAAGATCTGATGTCGATGAACATCAGCGCAGCTACTCTCTTCCCGGGCTTGGAAGGCTTCTCACGCTCGCTTCGCTTTCATGTTTGAGCACTGTGAGGCCTACCCCTCGCTCAAGAAGGAGCCAACGGTGTGCCGCCAGGACCCGAGCTGTGCCCCGCAGGCTATTATCTCAGCCTTGGCCCTGGCGACACACCGTTGGCTCCCGCTTATCTCGAACGTCAGGCTTTGTCAACTTAAATCAAGCATATAAGGACTCATGACAAGAATAATAGCTGAAAGTTATAACTCCGAAAGGTTACATGTCAACGAGCTTTATGAGCTGCTTACTGGTGCTGAAGAGACTGTAGATATAGCAACAGCTTATTTAACTGATACTAAATTATTAGGTGCACTAAAAAATACTAAGGTTCGATTATTGACGTCTGTATCTTGTGCTGATTTAATCTCTGGGGCAACAAGCCTAGAGGCTCTTCGTTGGCTGTGCAATGAAGGTGTAGATATTAGAGTCTTACCTAGTTCTCCAAAATTTCATGCAAAGGTATATATAGCAGACAAAAGCAAAGCTATTATTACATCTGCAAATTTAACCAATAATGGGATTCACAATAACATTGAAGTTGGTGCGTTACTTGAAAGCAGAGAGTCAAATGAACTAAGTAAATGGTTTGACTCAGCATGGTCTAGCGCATCGCCACTATCTAATGACTTGCTTGCCTCATTGTCAAAATACACTGATAAAATTGAACAAGAATTAACAACTGTAAATTCTAAAATTAGAGAATTTGATAAACATATAAGTCTATCTATAGCGCAATCGGTGGACTCCCATTTAATACGTCTTGATGATGGAGGCCGACAATTTTTCATTTGTAACAGTGACCGCCGAAACGGAACTAGAACAGCTGATGGCGGATATTTACATGAAGAGCTAATGCAATCTCTTGGCACAGCAATGGCTTGGGAAAGCTTTAAGCACCCAAAGCATATGTCTAAAGCAAGAAAAGGTGATATTGTTTTCCTGTTTGCGAAGGGTAAAGGTGTTATCGCAGTAGGCGAAGTTACTGAAGAGGTTGAGGTTGCTGATGGTATTCATAAGAAACGACTGTCACAGGTTGCGAATACAACTGAATGGCGCATCTGTGTAAATTGGGTAACTCAACGTAACAAGTTTTTTGCATGTTACATTGAAAACCCACCGCTTTGTACATTTATGGATATATCAGCCGAAAAGTATAAGTCCCTTAGAGTAAGCGTCCTTAACTACTTTTCTGAGTTGGGTTCAGCCTAACAAAAATAAAGGTCAGATACCGTCTTGCAAGTCAAGATTCTGGCCTGCAAAACTGACATCAAACGGCTTTCCCGATTTGACCACCCCGTAAATAAGATGCGCCAGTTTGCGCATCACCGCTCCCACCACCGCCTTAGGTGCCAGCCCTGTAGTACTCAGCCTATCTCCGAAAGCTCTAAGAACTGGATTGTGCCTGCGCGCTACCAGTCCCGGCATATACAAGGCCCGTCGCAAGTTTGAATGGCCGGTACGACTCATCATGGTTCGACCTTTGACCGAACTGCCTGACAAACGCTGCCGTGGAGTCACGCCGATAAATGCCGCCAGCACCTTGGCATTTTCAAAACGCCGCACATCACCTGCATACGCCAGCACCTTGGCGACCGTGGTACTGCCAATGCCTGGGATGCTGTGCAGTAATTCGGCATCGCGTTTAAGCTCTGGATGTCGATTGATGTGGTCATCAATATCGTGCTCCAACGCTCCGATTTGTTGCTCGAGCCAATCCAGATGGGTTTGCACCGATTCAATCAAGGATGCTTGCCCGCTTGCCGTGTGCGCTTCCAGCCGATTGCTTTCCTGTTGATGCATATCCTTAAGTGCTTGCAGTCGATCAACCCATCCGCGCAGTTCGCGCCATTCGGCGGAAGGTGGTGTCCACAAACTGGGATGCATAGCCGCACAAAAGCGTGCCAGCAGTGAGGTATCGGCACGATCTGTTTTGTTACGCGCCAGTTCTCCCTGAGCAAAGCCTTTGATGCGCGCAGGGTTGACGACGCTGATGCGACAGCCCGATTCAACCAAAGCAATAGCCACGGCTTCGCTGTAAGGTCCGGTCGATTCCATGCAAATGTGGGTACGCTGCTGTTCGGCGCCTCGTTCGAGCAACCATTGCGCAAGCTCACTATGACCTATGAAAGTGTTATCAAAAACTTTTGATTTAATCTTGCTGTTGGCAAGTAAAGCTATGTCGAGCTTGCGTTTGGATACGTCAATTCCAACAACGCAGGTGGCTTGTTCGTTCATCGTTTATACCTTCCTCGTATGCAGGTTCTGGCTGCATTTCAGCAACACGACCCAAGTTACCGTTCGGTCTGATTGAACGAGAAATAGGCAACCGCACCTATCTGACCCACAAGCTTAACCGCCTAAAGCCTTACCGATGTCATGTTGCCCAGCCTGCTCAACATTGTCATTGCATAATGTTTTGCCGACAGCGTCAATATACGAGGTCTTTCCGTATCGCAATAACACAATGGACAATCAAGGGTAAGGTCTAAGGTTCTTCGACACAAATTTCCAGATTGACTACGGCTGAAAAGCACACGCCAATTCAAGAAGTGGCGGCGCGATATGAAAAGACTTGAGTACAGAAATATCGTGTTACCGTAAAGAATTTGTGAATAAGGAGAACGGCATTTGAGCGAGCAGGATGTTCCCCCCACGCCTGAAACAACAGAGCGTAGGGTATGCGTGGCATTGATCTACGCCCTCGTGGGCGAGCGCCTGTCCGTTTACTACGAGCACGACCTATGGATGACCAGGGCCCAGGGCGCAACGCTCGCGACAAACTGGTTGTCCCGATCCAAACGCAGTATGCCCATGGATTTGCGTAAACACCTGTCCGATCTGAGTGACAACTTGGCAAGGCAGATCGCTGAAATGACTTCCCGTGAAGCGGGACTTTATCTCAGTCATGAGATGCAGGAGTCACTCGATACCCGCTATCAATCCGAGATCGGGCAGTCAATCATGGTTGAATGCGAAAGAATCTATGAAGAGGCATTGCCGCTGTAGTGAAGGTGCATGAAGACCATGCTCCATCGAGAAGGATCCGATCAAGGTGGACTGCATGGGTTGGATGATGAAGTTCGAGAAATGAAAATTAGTAATTGCTGCAAAGAAAGAGCCCGGCGATGCCGGGTTCTTTACGTTTCAACAATAAATTGGGGTCTGCTCCCGCTGTGCTACTTTTACTGCTCTCCTAAACCCTAGGAGCCTGTCGGACTTAAAGGAAATCGGCTGCAAATTCGGCTGACCGGTCCATATTTCGCCGTTTTATTGGTCAATAGAACGACTATTGACCTGCAAAACCGACAAAATCTGTCCTCGGCCAGCCGAATTTTCGCTACGATTCTTCAAGTCCGACAGGCCCCTAGCTACCGAATGTGGCTTTCATCACCTTGATCATGTAGGCCACATCCTGCACGCCGGCGCTTTCACGCAGGCTGTGCATGGCCCACATGGGTGAGCCGACATCCAAGCTAGCGATACCCAGGCTGGCAGCAACGACCGGGCCGATGGTGCTGCCGCAACCGAGGTCGGTGCGGTGGGTGTAGTTCTGGTATGGCACACCGGCACTTTCGCACAGCGTGATGAAGCGCGCGGCGGTATCTGCATCGGTGCTGTAGCGCTGGTTAGAGTTGGTCTTGATCACCGGGCCGGCATTCACCATCACGTGGTGATTAGGTTCGTAGGCGTTGGGGAAATTGGGCTGATAGGCGTGCGCCATATCCGCGCTGATGAAAAAGCTGTGTGCCGCAGCACAATGCTGTTGTTCATCATCCAGACCCATGCACAGGGAAATCCGCTCTATTACATCACCGGCAAAACTGCCGCCCGCGCCCGCCGTACTTTCGCTGCCCACTTCTTCATGGTCGAAAAAGGCGGCAATGCAGGTGGCGGCCGGCGCAGAAGTGGCGAGCAATGCTGTAAGCGCGGCGTGGCAAGAGGCGAGATTGTCGAGCTGGCTGTTGGCGATGAATTCCTGCTCCACACCCCAAAAGGCACCGGCCTGCGTGTCGCACACGTTGAGCTCATAGGTGAGGATGTCTGCTGCCTTAACTTTCAATTCATCTGCAAGCAAGTTGAGGAATTGCTCGCGTGCAGAAAGTGTGTCATCGGCAATGCCAAACAGCAACGGCAATTCGGTTTGCTTGTTGAGCTTGAGGCCTTGCTCATTTACATCCTTGTTCATGTGGATAGCGAGGTTGGGCAGGCGCAGCAGCGGTTGCCGGAAGTTAATCAAATATGATTCAAAACCCTGTGCCGTGCGGACATTCACGCGGCCGGCCAAACTCAGATCGCGATCGGTAAAGGTGGCAAGTATCGGCCCGCCGTAAATCTCCACACCTAGGCGCACCACGCCATCACTGGCATGTGCCGCATTGGTCTTGAGGCGTAAACCGGGAGAATCAGTGTGCGCGCCTATCATGCGAAAGCCGGTATCAGTCAAAGGCTGCTGACCGATCATGAAAGTAATCAGCGATGCACCTCGAACCACGTAATAGCCTTTGCCACTTTCCAGTTTCCAGCTCAGCTTCTCTTGCAACGGCACAAAACCCTGTGCCTGTAAGCGTTGCGTGATGGTATCCACGGCATGCCACGGGCTGGGGCTGGCATCGATAAAGTTCAGCAAATCTTGCGCGTGGGCGCGGTCCTCAGAGGTAATGAGCATAAAGCTTCCCAATGATTGGGGTCAAAGTAACATTAAATGTAGTAATCGCGACATCATCTGACAGTTACCCGATTTGATCGAAGTGACTGTCAGTTCAGATTCAGCTATTCAATGAATAATCGGGGGCAGATTAACATTAATTTGCGCTATCTGTTTTCTTTTGTGGTCGCCCTGCTTTTCTTGGCGTGACTCGTTTATTCATTAATGTTTCTATCTCCGCTTTAAAACGATCGTCACCCAAAGCCAATCCCTTATTCACACTTTCCCTTATGTCGTTCAATAACTCAGTGCTTACTGGGACTTTTAACAATGCGCGATAATTCTCCAACCTTTCTTCTTTTGTCTTACCTAGTGAAAGATACTCTGGCGGATTCAACTCTGAATGCGGTGTGTGTATTTTAGTTTTTATTCCAAGGGCATTACAGGCATAGCTGGACCAGCTATATGCTTGATGATTCAGGTCGACGTATTGTTGTTGTTTTCTTTGTCAATCGTCCAAATGCAGTTTCTTCTCGAAGGGCGATGGATGAATTACTTAAGTGGCTATATAGTCAATACGATGTTCAATTTGATAATTGAGAGCGGCGTGTTTCTGTGTCGTGTAGTGCCTCTTTAAAAAAACTCAGTATTCTATCTGGCAGCCAAGTTAACTTCCCTGGGAAAGTCTCATGTATGAATCCGGCGTGTCCACCTTCTGCAGGAAAATCGAGTGTAACCGTTGGGGAAACTTCATTTTGAGTAGGAAGAGCTGTTGCTGGCATGAATGGGTCGTTACGTGCATTGATAATAAGCGTGGGGGTTTGAATATGTTTAAGCCATGGTTTACTACTAGACTTTTGCCAATATTCATCGGTATTACGAAACCCATGCAATGGGGCGGTTACAAGATTATCAAATTGATAAATTGTTTTACACTTTGTAATGTCATTTCTATCAAATAAACCAGGAAAACGGTCAAGTTTCTGTAGTGCTTTTTGTTTTAAAGTACCTAAGAAATGTCGGGCATAGCATTTGTTAAAACCAGTATCTAGTGCCGCGCCAGCGGCAACGAGATCTAAAGGTACAGAAATTGTTGCGGCAGCAGTAACGATTTGATGGGCGTTACCACCTTGTTCGCCAAGCCATTTTAATAGCGCGTTTCCGCCTAGTGATACACCAACAGTAAATAGGGGTTGGTTGGCGTCTGATAATTTACACTGCTGATGTATGCGATGAAGCATCCAGTTGATTTCCTCAGAATCGCCCGCATGATAAGCGCGTTGCAATCGATTAGGCTCACCCGAACATCCTCTAAAATGAATGACAGCCCCATGCCAACCAAGTTCTTTAAGTGCGGACATCATACTTAATACATAATGACTGTATGAGTCACCTTCTAGCCCGTGAAAAAAAACGACTAGTGGTTTGTTTTCCCTTCCGCCCATCCAATCAATATCAATAAAATCACCATCGTCAAGTTCCCATCGTTTCCGATCATAATTTATTAATTTTTTTGGTTTAAATAGATAGGGATAGATGGTTTGTGCATTGCCGCCCGGTAACCAGTTAGGCGCAATATATGTTAGAGAGCTTGAAGCTTTTTTCATTTTTATTATAAATGCATGCACAATAATCGGGGTCAGAGTAACATTAATCGGCGCTATCTGTTTTCTTGTGTGGTCGCCCTGCCTTTCTTGGCGTGACTCGTTTATTCGTTAATGTTTCTATCTGCGCTTTAAAACGATCGTCACCCAAAGCCAATCCCTTATTCACACTTTCCCTTATGTCGTTCAATAACTCAGTGCTTACTGGGACTTTTAACAATGCGCGATAATTCTCTAACCTTTTTTCTTTTGTCTTACCTAGTGAAAGATACTCTGAAGCGGTGTGTGCATTTTAGTTTTTATTCCAAGGGCATTACAGGCATAACTGGACCAGCTATATTCAGCTGTGTCTTCACACCATATCAGCTCTCACAGGATTTAATTCAATGTATCGATAAAGTTTAAGCAAGTATCGCTCACTTTGAACCAGGCAAGATTTAAATCGGCCTTCCCATAGGGTTCCGCTACGATGGTATGTGTCGTTGAAATAACGTACATACATTCGTCCAATCGACTGCATCATTCGGCTAATCGCTCCCTCTTTCTGAGGTGTGCATAACAAATGTACATGATTGCTCATTAACACCCAGGCATGAACATCAATACTATATTTTTTCGAATATTCTTTAAGCCAATCCAAATAGGCGTTCATATCTTCTGCTCCATCAAAACATACCTGCTGATTATTACCGCGATGGACTATATGTTGTGGCACGCCAACTAGACTAACTCGTGCGAATCTTGCCTTTCACTTCACCTGCTTTATCTAATATTTTGTCACAACAGCACATTTAATGTTACTCTGACCCCAATAGTTCCCTGGACGAAAAAAACGTTTTTTTGCGCACACAAAAAAAATATCACTCCTTAACTATGTCTAGTGAATGTGGGCGTTAGTAGCACAAAGGAATTTTCATGAGATTATTATTGTTGGTTTTTTTCATCGGCATTATCTCGCCAGCTAGTGCTGATATATTTACCCCTTATCATTCTTGCTCGAAGCCCTACAGACCTTATGTATTTAATCATCAATATGAAATTGATAGTTTCAAGCATGAAGTTGAAACATACAAGCAATGCATAAATGATTTTGTGGAAGAACAAAATAATGCGGTAAGAAAACACCAAAACGCAGCAAAAGAAGCGATTGATGAATGGAATGGTTACGTAAATAGAAAATTAAATTAATGCCTTAGAAAATATTTATTTCGCGCGGACGTCAACAATTATAGTGGTCAGGCTCGAAAATTTCTGCTTAGAATAATTCATGCCTGGCCCCTTTAATTTCACTACGAATCATGAACTATAGAAATGTTCAATAGATATATGTTTCATTGACTAGTTTCTTATAACGGGTGGCCGGACTCTGGCGGCGCATTGTCAAGTGGACGTGTTTATATACGACCAGATGATTCCGTTGGGAGTAGGTTTTACTCAAATGGACAGCTTGATATAGCTAAGCTCAATGAACTGCCTGCACTTTTAGTGACTGAAACAGGAGGTGATGGGCCGCAGTTTGCCAAAGTGACACATATAACAAGGTGAATTCAAGTTCTAAGTGCAACAGTTTTTGTTTTAAACAAGGGCCTCGTAAGGAGTTCTAAATTTTAAACATTTTTGAGGCTGATGATTTAATTTCTCAACAGCCTGCTGAATGACCTTAGGTCGGCTAGTGGTGCACTTGCAGGTTGAATGTGGCTTCGAATACCATGCCTACAGCGCGTGCACCTTAACCGTCTTGCCCTTCACCTTGCCCGCCGCCAATTTGCGCACCGCTTCGTGGGCAATGTTTCGATCCACGGCGACGTAGGTGGAGAACTCGGTGACGGCTATCTTGCCGACTTGTTCGCGGGTATAACCTGCATCACCGGTGAGCGCACCCAACACATCACCGGCGCGTATTTTCTCTTTGCGCCCACCGAGTATTCGCAGCGTGACCATTGGCGGTACAAGCGGGGATTGATCGTCTTCTTTCAATTCGTCCAGCTCGTGCCACTCCGGTACGATGCGCATCGATTTGGCGATGGTGATGATGCGGTTGCGATCCGCCGGCCCGCACAGTGTCAATGCACAGCCGTTCTGGTCGGCTCGCCCGGTGCGGCCGATGCGGTGCACGTGGATTTCGGGGTCAGGCGTGACATCGACGTTGATGACCATTTCGAGCTTGTCGATATCCAGGCCGCGTGCCGCGACGTCGGTCGCCACCAATACGGAACAGCTGCGGTTGGCAAACTGGATCAGCACTTGGTCGCGCTCACGCTGTTCCATATCGCCGTTCAGGGTCAGGGCCTTGATACCTCGGGCATGCAGCGCTTCGAGCAATGAACGGCATTGCTGCTTGGTGTTGCAGAAAGCCAGAGTGCTGATCGGGCGGTAGTGTTTCAACAGCACCGCGACCGACTGCAGGCGCTGCTCCTCTTCAACCTCATAAAATCGCTGGCTTATTTTGGTGCCCTCATGTTGCTCCAGCAGCTTCACTTCCTTCGGTTTGCACATAAACTGGCGCGCCAGCCGCGTGATGCCGTCGGGGTAAGTCGCCGAGAACAGCAGCGTCTGGCGCTCTGCCGGGCAACGCTTGGCGACGAACGCGATGTCTTCGTAAAAACCCATGTCGAGCATACGATCCGCTTCATCCAGCACCAGTGTGCTGAGCGCTTCGAGGTTCAGCGTACCGCGCTCCATGTGGTCCATGATGCGTCCCGGCGTTCCGACGACGATGTGCGCGCCATGTTCAAGGCTGGAAATCTGCGGGCGCATTGTCGAGCCGCCGCACAGCGTTAGTATTTTGATGTTGTCAGCAGAGCGCGCCAGCCGGCGAATTTCCTGGGTGACTTGGTCAGCCAACTCGCGCGTGGGGCAAAGCACCATCGCTTGCACTGCAAAGCGGCGCGGGTTGAGTTTGGTGAGCAGGGCCAGAGCGAATGCCGCCGTTTTGCCGCTGCCGGTTTTCGCTTGCGCGATCAGGTCGTGTCCCGCTAGCGTGATCGGTAGGCTGGCGGCCTGTATTGGTGTCATCGTCATGTAGCCAAGCTGTTGCAGGGTCGCCTGCATCGCGGGCGGCAGTGGCAGCCCGTTGAACGAGTTGCTGGTGCTGTCTGCGGAATTTGGTGAGGTGTTGCTTTGTTGGGTAGTCATAGTTTGATCCTGAATTTTCCAGCGCAATTGCATCGCGTTTTAATGTAAGCGCTGACGTTCTCGTCGGCGCTCACGGTTCAGGTCTTGCGCCGCTTGGATGGAAACTGCTTCCCCTTGAAATTAACCAGTTCTTTGGTGGGTATCCAGACCGTCTTGGGTTTATCTATCCGCCATTTTTTGCCCGCAATTTTTTGGCCCGCCTGAAACGCTTTCATAGCGGCAAGGTACTGATTGGGATGGATCAGGATAGTCGCGTGCTTGCCCTTGAGTTTGTAGTCGGCGAGATGCTCCTTGAGGCGAAACAGTTTCTTTTCAGTGTCGACTATCTTGCGCTGGCTGGCCATCATTTCCTGCGCATCGGCCGAGAGTGCATAGCCGCCTTCAATCTCGATAACCAGGCCGCATGCCGACATTCGGTCAAACGCGTCTGATAACTTATTCCCGGAAGGGATCGCGTGATGCATCAGATCGATCGCCGTAATGATCTCGGCCAGGTCGGCAGGCCGCCGCTTCGCCGCAACAGACAGGGACAATAAAAGAATCACATCAACATCGTGAATTGGGTACATCGGAACCTTTACTGAATAAATGCGCGCCCAACCCGGGCGCGAGGGTGATAGAACAATTTAGGACATTTGTGACAGACTTCAATGCTGTTCACTTAACCGTTCGAATAATTAGGGTCGGAGTAACATTAACTGGCACTGTCTGTTTTCTTTTGTGGTCGCCCTGCCTTTCTTGGCGTTACTCGTTTATTCGTTAATGTTTCTATCTCCGCTTTAAAACGATCGCCACCCAGAGCCAATCCCTTATTCACACTTTCTCTTATGTCTTGCAATAGCTCAGTGGTTACAGGGACTTGTAACAATGCGCGATAATTCTCTAATCTTTCTTCTTTTGTCTTACCTAGTGAAAGATACTCTGAATGCGGTGTGTGCATTTTAGTTTTTATTCCAAGGGCATTACAGGCATAGCTGGACCAGCTATATTCAGCTGGATCTTTAACCATATCAGCTCTCACAGGATTTAATTCAATGTATCGATATAGTTCAAGCAAGTATCGCTCACTTTGAACCAGGCAGGATTTAAATCGGCCTTCCCATAGGGTTCCGCTACGCTGATATGTGTCGTTGTAATAACGAACATACATTCGTCCAATCGACTGCATCATTCGGCTAATCGCTCCCTCTTTCTGAGGTGTGCATAACAAATGTACATGATTGCTCATTAACACCCAGGCATGAACATCAATACTATATTTTTTCGAATATTCTTTAAGCCAATCCAAATAGGCGTTCATATCTTCTGCTCCATCAAAACATACCTGCTGATTATTACCGCGATGGACTATATGTTGTGGCACGCCAACTGGACTAACTCGTGCTAATCTTGCCATTTACTTCCCCTGCCTTATCTAATATTGCGTCACAATAGCACATTTAATGTTACTCTGACCCCAATATACCCCATGACCCCTGGATAAAAACCAGCCAAAACTAATCGCCGATGGAATTAATGGGTCAACCAGGTTGATCGATATCTAAAGAGTCAAATAATTGATGATAAAATCAAGCTAAAGTAAATTGGTGCTAACGTGGACGGTCAAAAGATGACAAGATACGGGCTAACAAAGATGTTTCAAATACCCATGAAGTGCGACGGTGATTTGTAATTTGAAACATTACCAGACGTAAGCCAATTCGAAAAAAAACTGGAGTACTTACTATGGGTAATCATCGTGCACATGTTTCAAAACATAGTGTTACAGATAAGCAAGAAGCAAAACCTTCGTTTAGTAATTTTGGGCGGTTATTGTCTGGTTTGCCAGAAAATCACCTAACGAAAGGCGTTTCAGATTCGTATGATAAGCAGGTAGCAGTATCGCAGCCATCAGGATTTTTTGACTTTGGTTCAATCCCTGTTTTTCCCGACAGTAAAACACCTGTCAGACTAAATTCGCAATCCTTTCCTATCCAGGCCAAACTCAAGATTGGCCAGCCAAATGACAAATATGAGCAGGAAGCGGATCGGGTAGCAGAGCAGGTGATGCGGATGCCGGAACCAAAAGTACAGCAGCCTTCGCAGGCTGATGCTCGTTATGGTGGAAAAAAATCCGGTTTCTCAGTTAGTAATGCGGGTGGTGCCGTTCAGCGGCAACAAAAAAAGCAAGAAGAATTTATTCAAGCTAAGCCACTGGCGCAGCAAATTAGTCCACTCATTCAAATGCAGCCTGATGAAGCGGATGATGAAAAATTAATCCAGGCTAAATCAACCGGAGATGTAACACCCTCAGTGACGCCTTCGATAAGCACTGGTATTCAATCATTGCAAGGTGGTGGACGGCCATTATCTAAATCAGAGAGAAACTTTTTTGAGCCGCGCTTTGGGGCAGATTTCTCTGGTGTACGAGTGCATAGTGATGCGCGAGCTGCTGGTTTGGCGCGTTCAGTTAATGCTCGGGCTTTTACGCATGGGAATAATGTTGTGTTTGGAAGCGGGGAGTATTCTTCGGGTTCGTTGGGGGGAAGGGGATTGTTGGCGCATGAGTTGACACATGTGGTGCAGCAGGGCGGGGATCACGCGAATGCAATACAGCGCAAACCCAATCCAAAAGCGCCGCCGGATCCCTACCTTGAGGGACGACCCGCTCATAACCATGTGGCATCTGCAGCGAACTGGGCAAAAGTACAAGCCGACGCCGCGACCAAATGCCCCTTTGGTCCTGACGCTGCAATCAACTGCGCATGCTCCAATCTGTCTCCGTCGGGTGTCATGAATAGCGCAGGTGTCTTTGAACTCACAGGCCTCGCCCAAGAGACTTTCGATCACTACACGGCTGGATCCGGAAAGGATGTAGAGCATCACGTAGCATTGGACAATATGCTCACCAACGACAGTGGAGTTCGCGGTCTCATCGGCGGCGCTATCGCAAAGTCCCCCAAGGGCAGCGTGTTTCTTCAACAGAAACACTACGCAATCGAAGAAAATAAAAGAGCCTTTGGAGGCATCGACAAGGTCGACTACCAGGTCAATGCAGCCAGTAAAACCGTGGATGTATGGTTCAAGGATCGTTATGATTTTCACCCCGTAGGCTTCGGCTATACCAAGATGCCGGGACCTGGGGACGAACTCCGAAAGACGAATTGTGTGCATGCGGCCGCCGTCGAAATGAAGCGTACCGATAATGCTGCCGACTACTGGATCATCGCCCATGCGACTGTCCCATTGAGCATTTTCAAGACAAGCACCGGCAAGAAATCCCCAGACTCCGACCTCCTCTGAAAATAATTGGGGTCAGAAATATTTAGGGTCAGAGTAACATTAACTGACTCTGTCTGGTGAATTCAAGTTCAAACTGCAACAGTTACAGAAAAGAGAAAGGCATCGTAAAAATCTGATAAATTTAAATCACCACAATTTAAAACCAGGAGATTAAATGAAAACACTTATCACTGAATTCATCAGTCTAGACGGTGTCGTACAAGCTCCAGGAGGAGCTGATGAAGACAACGATGGCGGCTTCACTCACGGCGGGTGGTCGATGAAGTATTTCGACCCGGATGTTATGGGGAGCATGTATGCCGAACTCGCTGAACAGAGTGAGATACTCTTACAAGGACGTCGTACTTATCAGGTCTCGGCTGCCGCTTGGCCCAGTCGCTCAGGGGACCCATTCACGGATTGGATCAATCGTGTCCAGAAGTACGTCGTATCCAATACACTCACCGAGAAAGATGCAATATGGAATCCCACCACTATCATTCGTGGCGCTGACTTCATGAAGACGGTGTCCGAATTACGTGCGAGGCCGGGAGGCTACATCTACGTGTATGGGAGTGCAACGATGGTTAGGTCTTTACTTGACGCCGATCTTGTCGATGAATTGCTGCTCACAATCGAGCCGATCATTCTTGGTGGTGGAAAGACGATTTTTGCTGAGAACGGAAAGGCGGTTCCTTTTACACTGGAATCCTCAGTAAAAGCCAGTACAGGTGCGCAAGTTTGCCGATATGTTCGTGCTCGGTAGTTCAATTATTCAGCAGCTAACAAGGCGCTCGTCCGGACGCAAATTACGCTGCACTTCGTTTGCGCTGCATAGCATTAACGTTAGGCGTCAGAGTTTGATTTCGGAGTCCTCATGCCAAATAACCCCAAAACTGTAGCAATTCTCGCCACGGAGGTTCCCGTCAGAAGGAAACCCTCTGTTTATCCCGAGCCATTCGCCTCGCAAATGGTAGGCAGGGAGAAGCGGCAACTCGGTGAGTTCTTCGGCTTAAATAACCTCGGAGTCAATTTGACGAGTCTTGATCCAAACGCAAAATCGGCATTGCGACATACTCATTCAAAACAAGATGAGTTTGTTTACATTCTGCAAGGGCATCCGACCTTACACACTGATGAGGGTCGAACTCGACTGAAGCCCGGTATGTGCGCGGGGTTCAAGGCGGGCACTGGGAACGGCCATTGCCTGATCAACGAAACTAACAAGGCAGTCCTTTACCTTGAGGTTGGCGACAGAACTCCGGGCGACGAAGGCACTTACCCAGATGACGACTTGGGCGCCATTCTAATTGAGGGAGCGTGGCAATTTGTGCATAAAGACGGAACTCCCTATTCTTAAGGCGCTGCCGTCTGAACCTTCGCTCAAGCGGAGCGCCAAGAGCGGGCACACAATAACCAACACGTAGAATTGAGACAAATCACATGATCACAACCTTCTCACGCCGGACACAACTTCTTCTTGGCGCCGCGGTCCTTTGCACACTGGCATTCACGATTATCACGCGCGCGGCCGCCGAGCCGCCGCCCACGATCTTGGTCATTATCTCGAGCAAGAGCACACTCAAGTTACAGGACGGTAAGACCTACCCGACCGGCTATTATTTGAACGAACTTACGGTTCCTGTTCGAAAGCTGATCGATCGGGAATATGAAGTTGTCTTCGCCAACCCGGCAGGCAATGCTGTGGCGATGGACAAGCGCAGCGATTCCGCAGACCATTTCGGAAACGATCGTGGGGTCTATGAGTCCTATCGCAAGTTCCATGATGGTCTTACGGGTCTCAAGAGGCCGGAGAAGCTTTCCGCTCTGATAGAAAAGGGACTCGACCGCTATGCGGCCGTCTTCTTCCCCGGTGGCCACGCGCCGATGGTGGATTTAATCCAAGACGCGGACGTCGCAATCGTGCTGAACCATTTCCATCGAGCGGGGAAGCCCACGGCTTTCATCTGCCATGGACCGATCGCGCTCGTTTCTACGGTCAAAGATCCGAAGGCCTTTGTGCTCGCTCTCGAAAAAGGCCTCATGCAAGAAGCGTCGCAACTGGCTTCGGGCTGGCCCTATGCGGGATATAAAATGACGATATTTTCAACTGCGGAGGAGCAAGTCGCCGAGGCAACAGGGCTTGGCGGAAAAGTTCGCTTCTATCCAGATGCTGCTCTCATAGCCGCAGGCGGGAAAGTGGAGTTGGCCAAACCTTGGTCCCCGCACGTTGTAAAGGACCGAGAGCTCATCACCGGTCAAAATCCAGGCTCAGTCGGTCTGTTTTCCGAAGCACTCGTGAACGCAGTCGAGGCGAATAGATCGAAATACAATAGATAGCTAACAACACGTCGAAGCATATCCCGTAACCCGCGCGTTTCACGCGCGGGTTACGGAAATGCTCAACGTGGGCATTAGCAGTAAAGGAAATAGATTCGTGCAAATACGACAATATAAAGATTCTGATTTAGATGCAGTGCTCTCGTCTTGGGAAACTGCAACTCGATTAGCGCATCCTTTTATGACCGATGAGTTTATAGCTCAAGAGCGAATAAATGTAGCTGAAGTGTATATGCCTAATACAGATACATGGGTTGTAGTCATTAACGGCAATATTGAAGGCTTTATTGCCTTGATGGGCAACGAGGTTGGTGCAATATTTTTACAGCCAAAGTATCACGGCAAGGGTGTAGGTAAAGCGCTAATGGATAAAGCGCAAGAATTACACGGAGATCTTGAAGTTGAGGTCTTTAAAGAAAACTCAATTGGTCTTAAATTTTACTCAAAGTATGGTTTTGAGCAGCTTGAAGAGAAATTGCACGAACCTACTGGTCAGCAAGTATTGCGCCTGAAATTTACTGCTAACAAGCGCGTCAATTAAGACGCTCGGAAGCTCGCGCCTATTACGCGAGCGTTAGGCTCGGAGGTAAATATTGTTGAACGCAATATCAGCTGTAATGAAGGGCTTTTAGCTAACTGGTCATAATGACTTGGATAAGCGATTGTTTCGTGACGATATTCATGCCCCCATCCTGGACCACGAGATGTACTGATAAAAGTAGGTGCAGCGGGAGTGAACACCCCTGATATCAATACCCGGTTAGGGTGATACTCGAAATCGAGTATCACTAGTTGGCGACGCAAGGTGGTCAGGCAACTCCATTCAATTTGCAAGGATACAAGGCGCTGATGGCAGCGGCAGGATAGTTGCTGTTGGAGAGCAGGTGGATTCGGACCTGATAGATGCGAGGGTGCTCGTTGAGCCATGTATGTTCGAGGCCGGCGGAAAAGATCTGGCTCAGCCCTGGTACTCTGGTTTGGAATGCGATGGCGGGTTCGCTGAATATACGATTGTTGCTGCGAGGCATGTTTACTGAATTGAGAGTCATCTTAGCGATATTTGTGAATTCAACAGCTTGGAAAGACAAATAAAATTCACTCATGCTTTATTTAGTAACGCAGCTCAGCCTCTTTTCATACCTCACGCAAAGTTTTATCACTCCCACCACTTTCTAGTCCTTCATAAATAGTCTGCTTCAAGGCTTCATATTTAGCACTTTGCTCTTGATCGCGACGTATTAGATCACGTATATATTCACTATCATTCGTGAATTTGCCAGCAGATATTTGTTCTTTAATCCATTGGTCTGGCTTAGCGGTTAACGTGATAGTTTTTCGTATAAACCCCATGCTAAGTCCTTGTCTGTATATTAATATTCACAATATTGGTGCAATTTAGCGTAACTACGTATTGTTCGCTGTAAAAATAAAGTAGACAGGTATTGCAATCATGCAACTTGAGAGTAATTTTATGGAGCGTTGATCGTCAGATTTTAGCCAAAAGCGCCCCTAAGCAGTCATAGATTTTAACGTCGTCCTAGTCATCTTAACGACATTACCAATCAGCTAGAACAACTTTGCCAATCACATTACCTTGCTCAATTAACGCATGCGCTTTGCGAAGGTTCACTGCATTGATCGGACGAATAACCAGATTAATAGTAGTTTTTAGATTTCCTGCATCAATTTCTTTGGCTACATATGTCAGTAGCTTATGTTGTTCAACCATGTCAGGGGTTTGGTGCATCGACCTCGCGAACATGAATTCCCAATGTAAGCTAGCAGACTTCAACTTCATACCACCCATAGGCATTGGGTGATCAGTGTCATCAATAGAGACAATACCACCTTGAGGGCGAACTAATTCAACGGCCGCTTGCCAGTGCCGCATGTCGTTAAAAATCGCTATATGATCTACGTATTCAATATCTAAGGCTTTCACCTGCTCAACCATCGGTTTACGGTGATTCACCACATAATCTGCCCCCAGGTCTGTCACCCATTGAGATGATTCAGGCCGCGAGGCTGTTGCGATTATGGTCAGACCAGCGCGTTTTGCGAGTTGGATTGCGATAGAGCCAACACCTCCACCAGCTCCGATGATTAATATTGATTGCCCTGCGTCTTTTCCATCACGATCGATACCTAGTCGATCAAACATCGCTTCATAGGCGGTGATGGTCGTTAATGGTAAAGCCGCCGCTTCAGGGTGACTGAGAGTTTTAGGCTTATGACCAACAATCCGCTCATCAACTAACTGATATTCAGCATTGCTGCCAGAACGAGTGATGTCACCAGCGTAGTACACTTCATCGCCGGGTTGAAATAAGGTGACATCCGAACCGACTGATTCAATCACACCGCTGGCATCCCAACCTATAACTCTGGGTTCATTTTCAATTTTGTCTTTTGGCGCACGTACTTTTGTATCTACCGGGTTGACGGCAATTGCCTTTACAGCGACAAGAATGTCATGTCCGGCCGGTACAGGCTTTTTCATCTCTACATCGAGAAAAGACTCAGGGTTTTCAATTGGAAGGTATTTTTTGATAGCTACAGCTTTCATTTTTAGCCTCTCGTTCCTATGGATTTTGATATGTCGGGTAATCAGTATAGCCTCGTTCATTGCCACCAAATAGTGTGTCCATATCGCTAATTTTTTTCAGCGGCAAGTTGTCCTCGAACCGAAATGGCAAGTCCGAATTAGCAAGAAATTTACGCCCATATGCAATGAAATCAACTAATCCATCTGCGATTATTTGTGTCCCAACTTCAGCTGGAGTAATTGCCAGCAACGACAATAGCGCCTTTAAATACCTTACGTAAAGACTGACGAAATTTCAGGCTGACCGTTAGTGCATCATCTCAATCTGTTTCGATAAATAAATTTGTAACTAAAGGAGGCAACGCCGAATGTCACTAAATTAAGGTTATTCAGCATATATAAAACAACAACTTAAATCATAATTTCCTAGATTTTATAATGATCTAACATTGCTAACAAAGCTTATCTTAGTGGCTTTCGTGTCAAAACGCTTGAAATATTTGGCAGTCCGGCGCGCACCGTTACGGGACGATTCAAAACCGTCTGGGCTGCATACCGCGCAGCTTCAAGCTACTTGGACAGGCTCTCATAATCCGCTTAAAGAGTTGCAGATATTCGTGTTTCATTATCACTCTCCACATGATAAAGTACAAAATCATCTTGCTGATTGAGGAGGAATTATGGCTTTTAATCAAATTGATGGGGCGTATTTCTCTGCGACAACAGCTTTTCCCAATTTTACATTTAAGTAAGACTATGCAAAAGCGCGGCGCGCTTCAATTTTTCGTTAGGTGCTTTTAGGTATGAGCATGATAAAAAAACACAACATAGAAATATTATTAACTATTGCATTAGCATTTTGCATTTATAGTTATCTTACAACCGGCAGTGATGGCATATGGTTTTCACGCTCTGGGTCAATAATGGTCTTACTGGCCGTAATTGCAGAGTTTCAAGTAAACAACGCCAGAATGTCTACTGCTGAAACCTCGTCATCTCTAGAAATTGGAGGTTCAGGTATCGTATATAAAAGAGAGTTATCCCCTAGGTATAATGCGTTTACTATCATTGCACATATAGAAATTATTTCAGGCACAGTTATTTGGGGGTACGGTGACTGTCTTTTTAAATCATGCATGTAACAAACAGGATTAAACAATAGTTGGAGACCAGTTAAATCAACTAAAGGAATCAATAACAATCCAACCAAAACGAAAGATTTTAGCAATCTTTATCAACAGCTTAGCCACAATATATTGATACGCGCTAAAGGGTAGCGAAATGCTAATTGAGCTTGACTTAGTGCCATTCTGGTCAAAGCTTTTAAATAGTAATACTTTGGTATCGTTGGGTAAAAATAAACTTAAAGGACACTGTTTCGCTGTAAAATTCGTTATGCCGATATTCAAGTACAGTGTTTAACCATTAAGAGTTGCATAGTGGCAACTGGATGGGTCAATAAAAAACTGTAGGCATTTTTTAGGGGAAACATCATGAAAATTCTTGGGCCACTGATACTTGTAGGCTTTTTCTGTTTTGGTATATTCGTTTTAGCCAATTGGAGCACGCTGACAACCTCAGCCACGCTATCCTTCGTGGCCTTCAGCTTTGAGGCGCCCTTGGGTCTCTTGTTGCTGGGAGTGATTCTAGTATTTGCGGCGTTTTTTGTCGCTTACGTCCTCATCCTTCGCACAACTATGCTGATGGACGCACACCGTTATGCGCGCGAACTTAAAGCTCAACAACAGCTGGCCGAAAAAGCTGAGGCCTCGCGGCTGAACGAGTTGCGCGGCCAAATCAATCATGAGTTTGCGCAATTGCGAGAGTCGACAGAAAAATCAAGAACTTCATTTTCTACTCAAATTGAAGGGGTGGAAGAAGCGTTACGCAGCCTGATTGAAGAAACTAGCCGCAGCCAGTTGGCATACATAGGCGAGGTTGAAGACAAGCTCGACCGGAGTTTGGCGAGCCCGACACTCGAAAAATAAACGCTACCAAATTCTGACAAACACCGGTTAAAAACAGACGCAACCGACTCGATATAGGTCGGTTGAGAGTCGGTATTGGCAAGTAGAGCGACTGTGGGCCAATCAGTGCGACCACATGAATAATAGAACTTCCTTACACCTCAGGGCATCTCTAAAAATCCAATTTTGCTTGTAGCCGCTTCAAGGCTTGCCTGCTTACCCCATTGCGTCACGATACGGCGATACTCGGTAGAAGCCAATCTGAGTGAGGGATCAAAAGTATGGTGGCGAAAACAACACTACGCTCACTGTAGCTTAAACGTGGATATATCAATCCAGCGGAATTAACCGATAACCTTCATTCTTGCTGTTCCACGACACGAAAACACCTTCGCTACTGCTTAACAAAAACGGAAAGTCAATTCCACTGCTACTTTCTGCGATTGATCTGGCCTGAGACCATGTTTGCCCACTATCGGTTGACTGCATCACCAAAAGTTGCGATTTTGTCCCATCATACTCAGTCCAGGTCAGAACGACATGCTTCCCTTGAGCCATGATATCAGGATGACTTGACCGTTTTTTTGGTGTACCAATCGGCAACGGAGTTGAAAAATTCTTTCCCTGGTCAGATGAATAAGCGTAGAACAAACCTTGACGGACGCTCCCTCGCGTAAACCAGGCAACATGGTAGTGGCCGTCATCACTAATAGAAATTGCAGGTCCATTTTCAGGACAGCCCTTTATCTTCCATTCATCAAAGGTGACACGCCACGATAGTGGATTTTTGCCATTTGCTTGAGTCTTGGAAAGACCATGATCGCGTATACCACCTGGATAAATGAAACGTGCGAATAAAACAGGCTGGCTCTCATTATCAATAGCGGCAGCAATACGGCAGCATTCACAAACGGTGTCGGAGAGTTTTTGATTGATGAAATCATGGCTGCTCTGGCCGTCAATGATTGTGTAATAAACCGAGTTCCCAGGTTGCCTCCAGTCGGTTCTATCGCGTTCGTCAAGCCAGAAGATATAAGCTTGATCCGACGAATTTAAAAGCAGTCGGCCTTGAGAAGAGTTTGCTTCTGATGCATTGTTGCTCAATGGTTTTGGCGTTGAAAAACTGCGGCCATTATCGGTAGATGTACTGAAGTACAGGACTGACGGTTGAGCACCTTCAGCCGAATAAATAACTGAGATCCGGCCAGTACCATCTACGGCGATATCGGGACGATTTTCACTGCTTGCTTTGATGCGCTGTGATTTCGAATTGATACGCACAGGTGCACTGAAGGTCTTGCCTAGATCGGTTGAATAATCAACATAAACATGCCATTTTTCGGAGACAATCCGCCATAAACGGTTATCAGGACCAAAAGCCGTAGAAACAAACAGGCTCCCACCCTGAGGGTAGTGCGAGAAATCGTTTGTTCCGGCTTTTATGTCATTATGATCGCCATAGCTAGCAGTGCTTAACGCCAACGCGCCGAGCAGCAGTAACTTACTGAGTAGCTGAGCACCGCTTATGGAGAGAGACCCGATAAAATCCCTTGCAGTTGTTATGCGATTGATGCGAAAGATTCTCTCGTTAGTCAGTTGATCATACATAAATAATTTTATGGTCAATCTTGAATTTGTAAAAATGTAAATGCTGCTAGAACGCGACAACGAAGCGGTAAGTTACTCGGTAATCTGGTGGCGTTTGATAACCGTTGATATTTTTGACAATCGGTGTCCCTATTGATAAGGCAGTATTCCAATTTTTGCCGCCGGAATATCTGATACCTGGCGAGAGATAAATGATATTACTACCCGAGTTCGAATCAGTCAGGCCAGCAGTTTTTTGACGATCTTGCCAATGACCGTTTAATTCCAAAATACCCGTCCACGTTGAGTTATTGCTGCCAACGAAAAGATTGTTTCTGGCCGTGCCAACGAATGCATAAGAAAGTGCAACATTATAGTCAAAAGTATCGCCGAGGTTGGTACGTTGCGCGCCTTTAGTGGCTAACGTATACAGAATATTGCTGTCAAACGAAACCTTTCCCATGGCACGAGTAAAAGAAAATCCGGCTGCAGGATTCCATGAACCGCCACTGGGCTGAGAATGTGTTTCAAGTCGCTCACCGGCACCTCGGACGTGAGTTGCGCCTGGGGTAGTGAGAGCCGTAACCAGTGATAAATGGTTTAGATTGTCTACGGAATTGAAAATACGATATTGACTAAACAGGGAAACACCGCCAAAACCGCCTGGATTGCCCTGATCACTGACATCATGATGACCACCATGATGATCTACACCACCGACATCGAAACGCTGCACATAAGGTAGCCTGATACCCAGCGACAAATTGTCGGTCACACCATAAGCAGCAAATATCGACGGGGTTAACTGAGATTTCACACTGTGAACATCACCATAATCTTTGCTCAGATCATGTAAGGCTGACGGACTGGGAGTGTCAAAATCAGTAAATTGGGCGATCAGTCCGCTGGCCCACATTCCGGTAGGGAGTGTTATACCGGTCTGAGTGATAATTGGCGATGCTGTACCTATGCCGAAGCCCATAGAGCCGTGATCAGCCCGAGTTGTATTGCTGTAAATAGCCAATGCCGATGTTAGAAACATCAACAGAGGAACTTTTTTCGAAAAACTCATAACTAATCCTTGTAATTTATCGTGTTGGGATGACAATCACCCATTGAACAGGCACTCACAAAATTCTTATTATTAAACTTGCGATACAAGCTAATGCCTGCATTGATGCCTTTATGAAATGATTTCGCTCAAGAATAACTCAGTTCAATATGTGTGAACATGCGGCAAATTGTCACACCTCATAGCAACACATTGATTTAAATTATCAATATTTATATATTCAACCCAACAAGGCTGTAATTGAGCACATACATATATTGGATAAACGCTCAAAATCAGTTGACCACTATATAGAACCCATTAGCTGTGGTTTTGAAGCCACATTAGCTTCATGCATTAAGCTGTTCTCAAACATCAAACATCTCACGCAGCCCTTGCCACCGGGGAAGCAATAGCCACGCTATTCATCAAGCACGCGCGTGCTACCATAAGCTCTTCTTGATGCTGAACCAGCATCAAGAAGACTCTTTAAATTGTGGAATTATATAAAGAGACTTATTATATATTTGGATACAGTTACTGACTGATATTGACTTAAAAAATCAGGATAGATGATAATAAAATTACTCCTAAAGCAAGGTATATGTTTAAGAGTTTCTTAACAAAGAATGGCTTTTCTAAAGCATTAACATTAAGCTTTTGATCAATAATTACAGATGCCAGGATGTTAAAGAATGCGTGCTCCAAAATTACGCTAAACGAGCTGCCCACTAGCAGCCTGACGTACTTAAAGTAAATCGGCGGCAAATTTAGCTGAGACGTATATGTTTCTCCGCTTTTGTGGCAATAAAATAACTATTACGCTGTAAAATCGTCAGGTGGGGTAAGCATGCATTTCGCCGTAAGGTGTAAGCTCGCAAAATTTATCCCTGCTCAGCTAATTTTCGCTATTATTTTTTTCGTTCTACAGGCTATTTGGCAGCGGCCATTGTTATTTAATAAAATTTCATCAGGAGGTTTTTCATGGCACTACTGCCGAAATTATTTGGGAAAAAATCAGAGAAGCCAAAAGTACCGACCGAACCTAAACCGTTTGCGGATGGTAAAGACGCCACTACTATAGAGAAATTGCGCAAGCAGCACATAGAAAACGCTGCTGAAGTATCACTAAAATTAGCAGATGAATCTAACCCTCTTCGTGGAAAAGAAAAAAAATATGAAATAGAGGGCGATGAAGGCGCAATTGCTGCAAAGATAGCAGCTAGCATTATTCCTTCTGAAAATAATAACGCTATCTTAGCGGTGCAAGATAATGACGCCCTGATGGTGGCGACATGGGACAATGACTTAGCGGGGATAGAGAGCTTAATCAAAGAGGGTGCAGATTTGAATTTTCGTGATTTTCTGGGTAAAGCGCCCTTGCATTATGTCTCTAGCTTAGACGCAGCTAAGCTGTTAATTGATGGTGGAGCTGACATTAACATGATGGATAATAACAATCGCACTCCACTGTTCGAGGTTGACGATCCTAATATCGCCATGTTTTTAATTGATAGCGGTGCTAGTGTTAATTTGAAAGATAAAGATAGTTTCACGCCTTTGCATTTATGGGTTAATCATCCAACAGTTGCCAAACATTTATTGGTTGCGGGTGCCAACCCAAATGTGCAGCTTTCACGAGGTGGTACATTGTCCAGAGGGGGGCTTTATAAGAAGGGGAATAGCACTTTACATTGCACAAATAATATAGCATCAGCCAAAATTTTAATTGAATATGGCGCAGATATCATGATTAAAAATAAATATGGGTTACTTGCTGAAGAGACGGCGACGGATGATACTAGAGAGGACGGTTTAGCAGATTATATTAAATCTATCCGTGTAAGTAAGGAATGAGGGAATAGCCGATGTTCCGTTTTTGAATGGGTGTTGGCGGAAGCAGTGCTAAATTTTTTAGTAAGACTGACCTACAGATTACGATGAAGTATGCCTGTCATCGCATCCAAAAATGGATAGTAGTTATTTCCACATTCCCAAATTGAACCAAAGTTATTATCAGGATACCCTCACCATTTCTCAGCGGGGCAATAGGTTTCTTTTTAAATTAAATCTTGCAATAGCAATTTGTAATGATTTGTCACTTCAACCGAATATCTTAAAACTTTAAAATATTACAGTTTATGCCATTAGCAATAATACGTAATAGGTTATGAGAATGTCTCAGGTGAAATTCGAGACGCCTCTAGAAGCGACACAGCCTGCAATAACCTCTGTAATTCTGGCAGGGGGTTTAGGCACGCGTATCGGCGGCGCGAAAGGCTTGCAGCCCTTGCATGGACGAGCGTTAATTGACTGGGTACTAGATTCTGTCAGCCGCCAAAGTGAAGAGATTTTTATTAATGCGAATGGTGTGCCAGATGCTTATATGTGCTTCGGCTATCCAGTCATTGCCGATGAGACACCGGATTGGCCAGGACCGCTTGCTGGATTGCAGTCCGCTCTGCGACTTGCACGTCATGATTGGGTTGCGAGTGTTCCTTGCGACACACCATTTCTGCCAGACGATTTGATTGCCCGATTATATAAAGCAGTTAGCTCAACAGTTACAATGGAAGCCTCCGTGGCAGTCGTTGCTGGTAAGCGACAACCTACTATTGCCCTCTATCGCAAGAACGTGCTTCCTAAACTTGATGCCTATCTGAACTCGGGTGGGCGTAAAGTAAATAGCTGGCTAGAAACCTTACATTTAAGCGAAGTAGTAATAGATGATGCAATTGCATTTACTAACATTAATACACTGGACGATTTGGCACATGCCAGTCAGATTTCAGACACCGTGAATACAAAAAATGCTGCTGAATCAGCAACGATCCTCAAATAAAAATTGATTCTGTAAGAAATATGTTAATAATTGCCTGGCCGGCAATGGGTTCACTGATGGGCGTGAGTGAAGCAGCTATACAAGTAACGTATAACGCCTACTGAGCATCATCGGTGGGAGCACCATTCTATAGATTCCAGCCTTCGTAAAACTGACGTGCGTACTATTCGATAGGAAGCGCTTTAGGTGCTTGCGTTGTTTGCTCTAATGTTGCTTCCTCTGATAGAGGCGATAATATCGTCACAGTAATTCGACGATTTCTCGCGCGGCCACCCGCCGTATCATTGGACATAACTGGATAGTTGGCGGCGGAGCCTATCGCTTTCAGGTACTTTGGCATTAACCCTTGCCCGATAAATAAGCGCACTACACTACTGGCACGTGCCGAAGACAACTCCCAATTGGATGGAAACAGCGGATTGGAGATGGGTATGTCATCAGTATGCCCTTCAACCTCAATGGCCAAATCAACTGGTTTTAATACCTTAGCCACAGCAATTAGCGTGTTTATTGCACCGCCTTGTAACGTTGCATCGCCTTCTTTGAATAGTGCGCTAGCGTTAATTTCGACCGCTACCCCACGATTAGTCTCCATCACACTGACCTGGCCATTTTTAACCAATGCATCCATGACTTGATTGATTTTTTTGGCGATGTCCTGCATGGCTTTCTGTCGTTGTTCCACTAACTTGGCATTTCTTCTGTCCACCAATGATTTTAGCAACCAGTCCGGCCTGCCGGCTGAATCACTTGCATCAGATTTGACTATTTGTTTACTAAATGCGGAAGTCAATGAAGCACTGAATATCTTATATTTATTTTCATTCACCGACGAAATTGCATACATCACTACGAAGAAGGCAAATAACAGCGTGATGAAATCGGCATATGAGATCAGCCAGCGATCATGGTTTTCATGCTCATGATGTCTGATCTGACGTGCCATGACTAAGGAATAAATCCCTGCAACTTGCTTTCGATGAAACTTGAACTTTCGCCGTTGGCAATGGCTGTCAGTCCATCAACCAAAATCTCACGCATCATAACCTGTTGCAGAATCAACATTTTCAATTTATTGGCCATGGGCAAAAATACTAGATTCGCAAGTCCCACTCCGTAAATAGTAGAAATAAACGCAACTGCAATACCTGCACCCAGCTTTGAAGGCTCTCCAAGACTCTGCATGACATGAATTAACCCAAGAACTGCGCCTAAAATGCCGATAGTTGGCGCATAACCTGCTGCGGATTCCCATACACGTGCAGACTGAAATCGCAATTGTTCATACGTATTATTATCTACCTCAAGTATTTCTCTAATTTTTTCCCCATTGTGGCCATCAACCAGCAGTTGAAGCCCTTTTTGTACAAATGAATCGTTGCTCTTGGCAATTTGCGGTTCCAATACGAGCATTCCATCCTTGCGTGCCTGTCTGCTCCAAGCGACAATCTGATTGATCAACTTCTGCGGGGATAGCTTTGGTGTAACGAACACCCAGCGGCCCATTTTGATACCCTCTACAAAAACATTTAGAGGGCTTTGCAGCATCACGGCACCCAGCGTACCGCCGAAAACTATGAGAAAAGCCGCGCCCTGAAAAAGGATGGATAGCTCACCCCCTTCAAGTAATTGCCCTCCTACAATTCCGCCCAGGCCAAACAATAGGCCGGCTAAGCTAAGCTTATCCATTAATGCCCTTTCAACGAGCTGCGCAAACGTGCTACCGCTTGGCTGTGCAACTGGCATACCCGCGATTCGCTAATGCCCATTACTTCACCGATTTCGCGCAAGTTCATATCCTGCTCATAATGCATGCCCATCAATTTGCTTTCACGTTCTGGCAAATTTCCGATTGCCTTGATCAACGCATCGCGGAAACGTTCATCTTGCAACACGTCGAGCGGATTAACATCGCTATCAAAATCATAGCGCTCGAAGAAGTCCTCTTCACCATCGCTTTGAAAATCTTCGTAATACACCAATTGCGCACCGCGCGACATAAACAACATATGCTGATATTCGGCCAGCGGTACGCCCAACTCTTTAGCAAGCTCTGTTTCACTTGGCGGTTTGCCTAGGCGTTGCTGTAGTTTGCAGATTGCCGTTTCAATTCGGCGCATATCGCGACGCAAGTTTCGCGGCATCCAATCAGCTTGGCGCAGTTCGTCTAGCATCGAACCTCGAATGCGCTGCGAGGCATAAGTTTCAAACTGCGCGCCGCGCAAATCATCATAGCGCCCAGCTGCCTCTAAAAGACCCATCATGCCAGCCTGTATGAGGTCGTCTACCATTATGCTGCTGGGCAATCGCAGCATTAAATGATATGCAATACGCTTTACAAGCGGCGCATATTCTTTGATGCACTGTTCCTTATCGTTGATTCCGCTGGCTGTGTACATAATATTTGTTATTGAGATTTACATTGATTATGAAGAGTGTCACTGATGGCAACCATCATTCTCGTTTCAATAAGCTCAAAACAGGCTGATTTTGATGAATCGGAAATCTAAAATTCACGATTCTTTTAAAAGTTCACGATCCCCTGTCTTTGCAGGGATTACTGAGTTAAATAAACATGGCGCGAGATGAAGTGTTAGCGACATATAATATATTGGATGAGAAGTTGCTGACAAATTTTATAAAACAAAGCCATCTCAACACATTCCTTTTGTTTATAGAAATACGCCTTATGCATTTAATAACTTGCGCGAGCCCTAATTCAGGGTGCTTACTTGCCGAATTAATCGTTGCATAAAATTGGGCAGACCTTCTGACTCTTCACTTTCTGTGGCGGGCAGCAACATCAGGTTGCGGCCCAGTTCACCAAATGCCAGCGTAGATTGTGCAGCCGGAAACACATCATGAACTGGGCGACCTAGTTGTGTTGCACGTTTAAGCTTTTCATCAAACGGAATATAACCTAGATATTCCACGCATACCTGCAAATGTTGGCGTGCTACCTTTGCCACGTTACCAAATATAAGGCGTGCCGCCTGCTCATTGCACGCCTTATTAACCACAATCCCAAAGTTCAGTCGCCCATCTTGCATGGCCATGCGCTTGATCAAGGCATAACTTTCAGTGATTGCAGAGGCAGTGGAGTTCATTACCAGCATTAGCGGCTGATCAGGTGCGAAGCTACCAGTAACATCTGAATTTCTACATGTCGTTGCATCCACCAATACAACATCAACATCGCAGGATACTTCCGCCAAACTTTCCAGTAAATGCTCACGCTCTTGCGCACACAATGTTGGCAGTGCTTGAATGGCACGTGCTACAGGTAGTATGCGTATATTTTGTGGTCCATCATGCAGCATAATTTCGCGCATCGATTTTCCGCGCCGTACAGCGTGCAACAAGTCATGATGCGATTTAAGCGCAAACATAGTACTTACATTGTCGTGCGACTGGCTCTCGTCCAGTATAAGTACATCTTTACCTGCGCGCGCCAAGGCAGTAGCCAGGTTTACAACTACACTGGTTGCCCCGAAGCCAGCGCGGGCAGCGGTCACTGTGATCACTCGAGTGGAAGCACGAACTATCAGACGGCGCAAGCCCTCTGCTTGATCAGTTACGCATTCTAGTTGCATATTCATCCCCAGTTAAAGGTGCTGCACCCACTCCTGCCATCAATGCAGGAAAATCCAGTTCATGTAAAGTAAATGGAGCTGTTTTTGTAGATTGTTTTAAGGCGCGATGCAACAGGTATTCCATGTTGACCTCGTGCAAATCTTCCGGCACCCGTTGCCCATTGGCAATGTAGTGCAATGTCAATTTGTGGCGCATTGCCACATCCAGCACTGTACCAACGGTTACCGCTTCATCTAGTTTAGTAGGTATGCAGCCGATTACCCCTGCACCGTTGTACATGCACGCCACATCATTCAGGGTATCGCCGCTACTGGTGGCGTTTAGTAACAACAGGCGCTGCACTCCAGTAGCATTGAACATTTCAGTTTGCGCTGCCATACGACTGTCGCGCTGGCCCATACCGATAGTATCAATCAGCACCAGATGTTTTTGCTTCAGGCCAGACAAAGTGAGACGTAAATCTTCGGTATCGCGCACTGTATGTACTGCCACACCAAGTATCTTGCCATAAATTCGCAATTGTTCATGCGCGCCAATTCTGTAGCTGTCGGTGGTGAGTAATGCCACTTTGTCTGCACCATAGCGAACCACAGCACGTGCCGCCAACTTGGCCGTGGTCGTGGTTTTTCCAACGCCGGTGGGGCCTATCAGTGCAACCACACCGCCACGCACAATTATGTCTTCTTGCTTCGTGGCGATACGCAAGTTGTTTCCCAGAACTTTACGCACCCATTCCATATTGGCTGCAGCTGGCATCTTGTCAATCATCTGGCGTGATAGGGATGCGCTAAATCCTGCATTCAGTAAATCGCGCAATATACGTGTGCGTTGCGGGTCGCGCTGCTGCCTATCCGACCACGATTGACAGTCCATCTGTTCCTGCATCATATTGCGCATGAACTTGATCTCATTGAGGATGCCCTGCTGTTCCAGTTGCATTGTAGATACTGGTGGCGTTACAGGCTCCGCCTTAACTGCGACAGGTGCGCGTTCCTGCTTAACGACCGCTGCCCGAACTGGCACGGGGGCCGCTTGCCTGGGCTCATGTGTCAACTTCGCAAACTCAGCACTAGCCAACGCCACAATCTCGACCCCACCGTCCACCATCCGGTTGGAAAGAATTACCGCATCAGCACCCATCTCAATGCGTATCAACCTCAATGCTTCACGCGAAGTTGTCGCCACAAATTTTTTCACGTTCATGCTCTCCCCCCTACCATTGAAGTTACCCTTACCGCCTTGAAGCCTGGTACCTCCTCATGCGAAATAACTTTGAGTTGTGGCAACGCACGCTTCAGAAACCGTGCCAGCAAATCGCGTAGCTGCCCCGGCACCAAAAGCACCGTGGGCAGCCCTAGTTGTTCTTGCAGCTGTGCAGCAGTCTGCGCCTCACGCAGAAGAGTGTCGGCCAATCCAGGTTCAATTGCCAAATTGCTACCGCCCGTCTGCATGGCTTGAATCAAGATATATTCCAGATCTTTGTCCATACCGATCACCTGCAATTCCTGTGCTGCGGGGTAGAACTGCTGCACGATGGCTGGACCAAGCGCGATGCGCACTAAGGCGGTAAGTTCGTGTGCGTCCTGTGTCTGAGCGGCACACTCCGCCAACGTTTCTAATATGGTACGCATATCACGGATATGCATTCCTTCGTCGAGCAAGTTCTGCATCACCTTCTGCACTGTAGAAAGCGGCAATAGTTTAGGGATAAGATCTTCGGTCAAATTGGGTGACAGCTTGTTCAAATGATCGAACAATTGTTGTAATTCCTGTCGACCCAGCAATTCAGCAGAATGGGTTTGGACGAGATGGCTTAGATGCGTGGCGATAACCGTGCTGGCATCAACCACCGTGTAGCCCATAGACTGTGCCTGTTCGCGCATCGTCGTGTCCACCCAGGTTGCGGGCAGGCCAAATGCTGGATCCTGCGTCGGCGTACCAGGTAACATACCGGTGACGTTGCCTGGATTAATTGCTAAGTGCATATTAGGAAACGCATCACCCGTGCCAATTTCAACTCCCTTCAGAGTAATGCGGTATGCATTTGGACGCAGGTCGAGATTGTCGCGAATATGTACTGCCGGCGGTAAGAAGCCGATGTCATGCGTAAATTTTTTGCGTATCCCCTTGATGCGACGCAATAGGTCTCCGTCCTGTGCTTTATCAACCAGCGCGATAAGACGGTACCCTACCTCCAGCCCCAGAATGTCTACTTGCGAAACATCTTCCCAACTAGCCTCATTCGATTCTGATGGCGGCGCCACCATACTTGCCGCTTCAGGTTCCTGCTCGACAGTTTTAGCGCGCATCATGATGAAATAAGCCAGGCCACCCATAGCAGCAGCCAGCAACAAGAAAGAGAAATGCGGCATGTTAGGAATCAGTCCCAGCATGCCAATGATGCCGGCAGTTAAAATCAGAACCTGCGGTTGGCTAAATAACTGCCCCACGATTTGTTGGCTTATATTTTCTTCAGTGGATACACGACTCACCATCATGCCGGCAGCGGTGGAAATAACAAGCGCCGGAATTTGCCCCACCAAACCATCGCCGATGGCCAGCAGGGTATAGTTGTTGGCGGCAGTAGCCAAGTCCAGGTTATGTTGGAATACACCAATGATTAATCCGCCAATAACATTGATAAAAATAATGACAATGCCCGCTATCGCATCGCCACGCACGAATTTGCTGGCGCCATCCATGGAGCCATAGAAATCCGCCTCTTGCGAAATAGTGGCACGCCGCCGCCTCGCCTCATCTTCGCCAATCAGCCCAGCATTCAGGTCGGCGTCAATCGCCATTTGCTTACCAGGCATTGCATCTAATGTGAAGCGTGCTCCAACTTCTGCAATACGACCTGCACCCTTGGTAATTACCACAAAATTAATCACCACCAAAATGATGAACACGACTATGCCTACAGCGTAATTGCCGCCTACCAGAAAATGACCAAACGCTTCAATTACCTTGCCAGCAGCTTCTGGTCCAGTATGGCCTTCCAGCAGCACCACTCGAGTAGAAGCCACATTGAGCGAAAGACGCAAAAGTGTGGTAATCAACAGGACGGTTGGAAATACAGCGAAATCCAGAATTTTGGCGGTATTCATACTTACCAGCAACACCATAACAGCCAGTGCAATATTGAAAGTAAACAAAATATCCAGCAGGACTGGCGGCAACGGCAGCACCATCATCGCCAGAATCATAATGATCAAAACAGGCCCACCCATGCTGCGCAAACCAATACGCTTGATAAAATTTTGTATGGTCAATAAATTCATCATATAGATCCTTCCTCATCAGATGCTGGATCAAGTTGTGGTGGTACTGGCAAGTCATGTGGAGCGTCCGGCATGGCACCACTACCTTGGCGATAACGGCGTAATTGATAAACATAGGCTAGTACTTCCGCTACGGCGTTATATAACGCTTCAGGAATGGCTTGCCCCAACTCGGTATGTTTGTGCAAGGCGCGCGCCAGTGGTGGTGCTTCAAGAATCGGCACATTATTTTCAATAGCTATTTCACGAATGCGTGCAGCAAGCAAATGGGAACCCTTGGCCACCACTACAGGTGCGCCCATTTTCTTTTCGCTGTAGCTCAATGCTACGGCATAGTGTGTAGGGTTAGTCACCACCACGTCGGCAGTTGGAATATTCGACATCATGCGGCGGCGCGCCATTTCGTGTTGCATGTTGCGAATGCGTCCCTTGACCTGTGGATCACCTTCTGATTCTTTGGCCTCTTTACGAACCTCTTCCTTGGTCATCTTCAATTTTTTATTATGTTCATATAGTTGAAATGGAACGTCCACTGACGCAATCAGAAACATGCCACCCATAATAGCGACGAAGCTCATCCACAACAGATAGCCTAGATGAGGTACGGCAGCAATTAACGGCTCAGCTGCCATCATCATCACCGAATCTTTGTTGTACCAGACAGCCCACGCACCTATGCCACCTACGACCAGAGATTTGGCGATAGCCTTACCAAGTTCGACCAGGCTATTAATCGAGAACATGCGGCCTATACCTGCGATGGGATTGAGTTTTGAAAATTTGGGTTGTAGTGGCTTCCAGCTAAATATCCAGCCACTAAGCAATATAGGTGATATCGCAGCAATAACGAGCAGAGACAGTAGAAAAGGCAGAAATGCCACTAGAATTTCTAACGACAGCGTGTACAGGCGTGGTAACAACAGATCGGCATTAAAAGCCAATGTTGAATCAAGGGTGAGGCCATCACGCAACAGCTTGGTTAGATGCGAAATTAACCCGGAACCCATCAACCATAGCCCAGCCCCTCCTGCAAACACCACAGAAAAAGTAGACAGCTCGCGCGAACGCGCTGCCTGACCTTCTTCGCGGGACTGATCCAGGCGCCGTTGTGTAGGTTGTTCCGTTTTTTCGAGATCGCTATCTTCTGCCATGACTTATTACTCCACTAACCATGTGATTATCATCAATCTGGAAAAATACAGCGCGACGAATAAAGCGAGTTTTACTATTTAGTTCACCCTCTAAATAAGTGGGAAAGTAAATATATACAACCGGCAATGGTAGAAATCGTATGTAATAAATGACACCTATTAATAATCAATTTTTGTCACAATACGGCGTTACTCGAAAAAAATAATCGAATACATATCAACATATACATGCCTTTCTGATTTTTTTATTCGTGCCTTGTCTTGCGTTGAAAATTGATTTTTTAGAAGTTCATTGTAGCAACGTAAGTGACTCACCTATTCTCTCGAGATTGCAGGGTCGACATGGTTATCGAAGATTTATCGACGAGCGCTGGAGACCCGGCAAGGTGGTGGAAAGGCCATTGACTGTTGCGTATAAGTTAACGAAATAGTAATAAGCCGTATCGAAAGCCTTAGAGGCTCTTCTATTTCATAGCCCCTCCACTCTCTTCACAAGCAAGGCGTGCATCCTGTCTCTGTTAAAATCATCTCACTCTGCCCCACATCCCTAAAACGTATGATACAAATAAGCCAACGCCCCTACCCTACCGATACGACACAACAGCTTATTGACACTGGCATCGCACCGCTTCTAGCACGTATTTACGCGGCGCGAGGTATTAGTAATGTTACGCAGTTAGATACCGGCCTAAAATATCTGCTGCCCTTCACACAACTTAAAAACGTACAAAAAATGGCATGTCTATTGGCTGATGCCATTGCCACAAAACGCAAGATGCTAATAGTGGCGGATTATGATGCCGACGGTGCGACTGCCTGTGCTGTGGGACTTCGAGGCCTACGTTTATTGGGTGCGCAAGTAGATTTCATCGTGCCGAACCGTTTCGAATATGGTTACGGCTTGACGCCGGAGATCGTGCGCTTGGCGGCGCAATCCACCCCCGACATATTGATCACTGTGGACAATGGCATTGCCAGCGTGGAAGGCGTGGCTGAGGCAAACCGATTGGGCATACAGGTGCTCGTCACCGACCACCATCTGCCCGGCGATACTTTGCCAGACGCACTTTGCATAGTTAATCCAAACCAACCAGGCTGCGATTTTCCTAGCAAAAACTTGGCGGGGGTTGGCGTCATATTCTATGTATTACTCGCACTACGCGCCGAACTGCGGGCTCGTGGAGCATACTCAGAGCAAGCAGAACCCAACCTAGGCAAACTACTCGATCTGGTTGCTTTGGGAACAGTTGCAGATGTTGTAAAGCTGGATGAAAACAATCGTATTCTGGTCCAGCAAGGACTGCAGCGCATCCGTGCCATGCGTGCTTGTTGCGGTATCAACGCATTGTTGCGGGTAGCCAGTAAAAATCATGCTCAGGCTTCCAGTTATGAACTGGGCTTTGTCGTGGGGCCACGCCTGAATGCAGCCGGACGACTGGAAGATATGAGTCTGGGTATCGCATGTTTGATCAGCGATGATGTTACTGAAGCAGACAAAATCGCGGCGCAACTCGATACACTAAACCATACACGACGCAATATAGAAGCTGACATGCAGCAAGCGGCGCTGGCGGCACTGGAACACATCACTCCGACGGACAGTTGCAGCCTTGCACTGTTCGACGAAACTTGGCACCAAGGTGTAATCGGCATCCTCGCTTCTCGACTAAAAGACCTTTACCATCGACCTGTCATCGCTTTCGCACGATCACTAAATGGCGAAATAAAAGGCTCTGGACGCAGCATTCAAGCTCTGCATCTACGCGATGCACTTGACCTTGTGTCCAAACGTCATCCGCATCTGCTACACAAATTCGGTGGTCATGCGATGGCGGCAGGCCTTAGTCTGCGCGAGGAAAATTTCGATGAATTTAAGGCCGCCTTTGAAGCCGTAGCACAAAGCTTGCTTTCCCCAGCCGATCTTACCAAAATTATTGAAACAGACGGTCAACTTGCACCATCTGAATTCACATTAAGCATTGCGCGCAGCCTGGAACAGCAAGTTTGGGGACAAGGTTTCCCGCAGCCATTCTTTGAAGGCGAGTTCATCGTAATAAGCCAGCGCATAGTTGGCGAAAAGCATCTGAAGTTAGAGCTGAAACTCTCACCGTCAAGTGCAGCATATGATGCCATTCACTTTTTTTGTGTTGACCACATGCCCGCCAATATTCGTGCGGTTTTTAATCTCGCTATCAATGAATACAATGGCAACGTTAATTTGCAGCTCATCCTACGACACTGGAAACAATAGATATCTAAATCCGTGAGAATTTGCTTACTTGAAAATTTTGTGTACTCAACAAAACCGAATAAGAAAAAACACAATCTTTTTACGGTGTTTTGCAATATTCGCTTGGACTTTACCGTAATGCTGTGAAACGAAAAGGTTATGCTGTGCAAAAAATCAATCCAGCAGACTCGCCTGCACACTTGGTTAGGTTGCGGAAGAGATGTGGTGCTGACTGAGTTGATCATCATTGACGTCAGTCTGGGCAAATTTTCCACCATCATTAATGATTGCCAGCTGTATTCTGGATGGGAAATGCACTCACACTTTATCGTTTGAGGGTGCCTCTAAAAATTCAATTTTGCGAGCAGTCGCTTCGCAGCTTGCCTACTTACCCCATTGCCAGACAAGTCAAGGCGCGAGTAAAAGTTTGAACGCAACATATATTTGATATGTAAGTGATCACTATTTTCGAGTAACGCGGTATTGTGACGAAAATTGGATTTCTAGAGGTGCCCTTGAGAGCTTTAGATTTGCAGTGCAGGTAATACACTCTTCGTTTAATTTATATCAAGGTGGTCATGCGATGAATCATCAAATTTGGCAAAGCAACGGTATTGAGGCCCTGCCACAGTTTCTAGCCAGCCTCGCCATTGGCCTGCTGATTGGCCTGGAACGTGAGCGCAAACCTTCAGCCAAAGCCGGTCTGAGAACCTTCGCGTTGGTTGCGCTGCTGGGTACTCTCACCGCCATGCTCTCCAGCAAAACTGGCTCCCCTTGGCTGTTGGTTACAGGCTTCTGCATCGTAGGCGTTATGATCATTGCTGCCTATCTCAGAAACCCCACCGAAGAAAACGATCCAGGCACCACCACGATTGCCGCTTTGCTGCTGTGTTACGTGCTTGGCGCATTAATCTGGTATGGACAAACTAAATTGGCCGTCATGCTAGCCATAGTCACCACGACCCTGCTTTACTTCAAACTCGAACTACACGGCATGACGCAACGCTTGGCGCGCCGCGACTTGCTTTCCATCCTGCAGTTTTTGGTACTAACCTTTGTCATCTTTCCTATCCTGCCAAACCAGAACTTCGGCCCTTATGGGGCATTCAATCCGCATCAGATATGGATGATGGTAGTGCTGATTTCCGGGCTAAGTCTAGCTGGCTATGTCGCATTGCACTGGACAGGGCAACGCTATGGCGCACCTCTGCTCGGCTTGCTAGGCGGACTGGCATCCAGTACCGCAACCACATTGGTTTACGCGCGCCACGGCAAAACCAGTGAAATCATGTCACGCCTGTCTGCAGTAGTTATCCTCCTTGCCAGCCAAGTCGTACTGTTGCGCTTAACCGTGATAAGTGCAGTAGTGTCGCCCAGCTTGCTCGTCAAACTATTGCCGGTTATGGGGCTCGGACTCATCTTCGGACTGGGCGCCACCCTGATCGACTGGCGCAAATTGCATACCTCTTCAAATTTACCTATGCCCGAAACTGCCAATCCGACCGAGATACCTACCGCTCTGGGCTTCGGCCTGCTCTACGCTGCAGTCCTTTTTTTCGCTGCCTGGCTTTCAGATATCGCCGGTAGCGGGGGGCTGTATGTAGTCGCCTTGATCTCCGGGCTCACCGATGTGGATGCCATCACGCTCTCCAGTCTGCATTTATTTGATTTAGATAAACTGAACGATGATCAGGCAGTAACAGCCATCGCCATCGCTTTCCTGTCCAACATGGCATTCAAGTTTGGGCTAGTGGTATTCTTCGGCGGCATGACCCTGGCAAAACAGGTCGCAGCAGGATTTTTCGCTATGGGTGCTGGTGTTGTACTTGGCCTTTTTATTCTTTAATTGGACTAACGTGTATATCAAAGCCCCATCCCCGATGATATAGCTTGCCATGTCCACTTCCTTCACTCACTCCGTCAATGAATCGCACGCAAGTTTCGCATTAGCCAGTTGGCTAGCTTGAACGACCACCAGCAGGTAATCGTCTACAGGGCACCTCTATAATCTCAGCCTTCGTCTCAATAGCACGTCACTCGAAAAAATTATCACTTACTTATCAAATCCATGCTGTGTTCAATTTTTTGAGGTGCCCTACAGCACATGCTCCTGCCCCAACAGGAGTCTTCACTTAAACTCAGAGCTGAGCTTTCAGATATAATCACCACCTTTTCAGCACTCGACAATATAATGGAAGCCGAACAACTCAACACCATCACCCACCAGTTACAGGATCTCCGTGCACGTAGCACTGAACTACGGAGGTATCTTTGACGTCGATGGCAAACAAGAACGGCTGGCCGAAGTCGTAATCCTCGCCGAAGACCCTGCCATCTGGCAAGACAACAAACGCTCTCAAGAACTGGGACGCGAACGTAAGTTGCTTGAAGGCATTGTTCTCACCCTGAATCAGTTAAATCAAGATCTCGATGATACGGCCGAGCTATTTGAAATGGCGTTGGCGGAAGATGACGATGCCAGTCTCAACAGCATCGTGCAGGATGTGCAAAAAATGGAAGAGGTGGTGGCGGCCATGGAATTCCGCCGCATGTTTTCCAAGCCCATGGATGCCAACAACTGCTTCCTCGACATTCAGGCAGGCTCTGGTGGTACCGAGGCGCAAGACTGGGCTTCGATGCTGCTGCGAATGTACCTGCGCTACTGTGAAAAGAAAGGCTTCCAAGTAGAAGTACTGGAACAATCCGATGGAGAAGTAGCCGGTATCAAAGGTGCCGTTCTCAAGGTGATTGGCGACTATGCTCATGGCCATTTACGCACCGAGTCTGGCGTACACCGATTAGTGCGCAAGTCCCCATTCGACTCCGGCAACCGACGCCACACCTCTTTTTCCAGCGTATTCGTCTATCCTGAAGTGGATGAATCCATCGAAATCGAAATTAATCCAGCAGACCTGCGCGTGGATACCTACCGCGCAAGCGGTGCGGGCGGACAGCACATTAACAAAACCGATTCAGCGGTGCGCATCACCCATGCACCCACAGGTATTATTGTGCAATGCCAGAACGACCGCTCACAGCACCGCAACCGCGCCGAAGCGATGGCAATGCTGAAGTCGCGCATGTATGAAGCTGAGTTGCGTAAACGCAATGCCGAAAAACAGGAAATGGAAGATGGAAAAACTGACATCGGTTGGGGACATCAAATTCGGTCTTACGTGCTAGATCAATCACGCATCAAGGATCTACGAACCAATGTGGATATCGGCAACACTCAGGGAGTGCTGGATGGCGACCTGGATGAATTTATTAGTGCCAGTTTGAAGCAAGGTGTGTAATCAATTGAGCTGGTACGTTTTATTGGAGCTTTAGCTGGAGCCAGAACGCTTAGACCAAGCCGCCATCAACAACATTGCCGCATGCTAACTGGATCACTACAATAAATTATTGAAAGAATAGCTTAACGAATTGAAGCATGAAATCTATTTACACCGAAAATATGTTCAAAACACAATTTGGCATCCCACCTTTACTCGACTGTCTCCCAGCACCATCATGCGCACTCTCGCCACCGACATAGCCGACGGCCAATGCACCCTCCGCAAATTAAAAGACAATTAACTCATATCGGCAAGACATCAAGAAGATCAAAGCCTGGCTCAAAGACATGGGCGGCCAAGAATAAATTATATTGGCTACCCTTTTCGGACTATGGTGGGCAGTCGAGTGGACTGTGGCAAAGTTTCCACTATAGAGAAACCTATAGCCACGAGTCTATTGTATTTCCAGTATCGCCAATTATGCAGTTGATTCGCCGTTGGCTTTTCTGATGGATTTACGGTCTCGGCCTGATAGAATATCAAGAATAAGCTGCGACCATTCATATTCATGACAATCCACATTAGCGGTCCATAGAGGCGGGCAAGGCCGTTGACGCTGGCCGAAAACTGAATTAGCTTTAGACGTTATTCGCTTTTCAGCTTACTGAGCCTGCTTTGTAGTTTATATTTCAGGTTTTTTAAAAACCATCCACCAGAACAAGATTTCTCCAATATATGGATATGATAAGTATATTTTTCCTGCTGTTTTTAGCCGCGTTGGGGTGGTTCTGGTTTGACAGTCTGCGCGCCCTTGAGATCGCCAGAAATATGGGGAAGCATGTCTGCCGCAATTATAATTTGCAGTTTCTCGACGACACGGTCGCTAACATCGGGCTGGCTCTGGTTCGCGACAAGACTGGGCGAAGGGTGTTGCGACGCACTTATCGTTTCCTATTTACCGAGACAGGGAACACCCGGCTTGAAGGCCGACTGGTCTTGCTTGGTGACAAAGTCGAGTCCGTAACAATGGAGCCCTATCGAATAATGCCCTGAACAAATATCCTTAAAATAAACCCGCATACTTCTCCACTACTGGCAGTCTCATACTGCCATATCATGAATCAACATACCTTAACTCCCTCCTTGAATCACTTAAAGGGTCTCGATTAACCTCAGTTTAAAAGCTCGGCTCAACAACGTAAAGTACGTGGCTGGCGAACTCAGTGCATGCAGTATGTCTTCTCTAAACTCCAATTTTTAATTTCAATTATAAATTCAGCACGCACTTTATTTAATTATTACTATTTATTGTATGAATTGACTACTTATACAAATCACCGTATCAGCCTGTTTTATGTAACTAATAACAAATTGACTGCATTAATATTACTTAATAAAACACACTGACTCTACAACAATAGTTATATTATGTGACGATAAAACTTGAGAATTGACAAGCTGTCAGCCGCCGTTTTAGCACTACGGTATCGGTATAAAGCGTAGATGGAACGAAGTTCAAATATGAAATCAAATAAAATCCGTAAAAAAACAATTCCAAAAATCATACTGGTACTAGTCTCATTTTTTGCGGTTTTTATTACTTTCAGCCTCTACGTCATCAGCGAAAAAAATATTGATCGCGCAAACGAACAACGGCTAATTTCCTTTCAGTTGGCGGATCAAATGCGCCACAGCACAAATGATTTAACCCGTATGGCCAGAGCCTTCGTGGTAATCGGTGACCCCCGCTACAAGAAATACTATCAGGACATACTTGACATACGTAACGGCAAAAAAGCGAGGCCAAAGGGATATTTTTACAGCTACTGGATCACGGTTCTCGCAGATCATCCATCACCAAGCCCAGAAAATGAGCAGGCGATTTCCTTATTGGAATTGATGCATCAGTTCGGTTTTCCTGATATGGAACTAGAAAAACTGACTGAAGCCAAATTGAATTCGGACCGTTTGGCCTCATTGGAGTTGACAGCGATGGAACTGGCTGAGTCCGTTGGACCGGGCTCGGAAGTTAAGCATGCTCGAGCGCGTCTGATGCTGCATGATAAAAATTATTATCAGATCAAAGCAACAATAATGCTTCCCTTAAACGATGCTTATCGTTTGGTACAGCAAAGAACGCTTGATACCGTCCATCATGCAGAACGCCTCGCCTTGATATTCCGGTTGATATTCATCACGATCACACTTGGGGCGATCTTCATGCTCTGGCGAACTTATGTTGGCTTGCGCGCAACACTGGGTGGTTCTGCTGATGAAATCCACAAACATTTAGTTCGAATTGGCAACGGCGATCTTTCTATTGACATCACGGTTAAGCCTGGGATGGAAAACAGCGTACTGGCTACTTTGTCCGAAATGCAAAACAAGTTGCATGTCAATGAGGTTCAGCGCAAGCATGCGGAGGCCGAGCTTCGTATTGCCGCTGTGGCTTTTGAATCTCAGGAAAGCTTGATGATTACCGATTCGAATAACATTATCCTGCGAGTCAACCGAGCATTTTGCGAGAGCTCAGGCTATACGGCTGAAGAAATTATTGGGAAAAAACCGTGCATACTTAACTCTGATCGCCACAATGCTGACTTCTACCACGCTATGTGGAAGACCATACATGATACGGGAACATGGCAGGGAGAAATCTGGGGCCAACGCAAAAATGCTGAAGTTTATCCAAAATTACTCACCATCAGCGCTGTCAAAAACAGCGAAGGAATTGTCACTCACTATGTCGGGTCACATATAGATATTACGGAACGCAAGTTGACTGAAGAAAAAATAACTGAGTTAGCCTTCTTTGATTCCCTTACTCATTTACCCAACCGCACACTTCTACAAGATCGCCTGAACCATGCCATGATTGCTAGTAACCGAAATAAATCTTTCGGCGCTGTGCTGTTCCTCGACCTCGATCAATTCAAGATGCTAAACGACACATCGGGCCATGACAAGGGTGATCTGCTGCTACAACAAGTAGCGCAACGTATCACTGCTAGCATACGCGAAACTGACACAGTAGCGAGGATGGGCGGTGATGAATTCGTTGTGGTCCTGGAAGATTTGGCCAGCACATCTCAGGAGGCAGCCACCCAGACAAAACTTGTAGGCATGAAAATTCTAAATGCCATCAATCAACCCTATCAACTTAATGGCGTTCATCACCGCAATTCGGCGAGTCTTGGTGTCACATTGTTCCATGGCTATGAAACACCCATTGACGATTTGCTGAAGCAAGCCGACCTCGCGATGTACAAATCAAAGGCAATGGGACGCAATGCCTTGCATTTCTTTGACCAAAGCATGCAGACGATCATTGTTGAGCGTGCTGCCATGGAAGTGGATTTGCGTACAGCGATTCAGGACAATCAGCTGGTGCTGTACTATCAGGCTCAGGTAGTCAGCGATGGTCGTGTTACGGGCGCCGAAGTTCTGGTGCGCTGGCGGCATCCACAACGCGGCATGCTGTCACCTGCCGAATTTATCCCGCTCTCTGAAGAAACTGGGGTGATCTTGCCTTTGGGCCAATGGATACTGGAAACCACCTGCGCCAAACTGGCGCTATGGGCCACTCGGCCCGAAATGTCACATCTCACGATAGCTGTAAATGTTAGTGCCCAGCAGATCCACGAAACTAATTTTGTGGACAAAATAATGGCGACAATCCGACAAACAGGCGCCAATCCGAATCGACTCAAGCTGGAACTGACTGAGAACCTGCTGGCGGAGAATGTTGAGAACGTTATCGAAAAAATGTTAGCTCTGAAAGCCCACGGTGTAAGTTTTTCGCTGGACGATTTCGGAACCGGCTATTCCTCGATTACCTACTTGCAGCGTCTGCCGCTGGATCAGTTGAAGATCGACAAGTCATTTGTGCGCGACGTTCTCAGCGATCCCAACGATGCTGCCGTAGCCCAGGCTATCGTGGCACTTGCTCAGAGCTTAGGATTGGAGGTGATCGCTGAGGGAGTTGAAACTGAACAGCAGCGCGACTTTTTAACCAGTATAGGCTGCCATGCCTACCAAGGCTATTTCTTCAGCCAACCGATGCCAGTCGAGGGCTTTGAGGAATTTTCAAAGTGCGCTGTATTACACATCACTGACAGCCTGCAATGTCGTAAAATAGGATAATCAGGAATTTCACCGCAAGGTGAAAGCTCACAACACCCAACCTCCTCAGCGAATTTTCACTACGATTCTTTAAATCCGACAGTCTGCCAGTCAGTCTAGCTTCTGCTTGTAAATCCCACAGAATCAGACCAAAATGTTTACATTGTTTGCTATAAAAAAAATTATTTATTAACAACGCAGATGGTAGGTAAATATGAAAAACATCATATCGATACACGAAAAAAGAATTCATGGCGAATTTCAAATTACGATCGCTCGCAAGCTGCGTGCTTGCTTGAGCGCGATGATGGCACTTGCATTTTTTCTTGTACCGCCTATGGCCAACTCGACGGGCTTTACTGTCTATACCACAATCTCACCGATGACTGGTTTATGGTGGAATCAGGATGAATCCGGCTGGGGTGTTGGACTTACTCAACAATTTAGTGTGATTTTCGCTACACTTTATACCTTCGACTTTGAGGGGAGACCCACGTGGTATGTCGCGTCCAATTGTGTAGTGGCAGCCGATGGTTGCACTGGCGATTTATATACAGTGACGAGGGGCGCAGCGCTGACACTTCCATGGAGCGGTGCTAATAAGATTGTAACCAAGGTTGGAACGATTAATTTTGCGTTTACAGATACCAATACTGGCACGATGAATTACACGATCAACGATGTATCAGGATCGAAGACGATTACAAGGCAGGTGTTTGCCACTGAACCGATACAGACAGGTCGCATTCCTTTTGACTTCCAGGGTATCCGAATCAACTCCATGGAATTCAGACCTATTACTGGAGTACTTTGTCAGACTACGTTGTCATTTACAAATTTGAGCGATGTCTCAGTTTCTCCAACCCTTTCCTTCGATGTAATAGTCAATGGTGTAAAAACGGGCCAAGTGCCTTTCCTCACATTTGGGCTTGCGCCCGGCGCTACGGCAACTGAAATCGCGCAACCGATAATTAATAGCAATGGCTCCTATATCGCATGCGGAACCTTCACGCTCCAGTTCAATCCGTCCGCCAGTCAAATACAATAAACCGACTGTATAATGACGACGACTTAACAAGTTTAAAATTCTGTTATTTGAAACAATCGCCCACAAGCTGAATATAAGGACGATCACGTAAATAAAAACGGTTCAGACCTCGATTTGTATTTCATGGTAGTTCACGTCGAATTCAGACCGTGCATATCCGAAGTTGACCTGACTTCATTGAAATTTTTCAGCTGTGCCGCGAGAAATTTTCCATGTCCTGATTTACGCTGTTAAAATTTGTATGACGATTATGTGCAAAGCATTTTGACGCTCGCCCCTAGTCTCATGTCCATTGCTTAAATTGCAGGAAATGAGGCATTCGTGCCACAATCCTGCGCATGTAGAAGCACTCCTAAATTATTGACCCTAATCTATCCGAACATAATGACTACCGAACCAACTACCCCTCAGCAAGACGAAAATCAAATTATCACCGAGCGCCGCGCCAAACTCACTACACTTCGCAAAGAATGTATCGCTTTTCCGAATGACTTCGAGCGCAAAAATTTTGCTGGTGATTTGCATGCTGCTTATGGAACACTGAGTCACGATGAACTGGAAACAGCACATGTCAGCGTAACTGTAGCCGGGCGCATGATGTTGAAGCGTGTAATGGGCAAAGCCAGCTTTGCCACCGTGCATGACATGAGTGGACGCATTCAGCTGTTCATTAACAATAGCGATACCGGCGAAGTAGCACATGATGCGTTCAAGCACTATGATCTTGGCGACATTCTTGGTGCAACAGGTGCACTGTTTAAAACCAAGACCGGTGAACTTTCCGTTCGTGTAACCGCACTACGTCTATTGACTAAATCGTTACGCCCGTTACCGGAAAAGTTTCACGGTCTGAGCGACCAAGAACAAAAATACCGTCAACGGCATGTGGATCTCATTACCAATGAGGATACACGCAATACATTTATCATCCGCTCTAAGGTAATCCAGGCTATACGGGAATTTTTTATACGTCACGATTATCTCGAAGTCGAAACACCTATGATGCATACCATTCCGGGTGGCGCATCGGCTAAGCCCTTTACCACGCATCACAATGCCTTGGATATGCAACTATATCTTCGCATCGCGCCTGAGCTTTATCTTAAGCGGCTGGTCGTGGGCGGTTTTGAGAAAGTATTCGAAATCAACCGAAACTTTCGCAACGAGGGACTTTCAACACGACATAACCCCGAGTTCACCATGATCGAGTTTTATGAAGCCTATCGGGATTATCGTTATCTGATGGACTTCACTGAGAAGTTGTTCAGTGAAGTGGCGCGCAAGGTACTGGGTACCACTGTGGTCTCCTATCAGGGGCGTGAGCTTGATTTGGGAAAACCGTTTCATCGCTTGACAATTGCACAGGCAATTCAGAAATATCATCCACAGTTTTCTGACGAGCAGTTGAACGATCGCGATTTTCTAATCAGCGAATTACAAAGCCTGAAGGCCAAGCACAGGACAGCGGATGGCGTAGGCGGACTGCAACTTTCATTGTTTGAAGAGCTGACCGAGCATCAGTTATTTGAGCCAACTTTTATTATTGACTACCCTGCAGAAGTCTCACCATTGGCACGCCGAAGCGATACTTTCCCGGAAATTACCGAACGTTTTGAACTGTTTATGGTTGGACGCGAAATCGCCAATGGCTTCTCCGAGTTAAATGACCCGGAAGACCAAGAAGCGCGTTTTGATGCACAGGTAACAGCTAGGGAGGCAGGTGACGAAGAAGCCATGTTCAAGGATAGCGATTACATTCGCGCACTGGAATATGGCCTGCCGCCCACCGCAGGGGAAGGGATCGGTATTGACCGACTGGTGATGCTGCTCACCAATAGCCCCAGCATCCGCGATGTAATTTTATTTCCGCAAATGCGTCCCGAAAGATAACCAAACATTTGCATTGGTACAATTGAATAAATGTGCCCTGTTGGACGAAGAACCAGAACGAATAGCTCCGTTATTTGCGGCAGTCCCATAATCAGTGATAGCCGATATCGTATATCGACAGCTGAGCTGAACTAGTGTGGTGCGCCAATTAAAAATCCCCGGCTAAGCCGGGGATATACCTCAGTAAATTAATTGCTGGGCACAATCCAATTATTTCTTTACCAATTCAAGATGAGTCTTAAGTTAATAGGCATACTCACAACTGATGTGAATTGTTAACGATAAACCTTCCCTAGCTGCCAGTTAGCAAACATTTTTTCAGCTGCTTTGCGTTGCTCTGGGTTTAACTCTATTGAATCGCGTAGTTTTTTTGCATTTTCGTGACCACCATATACGACAGCCAGATTGGACCAGACATAGGACAATAACTCATCTTTCTGTTTTCCAATTCCTTGGTGATAAGCCAGAGCGAGATTAAATTGTGCATCAGCATTTCCAAACGCAGCTGCTTTTTGCCATAAATTCGCCGCCCTGTCGACATCCTTAGGCACACCATTACCTAAGTAGTACATTGTTCCGAGATTTAATTGTGCGCTGGGATACCCCTGCATTACTGCTTTTTTCCAATATTCAATTGTTTTAGCAACATCTTTCGGCACAATTTCACCATTGTTGTATATCACTCCGAGGATGAACTGCGCATGGGCAAAGCCTCGGTCAGCCGCATTTTGCCACCATTGTAAGGCCTTGGTAGGATCCTCTGGTATGCCCTTTTTGTCGCGGTACAGCCAACCAAGGTTTAATTGCGCTTCTGCCTCTCCCTGTGCCGCCGCTTTCTGCAACCAATCCACGCCCTTGACAAAATCCTGAGGTATACCCTGACCGTTGACATACAGCAAACCAAGTCCTGTTTGTGCCTTGGCGTGACCTTGCACTGCAGCTTTTTCATACCACTCTGCGGCCTTGCGAACATCCTTGGCCAAGATTTGATCATCCCCACCAGTATCGTACATCCATGCTAAATCATACTGTGCGTTTGCATCACCAGATTCCGCATGCATTCTTATTTGCGCAAGATTCTCTGCTTCATTCTGACTTGCGTATGGCCATGACTGACCATACGCATTCGCTGCAACAGCAAACAACAATGCAAAGAATAATTTCCCTGTAATGCGCATATGTATATGTATCAATGACATTTTTAGACCTCATTCAAATTCATCATATCTGCCGACTGACAAAATAGTGTTGATGCAAAAACGATTTATCACATTAATAATGTATTTCGATGTTGAAAACGCTAAAGCGCATTATCCACCTGCACCTCTATATATTCTCTATCTTGCTTTGGCTTTCGCACAAAGCAAGAGTTCCGGCAGCATGCCTTTTGCATTGCTCAGATTGAACGTGAGGTGGATAAATAATCAATAATGCGCATTTAATACGAATAAATTCTATTACCGACTCAATACCTGTCCCGGCTTCCAGTTTGCGGAAAGTCGTTTCGCTTCGGTGCGCTGGACAGAGTTCAAGCTGGTTAAGTCGCGTAATTTCTTCGCATTCTCATTACCATGTACAACGGCCAAATCGTGCCATGCATAAGCCAACACGCCATCCTTTGTCACACCCTCACCGTTTTGATACATCCACCCGAGGTTGGTCTGTGCCTGGGCATCGCCCTGCGCTGCCGCTTTTTTAAACCATTCCACGGCCTTGGTGGCATCTCTCTCTACGCCTTCGCCTTTGAGGTGCATATACCCGAGTTCAAACTCGGCCTTAGGATGTCCCTGCGCTGCAGCTTTCTGATACCACTCTGCGGCCTTGATGGGATCTTTTGCCACGCTAGTGACAGCTTCACCACTGCCATACATTGCACCAAGTTGATACTGAGCCTCGGGATACCCTTGAGCTGCAGCTTTCCGATACCATTCTACGGATTTGTCGGCATCTATAGATACACCTACTCCGTTGGCATATAGTTCTCCAAGACGGGCCTGAGCGCTGGCATTACCGGCCTCTGCCTGCTCGTGTAATTGTCCCAAATTATCTATTACGGCTGACAATCCTTCTGCTAAAGCATAACTGTTTAATGTTAAAAACAAGATCACAAACTGTACAAATCTTTTCATATTGGCCCCATCGTTAGATTACGACAAAAAAATGCTGTCGCATGCATTACTTCTTCAAATTGCTCTCAATAAGCTTTTCGAGTTAGTGCACGAGTATTACATTGTCAAAAGCTATTTTAGCCACCTATAACAAAAGAATAAAATATTCAATTTTGAAACAAAAAACAAGTTTTATTTTGAGACAAGCAATAAATATACGCCGACAATAATAGGGAGTTTAACGCAAATGGCGTAGTATAAGTTCACTGGAGAACTTATCATTCTTGTGAGCTGAATAAGGCGCGCATTTTTCTTACATCAGGTTGGTGAATCACGCCCTTTTCGGTAATCAGTGCTGTAACCAATTCAGCAGGTGTAATATCAAACGAAGGGTTGCGTATCTGCACGCCCTGCGCGGCCCAATGGAAATCTCTGAAGCCTTTTACCTCATCTGCATGACGTTCTTCTATGGGAATATCCACACCGCTTGCGATAGACATGTCTATCGTGGAAAGTGGGCAAGCCACATAGAATGGAATATGGTGTCGTTGTGCCAGCACAGCGATCATATAGGTGCCAATCTTGTTAGCTACGTCGCCATTTGCAGCTACATGATCCGTGCCGACCACTACAGCATCCACTTCACCACTACTCATCATGAAGCCCACCATATTATCAGTGATGAGGGTAACCGGAATTTTTTCCTGCACCATCTCCCATGCAGTCAAGCGCGCACCTTGCAGGAAGGGACGAGTTTCGTCAGCAATCACGGAAATTTTTTTCCCTGCTTCCACGGCAGATCGAATGACACCTAACGCAGTACCATGGCCAGCTGTAGCCAGCGCTCCAGCATTGCAATGAGTCAATACGTGCGCGCCGTCTCGCAACAACTTGGCACCGTGCAACCCCATCGTGCGATTGATGCGAATATCTTCGGCAAAAATTTCATGCGCCTCCGCCAAAAGGCGCGTAGCTACTCGCATGTTAGTTTCACTCTCTACGCTTTGCCATACATGATTCATGCGTGCTAGCGCCCAAAACAAGTTGACCGCAGTCGGCCTGCTTTGAGCCAGCGCGTTAAAACCTTCATTCATGCCGCGCTGGAAAAGTTCGTCAGTAACAGTAAATAAACGCAGTGCTTCCAAAGCCACGCCGTAGGCTGCCGCCACACCGATGGCTGGAGCGCCACGCACCACCATGCTGCGGATGCCTTCGGCCACAGAGGCGGCAGAATCGAATTGCAAGTAGGTAAATGTTGCAGGCAAAATGCGCTGGTCTACCATCTCCAACACGCCATCCGACCAACGCAACGCTTCAACTTTCATATTGACGCCTTAATATATTGCTATTTTCAACATCGTAGTTACTCAGGTTGACTCTAATGATTCAAGCGCGGCATATGGTTTAAATGCAATCAAAAAAATTTCGAGTAACGCCGTATTAAGAAGAAACGGGGTATGCAGGTAAACCGCAGAGCGGCTGCTCGAATAATTGGCTTTAGATGTATCCCCCAGCTTATTGTTCCCTGGAATTCAATCTTGCCAGCATGTCAATTAATCAGGTAATTAGTCACCCTCAAATTCGCACAACGCAAATACACTGTAGCCTAATTTTTCCAGGCGCTTACGTCCGCCGATATCTGGGAGGTCGATGACAAAGCAGCATTCAACAATTTTGCCGCCAATTTTTTCGACCAGTCTGGTCGCCGCTTCCGCCGTCCCGCCGGTAGCAATTAGATCATCCACAAGCAATACCCTTTCACCAGGAGCAATCGCATCGGCATGAATTTCAATACGATCTGCACCATATTCCAGTTCGTAGTCCTGCCCAATAGTTTCTGCAGGCAATTTGCCTTTTTTTCGAATCGGCACAAAACCTTTACCTAAGGCATACGCCAGCGGCGCTCCTACGATAAAGCCACGTGCCTCGATACCCATCACCTTATCGATTTCCATATCTGAATAGCGACGTACCAACTCATCTATGGTGATCCTTAAGCCTATAGGATCCTTAAGGAGGGAAGTGATATCGCGGAACATGATATTCGGCTTGGGGTAGTGCGGAATGGTGCGAATACGAGATTTGATAGGCATTTTTTAGGATTGTCAGGTACATTTTTTGTAATCGACGAATTTTTCTTGTACGTCGTCCATTTGTTGCTGCGTAAGAATGGTCGGTTCACCAACCTGCAAAGTGCGCCAGTACAACTCGCACAAAAATTCGACTTCGATGGCTACCGACAACGCATCAGCCAGATCCGAACCCAACGCAATCATGCCGTGGTTAGCCAGCAGGCAGGCATTTCGGCCTTCCAGCGCAGATAATACATAGTCTGAAAGCGTCTGATCACCAAACAAAGCATAGGGTGCGCAACGAATGGAATTGCCTCCAACCGTGGCAATCATGTAATGCACGGCTGGAACATCCTTGCGCAAACAGGCCAGCGTGGTTGCAAACGCTGAATGAGTGTGAATGACAGCACTCACGTCGGAACGGCTAGCTAAAATATCACGATGGAAGCGCCACTCACTGGTGGGCTTGCCACCGCACAAGGCTTTACCATTCAAATCCATGCGTACCATGTCCGCGGGTATCATTTTCGCTACCGCCATCGCGGACGGGGTAATCAACATGCCGTCACCACAACGCACGGCAGCATTGCCAGAAGTGCCGCGATTCAAACCCTGATCAAGTAAACGCTGGGACACGTCAAGTAACTGTAGGCGCAGAGCCTCTTCAGTGGATGGCATCATGCCTTACCTTTTAATACCCGACCCGCAATAGCATCCAGCTTTTCAATCATGGCTGCGTCGCGCGCTTCTGGCGCAGTAATGAGCGCGAATTCCAGTGTGGAACGACAGCTACAGACATTGGCCAGAGGATCAGATCCCGCTTGCGGAATGACATGCTTTACCAACGTTTTTGCCTTGTCGGCATTTTCGACGAGCATCTTGATAACCTGCCCAACCGTCACGTGCTCATGGTCAGGATGCCAACAATCATAATCGGTCACCATCGCAATAGTGGCGTAGCACAACTCTGCCTCACGAGCGAGTTTAGCCTCGGGCATATTGGTCATTCCAATTACATCGCACCCCCAGGAACGATAAAGATTCGATTCAGCCAGACTGGAAAACTGCGGCCCTTCCATAACCAGATAAGTGCCGCCACGAACGATAGGTATATGTGCCTCCCTCGCGGCCATCTCAATGTGATCGCCAAGCCTTTTGCAAACAGGGTGAGCCATGGAGACATGCGCCACCAATCCCGTACCAAAAAAAGACTTGTTGCGCGCAAAAGTACGGTCAATAAATTGATCAATAATTACGAACGTGCCCGGCGGCAAGTCCTCGCGCAAGGAACCGACGGCACTAACTGAAATGACATCGGTCACCCCTGCCCGCTTAAGTACGTCGATATTGGCGTGAAAATTAATTTCGCTAGGAGGAATCTTGTGTCCGCGACCATGTCGGGGCAAAAATACAATATTGTGGCCGTCCAGTTCACCGAATAATAACTCGCTAGACGGCTCTCCAAACGGCGAAGTGATCTTTTCCCAGCGCTTGTTCGTCAATCCGGCAATATCGTAAATTCCACTGCCACCGATTATGCCGACTCTTTCTGGTACATGAATCATACTTTGCCTATCATCGTTTTAAGTTTATAAGCGGATTGAAACAGGAAGTACAGTTTTGTTCAAGGCAATGAATGCTTGCCCACGCTATTGCATTCAGCAAACGTTGGTATGATACCCATCCATTTCCTACTTCAACTCTGAACTCAATATGAAACTTGCGGTTGCACAAATCAATTGCATGCTTGGTGACTTGGCTGGCAATTCTGCCAAGATCCTAGCTTATGCAGAACAGGCCAAGCAACAGGGAGCCGCTTTACTACTTACGCCCGAATTTAGCTTATGTGGTTATCCTCCAGAAGATCTGCTGTTACGCACCGGGTTTTACCGCACTTGCGACCAGGCATTGCAGAAGCTTGCGCAACAAATTTGGGGACTCACCGTGATAGTGGGTCATCCACAAGAAATTGACGACAAGCGCTACAACGCCGCCTCTGTGTTGCGCGACGGCAAGATCATCGCCACCTATCACAAGTATGAGTTGCCGAACCACGGTGTGTTTGACGAATGTCGTTATTTCACGTCCGGTCAATCTCCCTGCATATTTGAATTGCGGGGCATCAAATTTGCACTTAACATTTGTAGAGATATCTGGAAGAATCATACTGCGCAACTTGCGCGCGAAGCAGGAGCGCAAGTATTGTTGGTCCTGAATGCCTCACCGTATCACATCGACAAGCAACCATTGCGCTATCAAGCCATCCATGATCGTATCGGTGAAACCGACTTGGCGGTAATCTATGCCAATATGGTGGGCGGACAGGATGAGTTAGTGTTCGATGGCGCTTCGTTTGCAATGGATACAGACGGGGAGTTAACGCATCAGTTCGTTTCTTTTGAAGAAACGCTTGGGCTGATTGATATCCACGACGGCAAACTAATCACTGGCGTGAGAGTTCCTGCTTACAAACATGAGGAAAGCATCTACCGCGCATTGTGTTTGGGAGTGCGTGACTATATCGGCAAGAACCGTTTTCCGGGTGTGCTATTGGGTTTATCAGGTGGTATCGATTCAGCGCTAACCATGGCGATAGCGGTAGATGCGCTAGGTGCAGACAAGGTTCACGCGGTAATGATGCCATCACCTTATACCGCACAAATCAGCTTGGATGATGCGCGCGAAATGGCCGTTATACTCGGTGTACGCTACGATGAGCTGGACATCAAGCCGCTGTTTGATTCTTACCTCACTACTTTAGATGGTTTGTTCAAGGGTTTAACACCGGGCACTACTGAAGAAAATTTACAAGCTCGCATTCGTGGCAATTTGTTAATGGCCTTGTCTAACAAGTTCGGCTCTTTGGTACTGACGACTGGCAACAAGTCGGAAATGACCGTCGGCTATTGCACTCTGTATGGTGATATGGCGGGAGGCTTCTCAGTACTTAAAGACGTCAGCAAAACTTGGGTGTATCGCCTGGCCACTTACCGTAACAGTTTGAGCCGAGTAATCCCTGAGCGCATCATTACGAGGCCACCTAGTGCCGAATTAAAGCCCAACCAGACCGACCAGGACAGCTTACCGCCTTATGATGTGCTTGATGGCATAAAGTATTGTTATGTCGAGCAAAATTTAACCATCGCTGAGATCGTGGCACATGGGTATGCCGAGGCAGATGTGTATCGGGTTGTAAGCATGATTCGCGTCAACGAATACAAACGTCGCCAAGCACCCGTTGGCGTGCGCATTACCGGCCGCGCCTTTGGCAAGGACTGGCGCTATCCAATCACTGCGCGTTATCAGGACAGCTTTTAGATAAGTTATACTCATCTCCTATCACCATATATATCGAGGATATTCATGAAAAAAATCGAAGCCATCATCAAGCCGTTCAAACTTGACGAGGTGCGTGAAGCACTATCTGAATTGGGTGTCAGCGGATTAACTGTAACTGACGTGAAAGGATTCGGGCGGCAAAAGGGACATACTGAGCTGTATCGTGGCGCGGAATATGTAGTGGATTTTTTGCCAAAAATTAAGATCGAAGTAGTCATTGTTACTCCACTGCTAGATGCTGCTGTGAACGCAATTATTAAAGCAGCGCATACAGGGAAAATTGGTGACGGCAAAATATTCGTTACTTCGGTGGAACAAGTCATTCGAATTCGCACAGGCGAGACTGACGAATCAGCAATTTAAGAACGCCTCTAAAATTCAAATTTCTAAGTAAGACAAGCCACGCAAAAAAATTGAACGCGGCAAATATTGAAGAAATGTAAGTGATAATATTTTTCGAGTAACGCAGTATTGTGACGAAGCAGGGAAAGCAGCTGCTCGTAAAGTTGCGTTTTATAGAAATGCCCTTAAACTTTTTATTCTTTAGTAATCACAAACACCCTCAATATGTCAAAACGAGAGCCATCCCTATTCAAACGTACGTCTGAACGATCATTTTTCATTCTACAGTAGCCGTTCCCATTGAGATCTTTCACGTATCACAATTACAATCTCTACGAACTCTCGATGAAGGTCGCAGTCACCTCTGATTCGAGTGCGGTAACATGCTAAATGGTTTTGAATCTGCCATGAACTCTTCCGAATAGTTTAAAAATCCAGTAAAGTGGCTGCCCGCCATAACCAATAAGAGCAAAACCTCATGAGTACAAAAGGGCAACAATTACAAGACCCGTTCCTAAATGCACTACGTAAGGAACATGTGCAGGTCGCCATTTATCTGGTAAATGGTATCAAGTTGCAAGGTCAGGTCGAATCATTCGACCAATATGTAGTACTACTGAAAAACACCATCACGCAAATGGTATACAAGCACGCTATTTCCACCATTGTTCCCGCACGCGCCATCTCTATTCCTATAGACGCTGATTAATGCACAAAAGCACTGCGGCAATTAACACAGCAGTTTTAGTAAGTTTAGATTTTGGTTCGCCGGATTATGCTGAAAGCTTGGAAGAGTTGCGCCTGCTGGCGGAAAGTGCGGGTGTGCGTAGCATCGCATTAGTTGAAGGACGGAGGCATCGTCCTGATGCGTCTTTATTTGCAGGTAGCGGTAAGGTGGACGAAATTTCTGCCATTGTCGAACAAAACGACGTTCCGCTGGTAATTTTTAACCACGACTTGTCTCCTGCGCAAATGCGCAATCTTACCGCTAGAATTAAGGCACGTGTAATTGACCGCACTATGCTGATCTTGGATATCTTTGCCCTGCGTGCGCAAAGCCATGAAGGTAAGGTACAAGTGGAACTGGCACAGCTCAAGTATCTTTCCACACGTTTGGTCGGATTGAATACCGACATGGGACAACAGAAATTTGCAATAGGTGCTCGGGGACCAGGCGAAACACAGTTGGAGCTGGATAGACGCAAATTGGATAAGCGTGTAGTTTTATTGAAAGAACGCCTAGATAAGCTGCATCGCCATCGCCAAGTACTTCGACGGTCACGCACGCGTTCAGAAGTATTATCGGTATCCATCGTTGGCTACACTAACGCGGGCAAGTCTACTTTATTTAACAAAATGACTCATTCGAACGCATATGTTGCAGATCAGTTGTTTGCTACGCTCGACACAACTGCTCGGCGCGTATATATCGAGGGGTCAGGCCAGGTCGTATTGTCAGATACGGTAGGCTTCATTCGTCATCTACCGCATGGTTTAGTTGCAGCCTTTCGTAGTACATTAGAAGAAACGGCGCAAGCTGATTTGTTACTACATGTGGTAGATGCAAATAGCTCAGAGCGATTTGACCAGGTAGCTGAAGTTAATAAAGTATTGCTGGAAATTGGCGCGCAGCATATCCCGCAAATTTTGATATTTAATAAGATTGATTTGCAGGATTTACCTGCGGCCGTGCAACGTGACGATTATGCTAGAATTACGCGCATTCATTTGAGCGCTAAAACAGGCGTGGGGATAGATGAGTTACGGGCGGCTTTAGCGGAAGTATGTAGCACACGGATACAATGGAATACCCCTGAAACTAAATAATTGATTAAATAGGATGAGTTATGGGATTGAATGACCCTCAATGGGGAAAAAAAAATAATGGCGACCCTCCCGACCTAGAAGCAGTGTTGCGCGACATCAATAAAAAAATATCCGCACTGTTCGGTAACAAGGGTAACGGACCAGGAAACACTGGTGACGATGGAGACGGTGGCGACTCTAACAAATTCAATGCCAGTATCGGCCTGATTGCAGTGGTGGTTCTGCTGATTTGGCTTGCTAGTGGATTTTACATTGTGGACGCTAGCCAGCGCGGTGTGGTGCTACGTTTCGGTAAACTTGTCGAAGCCACGCAACCTGGCCCTCGCTGGCATTTGCCATTCCCTATTGAGTCCGTCGAAGTCGTAAATATTAGTCAAGTCCGGACAGTGGAAATTGGTTACCGCGACAACGTCAAAAACAAGATTTTAAAAGAATCGCTGATGTTAACCTCTGATGAAAACATCATTGATATTCAATTCGCTGTTCAATATTTCTTGAAAGACGCTGGCGACTATTTGTTTAATAACCGTGCGCCAGACGAGAATGTACGACAAGCTGCAGAAACTGCAATACGTGAAATTATTGGCAAGAACAAGATGGACTTCGTTCTATATGAAGGTCGTGAACAGGTGGCTGCAGCCACCACCAAGCTAGCCCAGGATATTTTGGATCGCTATAAATCCGGGATCCTATTAAGCAAAGTCACCATGCAAAATGCGCAACCGCCTGAACAGGTCCAAGCAGCATTTGACGATGCGGTTAAGGCGGGACAGGATAAAGAACGCCAGAAAAACGAAGGCCAAGCTTACGCAAATGATGTAATACCCAAGGCAAAGGGTGCGGCAGCGCGTCTGATGCAGGAGGCAGAAGGTTATCGACAGCGCGTAATCGCCAGTGCCGAGGGTGATGCCAGCCGCTTCGAGCAAGTGCTGGAAGAGTATAAAAAGGCGCCTAAAGTTACTCGAGAACGTATGTATATCGACATGATGCAACAGGTTTTGACCAGCACAAGCAAGGTGATGGTAGACCAGAAGAATGGTAACAATCTGCTGTACTTGCCGTTGGACAAGCTGATTCAAAACTCTGCGCAGCATGGGTCACCTACGTCCCAGAGGGGAGCAGCTGGCCATATTGAACAACAAGCGGTTCCATCCGCATCGATTAATGAAGCTCTTACACGCGAGTCACTACGCGGCCGCAACAGGGAGGCACGTCCATGAAAATGAATATTGTCAATGTTTTGATGGGTGCAGCCGCAGCATTAATCTTTCTCAGCCTGACCATGTTCGTGGTAGATCAGCGCCAGTCAGCAATCGTATTGCAACTCGGTGAAATGGTGGAAGTAAAGACTGTACCTGGCCTCTATTTCAAAATCCCACTGATTCAGAATGTACGTTATTTTGATTCACGTATTTTAACTATGGACAGTACGGAACCAGAACGCTATATCACCGCGGAAAAGAAAAACGTGATGGTAGATGCATTCGTCAAGTGGCGCATCGACGATGTAAAGCAATATTACATCACTGTCGGAGGGGATGAAGTACGAGCCAAAACTCGTTTAATGCAGACGGTAAATTCAGTCATGCGTGAGGAGTTCGGTAGACGAACTATTAATGATGTGGTGTCCGGCGAACGCGACAAAATTATGGAAATTCTGCGTCAGAAAGCAGATGCCGACGCACGCAAGATCGGCGTACAGGTATTGGACGTGCGCCTGAAACGAGTAGATTTCCCGACTGAGATAAGTGAATCGGTGTATCGCCGCATGGATGCCGAGCGTAAACGTGTTGCCAATGAGCTGCGTGCAACCGGTAATGCCGACAGTGAAAAGATCCGCGCCGATGCTGACCGTCAACGAGAAGAGACGCTCGCTGACGCGTACCGTGATGCACAAAAATTAAAGGGTGACGGTGATGCAAAAGCGGCAGCGATTTATGCTGCAGCTTTTGGACGTAACCCTGAATTTTATTCATTTTATCGCAGCATGGATGCATATACGCAAAGCTTCAAGAACAAGAGCGATGTCATGGTCCTGGATCCCAGCTCCACATTCTTTAAATATCTCAAGAGCTCCAATGATGTGGGCAAGTAATTAGATGTTTTTAATATGCTGACTTATTGGTTTATCGGGTTGGCATTGATGCTGGTTATTGAAGGTATCATGCCGTTTCTATTTCCTACCGTGTGGCGCGAAGCCCTTCGCAAACTGGTGCTGTTTTCTGATAAACAAATCCGTTTTCTAGGCATAACAGCCATGCTGTCTGGGCTGCTGTTACTGTATTGGGTGAAATAATGCCGAATTCAAATTGGCTATTGCCAGAATACATACAAGATATTTTGCCGGATGAGGCATGGCGGATAGAACGCATGCGCGCCAACGTGCTTGAATTGCTGCGTCTGTCTGGCTATCAATTAGTAGCACCACCACTACTGGAATATGCCGAGTCATTGCAGATCATTGGCAACCATGATATGGACTTGCGCACTTTTAAGCTAGTTGACCAATTGAGTGGGCGTACCTTGGCGTTGCGCGCCGACATCACGCCACAGGTGGCACGCATTGATGCACACTTGCTCAATCGTCAAGGTATTACCCGCCTGTGCTATGCCGGAAGTGTGTTACACACCCAGCCTGCAGGATTAATGCGCACACGCGAATTATTACAGATTGGCGCAGAACTGTATGGTCACAGCGGTTTGGAAAGTGATCTGGAGATACAACGTTTAATGCTTCAGGCGTTGACTTTACTCGGCGTTGAAGAGGTGCACCTTGATCTTGGCCATGTTGCGCTGTTTCGAGCGCTGATCAATAGCGCTGGCATCCCGAAAAAACTAGAAGTGGAGTTATCTAATGCATTACAAGGCAAAAACGCGCCTGCCCTACGCCCATTAGTGGCTGACTTAATGCCTGAAGTTAGAAATGCTCTGTTAATCTTGCCTGAATTGTACGGAGGAATAGAGGTAATAGCACACGCCCGTGCGGTGTTGCCGAATTACCCTGAAATAGCGACAGCGCTGAATGATCTGGAACAAGCTGCCCTTAATCTGCAACCTCTGGCACACAGCATTGGCATCGACCTTGCTGAACTGCGAGGCTATCACTACCACAGCGGTATGGTATTCGCAGCTTATCATGCAGGCAGCCATGATGCCATCGCTGTTGGCGGACGTTACGACGACGTGGGCAAAAGCTTCGGCCGTGCCCGCCCCGCCACTGGATTTAGCATGGATTTACGCCAGTTGCATGGTTTGTTGGCACAATACACACAACCTATGGGCATATTGGCACCGCATTGTGATGATGCAGCATTACATGAAAAAATTGCACAGTTGCGAGCACAGGGACACGCAGTGATAGTTGATTTTCTAGATGCCGTAGAGCTGCGCACTGAACTCAATTGTGACAGCGAATTAGTTATGCGCGATGGCGCATGGCATGTGATAAAAATGAAATTTTAGTTTTATCACCCACTCTCAGAACAAGTGGGACAATTATGAATGATAAAGATCAATAATAAATCAGGAATCAGTAATGTCGAAAAATGTTGTAGTTATCGGTACGCAGTGGGGCGATGAGGGCAAGGGTAAGATAGTCGATTGGCTTACTGATCACTCTCAAGGCGTAGTGCGCTTCCAAGGTGGTCACAATGCAGGACATACGCTTGTAATCAATGGGGCAAAAACGGTGCTACACCTCATCCCCTCAGGCATCCTGCGGGAGCACGTGATGTGCTACATCGGCAATGGTGTGGTGGTATCACCACAGGCGCTTCTTAAAGAAATGGATGGTTTGGCTGCTGCTGGCGTGGATGTCTATAGCCGCCTACGTATTTCCGAAGCATGCCCGTTAATTTTTTCTTATCACGAAGCCTTGGATAAAGCGCGTGAACTGGCTAAGGGCACTGCCAAAATCGGGACTACTGGGCGCGGCATAGGTCCCGCTTACGAAGACAAGATCGCTCGCCGTGCCATCCGACTTCAAGACCTGTTCCACCGCAAGCGCTTCGCTGCCAAGCTGGGCGAGGTGCTGGATTATCATAACTTCGTATTAAAAAATTATTTCAACGCCGAAACAGTCGACTTTCAAAAGACACTAGACGACACGTTAGCATTGGCAGAGCGCATCAAGCCTTTGGTGCTGGACGTGCCACGCGCTTTGTATGACGCGAATAAAGCCGGTTTAAATCTATTATTTGAAGGTGCACAGGGCACGTTGCTGGATATAGACCATGGCACATATCCTTTCGTAACTTCGAGCAACTGCATCGCTGGAGCGGCTTGTACAGGTAGTGGTATCGGACCGCAAATGTTGCATTACGTACTCGGCATCACTAAGGCATACACCACACGCGTTGGTTCTGGCCCCTTTCCAACCGAACTAGACGACAAAGTGGGTAGACATCTGGCAGAAAAAGGCCATGAATTTGGCTCCACCACTGGACGCGCACGTCGTTGTGGCTGGTTTGATGCGGCTGCACTCAAGCGCTCCATTCAAATTAACGGCGTAACAGGCTTATGCGTAACTAAATTGGATGTGCTGGACGGTATGCAAACGTTACGTTTGGGTGTGGGCTACCATTGTGAAGGGGAATACAGCGACATCCTGCCAGTAGGTGCAGAATCCCTGGTTGGTTGTGAGCCAATATATGAAGACATGCCAGGCTGGAGCGGTAGCACAGTAGGCGTAAAGTGTTATGATAACTTGCCGCTGGAAGCACGCAACTATCTTCAACGCATTGCAGAAATATGTGAAGTGCCAGTTGACATGGTTTCCACTGGATCGGAGCGTGATGAAACCATCGTATTGCGCCATCCATTCGAGTGTTAATTATTTTTTAGCACATATACTTTGAATGGGTATCCAGCTCTTTGCAATATTTGTACGGCTGTGCAATTAAATACAAATATTTGGCGCCATATACTGAGGTAGATTGTCTGCGCACCCGAACTGAGATTTCCGCTTGTTTTCCTAAAAAAGCGATTCATCGTATTATTGATTCAGACTCCTTCAAAACCGTATGGGCGGTGCATGATAGGTATCAGTCTTCAATAATCAGCCATGTTGATGTGGGTGAGGCAGTATTTAAGGGGAGTTAAAAGTGTGGAGCTGCTAGCAAGGTTCACACAGATATCACGGCATATCGATGACTTGGTGCAGCGATAAAATAAAAGAAAGACGCACATTCGTAGTGAACCCGTCAAGCCAAGTGTGAGATGTTGGGCATCATTCTGCTCAGCCCGATCGAGCTAAACCATTTCAAATGTAATATAACTCATCTTTAAGATCGCCCCACCAAAAGCCCCTAACTCCTACAATATTACAAAATACCATTAATCATCAATTGGTATATTTTTGAAGCCGTTTTGTTGTACTAAAATATTTTAGTATTGCCAGTGTTTTTCTTAATTTGGCGGTTTATCGGGGAATGATTATTCGCAAAGTTTAAACCAACAGTAACGAAACCTACTTAACGCAACACCAGCGACTACGGTCCAATCGACCAACTCTGCAGGCGATGCTCTTTGGTCAACAACTAGCCAACCCGTGCACATTCTTGTTCTTTTAATCCAAATTTTAACTGAATGACAGTTTACACTCAGCTCTTCCGCGACCGATAGTATCGTCCGTTCTCCACGTGAATATACCTTGATTAACGCCTGTCTAAAAATGCTTTTGTATAACGTACCCCTTGTTGCCTCCATGCCTAAAAGTTAAATTTTAAGGCGACAAACAGGTGGGCTCGTGTTAAGGCATTCCAATGTGTACTGCCTGCGCAACAATAAGATGTAGTTGTCCTGTGGAACGAGAAGAGATTGCGGCACTATGCGGAATGATCTGGAGAGCACTTACGCAGCGTGAAAAGCGAGATGCGTTTGCGTCCAGTGGTTCACTCGAAGAAGTGATCATTTTGACGGGAATTTATTTATCACTGTGCTGGCGAATCAGTTTACGACTGTATTTAACGTAGGCCGTAATCAAAGCTTCCTGGGGGGAATTGAGAACGCCACTAGCCGTTCAGCGCCGCGTAACAAACTGTCGCTGGCGTAAAGATGGCCGCAAAATGCATGTGCGAAAGTGCGCTTTGGTAGAAACAGACTTGATGGCAGTCTACCAAGATTTGGCGCTCAGCACAGAACTTGGAGGGATTAAAAATTGATCAGTTGGCGGAAAATAGCGAACATAATGGTTTAGTAGCAACACAAGAAAGTGCTGGTTATTTGGTCAACCTCATTATTTGTTGTGAATATCAAAGGTTGGTTAAGTTTCAAATATAATGAAACAATTAAATCTGGTATTAACGAGCAAATTAAGTTAGTGAAAATCTTAAATATTTACGGTTATTTCAGAAGAACGCCGTCGCTAACTGCATTTACATCAGGCACTGTTGACGCAGGCAATAATGAATGCTTACCCACTATCTGAAAGAATATTTCATCGCGTTTCACCATACCAAGCTCACTACGAGCGCGCTCTTCTACGGCTCCCGTACCTTGTTTCAAATCGTACACATCGGCATCCAGCACTGCGTTGCGAGCTTGTGTCTTTTTATTTATATATTTCTGTTCATCAACTTGACGGTCAAGATCCCAAACCTTCAACCAACCACCTTTCCCAAGCCACATCGGATACTGCAATAGCAGTAGCAAAGATACCAATATCGGCAAAACCCAGCGCATTTATGTTAAATTAAGAACAACCGAGAACCTATGCAAGTTGGTGATATGCATCACGCCCAGGATAATATGCGCTGTCACCCATGTCTTCTTCAATACGTAGCAGCTGGTTGTACTTCGCTATTCGATCAGAACGTGACAGAGATCCGGTTTTAATTTGCAGGACGTTGGCACCCACGGCAATATCTGCAATCATAGTGTCTTCAGTCTCACCAGAACGGTGAGAGATCACTGCTGTATATCCCGCGCGCTTAGCCATCTCGATGGCGGCAAATGTTTCAGTCAGCGTGCCGATCTGGTTAATTTTAATCAGAATTGAATTAGCCAAACCCTGACTAATCCCTTCGCGCAATATCTTGGTATTAGTTACAAAGACGTCATCGCCTACTAATTGCACATTTTTCCCCAAGCGTTGAGTTAACAGCTTCCAGCCACTCCAATCATGCTCGCTCATACCATCTTCTATGCTAATTAATGGATATTTATCGACCCAATTAGCTAGATAATCAACAAACTGCGCGGATGTCAATTTGACACCTTCAGACTCCAAATGGTACAAACCGTCCTTGTAAAATTCAGAGCTAGCGCAATCCACAGCAATAGCTACATCCACACCGGGCACATACCCTGCAGTTTCTATGCCTTCTATAATCAACTGCAACGCAGCTTCGTTATTTGGTAAATTGGGCGCAAAACCGCCCTCATCACCAACGGTAGTTGGCATACCCTTGTCATTGATCAGCCCCTTTAGCGCGTGGAATATTTCCGCCCCGCAACGCAACGCTTCGCGGAAGCTGGCCGCACTAACTGGAATAATCATAAATTCCTGCATATCAATATTATTATTGGCGTGTGCACCACCATTAATAATATTCATCATAGGCACGGGTAATCCCATTCGCGCCGCACCACCCAGATAACGGTACAACGGCAAGCCAGACTCTTCCGCAGCAGCCTTGGCCACAGCCATAGATACTGCCAAGATAGCATTTGCACCAAGACGAGATTTGTTTTCGGTACCATCCAAATCAATCATAGTCTGATCAATAAATGCCTGCTCAACGGCATCCAAGCCAATGATTGCTTCAGCAATCTCAGTATTAACATTCTCCACCGCTTTCAAAACGCCTCTACCGCAGTATCTCTGTTTATCATCATCACGAAGCTCGACCGCTTCTTTGTCCCCGGTGGACGCACCAGACGGTACTGCAGCACGCCCCATAATGCCTGACTCCAACAATACATCCGCCTCGACCGTTGGATTGCCACGAGAATCTAAAATTTCACGCGCTATAACATCTACAATTGCACTCATCACTAATTCCTTAATTCACTATACATTACACAAGTCTATATTTTCTTCGATTAAACCTTGTTCCTTTACTGCCATATCTAAAACTTTCAAGGTATTTAACAGCTCTTCCAAGTGCCCAAGCGGAAAGGCATTAGGGCCATCAGACAATGCCTGCGACGGATCAGGGTGCGTTTCCATAAACAACCCGGAAATGCCAGCTGCTACTGCCGCACGCGCCAGAACTGGCACGAATTCACGCTGTCCACCGCTTACTGTGCCCTGCCCGCCCGGCAACTGCACCGAGTGCGTGGCATCAAATACAACCGGACAACCGGTGTTACGCATTACAGCTAAGGAACGCATGTCCGACACTAGATTATTATATCCAAATGATACGCCACGCTCACAAACCATAACGTTATCCTGACCGCTTGCCTCACGCGCCTTTGCAACCACATTTTGCATGTCCCATGGAGAAAGGAATTGTCCCTTCTTTATATTCACCGGACGACCAGCACTTGCAACGGCATGAATGAAGTCTGTCTGGCGGCATAGAAAGGCAGGCGTTTGCAGGACATCTACCACGGCGGCAACCGACGGAATTTCCTCAATTGCATGCACATCGGTTAGTATCGGAACACCAATCTGAGCCTTCACCTTGCCCAGAATTTCAAGTCCCTTTTCCATTCCAAAGCCACGAAAGGATTTACCTGAACTTCGATTTGCCTTATCGTAAGATGATTTGTAAATAAATGGGATGCCCAACTTTAGACAAATCTCATTGATTTTCCCAGCCGTGTCCAAAGCCAATTGCTCGGACTCAATCACGCAAGGCCCTGCAATCAGGAATAATGAGTTATTCAGTCCAACTTCAAAATTGCATAGTTTCATATAGCAGCTATATTTTTTGCAGAGCAAACTGACTTATGGCATTCAATAGCCGCTTCAACAAACGATTTAAACAAGGAATGACCTTCACGCGGAGTGGAAGTAAATTCAGGATGAAACTGTACACCAATAAACCACGGGTGCGTAGTTTGCGGTAACTCCATTATCTCCGGTAAGGCCTCGCTCGGTGTACGTGCGGAAATCACTAAGCCTGCTTTCTCTAGAGCAGGAACATAGTAGTTATTAACCTCATAACGATGGCGGTGACGTTCGTTGACTTCAGCGCCATAGATAGTCGCAGCAAGGGTGCCGGATTTTATCGGGCAGCGCTGCGTACCCAAACGCATGGTACCGCCTAGATCAGAATTAGTATTGCGGAACTCAGCCTTACCATCACTGTCTCGCCATTCAGTAATAAGCGCAACCACCGGATGTTCTGTTTCAGGATTGAATTCTGTGCTATTTGCATCAATCATGCCTGCAACGTGACGGGAATATTCAATCACAGCAAGCTGCATGCCGAGGCAAATACCGAGGAAAGGAAGTTTATTCTCACGAGCATAGCGTATTGCGGCAATTTTCCCCTCGATGCCGCGCTTACCAAATCCACCGGGGACTAAAACTGCATCGAGACAATTCAGACCATCTATACCACCGCTTTCAAGCACTTCAGAATCAATGTATTCAATATTAACGCGAGTGGAAGTATGTATACCCGCATGTCTTAAAGCTTCGATTAAAGACTTATATGACTCAGTCAATTCAACATATTTACCAACCATGCCGATAGTAACTTCATGATGAGGATGTTCTAATGCAAAAATAAGCTTGCTCCAGACTGACAAATCAGCAGGTGGTAGATCCGACCACCCCAGTTGATCGCAGACAATGCGATCCAAACCCTGAGCATGCAACATCTGCGGAACTTTATAAATACTATCCACATCCCACATTGAAATCACAGCTTCTTCACGCACATTAGAAAACAATGAAATTTTCGCACGCTCCTCATCAGGAATTGGGCGATCTGCACGGCATAACAATGCGGATGGGAAAATACCAATCTCACGTAGTTTCTGTACACTATGCTGTGTCGGCTTGGTTTTCAATTCACCCGCGCTTCCAATATATGGCACAAGCGTCAAATGAACATAGGCAGTATTACTACGTTCATTGCGCAATCCCATCTGACGGGCAGCTTCCAAAAATGGTAACGATTCAATATCTCCTACTGTCCCACCAATTTCAACAATGGCCACATCGGCATTTCCATCATAGGAAGCCGACGCACCACGCACAATGAATTCATTTATTTCATTTGTTATATGCGGAATAACTTGCACCGTCTTCCCGAGGTATTCACCGCGACGCTCCTTGCGGATCACGCTGTCATATATTTGTCCAGTCGTAAAATTGTTAGCCTTACGCATTTTAGCTGAAACGAAACGTTCGTAATGCCCTAGATCTAGATCCGTCTCTGCCCCGTCCTCAGTCACAAACACTTCACCGTGCTGAAAAGGACTCATAGTACCAGGATCAACATTTATATAAGGATCTAGCTTAAGTAAAGTTACTTTAAGGCCGCGAGACTCAAGAATCGCAGCCAGCGAAGCCGCTGCAATGCCCTTACCTAAAGAGGACACTACACCGCCAGTAATAAAAATATATTTAATCATGAAATGTGATAATACCGTAAATTCTTGTCGCTCACAAAAAGATAAGTTCTCTGCGAGCTGTAAAGCCTGCAAATTGAAATAATATCTGGGAAGTATTGGCAGAACCGATCCAGACAGTAATGAGGCGCTACAGTATAGAGAATGCGTATGACAAACTTAAAGAACTAACACGCGGCCAAGGCGGCATCAACCGCGCCAGCCTGTTATACAGGTAAGGCCAGCGAATTAGCGAAACGCATCTAACTCAGGTAGTTTATTTTAAATAATTTCATCTATGGTTTCATAAAATAAAAAACCCTCTCGCTA
>NZ_CAKMNW010000002.1 GCF_927904885.1 Candidatus Nitrotoga sp. M5
GACAGTCACTTCGATCAAATCGGGTAACTGTCAGATGATGTCGCGATTACTACACGTAAAAGAAGTACCTAACCATGTTATAACCAAGATGTCGAGGTCAGCGAGAAATGGATGGCATAGCAAGGTCTAGTGCTCAGCTTGTTTTTGTTCTTTAAGTAGATTACGGATTTCCGTAAGGAGCACTTCTTCGTTTGAAAATTTTGGTGTTTCTGCTGGTTTCTCTTCCTCTTTTTTCTTTAATGAATTTATACCTTTGATAGCCAAAAATATTGCAAAGGCAACAATCGTAAAATCAACCATTGACTGGATGAACTTCCCGTAGCTAATCACAACAGCAGGCGCTTCTCTTGTAGCCTCTTGAACGATGTACACCAAACTCGAAAAATCAACCCCGCCTAATAAAACTCCAATTGGAGGCATTAATACGTCCCCAACAAATGATGAAACAATTTTTCCAAACGCAGCTCCAATGATAATTCCTACGGCCATGTCGACAACATTCCCCTTGACGGCAAACTCCTTAAATTCATTCATCATACTCATGGTTTCTCTCCTTCATATGTAGTGATTAAATATATTGGAAACATGATATATCGCTTAATTCCGATCAGTTTTAATAAGGGTACCTCCGCTTCTGGAATTTAGTTGCCCCTGAATTCATTTGGATGATGGATTGTAAAATTTAAGTTAGCATCGGACGAAGGTGAACTGGCGCAACTACGGGTGACTATAGCCCCTCCAATCTTATGGTGTCTACAATTTTCTATCCTACTTTGCTCTCTACTGCCGCATACGCGTACTCGTGAATTAGCATCGGTTGACATAACGGTCGTATGAGTTTGGGAGCCCAGCATCGATGCACATCGTTGAACTGGCGCACTTCGTTGATGCGCTCAAAATGTGCCTTGTCCTGAAATATCAATCGAATCGGTTCATCATTGGCCCAATCTTGGTGGGTTTCGGCAAGTGTTTCAAGGGTTTTTACAGTCCTCCTAACAGCCTGTCGGACTTAAAGAATAGTAGCCCCAATTGAGCTGGGCAAAATGTGAGTTTGCGAACTTTTAGCTTGCGGCGAAAAGCTGCTTACCCAACTTGGCAAGTTTGCAGGGTAATAATTGTTATATTGAAGAAGTATTAGCGAAATAGCTACCGCTCAGCTCAATTTGCAGCCGAATTCTTTAGGTCCGACAGGCTGCTAAAAGTCGTTATGGATAAACTGAATTTTCCACGGCACCTGTGGCATCAATGGGAACGGCATGCTCCCCTGTACGCACTAATCTTACTCGACCACCATCTCCGCGTTGGTGGAAATCCACTTTTCCATCGTAAAAACTGACACCCCAAGCAAAAGACGAGTTATCCATTGCAGGCTCAACCGACCAGAAATGTGCAGCCGGTGTTGGCCACTTCATAGGGAAGGCGGCAGTATTAATCGAGGGATTTCTAACGCTTGTATCCACAATGCTTGACAGTTCATTTGCAAAGGGCAAGCGCCAAGCTTTACCAGTGGACATCGCTTCGTGTTTTGCTATGGCGCGCGCTTGATCCCATGTAAAAGCCTCTGCGACCCCAGTGCAGCCAGTGGCAGTCGTTGTCATGCCCTCAGGACAGCGCCGCCAGATTCGGCCAGTCTTGTTGTCAGTGACTTCGTTACCATCCTCCGATATTTCGAATCTGGCCGGAATGTCTACATCAGGGGTGCTTGGTGTGGCCTGAACGTCGTTCGGAAGGGAGGTGGTGGTTTTCATGATAATGGTCTCCGTAGATTGGTTGGAATAGATTGAGTGCTTCATACACTTGCATGATGATCGCTCTTGATTTGCTTGTAACATAAATTATTTGCAATTATGTATTGCTGTTATTTATTAGTATCTAATGAATAGTATTTCATAGTATGGGGTGCCTCTAAATTAGAGTTTATTTGCTGCTCCGGCCAAACTTATTTAACCTGCATCTCATGTTCGCGGCAGATAAACCTTGTTGGACTGAACCTAACGGAGAGCAGAGCTTATGGGGATTGTAAGGTTTTGTGTCGAGTCGTCAACTGCATAATCAGGGAATACATCGGTGGGTGAAGAATAAGCGGGTGCTCAAGCGTAACCTTTCTGTGCGCATTGTTGTCTGAATGTCGCACATATGGATAAGTGCAAACGCCATTCCTGCCAAACGGACGAGTGTATCTGCAACAGAACACATTTCGCAGCAAACAATCTATAGAAGTGTCCGTAATCACTTGACCACTACACATCGAGTAAGGAAGCTACGATTATCGAAAAAAAGAATTGAAATTAAACTGAATAAATTGCGCCGAGCACACAGGGGTGGCGAGCACCAGTAACGGTGGTCAAATTGACGCTATAACCATATAATCGTTGCCGTGCAAACCAAGCAAAAGCTATGGCCTCCAACCAATCAACTTCTAGGCCTAACGGGTCAGTGGTTTGAATACGGCAATTCGGTAAAGATAAGCCCAAGTATTGCACTAAAGCTTGATTATGTGCGCCACCACCACACAAATAAACCTCTTGCGCGCCATCACAAAAACAATGGATCGCGTCTGAAATAACGCGACTGCTAAATGCGAGCAGAGTAGCCTGTACGTTAACAGGCACTTCATCGCCACGTAGTTTGCTGTTCAACCAAGCTAGATTAAACAAATCACGCCCACTGCTTTTTGGTGGTACTGCATTCAAGAAAGGTTCGTCCAATAACTGCTGTAGCAGCGCTGGAATGACCTGTCCGCTGGCAGCCCACGCGCCATCTTGATCGTAAAGTTCTCCACGCTGTAGAGAAATCCATGCATCCATCAGCATGTTACCCGGGCCGCAATCGAAGCCAGTCGTATGGCGCTTGGGTGGAAGATTAGTAAGGTTGCTTATGCCACCGATGTTGACAATAACACGGTGAATGCTTGGGTGGCGAAAAACGCTGTCGTGAAAAACAGGTACGAGCGGGGCACCCTGTCCTCCTGCGGCGATATCACCGCTGCGGAAATCACTGACAACGGTAATGCCGCTCAATTCGGTCAGCAAGGCTGCATTGCCCAGTTGCAGAGTATAACCGTCGCTAGGGCAATGTCGTATAGTCTGTCCGTGGCAACCAATAGCGCGAACTTGGTCGAGAGGGATGTTAGCTTCTCGCAATAGAATTGCCGTTGCTGCCGCATATAAGTTCGCTAATTCATTGGCGATTATCTGCATCTGATGCAGCTCATCATTTGCAGAGTGATGCAGGGCTAGCAGCGTGTCTTTGAGCCTGCTGTTGTAAGCTTGAAAGTGGGTGCCGAGCAACTTTGGATAGCCGGTGGAAAAGTCGACCAAGACAACATCAATACCATCCAAGCTGGTGCCTGACATGATGCCTATATAATATTCAGAATGGGGCTGAACTATTTGATTCTGCTCCGTGTGATTTTGTTCAGTCAAGTTTAGCTAAGTTGGTGTCGCGCAACAAGCTTAAACGTGCGGTCAGGCTGCGGGTAGCATCTTGGAAAGCAAGCTTCTGCGCATAGTTCAGGGGGGCGGCGTCCGGAAATGTAGCTCGCAAGGGATCGCGATGCTGATCATTGACAATGAATTCATAATGCAAGTGCGGACCCGTGGCCAAGCCAGTCATACCGACAAAACCGATAATATCTCCCTGCTCCACTCTTTGCCCGGGGCGCAAGCCGCTAGAAAACCGTGATAAGTGCCCATATAAGGTGGTGTGGCGACGCTTATGCTTCACTATTACAACATTACCATACCCTCCTTTTTTGCCGACAAAAGATACCGTCCCATCGGCAGTAACTTTTACCTTGGTGCCGTGCGCTGCAGCATAGTCCACACCTTTATGCGAACGCCATTTATTCAGTACCGGGTGAAAGCGCGACCGACTGAAACCGGAACTAATGCGTGAAAATACTAGTGGTGAACGCAAAAAAACCTTTCGCCTGCTCTTACCATCCGGTGTGAAATAATCACCATGAGCGTTGTTATCTTTGAAGTACACCACACGGTAGCTTTGGCCTTGATTGATGAACTCGGCAGCTTGAATGCGTCCGGCACTAACCGGTTCGCCGTTGCTGTAATTCATTTCGTAAATTACGTTGAATTTGTCTCCTTTGCGCAGGTCACGATGGAAGTCAATATCATTGCCAAAAATTTCAGCCAGTTGGATGGCGGTCGACTCCGGCAAGTTAATTGCATCGGTCGCAGCAAACAGGCTGCTGTTGATTTCACCAGTACGCATCAGCAGACGTGTTTCAAGCACAGGTGCCTGTATGCTGCTCTCAAGACCACTGATGCCTTTTTCTATAAGAATCTGTTTGTCTTCGTTATCAAGGTAACGCAACGTCAGCAGACTACCATCCATATCGGTTTCAGCTTGCACTGATTTACCTACAGCAAGTTGTCGGAAGGATGTTGCGGCTGGATCGTGATGCAGATATTTGCTAGCAGAGGGATCTTCCACTTGCAGACGGCGCATAAGCTCAGCTACGGTATCTCCGCGCTGCACGTGTTCATTGCGCCAAAATGTAGCGGCCTTGGAATTGGTGGCGCTGGTATTAGTTAAAGCGTCATAGGGTAGGACGATTTTTTCCGCGGCCATGGTAAGGGATGTAAAGGAGTTGTCAGGCTGCGGTGCGATTCCAAATGCAGTGACCACTCCAAGCAAGGGCAGGCTGGATAAGGCAACGAACCAGCGCAACTTTGATTTTTTTTCTTGTGTCAGGGTGCTTTGGTTTAACATATACGTCTCCCGGCGACCGCATTCTCTAAAGATTACGGGCACTATTTTTCAGTGTGAAGGCCATGGTACCAGAAAGTGACCGTCTCTCAAAATTCATTGGCAAAATACAGACTAATGGTTAAAACATGAGAACAAAAGGTTGAATCACTTGCAGTGATATTTTACAGAGCCCCCTTCGTCCAGACAATAATTGCATCGAATTTTAGTGGGTAACTTCCTTCAGGCAGCGGAAAAGCGCTGCCCCTGTTTACGGTTAGTTTTTTGTTTCTATGTCTGGGTGAGTTTTACTATCTATCTTTACTTGGCCACAACTCTGGCGCCACCACCACTTGCTGTACGGTATACATTATTTGGTGTTGAAGGTCTCAGGTGTGTCATATGGCTTGTAATGCCTGCTCCAGGTACTCCACACAGAACTCACTTCCAGTGTGTTCGATAACCGCCACGACACCACTTTACGCGAGTACCAGTCGATCACGGCCACTAAGTGATCGTGTTGGCGTCAGTGGAAACATTCGCGGTGGATGGCGGACATTGAGCGACTGAATGTCCGCATGTGGCGAAGGCGTGTTTCAGGTTGCCCTAGCGACTCTATCGAACCTGTCTCGCGCGCAGCCTTGGAAGCCGCGGTTAAGTCTGTTGTGCCGTTCCGGCAGTCATGTCTTTGTACCTGTCGTCGATGCACACGTCCATACTGCAGGAAAGGTGTTTGAATTTACCCTTTTGTGCGATATGCATGCAGCAATTCGCGCAGAAAGTTTACGCTGGAGCATCCGCTTATTCCTCACCCATTGGTGTACTCACTGACCATGCGGTTAAAGACTCGCCACAAAACCTTAAAGCCATATAAGTTCTGCTCTTCAAAAGGTTCAGTCCAGCGAGGATAATCTACCGTAAAGTGGACGTGAATAAATTAGTTTGGACTGGGCGGCAGATAAATACTATTTGTTAAGATAGCTTCACTATGTAAAATAGGAATCTGTTTGTGAGGCTTTATAAATGCGAGAGAGCTTGTGCCCTCTCGCTTAGGTATATACGATATTAGATTAAACTGAAAAAGAGGATCCACAACCACAGGTGGAAGTCGCTCCTGGGTTCTTGATTACAAATTGTGAGCCTTCTAACCCATCCTGATAATCAATTTCTGCGCCCACTAGATATTGGATGCTCATCGGGTCAATCAACAACTGCACCCCATTTTTATTCAGTACGGTGTCATCTTCATTAGTTACTTCATCTAAAGTAAAGCCATACTGAAAACCGGAGCAGCCGCCACCGCTAACGGCAATGCGCAACTTTAAGTTGGCATTATCCTCTTCTTCAATCATTACTTTAACCTTATTGGCCGCACTGTCGGTAAACACCAGCGGATCTTGCGTTTCGGTTACTGCGTTCATTTAGATTACCTCCGTGAATTAGTTAGCTAGCCATTCCTCACTACTGAGCTCAATACTATTACTTATTAGTCATTGCATTCCCAGATAGTCGTAAAGTTAGAATTAATACGTAACTGATTTATTGTACTTTAAATTAAGTTGACATGCTATGTTTAGCGTCTGCCGCTGCTAGGAGGAAGAAAGAGTTGTATCGCAGTCATTAGGTGCCGGTACCACCCAGGTTGTGCCCTTTAAAGGATCGCTCACACCGCCTAAAGTGTGAGTAATTGTGGTGCTGTAGCTACCAGAAGCAGCCTGTCGTCATTAGCCACGGTAACAGCGCTAGCATAGGCATTATTGTTGATCGAGTTAGCCCACCTGCGGCACCAGTGGAAGTATCATTCGTTTACGCTGACTGGCTGTTTCTATTTGGCCACGGGCGTATTGTCCAGTCGTTAGCTAGAGAATGTCACTTAATAATTCAGTTAATAGTCAAGTTACGCCTGCTTATAAAAACTTTTCGAAATTGGTTCCTGAAAGTGACTGAAGTGCTGATGGTGAAAGTCCTGATGATCGCCCGCACTTTGGGGGTCCTCAATCTCGGTAGCATCGGGCTGGATGGCAGTAAAATCAATGTCAACGCCAACGCATCCAAGCACAGTGTATATGAGCTAATGAGAGAGCCAGATACATTGAGATTTGATACAGCCAACAGTGCAAACAAGCCCGCCATGCTTGCTTATTACTCGCTGCTTCCACGCAACAACATTATGAAAAGCAGCATGCTGCTTACGTTGGGCTCTGCTATTGCCAATCGACCTCAATCATCACAATTAAACCTTCTCAAGGTAATAAGCCAAAGTCTCTGCAAAATGACATCACGCACTTTGCCTGTGATGTCGGCGACGTTATGAGTGTCGTCATTGATCGTGCAACGCAACGGTATATTCGTTTTACCGCGACCAGGCTGAAGTCAGCATCACCGGATTTTGCGCCAGCTGATACAGCTCGCACCGATGGAGATGCAAGAAATTCAAGCTGTTAACGGGCGTCAGTTCATAGATCGATTTATCGGCAAGGCTAAACACGCCACGGCAAGCATACGGTAGATGTTTGCTCTACCGAGTGGACATGGTGCATCGCCTGCTGCCATGACGATACAGGATGTTCCTTTTTTGGCCCGAAATAACACCTCCGATGTCCCGTTTAAAAATGTCTTGATCTGAGCCGAGGTCTGTAGTTTGCGTTTTTCATGCTGATCAGCATTATGTGCATAATGACTAATTAAGCAAGTCAATTGGAGACTTAATTCTTCCTCGATGAGGCTACCACTTGCGTGGAATGTAAAGTGAATGTTAGAGTTCCTAAGAGTAGCACCGTTCTTGTTGCTATAATTTCTGTAAGCCATACAGTCGTTGATCAGTGATAAGTAGTTTAGAAATATCTACAGTCTTGAGATTCGAGTTGGAGGCGTTTGATTACTCGATATTGCTATACTTTCTATCAATAATAATTTCCACATACTTTCCAAGGATACAATTTATGTCTTGCCACACTACTGATTTTAAAGGCTCCGTCATTGACGCGCTACAAGAAGCAATCGAACGGCAGATTCCTGATTCACAGGCTGAGGTGAGCGGCGGTGGCGGACACTTTAATATTAGCGTGTTGTCGCCTGCGTTCGCCAGTAAGAACATGCTTGAGTGTCAGCGGATGGTGTACAGCGCGATCTCTCATTTGATGGCGGGAGACGCGGCTCCCGTTCACGCTGTCGACAGTTTGAAAACTGGAATACCACCTGACTCATCCAACGCGAGCGCTTAGCACTAAAAGGTACAAATTTAACAGTGACCATGATGGCGTCTCAAGGTAATGTTAAACGCTTGGTTCGGCCTTTGTGATTGAGCTTAGCAATCTGAACAATCACGTTAGACGTTCTGATCTCACGGTCGCAATGGGTTGTTCCACATCTCGTGTCCAATATTAGCGTGGCAATTCATCATCAGAGATCTTGATGTTTGGCGCGTATGTGTCTCCATCAAGGATTACATTGATATGTAATCCTTGATGGACTGCTGCTGCCAATTAAGTGAACCGCTACCGCTCAACTAATCAGCGGACGGCTTCGCTAACTGCCGCTGATGTGGAAAAATGTGATGTTAGATTGCGCTCCATCTGCTGATGCAGGCAGTTTGGTGACAAATCTGAATTGTAAGCAGCAGTTAGTCGGCCAAACTTCTGTAACTCTCTCCGCCACAGGCGCACTTCGTAATTAATGCTGCCATCTCAACCAAAGGTAATTGGCCGGCAATGCGCATGTGGCGGCTTGCCCCATTTTAAAGTCACCAGTGCCTAGCGGCCTGACGGACTTAACAAATTGTAGTGTAAATTGAGCTGAGCGAGGGTGGCAAGGTAAACAGGCTATGGCCTAAAATCGCCCAAAGCTAACTTAATATAGTTAGTTAAAACAATTTGTTAAATTTAATTTCTTAAGAGACTTTTCCTTGCGATGAATACCTGCTGACCCCAGTTGACGGTTTTTTGGGCAACTGAACAACTATTTACCCTACAAGATCGTTAAAATTTTCCAGGCTCAGTTGATATTCGCTACGATTCGTTAAATCCGACAGGTTGCTAGCCAAGGAATAGATTAGTGAATGACAGTGAAATTAATACGAGGGACGATTGATTGCTCAATCTTCAGTCTTATTTTTAAGGTGTAGTATTCAGATTGTTGTTCGTGGAGTTCTTGGCAAGTTTATGTACGTATACCAAGCCAATGTCTAATTGTTGTACTTCAAGTTTTCTGTGGCCTTTCTTCTTAATCGTCATTAAAGAAATTTTCGTTGTGCTCTTGAAATAAGTGCGCCCCGCCCTTATTATTAGCACTCTCTGGTATCGAGTGCTAACTGGAGATACCGTTATTTTGTTAATTGTTTGTTTAAGGAGAATAAAACATGTTGGTCCGTCCTTTGCATGATCGTGTCGTTATCAAGCGCATGGAAGAAGAACGTAAGACTGCGTCCGGAATTGTCATTCCCGATTCCGCTACCGAGAAGCCTGATCACGGCGTAATCGTCGCTGTAGGCACTGGTAGATATGCTGACGACGGCAAACTAATCCCAATGACTGTAAAAGTTGGTGAAAAGGTTTTGTTCGGTAAACAAGCCCGTCAGACTTTTAAAATTGAGGGTGAAGAATACATAACGATGCACGAAGAAGAAATTATTGGTGTAATCGAAACTTAATATCCAGATATACGGTCTTTCCTGCCCTTCGGTAGGATGAGGTGATCTTCGGTAAAGACCGAAGTGAAACAACCAAATAACTTTAGGAGAAAGAAACATGGCAGCAAAAGACGTGAAATTCCATGATACTGGACGCAGTAAAATGGTTGCAGGTGTTAACATTTTAGCCAACGCGGTTAAAGTCACTCTTGGACCGAAAGGTCGTAACGTAGTGTTGGATCGCTCTTATGGCGCGCCCACAATAACCAAAGATGGAGTATCTGTCGCCAAGGAAATCGAGCTGAAGGACAAGTTCGAGAACATGGGCGCGCAAATGGTCAAGGAAGTAGCTTCGAAAACTTCTGACATAGCTGGTGACGGTACGACTACTGCGACCGTTCTGGCACAGTCCATAGTACAAGAAGGCATGAAATTTGTTGCTGCTGGAATGAACCCAATGGATCTGAAACGTGGTATCGATCAAGCAGTCTCAGTTGTCGCAGAGGAATTGAAAAAGTTGTCAAAACCATGCACTAGTTCTGCCGAAATTGCTCAAGTTGGCTCAATTTCTGCCAATTCTGACGACAATATAGGCAAGATTATTTCTGACGCGATGGACAAGGTAGGAAAAGAGGGTGTAATCACCGTTGAAGATGGTAAATCACTCGAGAACGAACTTGAATTGGTCGAAGGTATGCAGTTTGATCGCGGCTATCTGTCGCCATATTTTATTAACGATCAAGATAAGCAAAATGTAGAAATGGAAAATCCCTACATTTTGTTACACGACAAAAAAATCTCCAATATTCGTGACCTGTTGCCGCTACTGGAACAAGTTGCCAAGGCAAGTCGCCCGCTGGTAATTATTGCTGAGGATGTAGATGGCGAAGCGCTGGCTACTTTAGTGGTAAATAACATCCGTGGAATTCTGAAGACAGTTGCAGTTAAGGCTCCAGGCTTTGGTAGTAGGCGTCAGGCCATGTTGGAAGACATTGCTATTCTGACTGGTGGCACAGTGATTGCCGAAGAAGTCGGCTTGTCGCTTGAAAAGGCTACTCTGGCGGACTTGGGTCAAGCCAAGCGTATAGAAGTTAACAAAGAAAACACCATTCTTATTGATGGTGCAGGTAATGAAGAAGCGATCCAAGGTCGTGTCTCTCAAATTACCAAACAGGCCGAAGAAGCAACCAGCGATTATGACAAAGAAAAACTGGTAGAGCGCAAAGCCAAACTGGCTGGCGGAGTGGCAGTGATTAAAGTTGGCGCTGCAACGGAAGTTGAAATGAAAGAGAAAAAAGCACGCGTGGAAGATGCGCTGCATGCAACCCGTGCGGCAGTGGAAGAAGGCATTGTTCCCGGCGGCGGCGTTGCATTGTTGCGTGCCAAGGCAGCAGTGGCAAAGTTGAAGGGTCAAAATCATGACCAAGATGCAGGCATTACTATCGTGTTGCGTGCCATGGAATCGCCACTACGTTGCATTGTTGATAACGCAGGTGACGAGCCTTCGGTAGTGGCCAGCAAAGTGTTGGAAGGCAAAGGCAATTATGGCTACAACGCTGCGACTGGTGAGTATGGCGACATGCTGGCAATGGGCGTAGTCGATCCTACTAAGGTTACCCGTATTGCACTGCAAAATGCTGCTTCTATTGCTGGCTTGATGCTCACTACTGGATGCATGGTGGCTGAGTTAGAAGAAGAGAAGCCTGCCGTAGATTTGGGTGGCGGTGGTGGTATGGGTGGTATGGGTGGTATGGGTGGTATGGGTGGCATGATGTAATCATTGTGATTCATTTGCTGCTGAATCTGACGAACCCTGCCTTGTGCGGGGTTTGTTTTTGGAATTTGCAAACAGGAACGTAGGCATTGATGTGTGTGCCTTAAACTAAATTCTATGGTTCCTTAAATTGTATTTTGTCGTTATAATGCGCTCCTTCGCATAGGCCTGGTAGCTCAGTTGGTAGAGCAGTGGATTGAAGATCCTCGTGTCGGTGGTTCGATTCCGCCCCGGGCCACCATATTAATAAAGGCTTGCAGGATTTTAATCCTGCAAGCCTTTCATCATTTATGTAATAGTGTTAAGAAGTTATGCTATTTTCATCGGTACTTGCCATGCAGTTTACCCATCGTCGTCCAGGTATGTTCACCTAACCATCTACTTCATCCCCCTGTGTCAGGGTTGCCGAAATTTTTTGGTCAAAATTAACACCGTTATCTTAATAAAAACAGAAGTGTTAACGTTTAGTCATCCAATCATGAAAAGTGATGGGTAGCAAGCGTTCACAAAAGTGGTTAAACATTCTGCGTCCATCTTCGTCATAGGTGTTATTCAAATAGACACTCATTTTGGACTCAATTGTGCGGTATCGCAATCGATACACGCCCCTCATTTTTGTGTTTAATATGGCAGAACTCAAGGTTTGCAAGCTTTTCGGTTGAACGTTTGTCTGAATCAGCCTACGCATCGTCATCTCCTGTGAATTGTTTGACGCAGAATAATGAAGTAATGTTTCAGGGGAGTTACAAGACCATAAGTAATTTATTAATGGGGTGCTCTGGCTCTTGTTGGGGAAGCATTCAGTTGGGCCTCAGGTACTTCTAACAATCCAATTTTGCGAGCCGCCGCTTACAGAACTTTGTCATAATACGAGGCTACTCGAAAAAAATTATCACTTACAAATCGGTTACATGCCGAGCTCAAGTTTTTTACTCGTGCCTTAGAAACTTGAAATTTAGAGGCGCCATTCATTTCATACAGCTCAATCGAGCTAATGAATAAATGATGCACTAATATGTAGTAGTTCAGACTTAATCTGACAGTAAAGTCTTGCCAAAGGGTGGGGTT
>NZ_CAKMNW010000003.1 GCF_927904885.1 Candidatus Nitrotoga sp. M5
TCACTTCGATCAAATCGGGTAACTGTCAGATGATGTCGCGATTACTACAATTAAACTGCTGCCAGAAGCGATAGTTCTTGCAAGGCATCCCACTGATGTGGACCTTTATCTTTAGTAGAGTACAACTTAACTAACGGGATGCCTTCTTTGGCTCCTTCTTGTTTTAAGAGAATAGATAAATGATGCCCTCCTTTATACAAAATAAAGTTTGGACCCATGATTTTCGTTAATTTCTCCCAAGCTTCTTTTAAAGAGCTACAATTAAATACGAGCTGACTAGCTGCTAATGCTTTGTAAATATGTAAATCATTTCGATTAACATAGCCATTTTTAAACTCCTCAGTATTCACACTATAAATTACAATTGCCATATCAATTCTCCTTAGTATATTTGGGTGGAGAAAATGGATTCGTCCACTCGTTACGGTTGTTGCTACAGAAAGATTAAGAAAGGATGGGTAGAGTCAGGCTGCACTTGGCAATTACTTACCTGCGACACTACTTGTCGAGCCTTTCAAATAACAGTGCCATTTTTAATGTTTTCCGCTCAACAAAGCTCGGGGCCACTTTACTAACCAAGTCATTACTCCTCTCCCCTACCGACTGTAGCCTGCGACAACTAACGCAAGATTATTTCTGTACAGAGACAAATCTTTATCCTGGAATATAACGTTGCCAAATTGCGGCGCGTCTCTCAAGGGTTCATAGGCTTGTTAAGCAAAGCTGACCAACATCAATATTGATAAAAACTATACTTGGCAAATCTTTAAATTAAACTCTGGTAAATGTTGTACACCAAGATAACCATCAGTTGTTGAGAATCATTATACAATCAATAATGATTCTCATTCAAGAAATAAATAACAGGTGTCTCTATAATGCATCTTTCCCGCTAAAATAATAATTGAGTGCTTGCAAACTGCTGACAAATCAGTTGGTTCTGGATTCCTGCCATAGCGGTAATGACGTAAAATTTGAATTTTTATAGATGTCCAAAAATATGGAGCGCTACCACATCATGTTGCTGATCACCGAGAGAACGAGATGCAACCTCTAGGCACTGCGTTTCGGCGCTGGCGCATGCGCAGAATTCTTAAGCGACACCCTATACCCCACTACATTTGGCAAAAGGTGACCCGACGCATGTTGGTGTTAAAAGGTCTGGATGCAGTACAAATGGCACACTTGCGGGAGATGACGACGTGGTTTCTGGATAAAAAATCCATCACTGGTGCTCACGGTTTGGAGGTAACGCAGTCAATGAAGGTGGTGGTGGCCGCCCAAGCCTGTTTATTAATCCTGAATCTAGGCGTGGATTATTATGATAGTTGGGTAGAGGTCATACTCTACCCGGGTGCGTTTCGAGTCAATCATACACAGATGGATGCCATGGGCCTGGTGCACGACGAAGCAAATATTTTAAGCGGCGAGTCATGGTTACGCGGTCCGGTAATTTTATCTTGGGATGATGTGGAGCAGGATACCTTTCATTTTCAGGCTGGACACAATGTTGTGTTGCACGAGTTTGCACATAAGTTGGATGCTCTTAATGGGGCAACTAATGGCATGCCGCCACTGCGTCGTGGCATGAGCAGGGTAACATGGGCTAAGGCATTGAGTGAGGCCTACGATACGCTTTGCCTGCAAGTGGAAACGGGGGAACCAGCTTTTATAAATTCTTATGCTGCCACCTCTCCTGCAGAGTTTTTCGCAGTATTGAGTGAGTATTTTTTTACGGCACCGGACATTCTGAAAAGCTGCTGCCCCAGTGTCCACAAACAATTGACGCTATTTTACAAACAGCCGGCATTGCGTTAATCATAATATGCCAGTGCAATTACCACCTACGTGGAAGTGCGTAATAGTCTTTGATATTGCTTATCTACGAAGCATATTGCTATGAAGGCGCCTCTAAAAACTCTGTTCATAATGACCGCAAATCACATCTGGCCATATCACTGAAATACTACCTGCTGGTCGCCTTCGCCCGTCATATTCATTGCCCCTGTTGCAAGACTAACCGCAAGCATTACCCGATAAAGGATATGGTGCTGTATGATCCCGGTTGAATTTTCATCACCTGACATAAAACATTTCCTGACAGAAATAATATGTAAAAACAAGTTGGTAAGTTACTTTACTCATAATAAATTTACAAACCTCTTCACCTTCATTCGTCAATTCGATATCCTTGCTGGTATGTGCTGATAACAATTTGCCTTGCTGCCTCAAGCGTGGCCTCGATCGTGTGGAAATCAACTTCGATATGCCAACCCATCTTGCAATTTAAATTTTTTGATTAAAACAGGGAACAAAATGAATAAAACTTCAATGGGTCTAGATGAACATATTGCCTGCTTTCTATGCTACCTTTTCGGCTGGCTCAGTGGTCTGATCATTTTTTTTATTGAGAAAGAAAATGCGTTAGTCAGATTTCATGCTGCCCAGTCAGTCGTTGTTTTTGGGGCAATAAGTCTGATTCAGATTATTTTTGGATTTGAATACTTTTTTGGCAAATTCATTCATCAACTGACATATATTGCCGCTCTGGGTTTATGGATATACTTATTAGTTAAAGCTTGGAAAAAAACATATTTCAGGATCCCCATCGCGTCCGATATTGCCGAGCAATTAGTTGCAAAAATTAAAATTTGAGGTTTACGAACTGATTACGCGACTTCACTTGTTACTCAACACGAACAAATAGCATTACTTGTCATCTATCCGCCGCATTCAAGGAGGAGTTCACTGAATTGAATTGGCCAATGCCAAAGCAAATCCAGCTGAAAAAACTGAGTGATATACATGACCACGCTAACCCAACTCCATACCGAGATTGACGAACGCGTACAAATCATCCGGCAGAATCGTGCCGACTGGCTTTGCGGTAAGGGCTGCGACAATTGTTGTCGGCGGCTCGCCGACGTACCTCAATTAACGCGAGCCGAGTGGGAATTGTTGCAAGAAGGCTTGGCAGATCTGCCGCCAGCACGCCTTCAGGAAATTCGCAGCAATATGGCCGCCTTGAACGACCAACGGGCAGCGCCAGTTACCTGTCCACTGCTAGATCTAACTACTGGTTCATGCACTGTCTACGCCCAACGTCCGGTGGCGTGCCGTACCTATGGCTTCTACGTTCAGCGCGATCTGGGGCTTTATTGCCACGATATCGAATCGCGCGTAGCCGATGGTGCCTTGGATGATGTAGTTTGGGGTAATCACGATGCTATTGATCGCCGACTCACCAGCTTTGGCGAAATATACGCGTTGACAGACTGGTTTGAATGTTGGGATAACGGAACACAAATAGAAGAAAAGCAGCCTTCTAGAATGCCACGTAAATAAATAACAGGTCGAGTTATTTGATTATTAGTAAGTTTACAAACCGCTTCACCTCCATTCGTAAATTCAATATCCTTGCTCACAGGTACTGATCAAGCAACTTGACCCGTTACCCTCTTCTTTTCCATTGCGAGAGTTCACACTTATTAGCTATATAGGTGCCCTTTAGTTGACTACTGCGACTATACAAGCTCCCAATTCAAAAAAATGGGCCTATCCGGTTATGTGATGCAAGCAGCAAAAGTGATTTATAGAGGTGATGTGCACATACTATTTCGGAACTAACAGACAGTCATATTCAATTGAGTTTGAACATATATTTATAGAACACCCTACTCTACTTCCCCTTAAGGAACTCGCAAGCGCTCTGATAACCACCCGCTCATCAATCTTCATCTAGCATCTTAAAACGCTGTGCGAGATAGTCAATCAAGGCGCGCACTAAAGGTAACAGGCCACGTCGCGATGGAAACATCACGTGGATAATTTCGTGTCGGGGTGCCCAGTCTTGCAGCAGCCGGATCAACTTGCCTTGGGCCAATTGATCACAAACCATCATCGTCGGTAGCTGTACGATACCGACACCAGTAAGAGCTGCATCCCGCAGCGCGATCATGTCGCCGGTGACGAAGCGTGGGGTGTGACAAAGCGCGATATGTGCCTCGTCCGGTCCGAACAAATTCCAGATATGGCTTTGCTGCCAAACACCTAAACCAAGACTTGGCCAATCTGTTAAATCAGCAGGCACCATCGGTAAGCGACGTCCTTGAATAAGTGCTGGGCTGGCGACCAGGCACTGGCTGCGATTTGCCAGCACGCGCATAACCAGGTCGCTATCCTGTATCGGGGGTGGGCGTACCCGAATAGCGATATCAACACCCTCTGCTACAAGGTCAACACGTCTATTGGTGGCTTCCAGATGTACTGTAACAAGCGGGTTGATGGCCATAAAATCCGACAGCATCGCACCGACGTTAGCATGTAACAACGCCACCGGACAGGTAATGCGCACGATGCCACGTGGTTCTCCGCGTGTCACTTCGATCGCATCCTGCGCGGCCTTGGCTTCCACCAGCATCGCTTTGCAGTGCTCATAATAGGTCTGCCCAATTTCGGTGACAGAGAAGTGCCGGGTCGTGCGCTGAATCAGTCGAACACCAAGCCGTTCCTCCAGCATCGAAATCCGGCGACTCAACTTCGACTTGGGCATACAGAGAGCACGCCCTGCCGGTGAAAACCCTCTATGCTCAACAACTTGTACATAGTAATAAAGATCGTTCAAATCTTGCATGGCATCCTCATCGTTCACCAAATAGAACACTGTTGGCAAATTTTACTATCTACACAACACAATGTCCTTGGTCTACTCTTCTGACAGCAACAAACTTTGTCATTATCACAAGGAGACGGCCATGAAAAGAATTATTGGTGTTCACAACGCGCCCAGTCCGCATTGGGTTGGAGACGGCTTTCCCGTTCGTTCGATGTTTTCTTACAATAATCACGGTAAGCAGCTAAGCCCATTTCTGCTGCTGGATTACGCCGGTCCAGCCGAGTTCAGCCCTGTAGACCGTCCGCGTGGAGTAGGTTCACACCCACATCGTGGCTTCGAAACCGTCACCATCGTTTACAAGGGTGAGGTTGCACACCGCGACTCCACAGGTCAAGGCGGCGTGATCGGCCCCGGAGACGTACAGTGGATGACAGCTGGGTCCGGCATTCTGCACGAAGAATTTCATTCTGAAGCGTTCACTCGCTCCGGCGGCATGCTGGAAATGGTGCAATTGTGGGTGAATCTGCCGGCCAAGGACAAAATGACCACGCCCGGTTATCAAGCCATCCTCAATCGTGACATCCCGACTGTCGATCTGCCTGACGGCGCTGGCACGGTGAGGGTGATTGCAGGTGACTACAAGGGGCATGTGGGCCCAACACGTACCTTCACGCCTATGCAGGTGTGGGATTTACGACTGAATCAGGGCGGTGTCTGTGAGTTGTCTGTGCCGGATGGCTGGAGCTCGGCGCTGGTCGTTTTGCGAGGCACGGTATCGGTCAACAATGACACCATCGCGCGCGAAGCTCAGTTGGTAATGCTTGATCGCCCTGGGAGCACCATGTCTATCGAAGCAAACAATGAAGCTTTGGTGCTGTTGCTTAGCGGCGAGCCGATTGACGAACCGATCGTCGGGCAAGGCCCGTTCGTGATGAACAGTCAAAAAGAAATTGCTCAAGCTATCACAGACTTCAGAAGCGGGCATTTCGCGCAGATATCTCACTAATTCGAGCCATGCCGTTCAACTCGATCGGCATGGCATTTCATCCCGACGGTGCGAATGCATTGTCCAACATAAAGGAGAGATACAAATGAGCATCCCAGCAAATTTCAACGGCAATATCCCCATGATCGACACCAATGACGCTGTATTGCTACTTATAGATCATCAAAGTGGGTTGTTTCAATTGGTCAGAGACATCGAACTTACGACCCTTCGCTCGCACGTAACCGCACTCGCAAAAGTGGCCCATCTCGCCAAAATTCCAACTTTCACCACGGCTTCGGTCCCTGACGGGCCGAACGGCCCACTCATCCCTGAAATTCATCAAAATAATCCAGACGCGACCTACATCCCGCGAACTGGCCAGATCAACGCATGGGACAACCCCGCGTGGGTCGAAGCCATCGAGAAGAGCAAACGCAAGACTCTTCTGATAGCTGGCACACTGACGAGCGTCTGCATGTCTTTCCCCACACTAAGTGCCATCGCTGCAGGGTACAAGGTCTTCACGATTATTGATGCCTCGGGGAATTGGTCCAAGATGGCGACCGACCTCACGCTCGCCCGTGTTGTTCAAGCTGGTGCCGTACCTATCGATACTTATGCCACCTTGGCCGAAATCATGAGTACGTGGAATCGTCCTGATGCGATGGACTTCGCGACTATCATGATAGATCACATCGTGCCACCCTATCGGGCACTGGTGGAAAGCTACGATAAAGCGCAGAGTGTGCAAAAAGGCGGACGAGAAACCAAGTTGGACATCTTGGAGGCCGCCCAAGCGAAGCACTAAAACGCAAATTGGGTTATTGAGCAAAAAACTCACTGGATTGTCACAACTAAGCCACTCTCTGTTAGACCGTCATGGGCAATCCAGCTGAATCCTTCAAGTAGTCGGATCAAATATTCGTAAAAATAGACAGACTCCCTCGCCCTAACCAATGCTGAAATTTAACCGCTTGGATAGTCCACGCATAGCTTATTGCTCGGCAAGTACTACTTTGCAGTATTAGAGCATAGCGAGAAAAATGCAGCGAGATGCGTGTTATTGAATCAACCTGTCACGCCCGTCTTGACCAAAATTCGCAGTTAGCAAATCGTCGAGGCCCCTGATAGGTACTTTTCAAATTGATAAGGTAACGAGTACCGACAGCGCGCATTTCGTTTTGAAAATTTTGCAGGGCATCCAGATGCTCTGGAAAACCGGCACGAATGGCATTAGCCGCACTTTCAGCTGATGCGAGTGAATGAAAAATTCCTTGCGATGAAATAGGATCGAATGTTAGCAGCGCATCGCCAATGGCGAGGAAACCAGAGCCTGCTTGATGCAGGGTGTCAATATCCAGCATGGCAGTACCCGCCGGCCGATACTGGAGTTTAGATGGCGCCAGCGTGTGAATCGCTTCAGCAATGAGCTGATGCCGCCGTGCATAATCTAAAAAATCCAAAGGCTTTTGCCATTGTCTCCATAAAGGGTTCTCGGCATCCAAGTGATAGGCGAGCACTCGTTGCCCGTGCGGAATCTGGGCGGTGTACCACCAGCCTTGTTCATCGGCTTGTATGCGCATGGTTGCATCCTCATCATCTGGGCAACTGCACAAGAACGTGTATACACACAGCAATGGATCATCCAAGTAAACGCTTACCCCTAACCGTCGCGCAATAGAGCCGGATCGTCCGGTCGCGTCCACGAGAATCGGGGCGCAGTGCAAATCATCGCTCTGATGTAGACGTATACACCAGTCTTGCCCCTGGCGTCCAATCTCAAACTGGGAACATCCTTCCAGAATAGTTGCCCCGGCATCGCGGGCACCCGCAAGTAGCAGTTGGTCAAACTCGCGGCGATTCATATTCCAGCCGGGCCCGGAAGGATCGCGCAAGGCATCGCGCCAAACGCGCGTTGTTTCATCCCATATGGTGAGGGTAGCCCCACGCTCCCGGTGATCACCAGAGAGAAACTGGTCGAACAAACCCAATCGCTGTAGCAATACGCTAGCCGATCCAGGCAGCGATTCGCCGATACGTGGCTCCGTAGGCATTGTCGCGCGCCGCTCCATCACCAGGATTCGCCGGTTTGGCTGCAGGTTTCTCGCTAGCGCCAGACCTGCTGGTCCAGCACCCAGAATGATCACATCCCAGCTGATAGCAGTCCTGCCCAAATTTATTTCCTGAGCTTCTGGATAATAATTGCTTGCCGCATTGCGCTGTCGGTAATGTGCCTTTCTGCCTTGGTCATATCCTGCCCCCCGCGATCTTCCACTTGCATAACTGGCGGAAAGTCAGGGTCATTGATCATGCCGGGTCGCACTTCAACGATGCCCATATCAGAGAAACCGTCGACCATGTTCGCTAACTGGTTGTCATAGCCAACACCTAGCGTGCGATCCCAATCCGAACGTCGGTTAAAAGCAGCTAAACGATCTTCGCGCGACAAATTTTCATCCATCACTTTGCGGTAATTCTCTTCGCTTAGCACCTGATTCGGTACGCGAGCGGGCCAGAAAGTTGGTAAATAGGGATCGTATTGAGGATCATAACCCGAGCGGCAACTGGCGGTATCCGTCTGCCAGGGAATGGCCATCCAGCGTGTAATGGAGCCAGGAAACTGAGCATACAGAGGCCCATTGTAGGAAAGTGCTTCAGCAGAAGTGAGCGTCTTGCCATAGGCTGGCTCGCAATTATTCTCATCCCGATGTCGCCATCGATATGGCTCGCTGTACATGGTGGCATGACGTACCGGCCAGGTAATCTCGCAGCCTGGATGAAACGCATCGGCCAGACAAAATTCAAGGGATGCCCGATCCAGCATAGCTGGCTGTTCTGCCACTGGCACATCATCAATGGATCCGGGAGATAGGCGCTCGGGGTCGTAATCCGCCTCAAATTGCCCCTGTGCCCAATATTCAAGCAAGGCAAGCTGAGTATTCGTTAGCGCGGACATAGCGTTTTTAACCGGTGGCATGGGGATGTTCATAGCATCGCCATATACCCAAGGCCATGGTTTTGTGGAAATATCGCCATCATTTGGATTGCGGAATGAATTGGCGACCGTGCGACGCAGTTCCGCGTAGACATCGCCGGGCATGGCAAGTCGCTGTAAATAGACAGGGTCGAGAAAATACTGAGGCATTCCGTAGCCGAACCCTGCCGCAAAACCTGCATTCGTCCATTGCAAATCACACATTGCCTTGAGAATTGGCAAAATGTCATTCTGGAACGATGGTCTGGTCGGTGCCTTGATTTGACCGGCGTTGATAGCCAGATCGGTCATAAGCGCGTACATGGTACGGACGGATTTTTGCTGTGGTCCGTAATTTGGCGGCGCCACCACTACCCATGCAGGCGCCACCTCCACCACTCGACCGTTCAAGACTAAGCTGGCAGTTACTGGTCCATCGCTGGTGTCGTCATACCAACCGTCATTATTCGCAAAAGTTGAAGGCGGCTTTCCATCAACCGAACCCGATTTACCATGACCACCAAACACAAGCAGTCGACCATTGTCATCAGTGCGCAACTCACCAAGTGGCACATCAATGTCCATGAATTTGCCACCCGAAAAATGATATTCACTGCCCTGGCGAGCAGAACCACTGATTGAGCGAGCGTCCGGTGTGATGGAAAGCTTGTCGCGATCTGTAATGTTCGCATTTCTGCGAGTGGATGCAGGTGCAGTGGTCGCTTCGGGAATATCCAGCGCCATTTCAAAGTTATACCAAGCCGCTTTATGGTTGGCTAACTTCACCGTCCACTCAATACAAGTTGAATCATCCGTTGCAAGTTCGCACACTACTTTCCCCAAAGCATCGTAACCATAAACACGAAATTCGGCGACTTGGCGTTTCAGTGCGCCTGTTGCATCCCGATAAGCGCCGAGGCTTTTCAGTAACGGTTCCGACACCTGTGGGCCAATATAATAGCCGTCATCCTTGCGCGAGTTCCCCACTCGGGCAACTCCAATCGACGGATGAATTTTGGCATATACAATCTGGTCGTCTAATTCCTTGCTGATTGTCATTGTAAATATCCTATTGTTAAACAGACTATTATGGATGAAGTAATATAGTTGCTAGCAGCCTGTCGGACATAAAAAATCGTAGCTAAAATTGAGCTGAGTGAAGGTAGATTTTGCAAGCTTTCTTTTGGTGGCGAAATGCTTGCGTAACCCATTTGATGATTCTGCAGGGTAATAATTATTCTATTACCCGAAAAAGCGGCGAAATAGTCATCGTTCAGCTCAGTTTGCAGCCGATTTCCTTTATGTCCGACAGGCAGCTAAGCGTTATTAAATAGATCAAAATTGGTTATAGCAATCCTATCCCTAGTTTTTTCAAGATTTTTCCCAAAATCGATCACTTATAGTTACTGATCACGTGACTTGTCACGAAGTGAAGAGCAAATGCACCAGTGGAAAGTATACCCAAGCACTTTAGTAACAAACAAGATACTCTCCGCAGTCTAAAAAGTCCCGCAGGAACCCACACAAGCACGCGGTTATATGCAATAAAAACCAACCTGTTCGGTTGGCTTTTAAGTTAATGGGAGAGGTGGCGGAAATTGGGCCCATTCCCAGCTTGGCCATACAAACTAAGGCAATAACCAAAAAAACATCTGGTTAAGTTTCTTTTAATACGCCCCAGCGCGTTCGGACGTCCTTGGAATTTGTATGCATTTTCTGGAATTAAACCGCTTTCCACAGGAAGGGATTCAGCACAGCCAGTTGTTCAAATTCCACTGAAGCATCCACGAAGTCACGCAGGATGAGGCGCGCTGATTCCAAATAGAATCAACTGGCTGGGTTGTATCATGTGACTTTGAGTCATTTGTTAGGACACTTCCATGAAAAAAATGTACGATATAAACCTATGATCAATAGGTTATACCCAGATCACTGTCATGTTACCGAAGGTGAGGAATGAGGCTTTGGTCAATACATCCAGGATATTTAGATTCAAAAGGTTTAGTTGCCTTATGGAGAGAGGGGCTCTTGGCACAGAATGTGTTGCTCGGCAAGACCAAGGGGTATAAAAATCATCCGCAGCTAAGCAGGTTCAAAAATGCTGATAATTCTGAAGCGGCTATTGCTAGTTATCTTCGGTGTGTAGCGGACGAGGCTGATAAAAGAAATTACAAGTTTGACCGGGACAAAATTTCAAAAAATAGTGAATGCAGTCGTTTACAAGTTACTGAAGGTCAGCTCGAATACGAATTCAAGCATTTGTTGAACAAATTAAAGGTTCGTGACCCAAGTCGACATGAAGAACTAAAATCTATTAAACAAATAGAAACCCATCCATTATTTACCAAAACAGAGGGGGGAATAGAAGAATGGGAAGTTATTCATCAAGCAGCGACATAAAAAATCGATGCACTGGACGGTAAAAACGTTGCGCGTATTTCATGTCGATGAGCTCAGTCGTTAGCTCTATATGCTTATCCGCTTACGCACTCTGCTTTCTCAAGCACTCGCGCTAGCCCTTGCGGCGAAATAGTCACCGCCAAGCTAAATTTGTAGCTAATTTCCTTTAGTCCGACAGATTGCTAGCGGTACCATTTTTTTAGAATTGATTCACCAATGGGCGTGAGAAATAACATCTGCCGCGATTGATCAAAACGCATTGCCGACCAAGGCAGTCTGATGTTTTCACGTACATCAGACGATAACAGGATGCTCCTTACAGTTCCGGTATGAGAATCCATCAGAAGCTCATCTATACTGCCGACGCACTCACCAGAGACATTAAATACATCTGCTTCGATCAAATTTGATAGCTCAACGTTATGAGGCATGAAATATCTCCCATCATTTGTTTGGCATTCGTTTCAGGGCGATGGTGCCATTCATAGTTTGTTTGTCTGCGTAGAGGGGCAGGTTAATTTATAAACTCTTACTGCTCATTAGCCGGGCTAAGAAGGTAACCAAAGGCAAGCGCAATACCCAGTGCCATCGGGGGATTCTTCTGCGTGTATTTAGTGGTTTTACCCAGATAAGCTTGCCTGGTCTATTGGGCGCAGCTGGCTAATTTTGCAACTTTTTCTTCTGTTTCAGGCTGTAATCAGGGCATTTTTTTCTTGCAATAATTACAAAAAACAAAAGCCCACCACAACAAATCGTGTACAAGCCAAGCATTAATAAAAATGGCTGCAAGGGGTTTTAATCCGTGGCATCCTCAACTCCGCGTTGAGCATCGTTGGCAGATTCCTTCACGTTCGCACCAATTTCCTCAGCATTTTCACTCAAGTCTTCAATCGGTTCGTTGTGATTAACACAACCGGTCAAAAATCCCAATGACAGGAGCAAGCCCAACAAGATTGCGGGGATTAATCTGTAACTTTTCATTGCGTTTATCCTATTAGTTATTTGTACAGTTTAGCTGTGGGGTTAAACCTTGAGCATGTTTTTTACCTTGCTGATACCGTCAGTGTTTTCAGCAATTTTTTCTGACAGATCCTTTTCTTCAGATGTAGATACCTCGCCGATCAACGACACCATGTTATTAAAAGTATCTACTTTAATGGCAATACCATGGGTGCTTTGATTGGCAAGTAACTTGGTTTTTACCAATACTGTGGCTGTCATATCATCCAGCGTCTGTGAATATGATCGTTTACTGGCATCTGTTGCCGGTCGGATTTGGACTTTGTCTGATCGACTTTCAATTTGTTATTAACATCTTTAATACCCTTGATACTCAGCGCCACTTGTTCGGCAAGTTCGCGATCTATATCTGATTCCACAGAGCCTGTCAGGGTTGCCTTACCCTCGCGAACTTCATTGTTAATTGTAAAATTATTAAGATGGCGATTGACCAGCAGGGCAGTTTCCAGCTTACCCTCAAGCCATGCATTCCTTAATTCGGGTTGGGACAGGCTATACTTTTCCTTGGAATGCATAGTCTTGTGATCTATTTGCTGTTTGTGTGAATCCGCCGTGTGGTCATTTTTGTGATTTTCCGACAGAGCAGGCAAAGCAAGGGTGGAGCAAAACACCCCGATTGAGGTGGCTGTGAGAATACGATCGTTAATGAGTTTCATGATGCTCTCTATAATTTATTTACTATGTAATTTTCCGCTGAACATTTAAGCTCACCATCCTATTAATTAAGCACTATTCGTGCCAATCGCATGAAAGCCTGACAAATAAGCATTTTTATGAATTTTTGAGACCTGAAACTGAATAGATAACATAGTGGCTGTAAAAAATTACCAGCTACGCACTTTACTTTTAAAATGCGTCGAGCGTCTCAAAAAATAACTGGAATTCAATTATTAGACAATTAGTTAATTAATATCTGGAACGCTGCGAGCATTATTCTGTATGTATTTTTTGCGTATACCCTACTGGTTATTTGTACAGGTTTACTGTTTGGTTTAACTTTGAGCATTTTTGTTACCTTGCTGACACCGTCACTGTTTTCAGCAATTTTTTCTGCCAGATTCTTTTATTTAGACAGTGATACGTCGCCAATCAACAACACTTTGTTATTGAGAGCGTCTACGTTTATGGCAATGCAATGGGTGCTTTCATTAGCAAGCAGCTTGGTTTTACCACTGCTGTGTAGTCATATTATTCAGCGTCGGTACAAATGATCGTTTGTTGATATCAGTTGCCGGCTCGGATTTAAACTAGTTAATATTAAAATTAAGCTGGCTGACGCTAGATACAGGCTTTAGAGGCGTTTTGACTTCCTGAGGCAAGATTGACCAATCCTGCTTTATATTTAGCGATTGGTTAGCGAGTATGAAGAATGTTTCTACATAGGTATTACGAGAGACATTGCCCACCATCTCACATACTCTCGCATCAGGTTCAGTCCCGGTTAATCAGTAAATTAGCCTGGTTACCGGCCCCCAGTTGGAGCGCCCTGAAGTATATTCTGCTGGGCACTCAAGTGCCGTTACGATATCGAGTGAACTAACAACTTTTACGTTGTCAATTAAACTGACAAGCAATCCATATGCCTGTTTAATACTGGACAAAACTAATCTGGCACTTTATTTGCTGAAAATATTATCGGACTAACCAAAAAAAAGGAAATAGATGTGTTGTATTTGGCGTTTTTATTTTTTATTGTCGCTATAGTTGCTGCGGTATTGGGGTTGGGTGGTGTATCTGCAGCCGTTTCACAGGTTGCCTGGATTCTTTTCGCAGCAGGCCTTATTCTGGCCGTAATTTTCCTTATTATCGGGTGCAGATCTTCCAAGCCATGAAAAGAATGAGTTGAATTAGTGCCGGCTTCGCAACGAAGCCGGCATCATTTTGAATGGTCACTAATTAATTTTCTGTCGTTCTGTCTGCAGCTGCTCACCAAGATTCAAGCACTGCTGATGATGAGTTCGTACAACTCACGCTGATGTCGCCTGATCAGCGCACGAAACGGTGCGAGCCAGGTGAGTGTGATCATAAAACGCACACGTCACCCATTCCTGTTCCTGCAATGGCTTATCTGTCAAAGATGGTCTGTTTAGCCTTACACCAAACACGAACAAGCCCAACATGGGCGCCTCAATGTAAATTTCAAATGCATTTCAGCTGAGCTGCCCAGCAGCTCAGCTTGGCCAACACCACATTCTTTGTATCGCCAACTTAAGTAATACAGGTACTTTTTTTACCAGGGCTGACAGTGGTAACAGGCATAACGAGTTTGATCATCGGGGTAAAAGTTTTCGTCATGCATGTTACTTGTAAGAAAACGTTGCTCTCCACGACCAACGTTCCAGGAGACAGAATCTCCCAGTTTATTCACCAACAAAAGGAGTTTTACTATGAACAATCGTCAAATCTTATCAGCAGCAATCGGTAGCCTGTTAGCACTTGGAGTGGTCAGCAATGCCAGTGCTGCAGGAAAAAACATGGAGCAATGCTATGGTATCGCTAAGGAAGGCCACAATGATTGCTCCAGTAAAAAAAGCTCGCATTCTTGCGCTGGACAAGCCACCAAAGACCGTGATGCCGAAGACTTCGTTGCCGTACCTAAAGGTACATGCGCCAAGATTGCTGGCGGTCACCTGAAGTCTTAATAATGAAAAAGCCCGCAAACGACTCTTTGCAGTGCATCGCCGGTATCGGTTTGCGGGCGCCTCACTATTGCGAAGTGCTGGAAAAACTGCCCAAGCTTGGCTGGGTGGAAGTACATAACGAGAATTTTTCCGGGGGTGGCGCGCCCCTGCGTACCTTGCTCAAGGTGCGCGAACATTATCCCGTCAGCCTGCATGGCGTTGGAATGGGGCTGGCTTCGACTGCGCCGCTGGATCAGGCGCACTTATCTGCTTTGCATCGTCTTTGTGAGGCGGTGCAACCCGCTGCCGTTTCAGAACATTTGTGCTGGAATGCTGTGCCAGACATGAATATCAACGGTTCTATGGTCATTAACGACTTACTTCCGTTTCCTTACACCCTTGAGGCACTTTCTCATGTAGCAGGTCGAGTTGAACAGGTGCAGGAAACACTTGGTCGACGACTGCTGCTGGAAAACCTCTCCAGCTACTTGTCTTTCACGAGCAGTGAAATGAGCGAGAGCGAATTTCTGTCTGAATTATCACGCCGCACTGGCTGTGCCATCTTATTTGATGTCAATAATCTGTATGTGAATGCACGCAACCTGGGCGTGGATGCCAAGGCATTCATAAAGTCGCTGCCAGCTGACGCGGTAGCGGAATATCACCTCGCTGGCCACTGCATGAGGGATGGCTGCCTAGTAGACACCCATAGCACTCAAGTATGCACCGAGGTGTGGGAGTTGTATGAGTTTGCCTTGCAACAAATCGGGCCGCGCCCCACGTTGATCGAATGGGACAGTGATATACCCGCGTTGACAGTACTGCAGGGTGAGGCGGAAAAAGCGCAGTATCGGTTGGAGAAATATCATGATTTTGCTAAATAACGATTTATCTGATCTTGCTCAAGCCATCGTGCATGGCAAAGCACCATCGTCGCAAATTGACACAAGTAACCAGAATTATTCTGTCGCCATTGGCATCGAAGTGTATCGCAACAATTATCGCGGCAATCTGCATGACACGCTTGTAGGCGTATATCCGGTCATCGAGCAACTCGTGGGCAAGGATTTTTTTCGGCTGTTGACGCGGCGATTCATTGGGCAAAATCTTTCGCGTAGTGGAAACCTGGATCACTATGGCGCGGAGATGGCAGATTTTGTTGCGGCCTTCGAACCTGCGCAAGAATTGGCTTACCTGCCAGATGTCGCGGCGCTGGAGTGGGCCTGTCATTGCGCTTATTTTGCAGACGATGCCGCCTCACTGGACATCGACAAGCTAGCGCAAATACCACCCGAGCAATATCCGAATCTGATCCTGCACATCCACCCGGCGTGTCATCTGGTGCGTTCCCGCTATCCCATCACCGCCATTTGGCATGCCCATCAGCTGAGTGCATCTGGTGACTTCCATATTGATCTGGATAGCGGTTCCAGCAACGCTCTGGTCAGCCGTAAAAATGACGTTGTCTTGGTCGACAAACTGACGGAAGCCGATGCCGCTTGGCTGCAAAGCATACAAGCTGGAACTCAGCTAGGAGAAGCAACTGCCAGCACGCTGGAACATTATCCAGATTTCAATTTACAAGCCGCGCTTCTAAAACTGGTCGCGCAAAACGTTTTTGAAAACTTTACCCTGGGAGAGACACCATGACACTGTTACCAAGCTTGGCAAAACTTTATTACAAAGCATCACACCTGCCAGAATATCTGGCACCTCTGTTTGATCTAGGGCTGAGACTATATATTGCAAATGTTTTTTTCAAATCCGGACTGACCAAGGTGCAAAACTGGGACAGCACACTATACTTGTTCAGCGATATTTACAATGTGCCGCTATTGTCACCTGAAGTGGCAGCATCAATGGCAACCGGTGCGGAGCTAGGACTGTCCGCGCTGCTGGTATTGGGGCTATTCGGACGATTTGCCGCTGCTGGGCTTTTCATCCTCAATGTAGTTGCGGTCATTTCTTATGCTGATTTAAGCGAAGCGGGTATCAATCAGCACTTATCCTGGGGTATTCTGCTTGGCGTATTGTTGATACTGAGTCGCGGCAACTGGTCGATCGATGCATGGCTTGAAAAAAGAGTTCGATAATTTTCTTATGTTGTGCAATCCATCAATTGTTTAAAGACGCCTCTTCGCCCAGAAATGTCAGGGCTGCCGCCGGGTCATATTAAATGCTACTGATGCTGACGATTTCCGTACGAGTCTAGTCGAACAGCAACCTAGAAAAATCAGGCTAACCGCTATCTCCGCACAGCGATCCTGTTTAAAATCACTAAAAATAAATGCAGAGCATATAGATAATCCACTCATCAAATTTTATTTATAATATATTACAAAACAACATATTAGAATGAAGTTACAACTTGTAATACAATACACTCATGATAACCGACAAAGAAATTCTCATACTTTATTACAGCCAGCAAGGAGCAGTGCGTCAAATGGCTCATCTGATGGCACGTGGCGTGGAACAGGTGGCTGGTGTGCGGGCGCGGCTGCGCACCGTACCTAAGGTTTCCACAGTGTGTGAGGCGACCGCACCCGACATACCGGATGAGGGCGCGCCCTATGCCGAATTAAGCGACCTTAAGGAATGTATAGGCATTGCTGTTGGTAGCCCCACGCGCTTTGGCAATATGGCCGCTCCAATGAAGTATTTCTGGGATGGCACTAGTTCGCTATGGATGCAACATTCCTTGGTTGGTAAGCCCGCTGCCTTTTTCACCTCGACTGGTTCAATGCATGGTGGACAAGAAAGCACACTGCTAACTATGATGCTACCGCTGATGCATCACGGCATGATTATCGTTGGCCTGCCTTATTCCGAGCCGGAACTTTCCACCACACAGCAGGGCGGAACACCTTATGGCGCCAGTCATTACGCAGGGATGGCTAACGACCACCCCATCAGCGAAGACGAAAAAAGACTGTGCATCGCGCTCGGCAAACGGCTTGCGCAAACTGCAATAAAGTTGGCTGCATAAATTTTGACGTATCAATACCTCAAGTTTTTTATGCCCGCCTTCCCGAGAATAAAAGCTTAAATAATTTTCAGGAACACTCATGAATAATGCACGCGAAGCTCGCCAAATGTTACGTGCTCATCGCTACGGCGCGCTATGCACGCTATCCAAAAAATTTGATGGACATCCTTTCGGCTCTATCGCACCCTATCTGGTAGACCATGATGGCAGCCTGATCATTTTGATCAGCACATTAGCGGAACATACCAAAAACATTCTGCATGACCCACGGGTAAGCTTAATAACCCATAACCAGGATAGCCCAAACATTCAGACACAAGGACGTGTCACCGTGGTGGGCACAGCGAAAATCATGACGGATCAAGACGCAGCTGGCACGCGCTATTTGCGCTACTTTCCAGAAGCGCAAAGCTACTTTGACACGCATGATTTTTCGTTTTACCGCATCATGCCGCAGACAATACGATATATCGGCGGTTTCGGAAAAATCCATTGGGTTGAGGCGGATAGCTACTTAGTACCACCCTATTCATTAATTCAGCAAGAAAATGGCGCGGTTTCGCACATGAATGCGGATCATCTCAGCGCAATGCGTCGTTACTGCCAGCACTTTCATAAAATCAAAGTGCAGCAAGTGGAAATGCTAGGCATCGACTGTGATGGTTTCGATGTACGCGCCGATGAAAAAATATTGCGTTTTGATTTCCCCGATATGGTTCTTGATGCGCAACAGGCTCGCCAAGCTTTAGTGGCAATGTCGCGAGAAGCTGGATAAATTCCAACCCTCGCCGCGCATTGGTAAGCGTAGTACAAATGCAAAAACGCCACTCAAGTGGCGTTTTTGCTTGCTATCTGGCGGAGAGGGCGGGATTCGAACCCGCTATCCAATATTGATATATCAACAATG
>NZ_CAKMNW010000004.1 GCF_927904885.1 Candidatus Nitrotoga sp. M5
GGCTTAAAGTGTGAAATGCATTATTTTCAAAATATTTAATTTCGCTTAATTTTTATTCGGGAGAATTGCCACGTATCTTTACCACCAGAATTAGTGGTAAAGGTTCGTCATCGCGTTAGGTATGGTTCGGCAAAAATCGACTTTGTTTATGAATAATCATAGTCAACTAGCGGTTGGGCGGCTTGTTGCTCCACTTTTATTAGCCCTGTTTATATTGTGCGGGATCACGCTATCAACCTCGATTTTTCAAAGGAGCAAATTGCTGTGGCAACACTTAAAGCCATGATCTTTGATGTCAACGAAACCCTACTGGACCTCGCACCTTTAAGAACGTCAGTCGGAAAGGCTTTAAAGGAGCGAGAAGATTTACTGACACTGTGGTTCTCCACCATGCTGCATTACTCTCTAGTGGAGACCTTAACGAACAACTATCACGATTTTGGCCAGATTGGTGCTGCGGCGTTGATGATGGTTGCGGAAAGCCATGGCATAGCGCTCGAACCTGAAATTGCTAGTCAGAGCATAGTTGAAGTAATTACTAAACTACCTGCCCATGATGATGTTGTCCCCAGTTTACAAGCACTCGCTGCCAAAGGGTTCAGAATTGTCTGCCTCACAAATTCTTCTAATAAAGGTGTCGCAGCACAGTTCGACTATGCTGGTCTAACCGAACTTTTTGAACAACGATTCAGTGTTGAAGACGTGGCTGCATTCAAGCCCGATCCGCGCACCTATCAATGGGCCCTTAAGAAGCTTGGGCTCGACCCAGAAGAAGTAATGATGATTGCCGCCCATGCCTGGGATCTTGCAGGTGCTAAAGCCGTTGGCTTGCAAACGGCCTTCATCCAACGGCCGGGAGCAGTGCTCTATCCGCACACATCCCGCCCCGACTATGTCGTTGAGAATCTGACGCAGGTAGTAAAACAAATTTCTTTCAATTAGGGAGCCTTGAATAAGCCAAACCATATTTTAAATGGAGTTAAACACACTATAGCCTGCCAGATAGTGCTTCCAGGCGTTCTGATTTGTGAGATTTTTGAAAGTACGCACGTTGTGTCTAGCGTATCCGACTACCCTTTAACTTCTGCCTGAAGGTTGGGGTGTTTATCAACAGATTTGCCCGAACCGCTATAAAGCAGTGCGGTACCAATACAGGCGGCTAACACAGAAGCGGCGAAAACCGCTATCTGAGCTGCTGCGAAATCCGCTGCGGACTCAAATGCCTGCCCGGCAACAAATAAGGACATGGTAAAACCAATCCCCGCCAATGCGGTGGCCCCGACCAAATGGCGCCACGAATAAGCATCTGGTTTAGTTGCCAGACCCAACCGAACAGCCAATAACGCGACTGTCGCCATCCCCAATGGTTTACCAATAACTAAACCCACCATTATCGCCAATACCAATCCCGAATGCGTCCCGAATACGTCCATTGACATGACAACGCCAGCATTAGCCAGCGCAAAAAGGGGGAGCACCACGTAACTTGATTGAGTACCACCATGACGTAGCAAACGGGCCGCTGGCGATTCAAGACGATCATGTACAGCGTCAATAGCAGATATCGCAGGTAACGAAGGTCCATGTCGCAAGACATCACCACCGGATCGCATATCTTCTTCGAGAATAGTGTTCGCTTGCGCGACCAATGCCTTGAGATTGGGCGGTGGTCTGGTTGGAATAAACATCGCTAACACGACACCAGCTAGAGTGGCATGCAATCCAGCCTCGTAAACAAAAAACCACAGTACAATTCCAACGCAAACGTACGGTGAAAGCCGGTAAACATGGGCTCGATTAAGCAACGCGAGCACGGCTGTTGTAGCGGCCGCAGCGATAAGGTACCCAACTTGTAAATCAGCAGAATAAAATACGGCAATAACTAAAATTGCACCTATGTCATCGACCACTGCGGCAGCGGTCAGGAATACACGCAGCTCCACTGGCACGCGTGATCCCAATACCGCGATCAACGCAATTGCGAAGGCGGTATCGGTTGCCATGGGAATGCCCCAACCATTCGCCCATGGACCCTCTGGAATGAGTAAGATATAGAGAAGTGCGGGCACCGCCATACCGCCAATCGCAGCGGCGATAGGCAAAGCGGCGGAGCGGCGATTGGTGAGATGACCCACTGTAAATTCACGTTTAATTTCCAGACCGACCACCAGAAAGAAAAGCGTGAGCAAACCGTCATTGATCCAGTGATGGATTGACATCCCAAATGAGAGCTTGCCGAGCGTGAACTCAAAAGGCTGTTCCCAGAACTCGTTGAAAGCATGGGCAAGTGGAGAGTTCGTTAGTGCCACGGCCACCAGCGTCGCAAGCAGCAACAGCAATCCGGCAGACGGCCCCCAACTTAGAAAATCTAGTGTCGCAAGTCGTGCACGGTGGCCCGGAGTTTGAAACATTGCGTCGCTTAGCGCATGCTGATCCCAAGGCCCTTCATAGCGACGACCGTTAATGAAGAATGAGGGGGTGACAAGGACGCCGCTGGCATCTGCACTCTTGATGTCGCCATCTACCCTTGCGCGAGCTTCTTCGGCGGCCGAGTCAGGTATTTCATGATTGTTCTGTTCTTCCAATTTGGCACTAACGGCCCGCAAATCTTCTTCCATCAACTGACTGGAGTGAGTCATAAGTTCGACGTGCATCGCCCAAAACTGTTCCGGATTTTGAGCATGTTCTACCAACTCGGCGGCACGACGAGCGATATCGCTATCCGTTATTGGCCGATGTCGAAAAACATAGCGTAAGCGATCTCCAAATTCGTCACGCAAGCCAGCAATTACTTCGTTGGCAGCACGGCAACCTGGACAGTCGTAACCGCCGTATTCTACGAGTGTAAATTCGGCATCCTCGGGGCCAAGGACATGATCAATATTCTGATCGACGGGTCGATCAAGCCACTTGCTTCGTACGATCGGAATCATACGTACAGTTCCTGTATCCGCAATTTGTTTGGATGGGTGGTCATGGCCGCCTCATTAGATTGAATTTGCTGGATTAACCAGCAACAGAGATCTTGGCGCTTGTCATCTTTTCGACAAGTGGCTTTCACGCTTCTGTGCATTACATCAGACCGCGCTAATTGTTCCAGTGTATCATCAGGTTAAACAAAATCGGCAGCTCATGTGACCTCAATCAGCAGGTTCGACAGGGCAAAGCGTGTTTCCGTCAAGACGCTTGCGAACATCCTTCCAAAAATGAAGCAAGATAACACCAATATTCCGCTCGAAATTTAAGCAGTCTGCCCGGCATTAGCTGACAGAATTAGATAACTACAACCCGGCCAACTTTTGCAGCACCTCTTTATAGGCGCTCTGCGGGTGCGCACCAGTCATAGCGCTGCTGTGGTTGAAGATCACTGTTGGCACCCCTGAAATTCCCTGTTGCTGCCACTGAGATTCTTGGTTCAATACACGGTTGCGGCGCTCAGCATCATCCAAAGCTAAAGCGGCAACAGCTGGATCCAAGCCAACACTCTGAGCCTCTGCCAGCAAGACAGCGCGAACTGATACATCCTTATGCTCGCTGAAGAAGGACGCAAACAAGCGCAGCATTAGCTGATGCTGCATCCCTTTTTCATGAGCAAAATCCAGCAACAAATGCGCATCACGGGTGTTAACCATCTTCATCTCTTCAAAGTAATCAAACTCAAACCCATACTTAGCACCAAGAGCACTGATATTTGCACGGGCTTTGTCACTCTCGTCGCGCTCGGCACCGTATTTGCGCTGCACATGAGCCCGCAGATTCTCGCCTTGCTCAGGCATATCGGGGTTCAGTTCAAACGACTGCCACTCAATTTCCACCCTATCTTGCAGGCCCAATTCATTGATGGCGGCCTCCAGATGTTTGTAGCCAACGATGCACCATGGGCACACAACATCGGATACGATATCTAGCTTAATTTTCTTGTTCATAGTGCCGCTCTTCCATATGACATTAACAGTCGTAAGAAATTGCCAGCCAAAGCTACCTGCAGGCAGTGGCCAGACCGTTACCGGAATTGCCACCCGTGATTACAACTACTGCTAATGTGATGATTTCTTCTCCCAATAAAATCGCTTGAAAGGTTCGTCGGTAGGCGTTTTAGCAATGTAGTTGGTGTAATTACTCATGATTTTTTGGCTAACACCCAAGATGACTTCCAACACGTTTTGCTGGGTAAAACCGGCCGCATAGAAGTATTGCATTTGCTTTGCCTCAAGCTCGCCACGCTGGCGCACCATGGCCAGTGTAAAGTTGCGTAACGCCTCAAGCTTAGCGGTGGGCAACGGTGTCTCATCGCGTAGTGCGTTGCTCACTTCATCCGAGACCTTCATCGACTTGGCAATACCAGTATGTGCAGGCACGCAATAAAGGCAGGCATGCTCAACGTTGATTGTTTGCCAAACTACGGTTTTTTCATCAGCGTTGAAGCTGCTGTTAACAAACAGGCCATGCAACACTTGATAACCTTCGAGCAGACCGGGGGATTCTGCCATCACCGCATGCAAGTTTGGAATCATGCCAAATTCTTTCTGTGACTTCTCCAACAGGGGCTTAGCTGCGTCAGGTGCGCTATTCTGGTCGTGCAGCGTAAAAATATTCATTGGGTTCCTCCTTTTTTGAGTGATCGTTCAATTATTAAATTATCTTAGTTGCAATTAAGAAGGTAGTCAAGATAAAATTGAACGATCACTCAAATTTAGCCCAATTAGCTGCACTCAACCTTTTATCTGAGAGCCATTTATGTCCCGCACTGCCCGTTTTAATCGACAAGTCGCTCTGAATAGCGCTGTTGCGCTGTTTTGGTCAAGAGGCTATTACGCCTCATCAATGAAGGATATTGAGAAGGCGCTGGATATGCGCCCCGGCAGTCTCTACGCCACCTTCGGTAGCAAAAGCGGCCTGTTTGCCGAAGCGCTGGAGGCTTACGCTACCCGCACTTGTGATGACTTTGACCAGATAATAGAAGAATCACCGAGCGTTATAGACGGCTTACAGCGCTATCTGCGCTCATTCGCTCAGCCTTGTAGTAGCGACGCGCAAGCGCCTGCGCAGGCTTGTATGCTGATTAAGACCTTACTTGAGGTTAATGCTGAAGACGCCGCATTAAGGTCCCAGGTCGATGCAATGCTCTTAACCATTGAACAGAAATTTTGCGAAGTGCTCAAGCAGGCCCAAACAAATGGAGAATTGCGAACTGATGTTGAATGTCCTCGACTGGCGCGCTTGCTACAAACACAGATCATTGGGTTGCGGGCGTTTGCCGAGCGCAATGTGCCCAGCGATCAAATTGAAGCCCTTGCAGAAGATATGGCTGGCCTGCTCGATACATACCGAACAGGCTGAATTGGGCCAATTCGCGCACCGATTGATCTTTTCTGATGAGAGGCCACCCGAGCTGATGATTATGAAAACTTTATTATTCTCTCAAAGATAAGGCCTAGACCAATGAACGAAGCAGACACATACATTCCCCCACAGGTGTGGGCCTGGGACAGCGAAAACGGCGGAAAATTTGCTAACATCAACCGACCGGTGGCCGGGGCGACCCATGAGAAAGAACTACCCGTCGGCAAGCATCCGCTGCAACTATACTCAATAGGGACACCGAATGGCGTAAAAGTCACCATCCTTCTTGAGGAGCTGCTGGCCTTGGGTAAAACAGATGCAGAGTACGATGCCTGGCTAATCGACATATTTGAGGGCGATCAATTTGGCAGTGGATTTACCCAGTTGAATCCGAACTCCAAAATACCTGCACTAATAGACAACAGCGTTAGCCAACCTATCAGAATATTTGAATCGGGTGCAATCCTCGTCTATCTGGCAGAAAAATTTAATGCCTTCCTACCCACCGAACCAGCTGCGAGAGCAAAATGCATGTCCTGGCTCTTCTGGCAGATTGGCAGCGCGCCCTTTCTCGGGGGCGGATTTGGCCACTTCTACGCCTACGCACCGGAAAAGTATGAGTACCCCATCAACCGCTATGCTATGGAGGTAAAGCGTCAGCTAGATGTACTGGATCGTAACCTGGCCGCAAACCGCTATCTTTGCGGCGAAGACTACAATATCGCCGATATGGCCAATTTTGCCTGGTACGGTGTTATGGCCGAAGGAAATCTCTATGATGCAGGTGAATTCCTGAATGTAGAGTCATACAAAAATTTGCAACGCTGGACCCGGGAAATCGGCAAGCGTCCTGCTGTGCAACGAGGTCGGCGGGTCAACCGCACCTGGGGCGATGAAGAATCGCAATTGGCCGAACGCCACAGCGCTAGCGATCTAGACTAACTGCTCGGTTAAATATAATTTGCTCTGTGGTTCACAAAGTGCTTCTGGTATACGCCTAGTCATTTGTTCTGTAGTAGATTTAATGAAGCCTCTCAATGTCAGCAATACTCTGAAACTCTATTAAACCCAGATAATCCATTAGACCTGATTCGTGCGATGACTTCGCATTCCCCCCTTTGAAAAAGGGGGGCTAGGGGGGATTTGATCATTGCAGGGACACAAAAACCCCCCTCAATCCCCCTTTTTCAAAGGGGGAGGCTGGTTAAATTGCCTAATGGATCATCCGGGTTAAAAGTAACTTAATTCTTAGCAGGTCCAAAAACGGAGCAGAGTAGATGCAAGCTCCACTTATGTTCACCTTAATAGCGAAGTTATCAATAGTCAGGATTCGGTACTGTTGTTGCCATTATCAAGTGCCGCTTTTAGCTACCTTGAGCATTTGAGATGCTCATTAATCCCCAAAGGAATGGATGCTTCTCGGCCTTATGTAGCGCTCCACATAAGGCCGATTATGTAGACTGCTCGATTATGTGGACTTGATCCTGTGGATACGCGCCAACCGCTGATGGGCAGAGGTCGACGCGTTTTTTGCTCTCCACATAATCAAAGCGTCTTCAGAAAGTCGATTAGCGAGTCAGGCGCACGGTAGCGTTGAAGCTTGACGTCTGGCTCGTGAAGTCTGGCCAAGGCGCGTTCCTTCATTGTCAGATCGGCCTCAACGTAATGATGAGTGGTGGACGGACTCTCATGACCGAGCCAGAGCGCGATGACGCTGATGTCGACGCCCGCCTGTAACAGATGCATTGCCGTAGTGTGGCGGATTGTATGTGGCGAGACGTGCTGTTGAAGCAGACGGGGATGCTGCTCCGAGGCCATTCGTACCGCCAGCATCAGTCGCTTATTCACATTCGAGCGCGTCATTGTGTTTCCGTCGCGGCTTGGCAGCAAGGTCGATGTTGCCACGAACTGGCGATTGAAACGCAACCAGGCCCGCACTGCCTTCACAGTCGAATGCCACAGTGGCACGCTCCGCTGCTTTCTGCCCTTGCCGTGGAGATGGACGCAGGCGGCACTGTCATCGAGTACCACATCGCCAACTTTGACCCCGATGATTTCCGACACGCGCGCTCCAGTGTTGTACATCAGCAGAAACAGCACATGATCCCGTTGGCTCAGCCATGACTCGCTCGGTGTGCCAATTACCGCGAGCACCTCCTCGCGCGACAGATAGCCGAACATCGGACGCTCGAACCGCTTTACAGGAACCCCTAATGCACGCTCTATCACCTGAAGTGATGCCACGTCTCGATGCCCCGCAAATTTCAGGAATGATCGCAGCGCCGCCAATCTCGCATTGCGGCTACGCACGGAATTGTGCCGCTGGCGTTCCAGATGATCGAGGAAGGCCATGATCAATTCCGGTGTGATGTCGGCCAACGCCATTGTCTCTGGCGACTTGCCCAAACGTGCCTCGGCAAAGTCAAGGAACAGGACGAAGCCATCCCGATAGACAGCAATGGTCTGCGGGCTAAGCGCCCGCTGCTGGGTCAGGTACTCGGTGAAATAGGTTTGTACAAGCGCAGCAAAAGACGACGGGAACTTGGTGCGCTTACTCATCGCAGCCTCCTGTCAGGTCAGCGTATCGCTCGAACTTACCACCAGCCAAGGCCATCAGTTCCGGGACGGCGGTCAGATACCAATAGGTGTAGAAGATCTCGGCATGGCCCATATAGGTCGACAGCGCCAGCATCATCTGATCAATGTCGGTGCCCTCGGCATGCCAGAGCATCATGCGACGAACCGCAAAGGTGTGACGTAGGTCATGGAGACGTGGTGCTGCGTGGCCGCCACGATTTACCCAGTTCAGACTGTCGCGCAGCATGTTGAAGACGCGATGAGCCTGACGAACGCCGAGAGGCTCCCCCAGTCGCCGGCCACGGCTGCTGATCAGGAAGGGCATCTCAGCGATGGTGGCAACATGCCGCGCACGTTGCCGGCGGTATTTCATCAACGCAGCAACAGCAGTTGGGTGAATCGGTAACTGCCGCGACTTGGCGAACTTGGTTTGCCGGATGGTGAGTATTCCAAGCTTGAGATCGACATCGGTATCAAGCAGATGGATGGCTTCCGAAACCCGCAGACCGGTCGAGGCCATCAAGCCAAACAGGATTTCATAGGTTGCAGGTCGAATGCTGCCCGGAGTTCCAATCTGGCGGGCAGCTGCGAGCAATTGGACGATTTCATCATCATGGAAGATGTGTGGGGCGACACGGCCTGCCTCCGGCCCGAAGACCGATTCGTCGGGAACTTCGGTCTCCGGTTCGAACTGTTTCAGGTAACGCGCGAAATGGCGAACTCTGGCAAGCCGGACAGCCCAAGTTGCTGGTGTTTCATGGTGCCATTTATCATGGCGCGCCCACTCGATCATGAGATCGGCTGTCAGTGGGCCATGGTGATGCCGGGCCACAACGTAGCGGGCAAATCCGGCCAGCAGCGTATCCCGCGAACGCAGCTCGAAACCGAGGCGGTGCCGTTCGGCAAGATAGTCGTTGATTCGCTGCTGCAATCCGATGCGCGCGCTCATGATGTGCTCCCGGGCCACGGCAGGGCAACAGCCGCCAGCTTCGGCGTGTCGAGCTTGGCGTAGATCAGAGTGGTATTGAGCGAGCGGTGGCGGAGCAGGTCGGCGACTTCCTTGAGCGAACTACCGTTCTCAACCAAACGACAGGCGAAGGCATGGCGCAGCGCGTGCGAACGTGTATGCGTCAGACCGATGCGATGATACGCCCATCGGATCACACCTCGAACCGCACCGGCAGTCATCGGTCGATCATGATCACCGAGGCGTGGAACGAAGACCGAAAGGCTGGCGGTACGTGGTCTCTCGTTCTGGAGATAGTCCACCAGCGCTTGCCCGGTTTCCATCGGCAAGGGCAGTACGTCCTGTCGTAGTGACTTGGTACCCCGCAGCGTTACGATGCCGGCAAGCCAGTCGATGTCGCCGATCTTCAGGCTGGCGATCTCGCACGACCGGAGCCCCATATCCAACGCGCAACGAATGATGGCGTAACCGCGCTTTGGCCAACGAAGATCGTCGGTGAATGAGTTCAGCAGGCGTTCGATCTCGTCCGGCTTGAGCGCGCGTGGCAATGATGCCAGCTTCCAGTGGACTGGATTCAGAATGACGGCGGTGAGCTTGCCTACCGGATCGCCGCAGGTCGCCCGATAGCGAAGGTAGCTGCGTAGCGCCGCTGCGAGACGCGATGCGTTGGAAGCCGTCCTGTGCGCCTCCAGTTGGCTGGCAAGGAATTGGCGAATGTCATCGGGTCGCAGCCGCGATATGTCGACGGCGCGCCTCTTGAACTTCTGTCGCAGCAGCATGCCCGCGACGTAAAGGCGATCCTTGCGCGTACTGGCCGCCAAACCTCTTACGTCGCGCAGATGTTCATCGTAACGGTGTAGTTCGTCAGCAATGTGTGCCGGGAATGATGCAGATGACCGAGCCTTTGGCGTAGCCTGGTGCGATGAGATGGGTTTCATAATGACCTCCTGAAGTGGGGCCACCACTTCAGATGATCATTGAAATTATGTCGAGCGTGTCGTTACATCAATCGCCGAAAACCCAAATTGCACAAGGCTTCCATGCCATGCAGCATCGAACAGTCCACATAATCGAGCGGTCTACATAATCGGCCTTTACTGTCGGTGACAGTTAGACCTGGGAACGACCGGTATGGAATGGTTACCAGCCATAGGCGATGGAATCATTCAGAACGGCTGCTTTCTCGATACGCGACTGCGTACTATCGACACATACCGGCCATCCGACTTTCCGGAAAGCAGACCTTCAACGTAGAGCTAACCGGCGCTGCGCGGCTTTATCGCGCAGCGTCCAGCGACCGAAGGGAGCGCGGTTGCGCGCCGGGTTAGACGGGGTTGTCTGCATGGTTGATGCTATAGACATGACTGTTGCCGGCAATTGTGAATTGTTTTAGCGCTGTCATGGCACGATTGATTTCTTGAACCTCTACCGATGCTCCTCCGGTATATGGATTCGCGCTAGCAACTCGCAGGTGTTCGTTGACTAGAAGAAATGCGGAAACTAAGTTAATGGTGTTGTCCAATGCAGACGGCACGCCGGGATATTCGTCCGGCGATATTAGATGATTGTGCCGGAGTGACTTTGTCGGCCGATCTACGCAATGTCCATGTGCAAACGTATTTCTCCATGCGACTAGCTTTCTGACAGCCTCAAAGACAGCTTTACCTTTGACTCCAATACTCCCGCTTGCAGCAGAAGCCACAAGCAGCTTTTCAGCGGGAGACAGCTTTTCGATCGGCTCAGCAATGTCTTTGTGAAGGTTGAAGACACAGAACCGGTTTAGATCGTCTTCAGACTGGATGGCGCTCATGAGACACGCCAGCTCCGCCTTTAACTTTATCTTATGCTCCAGAGCCCATAGACCATCGGCAATGTCGGCAAACTCCTCCTGAGCTTCCTCATCGTCGTCGTCTTGCTCTGGGTATTTTTCAAAATGCTTTTCAAGGCGGGACTCGGTGTCCGCATGGACGGGAATCAATTGGTGCATTAAGCGTTCGAGTTCCTGCAATGCATCCGAAAGATGAAATATTGCACCGCTACCCCGCCAATATGGGGGAGGCATTTTCATTGGATCGTCAGGCAGTTGATCCACAGACAGGATTCGTTCTGGCTCGATACTCATTCGTAGTCTAAGACACCGTCTAACGCCGCAATAAAAGGCGAGCGTAAGCGAGTCCAGTGCAACTGGCTTTTTGTTGCACGATTTTTAATTGCCTTGTTAGGTTTGTGGCCATAATAGATCACCATAACCCCATATGATTGTGCCAATTACTAAAAAGGTATGCGCAACTATAGAAATTCGCTTTCTTTCTTTAGTTGGTTTTGCCGGCAATGGAACACTAATATCTATTGTTTTGTTAAGAAATTGCGAACGTTGAATATCATCGTATATATGCCCAGAGATACGAAACTCAACTACCGCAGCAAAGAGAACCACTAGCGCACCTGAGCGGGCAAACCAATTTAAATCACAGAAGTAGATATCCAATATAAATGACACAATTGTGAGTAAAAGAGCCCCAGCTAAAAGAAACCATTCATTTTTGTAACTACGATGTTTCATATATAGGAAAACCTAACGCCCAAGCTCAGCCGGCGGTGAAGCCGGACGGTTGGAGCGCCTGGTTATGCGCCCTCTACAAACAATACTTCTAAAGAAGTGAACATGTTCCTATTTTTATGTGTGGAGTGTCATGCCGTTTCTCTCCTGATGTTACAACGCTACCAGTTACCACATAGCCAACAGGATATACGAGCTGGAACCGAAGCGAATGTTTATTGAATCTAATTAGCTCCCCATAATTAGTACAGTGAAGAAATCCCAATTCATTAAACAGTCCACATTTTTTCGGCCCAAAGAAATCGGGTAGTTTTTCAGCTTCGTCTTCGCCAAACTCTAACCATACCCATTCGCTGTCTTTGCGTTTCAAAATATATTTCTGGTTCTTGACATCAAACTGTGTAGGCCCCCATTTTCCATTGCCACCAATTGTATAACCAGTCGAATAATCTGGAATGCAATTATATGTACTCACAGGAGTGCTTTCTTCGGCTGTTGATGATGCTATCAGCATGAATCCGATCACAAAAAATACAATTTTCTTCATCCTGGACTCCTACAGCGCATAAACGTAAAGTTGAGGGGCTGACGCGGGCTGCTTCGCGGCAGTCCAGCTCGAACGTTCGGTTAGCTGTCGTGGTGCTCATTTGAGAAATTTATCGTAGTCAGCCTTCACGCCACTTGGAACACTCGCCGGATCAATCAGCGCAAGGTTTTGTTTAAATCGCTGGCGGCAAGATGGATAGCTACTAAGACGATGGCCTAATGACGTACTTGGTGAAGATGCTAGGCGAATCATAGTAGCTATTTCGCGGGGTGAGAACGACTTAATAATTTGATCGTAGCTCGTAGCTGCGGCCCACGAAACGCCATATCTGTTGCCCACATTGCAACAGACGACTACCTGAACAAATGTCTCTTGCACTGTTTCTGGAACTGCGCCTTGTTGTGAGAGTTCGAGTAAACGCTCAGCAAATGGAGGTTCGTTGTAGAAATTGTTCGTCCCGTTGTGAACATTCCATAGACGCTCGATCGCACGATAGAAAACCGCATGTTGCTCAGACTCATTCAGTAATGTGAGAAGCCCTAATTTCTCAAAAAACTGTAGTGACGCAGTATGTCGCTGTTCGTCACCTTTCGCCGCGTACTCGCTGTGTTTGTTGATGAGGTCAGAACGCAATGCGGCAGTAAATCCGGCCTTTAAAGAATTACATAATTCAAACGCATTAAGTCGCGAAGGCTCTGACGTATTCGGATCGCAATAGAGACCGTGAATCATTCCCACGAGCATCTGACGCTGTGCGTCATGAGTTTCACCAAGTCTTTGAACCCACACCCCGCACTGATTTGCGTTGAAGCGTGCGCCCTTGACCGCAGAAATGAATGCACCAATGTCAACGCCCTTCGGAGATGACGCATCAGCGAGCGCATATCGGGTGCAACGATTGAGAAAAGTAGTGAATTCGCGATCATTTACCGTTCCAAGGGAAGGGTGTGCAGCCGAAAAGTTGTTTCGAACATCGCGACATTGATCGAGAAAGAAAAAACCATCTTCATTGACGAGATTCAGCTTGAGGCATAGCTCCAACAAGCGGCTGTCTTGAGGTTCTAGCAAATGCTTTTCTTCAAAGTCCGTTTGAATAATTTGGGCAACGATTGGCAGGCCAAAGTTTCTTACCTTTGTACGGAGTTGAAGGATTGCAGCATTCCAGATGTAGTTCATCGCGCCATCAAAGAGCCCTGTGCTTACCGCGACACACATTCTGGCTATTAGCTCACCTCTGAGGGCAACTGGAATATCCCTAAGCTCACGTGGCAAATCGCGCCAAGCGTACTGAATTTCTTCGTCACTTGCGAGAACGGTACGTGGAATTCCAAGTGCTGTCGTGAGCGCGGCTAGCGACGGTAAAATTGTAGCGGGCAGCGCTGGAAGCAGAGGTTCATGTGGATGTGGGACTAAGGATGACAAGGGTTATCTCCGATTGTTGTAAGACAGCTAACAGTTATTAGACAGACCCACCGGTCTGTACTATTAAAAATAGTGTGGAATGCATATTTTCGGTAAGCAATTGATTCATTGAAGTCCCCCGTTTTTATTGTTCCTCATATACATAATAGTACAGGAAGGGTGGTTTTGTTTAACATTACAAATTTTAACCACCAACTAAGGAGTTACAGTTATGGGGTCAGCAACAGTTTAATCACCCCCTTCATACCAATACCCCACCACGATTAATGGATCAGATTCATGAGGTGTGCCGTCGCAGACATCTTAGTAAAAGAACTGAAGAAGCTTACCGCTTCTGGATACGCCAGTTCATCTTCCATTTTGATAAACGTCATCCACGGGAACTTCGGGAGGGCGAAGTTGCACGGTTTTTAAACCACTTAGCTGTACAAAGGGAGGTATCCGCGTTTACACAAACACAAGCACTCAACGCACTCGTATTTCTATATAGGGATGTGCTGGAAACGCCCCTCGATAAAATGCCCGGCTTCAATCGTATTCAGCAGCACCAGCGCATACCGGTGGTAATGTCCCCTGGTGAGGTTTCAGCAGTTTTGGCGCAGATGTCTGGCTCGACTGCATTGATGGCACGCTTACTGTTTGGATCAGGGTTGCGTGTTGAGGAATGCTGCACCTTGCGCATCAAAGATATAGATTTTGCTTCGTCCATCGTCTCGGTTCGCAACGGCAAGGGCGCAAAAGATCGCACCACAGTTCTTCCTGGCAGTTTGAAGGCTGACTTGCAGGCTCACCTGATACGAATTGCACAATTGCATACCGATGACCGGAACCGAGGTGCAGGATTGGCGCCCTTGCCGGGTGCGCTCGAACGAAAGTATCCGAAAGCGTCTGAATCACTTGCCTGGCAATTCGTATTCCCTTCAACCGTGTGTCGCCCATGGGGTCAAAGCGGGCGAATGGCCCGTTGGCATGTATCGACTTCAACTATCCAAAAAGCGTTCCGGCAAGCCGTGACACGGGCAGGCATCATGAAGCACGCCACGGTTCATACCCTACGTCATTCGTTTGCAACACAGTTGCTCGCAGCCGGCACCGATATTCGGACGATTCAACTATTGCTCGGTCACCGTAATCTTCAAACCACGATGCTCTATACGCATGTTCTGGAGGTGACGAAGAAAGTCTCCAGTCCACTTGATGCGTTGTGATGCGAAATTGCTTATTTGTGCGCAGTTAAGGATGTGCGCTGAAGATGGTGAAAGCCAGACACTATTGATCATCGGCGCACTCATACGTATGTCAGCTTTGAAGAATATTCTCGAAGGACTGCAATTGGCACTAAGCGGACTGTGGCGATTTTATGAAAGGACTGCCGGTTCAACCAGCGGGAATGTCTGCTTCCAACTTTTTAGAATCGTCACTTTTAATCAATGCTGTCCTTCTATTTTCTAGAAAGGCGTTCCGCAACACCTATGAAGGCAAGTGAAGTACAGCCCAATTATTCTGCTCGTGCCAATTTTGAGACAGCGAAATCAAAAAGAAAGCGAGCACTGGTATGTGCCGCATATTTATGAAAAATATCATTCTTTTTGTCATCTCCAAAATCGCAAACTGATTTTATGGAGATACATTTTGGACGGGGGGCAGTGCAATAGTGTGCTGCTGTGAAAACCGCATAGGATTCCATCTCAACGCCTATCAAGTTCTTATGTGATTCTTTAACGTCATCCATAAGTTGCGTCGCCTGCAAAACCGAACCGCCGCTGGCCATTGCTTCCACCATTACTTTAGGTATATTTTCTGGTTTGTTCCCATCAAACGATTCGTAGATATTTTTTGTCAGGCCAGCTATTTCGGCCACCGCCTTGACTCCGATTCTGAGAAATTCGTCAAGACGCCATTGATAAGGAGCTGGGCGAAATTTAAGTCCCTGCTCATCTGGCATCTGCTCCCATTTTCCACTTCCCCAGTCGAAACATGGATCCGCAACGAGAATGTCGCCTATATTTGTTTTTCCGCGCACTCCAGCACATATCCCCGTCATCGCCAGATACCGCGGTCGAAATGTATTAATGAGCTTGTTGGCAACCACTGCAGAGGCTGGCATACCCATTTTGGGGGCTGCAACTGCAACCATGTCTAGAACAACATCTCCAGATTTGAAGCTTCCCCTCAAGTAGCGCGAGTCATCATGGGGCACTTCAACATCTTTCCAGTCAACGTTTAGATTTCGTATACTTTCTAGTTCTACGTCTTCGAGCGCAACAATAATTCCGAGGTCAGTGTGGTAGCTAAGCCCATCAGTAACATAGGGAGGTGCGTTTTGACCAATCAGATAGGAAATTGCCTGCTTGAGCGGTTCCTTCCAGTGCTGATCGGTATGTGAGAATTTGACCAGCTTCCAAAGAGGTGACGCAAAATCGGCTGCAGCCATCTCATACCCGTCATCATGGGCGGTCATACCAACGATGTATGACGGCTTATTCGCAATCACATTGACACGAATATAAGTAAGCACATCAAGACCGCCTCCCACTTCCGTCCGCTGATCTGCGCGACGTGGAATATTGATATCAAGGATTAGTAAATCAAACTTATGAGTCTTGATGGCTTGCTTTGCCGCATGCGCATCTGCCACTATGACTATGTCATCAATTTTTAGCAGTGGCACTTCGAGGGCAGCTGCAACAAGCAGCCTTTTCTTCTCTAGTTCGTCCTCCACTAATAAGATTTTTATCATTGTTGATCACCGTTACTGGATTGTGCCATCTGAATCAATTTGGTGAGTTCCTCCTGCCAAGTAGCCTCGCTTTGTCGAAAATAAACGCTTCCAATAAACATCTTTGAGAACTCCCTCTCACAACGAGCATTTATTTCTGAGAAACTTATCTCCTCCTCACCCTCACCAAACGTTTCAAGCTGTGTAACTACTATCACCCGAGTGGAAACATTATGGAGCTTGAGTTTTCTCAATAGATCATAGCCCCCAAGCGGACGGAGTCGGCCTTCTCTCTTGTTGCTTCCCCGATCATAAGTCGGAATCGTCATATCAAGAATGAGCATCTCAGGGGGAGCCGATACTACTGCTTGAAGGCCGCTTTTAAAGCTACCCAGAACTTTACTTGTAAAGTCGGGATATCGCTCGGCGAGGAAGGAGATTAAACGGCCTGCTTTGAGTCGGTCATCTTCTACAATGTAGACGATCATTCTAGAACTCCAATGTCCCATATTATTAGCTGCGCGCAAAATGTGTAGTCATCATTTACCATTAGCTTTAACGAATGACTCATCTTGAGGTCAAAATGCAATATTCGCCACACTTTCGAAAGACCAGACCCCCCCTCTTTGCGAGCCATTTTCAAGGCAGTATCTTCCCTGTGGCGGCTCATCCAGTCACTTGCTGCCTTCCTGTGCTCATCCAAATTTACAGATTTTGCCAAGTCATTTTTTACAATTATCTCCAGAGTTTTGTTATCCAAACATGCATTGATGGTAACGCCAGATGGAATATCTCCAAAGCCGCTATGGCGAATAGTGTTCTGAAACAATAAATAAAGTATTTCAACTGTGCCATCCAGCAATTCACCAAGAATCTTATTGTGTACATTAATTTGTTGTCGCGGGGAAAAGTTGCTTGCTACATAACAGTTTCTAATCTGCTGCTGCGCGACACCAACAGCTATCTCAAATTCAAATGGATCCCGCCGAACGTCAGTAGGTCGCTTAAACCATCCGCATATGCCATCGACAGCAACCTGAAACTCTGTTTTCGCTCTCACTGCCGCATCTGATAATGCACTTACTTTTTCCTTTGCAATTTGTGTTTCAATTGATGATATTAGCGTATCGATAGCCTGATTAACTTGGAGTTTAGATTTACTTAATTCAAGTTTTATCATTTCCATTGAGCTGTCCGTCACTCCCCAGCAATGAGCCATCAGGAGTCCAACAAACTCATCGTAAGTTGTATTTACAGTTACCCCCTCCATCAATTTTATTTTTGAATCATGCGAAGCATAGAAATTGAATGCTCCTTTCAAAAAGGTGTCCTCAGTGCGCACATGAAGTAGTTCTTTACGGTAGTAATCTATGACCTCTTCAACTTTTGAGGTAAATCGCCCCATTTGCTTTTTGACATGCTGCAATTCATTTGGCTGAAGTTCGCAAAAACACTCGTTCCAACGACCTGGTAAAATGTATTCATTACTCGTTTTGCTAGCCTTGTCGTCATGTGAACAAAGTAAATCATAAGTAGCAAATGGATTTCTTATATGCCCTTCAATTTCACCATGTCGAATAGCAGTACTCAAGTGCGTGTCTAATCCAAACGCTGGGTTTAGCGCGAATTGGCTAACGAAGTCATGAAGCATCATTGAAAAAAGCCCTTCACGTTCAGTGGCTGGTAACCTAAGGGGTTTTAATATCTCTGAACTTGAAAAAAGAGTCCCGAGTATTTTTGATATTTTTTCGGCCCGATTGTCGAGATCTGGGGACTTAAGAAGCTTTTGGTATCGCGCAAACGAATCACGCAATGTCTCTTCAACTTTTTTGCGGACGCCTTCTTCATCGACGTAAATCTTACTTGCTTCTACTTGCTGTAGGAGTTGAGCAACGTTGGCGTCGCGAGTAATCGAACGAATCTCGGATGAATATATTGTTGAATTCTCAGGATCAATATCGATGAGGAGTTGGCATATGGCAATACGCTCCTCTTCAACTTCAAAAAGAGTGTCGAAACTGGTTATATCATCAAGAATTCTTGGCACGCAGACAAATCGCAAGAAAAAAACTAGTTGTTCCAAATTGAGTGAGGTGTTTTCTGATGTCAGCTCTGATGGCTTAAGGACATTAACCTTCAACATCGCATTTTCGTACACATCCGACAGATCCCTTTCCCACCTCGGTTGCCCATAACGTGAGGCAATGTGCAAAAGAACGGCCAGGGAGAACTCATCTAGAAGTTCTGGCACCTTTAGTGCAGCCTCTGCTAATTCATCAAGGGGGTAAAGTCGGAATGCATTTGGATTTGAAAGGCAATGTATGACGACATGGCTCAAGCAATCCCTCAGCGCCCCCTCGGCAAACATGGATTTAAATAAGTAGGCTTTAGCTCTATTTGAGATGTATTGATTGTCCGATTCTGCGGCTTCTTGGTAGTATTTATTGGCTTGCGAATATCGACCATGCTTAAAAGCAAAATGCCCGAAATACATTGATCGCCGATGATCTGGCACTGGAAGATTTGCGATCTGCATATTCCCTTCAACTTCATCCAGAGTAAATATTTGCTGCAAACGAATCGAGGATGAATTTATGTGGGTCCCAATTAATTTATCTAGCAATTTATCGTTAGCAGTGATATCCGCGAATATGGCGCAAATCCAAGGATTGTCAGGTCTGCCACACACTGCGCCGAGACGATCTAGTTCTGTATATGACTTGACTAAAACATGCTCATGCGTTCGTTCAATGAATGCCACAATATGATTGGCAACATCGTGGTGGGCACAGAATAAGGCCATTTTTTTAAGAAATAGTGTTGCCTTCTGATAATCTGCAGATACAAAAAGAATATCGCGCATGGCAGAGGTAATTCGTGAAGCGAGGGAAAGTTCTTCCCAATTAACAGAGCTACGATCCATTTGCAATGTTGACCGCGCATTGAGTTCGAATAAATCGGGGAGCGAGCTTAGGGCCTCTTCGTACCTTCCCTCGGTATAAGCATCAAAAAATTTGATAGCGCTGCCATCTCGATAGTCGTCTAACGAATCCCTTGTAGTAAACCATAGAATATTTTTAATGCGATCATCATTCACGTCTCGAATCAATTCGAGAGAAGAGAGAATGTAACTACTGTCATCAACCCCATAACGTGCGATACCTAATTGAGCCATCGCAACGTGAGTTTCAAATCGGTCTATTATTGTTTGACTTTCCTCCACCAAGATTGGGTTAGCGATATCACGAAGCTTATTAGGGTGATATGGGATGACATGGTACCGCGCATAGTCTCCAAGTACAGGCTCGTCTATCAATCCAGCAAGCTCTGACTCCAATGATGCAAGAGAAACATTTTCTTCGCTTCGCACGCTGAAGTAATATGCCATGTGCGCGGCGAAAGTATTTAGTCCCTTAGTAGAAAGAATACTTTCTAAATATGTTTTCTGTGCGGAAAGGCCTGAGGTTAACTGAAGAAGACGAAGCCGGTTTTCAATTAGCCAAATAGAGACTCCAAGTTCAACCTCTATGGAATACAAAATCTCATCAGCTTTTACAAGGTCACCTCCAATAAAAGCGCTGCAAAAGTTTGAGCGATATTGCACAAAGCGTGCAAGTTCTGGAACAAATAGCGAAAGTATTGAACCACTCCAAATAAATTCCTTTTCTCTGCTAGTACTTTCCAACCTATTTCTCAAAGGAAATTGAGAAAATTTTTTGGGAAATGGATTTCCTGCAAAAGCCCTGATACAGTTAGGATCCCTCAGTGACTTAACAATTCTTGGAAGATAGTCAATATAAGCTTGGGAGCGAGCTTGACTAAGCCCGACCCTGAGATTGCGGTTGGCATACATTGTTCTCCGAAATGACGTAATCGCTTCGGATAAAGATTGGCCGTGTGATAATTTTGGTTTTACTTGTTTTTTGCTCAATCGAGTCGACTCAAGGGTTGCTGGCTAGGCAAATTCTACCGGTATTACCGCGAATAAAGCAGTCTGTCTTTAGTGGCTATAACACATAGGTGCCATTTCCAAATTCGGAGCAGTTATTCAAGTAGACTCAAACGTCAGCCATTTTAGCGAACCGCCACAGTCCGCTTTGTGTCGATAGTACGCAGTCGCGTATCGAGAAAGCAGCCGTTCTGAATGATTCCATCGCCTATGGCTGGTAACCATTCCATACCGGTCGTTCCCAGATCTAACTGTCACCGACAGCAAAGGCCGAAAGCTGACTAACGATAAAACTGATTATCGATAGTAAAATTTATTGGAGGTATTGTGTACATCTGATTAATAGGAATCAGCTTTCAATAGCGACGTGCTGTTCCCGACTCACTGCGGACATTAACAGCTCGATGCACGCACATCTTCTTACCATTAGCAGTGTCATTCGCCTTCAGGTATCAATTGATACTGTCAGCAAGCATAGCCTGGGCTAATGTAGATATCCGTCTTTACTGTCTTCCGAACCGAAATCAGGCATCGTTTGTCCAGTGTTAGATGTGGATAACTGATCGCCATCTGAATTGATGGAGCTGGACAGCGACAACTAAAGGTAATGCACTTGCATTGACATGATAATGCAATCTCCTTACCATGCAAGGCGCCAACATTTTTGATAGGAGAGTCCATGCCTGCCACCCTCGAAGTCGAATCTACGCTTACCGACCGCTATCAGACTACGGTACCAGAAACTGTGCGGCGCGCCCTCCAGCTAGGCAAGCGCGACAAGATTCACTACACGATCCGGTCCAGCGGCGAAGTCGTGCTGACACGCGCCGAAGTTTCCGAAGGAAATGACCCGGTGCTTGGCCAGTTTTTGAGCTTTTTAGCCCGCGATATCGCCAGCCATCCGGAACGCCTGCAGGTCGTCGATGCTAGTTTTGTGCAGCATATCCAGTCGCTGGTCGATCGTATCGAGGTTGATCTTGACGCTCCACTTTTGGCAGACGATGAATGAATGCAGGCAAACCCGCGCCCTTGATCATCAACGGCTGGACGGTTTTCGCTCACCCCCTGTTCTTGGTACAACTTGAAGCTTTGACCCGGCAGGTCGAGGTTTCCAAGCAAAAAGACCCTGTGATGTACGTGAAGAAAAACGTCAGCAAACGACTGGCGGCGATCACCAAGTTGGCGTTCGACGTTATCCCGCAGGATCCGACGCGGCCGGAATACCGACAAGGCAACACTCTCGGCGATGAGCACAAGCACTGGTTCCGGGCCAAATTTCTTCAGCAGTACCGGCTGTTCTTCCGTTTCCACGCGCCGAGCAAGATAATCGTGTTCGTCTGGATCAACGACGAGGAAACCAAGCGCGCCTATGAGAGTAGCGACGACGCCTACCGGGTTTTCCGCAAGATGCTGGAAAGCGGCCATCCCCCTGACGACTGGAACCAATTGGTAGCCGAGGCGCATGCTGAGGGTCAACGCCTGCAGCAGTTTGCAGCAGGCGTAGCAACGTAATTTGTAGCGAAGAAATAACAACGTTGTTAAGGCCGCAAGTTTGCAGGAAAGCTTTTTTCACCCCGCATATTCGATCACGGCAGCATCAATAGCGCCCAACATTGAAAGCAGGCTTCATATCTGGTCTTTCGTACTTACCCATTTAGAACCGCTGCGAACTTCTGCGAAAAGGTGCGGAGTTCTGCTCCTGGTGCCAAGGATTGTATCAATCCCGCCTGCTGTTTGCATTAACCCAGATAATCCATTAGACCTGATTCGTGCGATGACGACGCATTCCCCCCTTTGCAAAAGGGGGGCTAGGGGGGATTTGAGCGTTGCGGGGACACAAAAATCCCCCTCAGTCCCCCTTTTGCAAAGGGGGATGCTGGTTAAATTTTCTAATGGATTATCCGGGATTAACCACGTGCCTCATCGCTTTCGATGTTGCCGTCCACGAGCGTGATCGTGCGGTCGCATTGATCGGACATGCGCGAGTCGTGGGTGACTAGCAGCACGGCGCAGCCGAACTCGCGGTTGAAGTTGCGGAACAGTTGAAACACTTCGGTAGCGGATTTGCTATCGAGGTTGCCGGTGGGTTCGTCGGCCAGCAGCAGCGCCGGGTGGGTGACAAGGGCACGGGCCACGGCCACGCGCTGCTGCTGACCACCAGAAAGCTGGTCGGGCTTGCGTTGCTCGAGCCCATCCAGGCCGACCTGGGCAAGCAGGCTGCGGCCACGGTCGATCTGTTCGCGCATGGGTTTGCCGGTGGCCACCATGAGTGGCATCAGCACGTTCTCCAGCGTGGTGAAGGCCTGGATCAGATGGTGGAACTGGAACACGAAGCCAATCGCACTGCCACGCACCGCCGTGCGCCGGGCGTCATCCATACTCCGGGTGGGCTCGGCGAGCAGAAACAGCTCGCCCGCTGTGGGTCTGTCCAGCAGGCCGATTAAGTTGAGCAGCGTGCTCTTGCCCGAGCCCGAGGCGCCCACGAGCGCGGTGAAGTCGCGGCGTTGCAGGCGCAGATCCAGCCCGTGCAGCACTTCAACTTCGGTCGGCTTGCCGACGTTGTAGCTTTTTCGAAGACCCTGCAGGCGCAGTACCTCTTGGCTGGCGTCGTGTTCAGACATGGCGGATCGCCTCCACTGGGTCAAGGGAAGCGGCGCGTCGTGCAGGCACGGCTGCCGAAATAATGCCGGTCACCATTGCCAATCCAGCAGCAGCCACCAGCAGCCACGGACTCACCGGGATGTAGAACAGTTTTGGCCCGAAAGTATTGAACGCGCCCACCAGGCCATAACCCGCCAGGCCACCCAGTAGCGAACCGGCCAGTCCGAACAGTGCCCCCTGGACCAAAAACACTCTTAACATCTGTTGTCGTGTGGTGCCCATTGCGCGGAGGATGCCGATCTCGCGCGTGCGCTGAACTACGCTCACCGACAGTACGCTGGCGATGCCAAGCGCCACGCTCAATGCTACAAACGCGCTGATCATCTGCGTGGAAAGGCTTTGTGAGCGCAAGGCGTTCATCAGTTGGGCGTTGGTTTCCATCCAGCTTTCTGCCTTCAGTCCTGTGAGGCGGGTGATGCGCGTGGCCACTGTCTGCGCGTCAAAAATGTCATCCACCGTCACATCAATGATCGTCGCTGCACCGGGCAGGTTGAGCAGCGACTGTACTTGCTTCATCTCCAGGTACACGTAGCGCGCGTCCAGTTCGCGCACCCCCAGCTCGAAAATCCCGGCCACGTTCACCACGCTCTCCCGTTGCTGGCCGCCGTCCAGCCGTAGCTTGTCGCCCGCGCGCAGGCCAAGGTCGGTGGCCAGCTGCTTGCCGATTACGGCGTCGCCAGCAGCGATGCGGAACACGCCGGCGACGATGTCGTTCTGGATCGGGATGATGCGCAGGTAGCGCGGCGCGTCGATGCCGACCAGCACCACCGACTGCAGTGCCTCGCCGCGGCGTGCGAACGCCGGCCCCGAGATTACCGGCGACACAGCTGTGACCCGCGGCAGCGTATCGAGCACGTCGCGCACCTGCTGCCAGTTATTGATCGAGCGCAGGCGCTGGGCGCGCTTGTCCTCCAGCACCAGCTGCACACTTCCCGTGGCGGGAGGCAGGATGCGGTTGCGCTCTTCTGTAGGTTGAACCTTGATGTGGGCCTGGGTACCCAGGGTGCGATTAATGATGTTGCTCTGCAGTCCGGTGATCAGCGCAGTGAGGAATACGATTACCGCGACGCCCACGGCGATGCCGACCAGGATCAGCGTACTCTGCACCTTGCCTTCATGCAGGAACTTGGTGGCGATGGTCCACTCGATCCACATCGGCATCAGTCCAGCTTGGCGGGCAATTCCTTGCGCGTGGCAGTCTTCGCAGCACCGACAGACAGGCTGCTGGACACCACGCGCACCCGATCGCCTTGGGCCACCACGGCCTGCGCATCCGCCAAGATCCAGTCGCCGACCCGCAAACCGGCCGTGACTTCGGTTTGGATCAGGCCACGCAGGCCCAACTGCACTTGGCGCCGCGTGGCGCGGCCATCGGAGACCAGCCACAGCTCCGCGTGGTTGCCGTTCTTGGCACCCAGCGCATCGTTAGGCACTACGATGGCACTGTCTCGGCGGCCCGTTTCCACATTCACTGAGATGGTCATGTCCTGGCGCAAAAAATCAGGCACCGGCTTCACGGTGAGGCGTATGTCCACCGTGCCGCGCTGTGGATCGACGCTGGGCGCAATAAAGCTGACCTTTGCCGGGAATGGCCGCGCAGGATAGGCATCGGCGATGCACATAGCCGCCTGGCCGAGCGCGAGCACTTCGAGGTTTTTTTCATCTAGTGGTACCAGCACTTCGGTGTCGTCGTTGCGGGCGATTTCGAACAGGACGCGGCCGGGCTGCACCAGGTCGCCTGGCTCGACATTGCGGGTGAGCACGGTTCCGGCGATTTCAGCGCGGATCGTTGTTTTGGCCAACAGCGCCTTGGCGCTGGCCACTCGGGCGCGCGCCAAGGCCTCGTTTGGGTTGCCTGCCACTAGCGAACGGGCGGTCAGCCGCGCCTGCTCGGCGGCGGTGCGGGCAATTGTCTCGGCCTGTATCACCCGTTCCATCGTTTCCCGGGCGACCGCTTGCCGCTGAAACAGGGCCCGACTACGCTGGGCTTCGCGGCTGGCTTGGGCCAGGCTCGCCTCCGCCTCGCGCAATGCGGCCTGCGCCTGTGGACGCGTCGACTGTTGTAACTGGGCCAAGGCAACCTCTGCTTCGCGCACGGCCGCCTCGAGGTCATCGGCACGCAGCACCGCCAGCACGTCGCCAGGCTGAACCACGTCGCCCTCCTGCACACGCCGCTCGACAATCACGCCGGTCACCGGACTGCCGACCTGCGCCCGCGAAACGGCCACCACTCGGCCGGTCGCTACGACTGTCTGCACCAACGGCCGCGCTGCCACTTCGTAACCAACCAAGACCGGCCCTCGCATTTTCTGCACCACAACCCATGCCAAGGCACCTAAGATCAGGCAGACAACGGCGACGAGGAACAGATGGCGTTTTATGGTGTCATTTATGGTATCACTCCGAAATATACGTGGAGGCAAACATGATACACGAGGAGAGGTGTGATACTCGAGGAGAGGCGTGCCGTCCAGGCACTGAAAGTGGTCAGGGACAATTTCAGCAAATGGCAACACCAAATAATCTGCCACCACAAGGGTGACATTATTTGGATGATGGAGGCGATGGGAATTTAAGTTACGTCCGTAAGCAAGCTAATATACTGCTCAATATCTTTAGCCAGACTTTGTCATGAGTGCTCAGTTAAATTTACAATTCTGCGCCAACCTATGACTCACCGCTACCATTGACGAACAGCTACAATCGGACAAATTAACCCAGCTTTTGCTCTATTATTTTGACGTGACACGTCTGTTATCATTACACCATGCTAAACATTCAAAATCTGACTTACCTGCAAGGCGGCACTACGTTATTACAGCAAGTAAATTTTCAGGCTTACGCCAGCCAACGTATCGGGCTGGTAGGCAAGAATGGCTGTGGTAAATCCACACTATTTCGACTGATTCGTGGCGTAATTATGCCGGACAGCGGCGAAATCTCGTTGCAATCTGGTAAGACAATCGCTTTTGTCGAACAGGAAATCGCCAACTCAGATCAGCCCGCGTTGGAGTTCGTGCTCGACGGTGACGTGGAGCTGCGTACGCTTGAAAAAAGTCTGGCGCGAGAGCAGCATGATTCGGACTGGTTTGAAGCTCAGCAGCGCTACGAAGCAATTAATGGTTACGTGGCCAAAGCCCGTGCCGCTCAACTGCTGAATGGATTAGGTTTTGCCAACGACACTCTGGAGCGCCCAGTAAGCAGCTTTTCCGGCGGGTGGCGCATGCGTTTGAATCTAGCCCGCGCACTCATGCATAGAGCCGATTTGCTGTTGCTGGATGAACCCACCAATCACCTCGACTTGGAGGCGATCCTCTGGCTTGAACAATACCTTGCACGCTACCCCGGCAGCCTTATTCTGGTTTCGCATGATCGCGAATTTCTCAATGCTTGCGTCAACCGTATCGCCCATGTTCATGACCAAATTATTGATTGCTACAGCGGAGACTACGACGATTTCGAGCGCGCCCGCGCCGAGCGCATAGCCCAGCAAAATCAAGCTTTTCACCAGCAGCAGGAAAAAATCGCGCACTTGGAAGATTTTGTTCGTCGTTTTAGTGCCAAGGCAACTAAGGCGAAGCAGGCACAGAGTCGTGTTAAAGCGCTGGAGCGGCTGACGCGCATAGCCCCAGTCCATATTACAGACGGCCATTTCGCGCTGGAAATCGAGGCGCCGGAACGTAGCCCTGACTTATTACTGCGTGCCGATAAAATGGGATTTAGCTATGGTGACAAAGCGCTATTTCATAATGTTGATTTGGTGCTGCGAGCAGGTGCGCGTATCGCCCTGCTCGGGCCGAACGGTGCCGGCAAATCTACCCTGATTAAATTGCTGGTGGGTGAGCTTCAGCCCACCTCAGGTACGCTGGAAATCACGGCCGACATCCGTATCGGTTATTTCGCGCAGCATCAACTGGAAAACCTGGATAGCGAGGCAACGCCTTTGGAGCACATGGAAAAGCTGGCACCCAAAGTAACGACACAGGTACTGCGTACTTTTCTCGGCCGTTTCGGTCTGGCTGGAGACAGCGAAGATCGCCCAGTGGCGAGCTTTTCTGGTGGCGAAAAAAGCCGTTTGGCGCTGGCACTGCTCGCCTGGCAAAAGCCACATTTATTGTTGCTCGATGAACCCACCAACCATCTTGATCTGGACATGCGTGACGCCCTCACCCTGGCGCTCGAAGAATACACTGGGGCAGTGGTATTGGTGTCCCACGATCGCAGTCTGATCCGCGCTGTAGCTGATGAGTTATGGCTGGTTGCAGATGGTAATGCCAAACTGTTTGATGGCGATCTGGAAGACTACAAAAATTGGATCGAAACACGCCGCCCGCGCGAAACGACTCAAGCTCAACCAGAAAAACCGCGCCAGTCACCTGCATCCAAGCCAAACAGGAAAGCACTTCAATCGAAACAATCCAAACTCGAAGCCGCGCTTTCAAAAGCTCAGGCGGAACTAGGTGAAATAAATCGCCAGTTGGCCGATCCTGCTACCTATGTCAATCCTGACCGTGATGCAATCATCAAACTGAACGCGCTGCATGCAACCTGTGAAAAAAAAGTGGCCGAATTGGAGGAAAGCTGGCTGGAACTTGAAATGGCTATGGAGGAATAAACTTAGCTCCGACCACCCCTAAATTTTTTGTCAGAAGCGAGCACGTTACGCCGGAAATATACCTGTACTCAAGTAGCGATCTCCACGATCACACACGATGAACACGATCGTTGCGTTCTGTACCGTCTGCGCTACTCGTAGCGCTATTGCCAAAGCACCACCGGACGAGATACCACAGAAGATGCCTTCTTCGCTCGCCAAACGACGGGTCATATCTTCCGCCTCTTGCTGACCAACCATTTCCAGCTTATCTACACGTTTGCGATCATAAAATTTGGGAAGATAAGCTTCAGGCCATGTTCGAATGCCGGGAATCTGCGCACCCTCTTCTGGTTGTGCGCCAATAATTTGAATATCGGGATTTTTTTCCTTTAAGTAGCGCGAACATCCCATGATTGTACCGGTGGTGCCCATACTGCTAATAAAATGGGTGATGCCGCCCTGCGTATCGCGCCAAATTTCCGGTGCGGTGCCTTGATAATGTGCCAGAGGATTGTCTGCGTTAGCAAATTGATCGAGGATGATCCCACGCCCTTCGTCGCGCAGTTTCTCCGCCATATCACGCGCCAACTCCATGCTACCCTTCTTGGCTGTCAACACTAATTCCGCGCCATATGCACGCATACTTTGACGACGTTCGATACTCTGGTTTTCAGGCATCACCAGTATCATCTTATAACCCCGCATAGCCGCTACCATCGCAAGCGCAATGCCAGTGTTACCACTGGTAGCTTCTATTAAGGTGTCACCCGGTTTAATGTCACCTCGTTTTTCGGCCTGCGTGACCATTGTGAACGCCGGACGATCTTTCACCGAGCCAGCAGGATTGTTTCCTTCCAATTTAGCCAACAGCACATTACTCGTCGCACCGGGAATACGTTTTAACTTGACTAGTGGCGTGTTACCAACAAAATGTTCAATAGTGTGGTGCATCAATTTTTTCCTGAAACAAAGTGGGTTATTTTACCATTACATACAAGTACAAATAATAACCCCGTCAAGCTCGCGCTAGACGGGGTTATTATTTGTACTACATCGAAAACAGAGTAAAACTTTAGCTAGCCTCAGGTGCCTAGCATTTTCTCACTTAAACAATCGTAGAGATAGTTGAGCTAAGCGAGGGGTAAATTTCGGTAGTAACACCGAACACGATCAACTCGGACCGAATTTTTTTGACTGACTTGCTACCAAAACCTTTTACATTGTCCAATTCATCCACACTCTTAAATGAACCATTCTTCTTACGGTAATCGATTATCGATTGAGCCTTCACTGGGCCTATCCCCTTAACCCCAGCTAAATCATCCTTTGTGGCCGTGTTTAAATTCACAGCAGCCATCGCAAGGCTGGATGAAAAAACGAATGTAATAAAAGCTAGTAGCAATTTTTTCATTATTGTCTTTCTGCAGAATGGGCGACGGAGTCACCCTTCGAGGATAAACGCACAGCACCCTGACAAAGTTGACAGACTAAATAAAATTTGCTATAGGCACTTGATTTCACACCACACCCAGCAAGTCTAGTCATAATATTTTAAAGATATGAAATGACATTAAATCGATGCGGGTTATTGTTTTTGAAAAGCTACGCCAACGTCGAAGCATGGTCGACACAATAACTTACAGAACAGGTCACAGAGGAAATGAAATCAAAGAGATCTCGAAAATCCAATTCTGTATTGCGTAGAAACTTGAACTTTTAGAGACGTCGTTGAGAAATAAGCCACTTTGCCTCAAGCAGAGGAATGTAAACTGTTCTCTTACAATTCGCTGATTTTCAGCCAGCCTTATCCAGAACCGAGGGAAATCAAACCTACAGATTAAATAACTTAAATCATAATTAAAATAATAAAACTTAAATGCCAAGAAAATTCGGGATACGTAATAATCAAAATAATTATTTAACCATATGCAATAATTATTATTTATTCAAAGCAATACCATGAATATAAAAATTATATTGAATTTCATCAAAGCCACTTTTTCAGCGTGGATTGACGATAATGCACCCAGCATGGGAGCAGCACTTGCCTATTACACAGTCTTTTCGATAGCACCACTTCTACTGATTGTTATATCTGTAGCGGGGATAATTTTTGGCGTTGAAGTAGCAAGGGAAGAAATTATTGCTCAGTTACATAATTTTATGGGGAAGACTGGAGCATTGGTAGTGCAAGGTATGCTTGAAAGCGTTAGTAAGCCAACTGAGAGTGTAACTGCCGCCATCATCGGTGTGGCATTGCTCATGGTTGGAGCAACGACAGTATTTGCCGAGTTACAGAACAGCCTGGATAGAATATGGCGTGCCCCCACAAGAACCAAGGATGCAGGAATATTTGGATTAATTCGCACGCGACTGCTTGCTTTTGGAATGATTTTGGGGATAGGTTTTTTGCTAACTGTTTCACTCATCTTAAGTGCTGCATTGGCAATACTGGGGAGATGGTGGGCACCTTTATTTGGCGAATTCAGGTTTCTCGCAAATTTCGTAGATATAGCATTGAGTTTTATGCTAATTACAATTGCATTCGCAATGATCTACAAATTAATGCCACGCATGAAAATATATTGGCGCGATGTATGGGTGGGTGCGGTGGTCACCGCGATTCTATTTACAATCGGTAAATTTCTGATCGGCATGTACATTGGAAGAAGTGGCGTTGCTTCAGGATTCGGAGCAGCAGGATCGCTCGTTGTTTTATTGACATGGATATATTACTCAGCTCAGATATTTTTGATGGGCGCTGAATTTACTAAGATCTATTCTTATACGTTTGGATCACGCAAAGAACAGCCTATGCAAACTGCAGCACAAACTACAGCCATCCCAGCTGAACAAATGGAAACTCATACTCCTTGAGTATCTTATGCTACGCTTATCAAAACCACGATACTAGCAGGTTGTGCTTAAATATCTGTAATAGAACAATTTTCTGAACAGCTATAAATCAACAGACTCTGACTGATGGCAGCGATATTTTATATCTTACATTTGTACAACGCCGCAGCCCATTGATCTTCGCCTTGTTGCTTATCAAACAATAAAACAAGAAATGCTTAAGTTTTTCGAATTATCGAGATGCAATTCACCTACTGGAATCACTGCAGCCGAATTTTCGTTTAGACTCCTCAAGTTCGACAGGCTGCTAGAATGACTGGAACAAAGTAATTTTTATCCGCAACAGTTTGCCGACCCACAATGAACGCTCTTGTGGCAAACTAGCGACCTAATTTTTTTAAGTCATTCACTTTGCGTCCTTACGAACTCTATATCGGTCTGCGTTACACCCGTGCGAAGCGACGCAATCATTTCATTTCTTTTATTTCGCTTATCTCCATGTTGGGTATGGCTTTGGGCGTGGCCGCGCTGATTGTAGTGCTGTCGGTGATGAACGGCTTCCAGAAAGAAATCCGTACGCGTATTCTAGGTATCGCGCCTCACCTGCAAATCAGCGAAGAGGGTAACCACATGCTGGATTGGCAACCTACCCTACAGCTCACGTCACAATATCCACAAGTGGCGGCTGCTGCGCCTTTCGTAAACGGACAAGGCATGGTGTCGTTTAATCAAAATGTGCAGGGCGTAATGGTACGTGGCATTTTGCCGCAGGATGAAAACAAAGTAACAGACCTGTCTGGCAAGATGAAATTTGGTTCGCTGGAAGCCTTGCAGGAAGGCAGTTTCGGTATCGTGCTGGGTTCTGACTTAGCGCGCACACTGGGGGCAAATTTGTACGACAAGGTATTACTCATCTCTCCTCAGGGGCGGATCACGCCTGCTGGAATGTTGCCGCGACTCAAGCAATTCCGCGTCGTCGGCATTTTTGAGATCGGCATGGCTCCCTATGACAATACTCTGGCACTGATTCACCTTAATGATGCACAGAAACTCTATCAAATGGGTAACGCGATAAGCGGCATCAGCGCACGTCTGCATGACCTTGATCTAGCTCCGCAAGTGGCCATCGAAATGCAACTTGCATTGCCGCGCAATATATACGTTAGTGACTGGACGCGCCAGCACGCTAACTATTTCCGTGCAGTTCAGATCGAAAAGAAAATGATGTTCATCATTCTTTCACTCATTGTGGCGGTAGCCGCATTCAACATTGTCTCCACGCTGGTAATGGCGGTTACCGACAAGCAAGCCGACATCGCGATCCTGCGCACGCTTGGTGCCTCGCCTGGCAGTATCATGAAAATCTTTATTGTTCAAGGCGCCCTTATAGGCCTGATCGGCTCTGTAATCGGCGTGGGAGGAGGTATACTTTTAAGCCTCAACATCGACACCGTAGTGCCGTTTATAGAGCGAATGTTGGGTATGCACTTCCTCTCCAAAGAAGTCTATTTCATCAGCGAATTACCCTCCGACTTACAGCGAGACGATGTGCTGATCGTGGCCTGCTTCTCATTCATAATCAGCTTATTAGCTACGCTATATCCAAGTTGGCGCGCATCAAGGACACAGCCAGCAGAGGCGCTACGCTATGAGTGAGATGGTAATTTCCTGCCGCAACTTATGTAAAGTATTTGCGCAAGGCAAACTCAATGTACCTGTGTTAAACGGGGTTAGCATTGACGTCAAACGTGGCGAACGTATCGCCATCGTAGGTAGCTCTGGCTCAGGCAAAAGCACCCTGCTCCATCTGCTTGGTGGATTGGATAAGGCCAGTAGCGGTAGCGTCGCCATCCTCGGTCACGATGTGCAAGCCATGAATGAAGCAGAGCGCGGCACTCTGCGCAACCGGGCGCTGGGTTTTGTGTACCAGTTCCACCATCTGTTGGCAGAATTTACAGCACTGGAAAATGTTGCTATGCCATTACTGATCCGTGGCATGAAGCGGAGTGAATCAGACCCGATTGCTGCTCGTATACTCGGGTTGGTAGGACTCGCACACCGTACGGAACACCTACCCGCCGAACTATCTGGTGGTGAACGTCAGCGTGTTGCCGTAGCACGCGCATTAGTCACAGAACCAGCCTGCGTCTTAGCAGACGAACCTACCGGTAATCTGGACCGCTCCAGTGCACACGCATTGTTTGAATTAATGCAAGAACTTAATTCCAAGCTTAACACCAGCTTCATCGTAGTCACCCATGACTTAGAGCTAGCGGGGAAAATGCAGCGTCAACTTCGCCTGATGGATGGAGTGTTGCACGAGGCGTGACTACGCCAAAGGATTAAGCGATACTCAATTTTCTGGTTGATTCTGTTTGCAATTGTATGCAATCTTCAATATTTCAGTCGCTTGATGGCCAATCATTAAAAGGAAAAGGCACCTCTTCAGAAGAAAAAGTAAGAAAATTTACAATTTGTTGGAAGTAGCGACCTAAGCTGCTGCCAAACGAAAGTAGTTGAGTATTATGTTTACCCGTTATTAAAGTCATCAAAAATTGAAAGATAGCAGCGATAAACATCAATGTTCCAGATATTTGGTAAGCAAGCGCCATTAACAACATATACAAACCACGAACCCATATATTGCGCTTGTTCTCAGTAATAATATTAGAATCTTGGTTCATGTTATTTAAAATCCTCCGTAATAGTTTTCCAGGACATACAACTCAAAGGTAACGTGAATCACACGTCATGCTTATAGACATTATTAAGACTGATCTCAAATCTACAGGTACACTCCTGCTTACATTTGTTTAAATAACAAATATATATTACACAAATTAAATACTTAAGATTAATAGAAAAGTTATTCTCAGAGTGAAGAAGGCTGGGATCTACTTAAAAGCACTTCTAAAAATCTAATGTTCGTCAAAATACAGCGTTACTCGAAAAATATTATCACTTACATATCAAACATATGCTGAATTCAATTTTTTACTCACGCCTAGACTTGCCTGGCAATGAGGTATGCAGACAAGGTGCGAAGCGGCGGCTCGCAAAATTGAATTTTTAGAGACACCCTTGATAATCTTTGGAGCAGCACGAAAGATGATAACGTTGGAAACGTCAAATCCTCGAGGTTACTTGGATAGAAAATATATCAATCATCTACTAATGCGATATCACACTACGATTCGAATTAGTTCAACCACGATAGACAAACTAAAGAAAATGCGGAATCTGTCGAAGAGACAACTTAAGTGGGCAATGTTTACCATAACATATAACATCCAATCACTACCAAAAACTGAACAACGCCACTCAATTGCACTGTAAAAACGAGTTACGCTTCCAGATGTTATGCGAATATAGTGTCAAATAGTGCCTTAGTGCTTACTTAAAGTGGGATTCAAGCGCTTTAAACATTACTGTCGACATTACTAAATGTAACTCAGGCTCGATTGTGAGTTATGTTTTTGATTTTCTCAGGATCATCTATCGCTTATGGTAGTTATTCCGTTTTTATGCCATGATTCATGGCGGTCTCCAGCGTTATTTTGGTTGTTTAAAAGGCAAGCATCATAAATATTCTTTGCGAGACATATTTATTTTCGCAGTCAATAAATTAAATTATTTTTTAAGATCATTTTCAACTTCGAAATCTTACTTTTTAAAAAAGGAAATTTTTTATGAAAATAACAATTTTGTTTCTAACATCATTGCTGTTCATGTCCACTGCGGGCGCAGATGACGCCAGGAATACAGTTAATGAACTTAAAGTTAAATTTATAAAAATGGGTGAACCTAGATTAGAAGGAGTGGAAAAATCTGGAGATATAATTGCTCCAGTCGTTTATTTCGGCAAACACAAAATAAACAATACGTATACTGTAGTTGATGAAATTAAAGAAACATCTGGTGCTTATTCAACTGTCTTTGTTAAAGATGGCGACGAATTTATACGGGTTAGTACAAACGTATTAACACCTAGAGGTGTTCGCGGGGTAGGAACTAAACTTGCCCATAACAAAGCGTATGACGCAGTGATTAAGGGTAAAGTGTATTGTGGAGATATCGATATTTTAGGTAATTCATTCTATACTTGTTATGATCCATTTACAGACAAAAACGGAGAAGTTATTGGCATCTATCTTATTGGATTTAAAAAATAATTAAGGACATAATCACGCAGTTAAAGTTTAAAGTTCACCCATATTTCAAGAATACTTTATATTAAAGTCCTACTAAAACGAAATACTTGCTTAGCAAGCAACAGGGCTGAACTTTGATCATTTACTAAATTTTAACTGCGGTATAATTTCAATTTGTTATTACAGTATTGAGCACGCCGAAACGAAGCAATAATCAATCTTTTTAGTTCCTCTATAGTTTTTAGGCGCTGCATTGCGTTGATCGGTTTTATTGAAATAATTCATATTTTTTTCATTTTCAATTGTTGAATTAATTTCAGTATTCGATTGCTTAATCTTAAATGTAGGTGCTACTCACTATTAATACATAGATTGACAGCACGGATACTTTAAACAAAATTGATTTATAGGAAAAATATAAACGAACATCTAAAATTTCACCCTTCCATACGACACGCCGATTGACATGGACGCCGAGATTCGCGACGCCACTACTCACTGGATCGAGCGCGTATACGCCAAGGCAACCAACCTATGCTCGCCGGCGCCAAGAACAAGCTCAACAAGATTGATTTACGATCATTGAAGCCGAAGAGATTTATGCTAGCCGCATAATTTCTGGATGGTCAGTTTGACCTGACCTAAAGATAAGTTAGGAAAAATTACGGGATCGCGAAGCTTTTATCCTCCCACAGTTCGACAGTTTCAAATTTGCGAAAAAATAAAAGTGATGAGCTTGTCAGTGCGTAACTAGCAAACAGCTATATTTGCGACTTAGTATCTGAGTATCATAATGGCTATTATAAATTAATGCGATTTCTTAAATTGCCAGGCTCCTCAATGTCTCAATTTCTAATAACAATTTTTAGTAAGAAATCAACAACAGCTATATACACGTAAAAAATTATCAAATATTAAGGAGGTAGTATGAGCAAACCACTAGTTTCTATCTTGATGGGTAGTGCAAATGATTGGGAAATTATGGAGCCGGCCGCACGCCCTTTGCATGACTTCGGCGTAGCCTATGATGCACGCGTAATCTCCGCGCACCGATCACCTGAACTTTTGTTAGACTACGTTCAGGAAATGAGCGAACAAGGTGTACAGTGTTTCATCGCGGGCGCAGGTGGTGCTGCACATCTGGCTGGCGTTATCGCCGGTCAAACTACGCTGCCAGTGTTGGGCGTACCCATTCCATCAAAATACCTTAAGGGTATCGATTCTTTACTTTCCACCGTTCAAATGCCCAAGGGTATTCCAGTGGCCACATTTGCAATCGGCGAAGCTGGTGCGGCGAATGCTGGCCTGTTCGCAATAGCCATGCTGGCACTGAACGATACACAATTAGCCAAGCAGCTCATCGCATTCCGCAAACAGCAGGCCGAAGCAATTGCTGCGATCAAGCTGCCATCACTTAACTAAAAAGGGAACCCTATGTCTGTATTACTTGAATCCAACTTAACCAGCTTGCCTTTATTGCACCGCGGCAAAGTACGTGACATTTATGAAGTGGATGAAGATCGCCTGCTCATTGTGCAAACTGATCGTTTGTCTGCCTTTGATGTCATTTTACCGTCTCCGGTTCCAGGCAAGGGGCAAGTACTCACTACCCTATCCAACTTCTGGTTCAGCAAGCTTATCAACGTTCTTCCTAATCACCTTACCGGTATCAAGCCAGAATCATTAGTCAAGACTGATGAAGAACGCTCGCAACTGGCTAACCGAGCTTTCGTAGTGAAACGCTTGAAACCCGTACCTATTGAGGCCATTGTTCGCGGATACTTGGCTGGCTCCGCGTGGAAAGAATATCAAGAAACTGGCATGGTTTGCGGCATTAAATTACCTGCCGATTTACAGGAAGCGCAAAAACTGCCACAACCATTATTTACACCTTCAACCAAAGCAGCAGTAGGTGAACACGATGAGAACATTTCCTTCGAGCAAGCCTCAAAATTGTTAGGTATTCCCCGTGCGAATGCAGTGCGCCATGCCGCTATGTCGCTATACACCCAGGCCGCGGATTATGCAGCCACTAAGGGTATTATTATTGCTGATACCAAATTTGAATTTGGTACGGATTCCTCAGGCAAAATGTATTTAATTGATGAAGCGCTGACGCCCGATTCCTCTCGGTTCTGGCCAGCTGATCAATACCTTGTGGGTAGTAACCCGCCAAGCTTTGATAAACAGTTCGTGCGTGACTGGCTAGAGGCTTCTGGCTGGAACAAGCAACATCCAGCACCGAAAATCCCTGCCGACATACTAGAAAAGACAACGGAAAAATATAACGAAGCCGTACGACTACTAATGGATGCGTGACGCATCCTTCAGCAATTAGCATTAGCTCGATTTGGAGTTTAGTGAAGTTACCACTAGCAGTCTGTAGAACTTAAAGAATCGAAAATTTAACTGTAGGTGGGTGGATTTTGCGAGCTTTCAATTTGCTAAGAAATGCCTGCCTGCCCACTTGACGATAATTGGGCATTAGTTGCTCTATTGCCCAATAAGCAGCGATACATACACTGCTCAGATAAATTCGCAGCCGACTTCTTTTAATTTCAGCAAGATTGCTAGTGTGAGCTACATAACAATTCGGTGACATCCCCATAGCGGGAAACACATATGCTTATCAATATAATTATACTTTTTTCCTTAACTATGTTAGTTGCGATTTAATTATCTGATCGAGCATGCCGAGGATGGAATGCTGACTTTATCAGCTATATTTGCTTTATCCGCAAAAGGAATAGCTTCATTACAATGCACTGCGAATGTATCAGGCGCACTTTAGCCAATACATTTTTTCTAGCCAACAGCTGTCACCCTCCGTTAGCGTATTTCGTGAGTGCAGCACATGTATCCATCGTGAAGGTCTGACCATTACAATAGCTTTGTAATGTCAATATTCATTAAAAACTAAACCCCACGAGATTCAACGACACGCTTTAATACTATTGAGGTGCTAACAGATTGCAAACGAACATTAAAAGATTCAACCAGCGACTTCTTGCTTTGGTCGAGCATATCGGCCTCCTAGTCATCGCCATTGCCACTGTGGTCGCCATGGCGAACGAAACCATGATTATGGTGCGAGCGGGACAAGTGTTACTAACCGACCTGCTGCTACTCTTCCTCTATCTGGAAGTCCTCGCCATGGTCGGACTGTATTACGACTCAGGCAAGCTGCCAGTGCGCTTCCCGCTGTATATTGGAATGGTGGCGCTTGCGCGCTACCTAATATTGGACATGAAAGCCATGGATGACTGGCGTATGCTCGCGGTGACTGGCTCTATCCTGTTACTAACGCTAGCAGTGTTCTTGATCCGCTTCGGCCACGTACGTTATCCTTATTCAGGTGAAGGATCGTCAACTGGAGTGCGACAAGTTGACCAAGCGCATGAATCTAAATAAGACACTATCAGTGAATCCTCATACTATCTCAGATGACAAGATACAAGCTGCCGTAGCTTTACTGCAGGCAGGCGAGACTGTGGCTTTCCCGACTGAGACTGTCTATGGATTGGGGGCCGATGCCTCCAACCCGCTTGCAGTGCAAAAGATTTTTGAGATCAAAGGACGACCAATTTATCATCCTCTAATTGTTCATATTGCCGCAGCCTCTCAACTGTCAGTTTGGGCGCAGAGTATCCCCGACGATGCATGGCGACTAGCGGCAGCATTCTGGCCTGGCCCACTGACCTTGATCCTTCAACGTTCCAGCCAAGTACCAAATGAAGTCACCGGTGGGCAAGACACCGTAGGTCTGCGTGTGCCAGACCACCCAGTCGCGACCTCTCTGCTGCGTGCGTTTGGCGGCGGAATTGCAGCCCCATCAGCCAATCGTTTTGGACAGGTAAGCCCAACTACAGCACAACACGTGCACGACAAATTGGGAGTCATGGTGGGTATGATTCTGGATGGAGGTCCATGCCATATCGGTGTAGAATCTACTATCGTTAGCTTAGTGCATGGAGATGCTGTGTTATTGCGGCCCGGCAGGCTATCTGTCGAAGCTATTGAAGACACTCTCAACAAAAAAATCTTGCTGACTCAACCAATTTCCACCAAGGTGCGGGCCTCCGGCATGTTGAACTCCCACTATGCTCCCGCAACTCCGATTGAAATCCAACCTGCAGATGAATTATGGATTCGAGCACATCAACTGGCTAATCTTGGCTATAAAGTAGCAGTCCTTAATCTGAGTGATCATAAAAAGTGTGCAAGCAGTGCTGCCATTACAAGATTTCAGATGCCACTGCAAGCTGATGATTATGGGCGCGAGCTCTATGCGTCACTGCACCGTATTGATCACGCCAATTTTGATCGCATTTTGGCTGAAGCGCTGCCCGCAACGCCAGAATGGGTTGCAATCAATGACAGAGTTCGGCGCGCAGCTCAGGGTACGACCAATGAAACTAGAATATTGGTGAGAACAGAAAATCGATAAAAGAAACAAGGGCACCACTAAAAATCAAGTATATCCATAATTACTGGTCAAATGACAATTATTTGTTAATTTCCCATTAAAATTCGGGCAGATTCAGCTATGAAGTACAATTTTTGTTAGCAAACTTAGTTGTCAAGCTGTATTAATATCAGAGCCATTTCAGCAACCAAGTAACAAAATCTCCCTCCCCCGAATCATAATCTTTGTTCCCCCTTGTGTCAGACCATGCTGTATAGCCTCACCCTTCGAGTAACAACAAACATGACGTCTCAGCCAACGAAGAGTAAAATGTACCTTTAGTTAGATAGTTGATTACGAATGTCCATTCAGTGGTTTCCCGGCCACATGGTCTCGGCGCGCAAAAAGGCAGCCGAAACCATGGAACGCGTCGATATGATAATAGAGGTATTGGATGCACGCGTGCCAGAAGCGGGTAGCAACCCTGTCATTAAAGAGCTGCGCTTACATCGACAGCGCCCCTGCTTGAAAATTCTCAACAAATCTGATCTGGCGGACCCCGCTGCCACTACAGCTTGGCTGAATTTCTACAATTCTCAAGAAGGAATTAAGGCCGTAGCGATATCTTGCAAAAAACCGGGAGATGTCACCAAGGTCCCTGGTTTATGCGAGATGCTCGCCCCGCATCGAGATAACAGGCTTAAGCCACTACGCATGATGATCATGGGAATCCCTAATGTAGGGAAATCCACACTTATCAATGCGCTTTTGAAGCGCCGGGTGGCGGCTGTAGGCGACGAGCCGGCAGTGACCAAAAACCAACAGGGATTCGATCTGAATGAACGGATGACATTGATCGATACACCAGGGCTAATGTGGCCAAAGATCGAATATGACAGCGATGGTTTCATGCTGGCCGCAAGCCATGCGGTAGGACGAAATGCCATAATCGATGAAGAAGTAGCCAGTTTTCTGGGCGACATTCTACTAGCAAACTACCCCAGCCTCCTTGCAAACCGCTACGGATTCTCTGTTGAAGGTCTGGATGGAGTGGGCATTATCGAAGCAGTCGCAAAACGTCGCGGTTATCAACTCAAGGGAGGTATTCCCGATGTTGAAAAAGCTGCCCTCACACTGCTGCAGGATTACCGTACTGGAGCACTTGGACGTATCAGCTTGGAAACACCAAAAAGTCGCAATATAATGATAGACGAGCAAGCGTTTACCAAAGCAAAGGAACAAACTTCAAATATAAATGATTCATGCGAATATAAACTCCAAACGTGATGCTGCTGGAGAAAACTGATTTAACCAATAATCAAACACTTATATCCTCGGCTACCATAAACATAACTTTATTTCTGTAGGACATCGCTAATGCAGTTCAGCAAACTTTACTTACTCGTTTTTTCCGCAGGCATTGCGCTTACGACAATGCCCGTGGTACATGCGGATGATAAATATTATTTGAATAGCGCGCTCGATCCCGTACCAGTCAACTCCGTAACACCATCACCCTCCACAGATTCCACTGGCCTCGGCCTGACACTTACAGTTGACCTTGATTTTTCGCAAAGCGACTTATGGCAACGCATCCGCAATGGTTTCGCATTGCGCGAATTAGATAGCCCACTAGTGGCGAAGCACGAACAATGGTACGCAAAACATCCGGACTATATGCAGCGAATGACGAAGCGTGGAGAACGTTATCTCCACTTTATCGTAGAAGAAGTTGAGCGACGCGGAATGCCAATGGAAATCGCACTGCTGCCCATGATTGAAAGTGCTTTTAATCCAAGAAGCTACTCTACCGCTAGCGCTGCTGGCATTTGGCAGTTCATCCCGTCTACTGGCAAACATTTTGGAATGCAGCAGAATTGGTGGTATGACGGACGGCGGAATATTATCAGTGCGACCCTAGGCGCGCTCGACTATCTGCAAAAACTGCATGGCATGTTTGGCGATTGGGAGTTAGCACTTGCCGCATACAACTGGGGAGAAGGCGCAGTGCGGCGGGCTCTCGCACATAACCAAAAATCGGGTTTACCGATGAATTATGCCAATCTGAAAATGCCATCCGAAACACGTAATTATGTACCCAAGCTTCTAGCGATAAAGAATATTATCGGCAATCCTACAAACTTCGGCCTGGCGCTACATCCCGTTTCAGATCAACCGTATTTCGTGGCTGTCAATACGCCAACAAATATAGATATAGAGCTCGCCGCAAGTTTGGCAGACGTTACGCTGGATGAATTCAGCGCATTGAACCCTGCCCACAACCGTCCAGTGATTCTGCAAGAAAATTCCAATGTACTATTACTACCTGTGGATAAGGTGGAAACATTTCGCGCCAATTTGGCAAGCTACAGCCAACCACTCGTATCATGGCAGGCTTATGAGAGCAGGGAGGGTGATCACTTAAACGAACTCGCGACACGATTCGGCCTGTCATCAGAAACACTTCGATCCATCAACGGCCTGCCAACACAACTTAATGTGGGTGCCGGACAGATGCTACTAGTGCCAGTTAATAGTCTGAATGCTGAAAATGAATTCAATTCAACTGATGCAAGCCCTGCCCTCACCAACCAACTGTTTGGCGATCCTATTATCTACAAGGTGCGTAAAGGTGACACATTAAGCGCTATTGCTCGCCGCTACAATGTGAGTTTGAAAAAGCTGCAAGGCTGGAATAGCAACATAGATATACTCTATCCAGGTCAGCGTATTGTTATCGTACAAAGCAACCTATAAAGAAAATACGGCAAATAATGAGGTGTCATTCCGACCGTAGTGGAGGAATATCCCAGTGGACACAGTTCTCTCGGATCGACCTTGGTTCGGTGTCAGGCTTGCCGCTGAGATTTGCGCAACCTTTCCGTTCCCCTCGCTTAGCAAATGGTCAACAATTATTGTCAGGCATTGCATAACAATTTTAAGGTGTCGTTAACCGATATCGTCTTGTGAACTGCCAATAATAGAAAACCGCTGATGCCTATCATGCAGAGCGATTCGTAGGGGCTGGCCCCCGTGCCTGCCCTGATGTCGGGCAACCACAAGGGGTTGCCCGACGTATGCGGACATTTTAAAACATGTCATAACGCCAGACCCCGATATTTGTGGGCATTATGCTTACAAGCGCGCAAATTGCGTAACTTTTACTTCCCCAAGAGATGACAGTGAACGCGATGCGTGGGGCTAAGAATGGATTCACCTGGATAAACTTCGCGACATTCCGCCATGACATGTGCACAGCGAGCGTGAAAGTGGCAGCCCTGAGGGGGATGTGAGGGCGAAGGCGTTTCTCCAGCCAGCCGAATAGTTTTCATACCCTGCCCATCTATTCTCGGTACTGCAGATAGCAGTGCCTGGGTATAAGGATGCTTAGGTGTACGCAACACTTCTTCCACCGTACCACGCTCAACAATTCGCCCCAAATACATCACGTATACATCGTGCGCGAGATATTCCACCACAGCCAGATTATGCGAAACAAACAGGTAGCTTAATTTTAATTGCTGCTGCAATGACTTCAGCAAATTTAAAATTTGTGCCTGCACCGAAACATCCAGCGCACTGGTCGGCTCATCGCAAATAAGCAAATTCGGATTAACTGCCAGCACCCTGGCGATAGCGATGCGCTGACGCTGTCCGCCAGAAAATTCGTGCGGATATCGCCACTTAGAAGCTTTCTCTAGCCCAACCTGTTCCAGCAATTCATCTATGCGACGTTGCCGCTCATCGCTATTTTTAGCGATAGACAGCGCATCCATACCTTCTTGTAACACTTCCGCTACGCGCATCTTGGGGTTCAAAGATGCATAAGGATCCTGAAATATCATTTGCATCCCAGCGCGCTGCTTGCGCAATTCACGCGCACTGATGCCAATGAGCTCATGACCCGCAAAGCGCACACTACCTGCTGTGGGTGTAATGAGTTGCAGCAGCGCCTTGCCCACCGTTGTTTTACCGCAACCGGATTCACCCACCAGCGCCAGCGTACGTCCTGCTGAAATACTCATTGACACGCCATCGACCGCTTTAACGTGACCTACCGTGCGCTGAAATATACCTTTGCGAATAGGAAAATGGACTTGCAGGCTTTCAACTTGTAAAAGTGGCGTATCTATTCGCTCTTCCTCAGGTTTTTCCTTACCTGCAGCACAGGAATCGGGGGATAGAGGAACTTTTAAGTTTGATTTTTCATTTCCCATTTGAGATGAGTACAGATGGCATCTAACGCCCTGCCCGTTTTCCAGCTGCGTCCACACTGGAACCTTATCGTGGCACAGTGCCCACGCTTTATCACAACGAGGAGCAAATCTGCAGGCTGTAAATGGCGTACCCAACTGGGGAACATTGCCAGGAATAGCTGCTAGTGGTTGTCCACTACGTCCAGCATCTGGTAATGCGGCAAAAAGTTTTTGTGTATAGGGATGAGCGGGACACGCAAACAATTTTTCACGCGGTGCCTGTTCAATAATTTGTCCCGCATACATCACTCCAACCTGATGTGCCATTTGAGCTACTACGCCCAAATCATGCGTTATCAGCAACAACGCCATGCTGGTTTTCTGCTGCGTATCACGCAGCAATTTAAGCACCTGCGCTTGTATGGTGACATCCAAAGCGGTAGTTGGTTCATCTGCAATCAACAACTTGGGTTGTCCTGCTAATGCCATTGCTATCATCACACGTTGTTTCATACCACCAGAAAGCTGAAATGGATATTCATACACACGGCGAGGCGCGTCGGAAATACCCACTAGCTCCAGTAGTTCAACACATTGCGATCGAATTTCATCGCCACGCAATTCCTGATGCAATTTCAATGTTTCTGCTATCTGATCGCCCACCGTCATCACTGGGTTCAAACTCAACCCAGGTTCCTGAAAAATCATTGCCATTTGACCACCACGCACTTCGCGCATGGCATATTCTGGCAGCGCCAAAATATCTTCTTTTTCAAGTTTAATATCGCCGCTTGCGATGCGTATTCCATCTGGCAGTAACCGCATTAGTGATAACGCCGTCATGGATTTGCCACAGCCCGATTCACCAAGCAGCGCGAAGGTTTCACCCTGTTTAATGCTAAACGAAACGTCGTCCACAATACGCACATCATTGTTCAGTCGTGTCACCAACCCATTTACATTCAGTATAACTTCTCCTCGTCCAATTTCTGGAGGAGACTGGAGTAGGGGACCAAACTGGTTAATAGTGGGGTTCGATTTCATGCGGCCGCTTCCGTCCGATTTAAGCGTGGATCAAACGCATCACGTACAGCATCAGCAAAAAGATTGGCAGACAACACCAGTACCAGCATGAATCCGAATGCAGCCGTCAGCGTCCACCATACCATTGGCTCGCGGCCCATCTCCAGACGAGCGGAGTTAATTAACGTGCCAAAGCTCATCGTACTAGGGTCAACACCCACACCGACATAAGATAACACCGCTTCGGCCAGCACCAGACTACTGAAATCCATCACCACCGCAATCAGTACGATGTGCATCACATTCGGCACAATGTGGCGAGTAAGAATGCGTGGAGACGAAACGCCAAATGCCTGTGCTGCCTGGATGTATTCCATCTCTCGCAGCTTTAGCGTCTCGCCACGAAGTAGGCGACATAGTCCAGTCCAACTGGTCACACCAAGAATCAGACACAAAAACAATAAGCGTAAATCTGCACGCGCAGCAGCGGTTTCAAACCACTCGGGATGCATCTCAATATAAACCTGCATCATTAACACTGCAGCTGCAATCAACAACACACTAGGGATAGAACTTAGTACGGTATAAAGGTACTGGATCACATCATCCACCCAGCCGCGCAGGTATCCTGCCGCAATACCCAGCAGTAAAGCAAATGGCAACATCACCAGCGTAGTAACAGTGCCTATCACAAGTCCGGTGCGAATACTTTTCAGTGCGAGATACAGCACGTCCTGCCCCACTTTGTCGGTACCCAGCACGTGGTAAACTGCGGCCAGATTGACAGTTATGCCTAACAGAATGGCCATCAATAAGGCCGTTATCAACAATGCTCTGGACGGCTTGTTTTTTATCAATCTCGCAAAGGTAAAAATCAAGTTGTTACTTTTCCTGATTTCCTGTCCCGCTGATGTCCGGGCTGTCCTAAGTTTTACGAAAAAAATTAACCAATTACCAGCCACAATCAATAATATAGCAATTGACAGCCCTTCTAAAGCACCTATCATTGTGCGTTTAAGCACATCACCCAGAAGTTCGCTCTGTGGATCAACCAGATGGGCACCACCGTAACGCAAGCGCGGATAATCTCGGCGTATCTTGCCATCCGGTGTTTCAATACTTTCTTTGGCATACAAATACGCCGCCAATGGTGCAGAATATGTTTTCTCGTTACGATTCTTTATGTCTTTAGCAAGCGCATCAAAGACACTCAGCACTTCGGCCGAATAAACTGTCTGACCATTGCTCTTTTCTGGCAGCGCCTCGCGGTAGTGCATGGTATCGAGTAATCCCACCAACACAAATAACGACAATATCAGTAGCGAAACCATGCCCATACTGCTCTTAGCCAATCGTTGCCATGGCAAAACAAGATGAGGACGCTTTCGTACCCACAGTACTGCAGAGATAACCGTTGCGAGCAACAGGAAGATCATTGCATCTGTCCAAAGAATAACGGGCATTTTATTCATCCCGCCATTGAGTACTAAAAATCACTTGTTTTGAGCTCAGCATGAAATTGAAATATGGGTCTCTTGCTTTGCACATTAAGCTCGATCTGGGCTTAAAGAATGACTCATTGCAAGCAGAACAAAGTCTTCTACAAGCTCTCATTTCAACCTCACTCGTGGGTCAACGATGGTATATGAGATATCTGTCAACACTAAACCAGCGATATACAACATCGAACCAAGAAATACCATGGCGCGTACTACACCGAAGTCCTGCGCTTTGATTGCGTCTATTGTGTAACTACCCAAGCCGGGGATACTGAAGAAAGATTCGGTCAGCAAGCTGCCCATGAACAGCAGCGGAATAACTACCACCACAGCGGTTAAAATCGGAATCATCGCATTCTTCAACACATGGTGAAATAACACGCGCAATTCTGACAAGCCTTTAGCGCGAGCGGTTCGCACATAGTCCTTACCGATCTCTTCTAAAAAAATTGTTCGATACCAACGGCTGCTGGCACCGACACTACCCATTACGCCAATCAACACAGGCAACAACACAAACTTGATACTGTCAAATCCACCCGCATAACCAGAAATCGGCACCCAATGCCACAATTTGCTCGCCACGAATTGCCCGCCAATGATATAAAACAGGCCGGAAATGGACATCAACACTACACACAACGAAACGCCCAGCATATCCAGCGCAGTCGCTCTGAAAAATGTCATCAGCAGCGCGAAAGTAATATAGATGAGCAAACCAATAAGAAAAGTCGGCAGCGCAATGGCCAGACTTGGCATCATTCGAGTTTGAATTTCACGCGCAATATTACGGCCATCATTGGATGAACCGAAATCAAATACAAACATCTTGGCCGATTTTTGAAAAAAAATCGTATCGCTAATTTTGCTCGCACCCTCAGCAGAAGCATTAAATAGCAACGGTTTATCATAACCATGTTGCTGTTTCCACTTTTCAATTGCTTCAGGTGTAACGCGCTTCATGCCCAATTGCATCCGCGCCATATCGTCTGCCGTATTCACCACGAAAAAAAGAGAAAAAGTGAGTAAATTCACACCGATTAATATCGGGATAGCATACAGAAGACGGCGGATAAGGTAAGCGATCATTTAGGGGAAACTTTAGGAAACGCTTGCATACCAAAATGGATTAGTAGAGAAGAGGCGATACATGATGTATCTATATATTTGTCCGAGCAAATGAGCTGCAAATTTAAATTTACACAGCCATCCCTGAAAAATCTTTTTCACGGTTTAGACATCAGCTATTAATAGTAATTTGAATTTTTCTGGCGCACCAAACTTGGTGGCGATTCCTCAATGCGGGCACACAAAAGCAACCGTTAGCGCACAACCTTGCGCAGATCGTAGACGTCTCAGCACAGCAAGATAAATTACTCCCTCCATCAACAATCGAACCGAGACGATTAATTGATCTTCTTCCAAGTAACAAGACACCGAAATATTAAGTATTTCCGTTCTGATAAACTGGCTTGCTGATTACTATCAGTTTACGGTGCTGATTCAGTGTCTTATTCAACATTTACAATATTTACTGGAACATTTGTTCCTAGGGGGCTAGATCAATTCACGTGGCTACCTGTTCCATAATATCTTCATTCGACAACTTGAATGTTAATGAGATCCCTGCTCATTCAACCCTTAGGACAAAACAAAACATTCATCACTGATCATTGAGCAAAAGCCTATGCTGGCTCATTTCGAACACATGTTAATCTCATGAATGGGCCAGCAAAATTATTATTGGCCAATGATTTACTGTTTTATTAGATGAGCACGTTTAATACTAAAGATTCGCTTAGATATTGGAAATAGCGTTGTGAAATTTAGCCATTACTTTTCGGCTTAGCGTCCACTTTTTTTTCTTTACTTTCATTAGTACTGACTGAAACGTCATGCTCCATCAACAGCTTTAATCTTGCTGCTTCACGCGGGAGGCATACCATTTCTGAATCTATTTCCCGTTCAATCCCCTTAACCAATGCACAGACTATGATTGGGCCTTGAGGCGTCGCTTTAGCGTCGCGACACCACCCATCAGCAGGTGTGGTTTCAAAGTCTATCCATCTGCCTTCTGCCGCCTTGCATTCCTCTGGATTGGCAGGATAAGCGTGACTAATCACCGGCACGGCAGCCAAAATTGCTATCAACGCGGTTCCAGATACTGTTTTTATAAAAGTGTTCAAAACTTCCCTTTCTTTAAAAATCGCGACAAAAAATGTTGTCGCACTCCCGCCTGTTATATTAAAAAGCTTACAATTTTATCAAACATGCTTATAAAACGACCTCATACTTTAACACTTAATCTAAGTATAAAGCACCCCTAGTATGCATCGTAATATTAACACCACTACTCAAGCCGCTCTCTACCGCCAGCCGTCGTTACAAGCAATGGAAGATACCCAAAGACATCATCGCGCCTCTTCTCGCTGTAATAATGCCCGCCACAGCCACCAGCCCAGTAAGGCAAGCGCTATACCAATCAACCACAATGGCCACAGCTTCGGCTGATTCCATTGGCTACGCAATTCATCACGTTGTGCTGCATCTATGCGCAAATATTTAATATTGTTGTTTGCCATTTTATTGGGTTTGCTATTCTTCAACCAAGCATTCCGCAGCACATAGTCTTTTGGATGTTGCCCCCATATCCATGGCGAATCGCGGCGTAAAATTTCCAGCATTTTATCAATTATTTCTTGGCGTACTGGGCCATTTTCCATGTTCTTCATCTGCTCAAACAGACGGTCATATTCTGGGCTATTGTAATTCGACGCATTTTCGCCACCCTTTAAGACCTTGCCTTGCGCACCGTGCAGCAAAAACAAAAAATTCTCCGGGTCAGGATAATCAGCGTTCCATCCGAAATAAAAAAGCTGTGCATATCCTTTACGTAACTTATCCTGGAAGCGATTGTAGTCAGTGCTACGTGCCACCAGTTGCAGATTGAGTTTATCAAATTGCTTACGTAACCAATCCAAACGCGATTTACTGCCAACGCCAGTAGCGGTAGTATCAATATAGATAATCAGCGGCTGTTTTGTTTTTTCATCCAAGCCATCAGGGTAGCCAGCTTCGGCCAACAGCTTCTTTGCCTCATCAATTGATTTGCGTTGAGGTGCACCGTTAACCCAGTCATATACATAATGATTGATGCCTGACTCACCCTCGCGGTAGCCGAAAATACCCGGTGGAATAGGTGATTGTGCGCTAATACCGCGGCCGTTAGCGAAAATGGAAATGAATTCCTCGAAATCCACTGCAATGGAAATAGCACGACGCAGCTTAGTCGCACGTTCACTCGCTCCTCCCACAACTGGATCAAGCCAGTTGAAACCCATATACATAGTTGAGGTGGCTACTGATGTGGAAAGCTTAATGCCTTGTGCTTTCATCTCATCTGTAACGTTAGTCTCGCCGCCAACATCCACCTGTACTGCTTGATCAAAACTATCAGAACTAATGCCCGCAGCATCATAATACCCTTGCAGAAATTTGTTCCAGTAGGGAATGGTCTCTTTCTCCAGACTAAACACTACTTTATCGATTAACGGGAGAGGTTTGCCAGCGTCAGCCAGCAACCCAGCTTCTTCATCCCCAGCCTCACCTTCCGTCGGATAAACTTCGCCGGAAAAATGTGGATTACGTGTCAGCACCATACGCTGATTGGGATTATTTTCAGACAGATAATACGGGCCACTCCCCACAGGCCACCAATCCAGAACCAGGTTGCGCTCTGACATTCCCTCCTGCGCATAGAAACGCTCAGCCTCTACTGGCATGGGTGAAAAAAACGTCATCGCCAACCAATATGCAAACTGTGGGTACTTACCGTAAATCTTGATACGGTAAGTGCGGTCATCCACTGTCTGTACACCTTTCAGTGGATAGTCGTGTAGATCCAGAAAAGTATTGGGACTATTATTTTTAGCATTTTGCAAAGTCTCGACATACTCTTTTAGACCAACGATGTAATCCACCATAAGTCCTAAAATTGGCGAATGAATGCTCGGGTGAGCTAGCCGTTTGATCTGATAAACATAATCCATTGCTCTCACTTCCCGCGTGCCGCTGTGCGGGAAATCACTCAGTGCATGAATATCGTGTAAATCATCGCTTGCAAGCGCATGATATTCCAACTCACCTTTAGCATCGCGTGCAAAAGCCGGATGTGGTTGATAATTTAAACCGGTACGCAAATGAATTTCGTAAACACTGAACGCGACTTCATCAGCAGGCGCATCTTCCGGTAATAGATTGTTATTTTTATCCAAATAACTCACTGTCGGCATTTTACTGGCAGCCTGTGGCACTAATGTGTAAGGACGCTTCAAAAAGTGATATTGCAGCGGCGGCTGATATATCTGCGCAAGGAATATATATTCATTCTCGCTATATGCAGATGCCGGATCGAGATGCTTAGGCCGTTCGGTAAAAGCAGAATAATAAATCGATTTGCCTGAATCACTTACTGGGTAAGGATTGTTCCACAAACCACCGTCACAAGCCGTTAGTATTAGGAGCAGCGGTAAGTAATATACATATTTCATGGCGCGAGAGTTTATCCGAAATACCGCTATTCGTGGTAAAGTTACAACCACTTTTTATACTTATGAATGGGCTGTAAGATGAATTCGACTTGGCAAGATTTTCTACAGGAACAAGGCGCTGAAATAAAAGATGGCATAGTGCAATACTTTGGTACCGGTCAAGGCGAACTCGCTGCCGCACAAAATGGCTTAGTAGTATGCTATCTAAGCCATTTTGGTGTACTCAAGGTTACTGGTGAAGATGCTGAAACTTTTTTACAGAACCTGCTTAGCAGCGATGTTCGTGAAGTCTCTCCGTGGCATGCTCAATTCAGTAGTCTGAACAATCCCAAAGGAAGAATGCTTGCAAGCCTCCTTATCTGGCGAAAAGGCGTGCTTGACGACGTAGACAAAGCTTTTTTCCTGCAATTACCGATTAGCTTATGTGCCGACATTCAGCAACGTCTATCCAAATACATCCTCCGCGCCAAAGTAAAAATTGAGGATGTAAGTGATACACAGCTAAGCTTTGGCTGGGCAGGAGAGAATTCTGAGGATCAACTGCGGGAATACCTAGGCTCAGTTCCGGTAGAACCTTGGGGAGCAGAAGAAGTAGGCAATCGCGTATCAGAACACAATGATACTGGTGTCATTCGTCTCGGTGAACAACGCTTTCAAATCAACACAACTCTCAAACACGCACCCGAGCTATGGAAAAAACTCATTGGCACTGGACGCCCTGTTGGATCACCATGCTGGGACTTTCTCGCGATCCATGATGGCATTCCAATAATCCTGCCAGCTACCCAAGAGCAATTCGTTCCACAAATGACCAACATGGAATTGATTGGTGCAGTGAACTTCAAAAAGGGCTGTTATCCCGGTCAAGAAATTGTGGCGCGCATGCAATATCTCGGTAAGCTCAAACGACGCATGTATCTAGCGCATATTGAAAGCGATACCCCACCACAACCTGGTGACGAACTCTACAGCGCGGACATGGAAGGACAGGCCAGTGGCATGATAGTCAACGTCTCACCTGCTCCGGACGGCGGTTACGACATGCTTGCGGTGGTGCAAATTAGCAGCCACAAAGACCAAACTGTGCACTGGAAATCTTTGCAAGGAGCAGCACTACGATTTATGAGATTGCCGTATCCGATCTACTAACAGCCTGCCACCTATTTGAAGATAGAATCGGACAAAACTATTTTATATATTAAATAATATGTAGGGCACCTCTAATAAATCAGGCTGCTAAGCAAAATACGATTCAAAACCATAATTCCTTATAGGCTACTGATATATAACCATATTATGGAACGCCATATTCTGACAAATATGGCGTTAGCAGGAAAGCGGCTGCTCTCAAAGCTAGTTTCATAGGGTTTCTTAGTGGTGTCCTGAAGGGGTTGTCAGCCATTGCTACATAATCCAATAATACACGCGTGCGGATTTGTGGATATACAGGCGATTTTAGCAATGTTCCAAGCTTAGCTGCATCTTGATGTGCGGCATATTTGCGTCCATGAAAATCTCACCAACCTCACTAAAATTAAAATGCCAGTAAAATGGCACAGCCTGTATCTGAGCGCTTAGATCCACCTGAGCGTAATGTTGACTGCGCGCATAACCAAGCAGCGACTCCAGTAATGAGCTGCCGACCCTTTTGCCTCGCCATGCTGGCAACACAGCAATGCGTCCAATATGGCCCTCAGGGGAAATACGCCCGCAACCAATTGCATCACCCGTCGCACTTAGTGCCAGTGCATGTTGACATGCCTCATCCAGCCCGTCCCATTCCATCTCGGCTGAAACGCCCTGCTCAACCATGAACACTGCTTCGCGGACCAAGCGCAATAAAGGTTGACCGTTACTCCAAGAAAGCAGCTGTACGCTAAACAAATTATTTATTGGCACCTCTAACAATCCAATCATCGTCACAATACTTCATTGCTCTAAAAAATTATCACTTACATATAATAGATATGCTGCGTTCAATTTTTTAGTCGCGCCTTGTCTTGTCTGGCAGTGGTGTAAGCAGACAAGCTGCGAAGCAGCTGCTCAAAAAATTGAATTTTTAGAGGCGTCCATATAACAGTCCCTCGTCATCAAATAACAAGATAGACATTGCAGGTTACTCCATGATAACTTCAGTACCCGCCGGAACAATGTCGAACAGCTCGACAAGGTCGGTGTTGCGCATGCGCACACAGCCCTTCGAGCCAGGCAGGCTGAGTTTCGTACTGTCCGGCGTACCATGAATATATATATAGCGACGCATGGTGTCGCAGGTTCCTAAGCGGTTGAAACCGATCTCACTTCCAGACAACCACAATATGCGCGTTAGAATCCAGTCACGCCCCGGATGCTGCGCTGCCAGCTCTGGCGTATAAATTTCACCAGTGGGACGACGTCCAACAAATACTGTGTTGAGCGGCTGGTTTACACCGATTTTGGCACGAATGATGTGCTTGCCACGCGGTGTGCAATAACTGCCAGATTTCTCACCCACTCCATTTGCAGCTGTGGAAACCGGATACCGATGCAACAGCATACCTGCATCGTCGAATAACTCAAGTACTTGGGTAGCGATTTGAATATTGATTTTTATAATATGACCTTACACGACTGTAAATGAATTTGCCTTCCGTTAATGGAAAGCAAATAACTGAGTGGAAGAGGAAAGAAGGAAGAAGGCATTAAATTTTCTCGACAAATTCCTGCTTCTTTATAAAGATTGTTACTACGCAGAGTTAATTATTTTTTTTTGCGCGCGTCGCGTAGCAAAAAAGGCACTCAACACTTGACCACATTCATTAGCAAGTACCCCTGCAACTATTTCAGCGTGATGGTTTAGGCGCTGCTCGGCAAACAGATTAAGTACACTGCCGCACGCACCAGTCTTTAAATCACTGGCTCCAAACACTACACGTGCAATGCGTGCATGGAACATTGCGCCTACACACATCACGCAGGGTTCGAGTGTAACAAATAGTTCACAACCAATCAGTCGATAATTACCAAGATATTGAGCCGCTTCACGCAGAGCCAGTAACTCGGCATGCGCGGAAGGATCGTGGCGATTGATCGGCGCATTGCTACCGCGCCCTATGATAACGCCATCCTTCACCACAATGGCACCAACGGGAACCTCTCCAGCTAACTCGGCTTGCCTTGCCAGCGCCAGTGCAACGCGCATGAAATTGTCATCGCTTCTAATCACATGGATATCTCTAATAGCTCTAAGAAAGCGTGTAAAAAGCGTTGGTTAAATATGAACAAAAGCAAGGTAATTCAGAGCACAAAATAGCATTATGAACAAAAAACATTCATTTTAAACTAGCTTAACAATAACCGCCTGAAATTGACTGAGGATCAAGCTTCAAAGCCAAATTGGCTTAAGAAATCCTGTGGTATATCTGCATTTTTTCTGCCTGCTATAGCATAGTAGTATAGCGGTTCGCCTTCTATTGAAAGACGATGCCGGTAACGCGTCATGTGATAAAGTTCCAGATACTCAGAAAAAATTAATTCACGCATCATGCTCGGAAATCCAGAGGTATCTTTCTTATCCAGAAAGGTCTCTTTTATATTGAAGGCCACCCAACCCTTCCCGTCAATGATGTTGAAAGCCTTGATAAAAGCTTCTGGCGGAATATCGCCAAAACCAAGAGCAGCAACGGTTACCAAACAATTTAATGACCACGATTCAATTTCAGATCGTTTCTCGTCATTTAAATTACAAAAATCTTCAACATAGTAAGCGTCATAAACACTCGGCCGATCTCTTTCAGTTGCGGAAAAAGCTTCAGGAATAATATCGACTCCGACAATGCGCGAAACGCCATATTTCTTTAACTCCTCTGCCATAATTCCATTGCCGGCACCGAGATCCAACACACGAAGCTCAGAAAAGCTTTCCTGAGACTGTGCGATTGCAGAACTGAGGACATCTGCTACTTTTGCGGGAGAAAGACATTTTAATCTGTCGTAAAACAACTGCTCATACAACCCCGGAACTTTATAAATATCGCCATAGTCGTGAAATCGTATTTTTCTTTTATTCTCTTTCTCAATCAAATAAAAAAACGTCTCATCTTGTCGCAAATCATGGGCTTTTATAGATGGGAATTGAATTTTATGCCTAAAGTTAAACATATTTTCTCCTTGAATTAATTGAATTTATATCGCGCAGCCAGCGATGGACAAGCAACGGTCATCAACCTGCCGAAGGACAGGAACGGCTTGTTGCGCTATAGCGATGAATTTAAATCCGTTACTTCACGAGGCCAAAGTTTATTAGGTATTGATGCTAATAGCTGACTAGACTCAGTGTACCACACGCTCAGCAGCTAGTTATTGCCTGAAATATACATTATCACTTTAACAAACAATCGTAATAATTTGTTTTTATAAATATATTTTAATGAACATTAGAGTGGTTTTCGGTCTAGGCCCATTAAACGTAAGTATCAAGCAGTCAGCGAAAATGGCGCAAAACTTTACAATTAAATCCAGTGCATGCACGGCGCGTCCAGAAATAGCGTTGTGCAAAGTAGCAAGCTGAGGCTTGATCTCGACAGTTTTCAGCGCAAAACAGCTGATGATCAGCCAATATCCTGAGCATTCGAGGTGGCATAATATTGCTACTTTGAATTATCATATTTGCGGTGACTCATACCTCTGCATGAGTCACACAAATTATTTATCAATCGTGATGGAGTACGGAATGAATATTTTTTTAAAAGTTTTATCAGTATTTTTACTGCTACACACAAACTTGGCACAGGCTGCACATGATGACATCACAGGTAAAGAAAAAGCGTTACTCGAAACTAATCAAGCATATACCCCAAGCCTTGGCGATATAATGATAGGAATACAACTTCGTCATGCAAAGCTCTGGTACTCAGGTCTAGCATCTAATTGGAAATTGGCGGAATATAAGCTTGAAGAGATCTCAGAGGCATTTGAGGATATTAAAAAATACCAACCAAACTTTGATGGTAAACCCACTGCGGAAATGATTGTAAGAATCACTTCCGAACCCGTTAAAAAACTTGAGCAAGCTATCAAGGCTAAAGATCAACCTGCATTCATAAAATCGTTTGATGAAATGTCCAATGCATGCAACGCTTGCCACACGGTGAATGGGCATGATTTTATTTCAATTCAAAGACCGACAGCGCAACCACTCACTAACCAGCGATTTACTTTACACTGAAGATTTTAAATCTGATTGGTCGCTATATGTCACTGCAGGATGACGGAATCAGCGCTTCAATTTTTATCCGAGATCAAGAGGGAAACTTTGCATATGGACTTCGCCTTGTTCACAAAAATTTTGCGTTGTGAGGTGACTGCAATTATCACGTCCTGTAGCATAAAGGTGTCCTCTGGCGTAGTTTCAGCGTGAGACTATGCCCGAGGATTACTTGGGGGTATTCTGAGTCACTTATAACTCAACTTCCACTCAGCTAGCGCAAAGTGTAAGGGTGGCATTTCGGTATTAGCAACCTGATGGACTTAGCGGAAATCGGCTACAACTAGTATTGCCAATGTCACTTCTGTGCAATTGGCACAATTGCTTTTTGCAAGCAATCTTTCATCAAATACTTATAATATAAAACTAATTTAATGGGCTTAATTTAGAATTTTTTATTGTCCACATAAACTGTGGACAACATTGTGAGTAACTTCAATAAAACTAGGCTAACTGCTAATATTACATACAGTTTTATCCAACTGCCTATTTCACAGGCAAAACTTATATTCAATAAAAACAATCAGTTAAATTTATCAATCAAATACATTGATAACAAACATCTAGTTAGCAAATACTTATCTGCCCTGTGGGCAACTAACATAATGTCAAGCACTTTTGTTAATATTTGGCTTGATTTATTTGACTACCTACCCTACAACAAACATTACAGCAGAGTTGTCCAACAATCTAATCAGGAAGCCTCTAAACTTTCCATTATGCGAGCAGCCTCTTTGCAGCTTGCCTGCTTTCCCCGTTGCTATGCAAGACACGGGGCAAGTAAAAAAAGGAACACAGCAATATATGCTATGTAAGTCATAACTTTTTTCGAGTAATGCAGTATTGAGACTAAGATTAGATTTTTAGAAGCACCCTGAATTTTTGCTACAATTTATTAAAGCCTGCCAGGTAATTACACTGACCATTGCAGAATAAAACCCAGACTGAATGATAAACCAGCCTCCCTGCTGTACTAACGATGAGTAAATCGGAGAAATTACCAGCACTCATTAGTGCGCTGCTCAGCCCAACCTGCTATGACCACGCAGTAGGAAAGGTACAATTGATCGAAACGCATATTTCTTGGGTGTTACTCACCGGAGAGTATGCATACAAGCTAAAAAAACCGTTGAATCTTGGTTTTTTGAATTTCAGTACGCTAGAACAGCGACAGCAAGCATGTGCCGATGAAGTACGTTTGAACCGTCGGCTGGCGACAGAGATTTATATTGGCGTGGTTACCATCACCGGTAACGCAGATGCGCCGCGTATCGGCGGACAAGGCGATATCATCGAGTATGCCGTAAAAATGCGCCAGTTTCCTATCGATTCCACCCTTGACTCTATTGATTTACGCGGCGAATTGACCACTGAGCAGATAGACCAGCTTGCCGCGCGTTTGGCGCATTTCCACCTTACTGAATGTTCCCATACCACCGAAAGTAGTTCGTGGGGTGAGCCAGACGCGATAGCACAGTCAGTCTTGGAAAATTTTCACCCGCTAACCAGTCTATTAGAGAGCTCAACAGAAAAAAATCGTCTAGCGGAATTACAACGCTGGAGTGTAACCGAACACAACCGACTCAAAACAATGATGTGCGAACGCAAGCGTGATGGCTGGGTTCGTGAGTGTCATGGCGATCTGCATTTGGGCAATTTGGCATGGATGGACGGCAAGTTACTAATTTTCGATTGCATTGAATTTAATTCATCCTTGCGCTGGATAGATGTCATCTCGGAAGTTGCATTTTGTTTCATGGACTTGCTACATCGCCAGCACCGTGATTTGGCCATGCGTTTTCTCAATGCCTGGTTGGAAATCAGTGGTGATTATGACGGCATCGCACTGTTACGTTATTACGCCGTATACCGCGCATTAGTTCGCGCAAAAGTCGCTGCTTTACGTGCCAAACAATCGGATGACGGTGATGTCGATACAAGCAACAGTGATGTAAATACCTTTTTGCAACTAGCCGAAAATCTGTCTCAAAATATACCGGTTCAACTCTGGATTACGCACGGCCTCTCTGGTTCAGGAAAAACCACGCTTACTCAGTCACTGCTACAAAACAAAGAAATGATCCGCTTACGTTCAGATATTGAACGCAAGCGTCTGGCCGGTTTAGGCGCTCTATCTCGCAGTCACAGTGAAATTGGAGAGGCACTGTACTCAAAAGAAGCTAGCCACCGTACCTATTCTCACCTGGCGCGTCTAACAGAGATATTGCTGTGCGCTGGCTATTCTGTAATCATCGATGCAGCTTTCCTCGAATACTGGCAACGAGACTTATTCAGAAACATTGCACAACGACTCGGTGTGTCTTTTCAAATTCTGGATATAGAGGTGGACTTCGACACGCTACGCGAACGTATCAGCCGCCGTGCTGCACAGGGAAAAGATGCTTCAGAGGCTAATTTACGTGTACTGGAACACCAGATCGAATCCGCTCAGGAGTTTAATGCGGACGAACTAGACGTGGTAACCCGAATATATGGAACGTCTGAACCACCCGATCTAAATAAAGGGCGCCTCTAAAAATTCAACTTTGCGAGCAGCTGCTTCACAGCTTGCCTGCATACCCAAAGGCTAGGCAAGCTAAGACGCGAGCAAAAATTGAACGCAGTATCAGTTTGATATGAAAGTGGTAATTTTTTCGAGTAACGCGGTATTGTGACGAAGATTTGATTTTTACAGGTGACCTAAAGTAATGGCAACATCAAAGTACAGATATATTGGAACGGCACATAATGAGTCAAAACTGGCATATTCCGTCGATATTTTCCAGCCCGATTGCCGCATTAATTTCCACACGCAATTTTTAACAGCAGCTTCGACAATGTTGTCTATGGTGCCAACACCAGTGAGTGCGAATACACCATTCACAATGCAACAGTAAAATGGGCGTGTTAGTTTAAACTTGAATTAAAGTTGTGGATGATGGCTATTGCATCGTTATCGCCGATGGAGTTGAAACCGAGGCCGTGTACGTTCGACAACTTTTACATTGCTTCTTTAGCTCAACCCATCAGGCTACGCTCTCGTCAATCAGTGGCGAATAAATCGTCGGCTTGCCATTAACGCCAGACTTATCGCGAGCACTAGCAGTAACCAGCGAGGCAATACCGGGATTGGAATCAAGGGGGAGACGACCGCTACCGGATCACTTATCACACTGTCGGACGGATCTGTGTCGAGTTCGCCGTTGTTGACAAGGGTGTAGGATACTTTTGAGCCCTCAATGCGTGCCCCCGCAATGGGAGTCCAGATGCCGGAAACTACTTTATAGGCCACTGCTCCGGGGGGAAATTCCTGTCCGAAATCGACTGTAACTTCCAGCGATTCACTCGGGCTACAGTTAGTCAAGGTGAAATCGACTTCCTTTAGAGAAACAACACCAACAGGTCGGTTTTCCGAGGTAACAGCTGTTGCAGTCGACGCTGCGATGGTACAAGTCGAACTGGGAGATAGTGGCGTCAGCGTCAGAACTGTGCTGCCAGATTCAAAATTAGTGCGAGACTTCGGAAATGGATCGTCTTTGTTCAAAATGCCGTCACCGTCCCTGTCGCCATTTTCCAATTGGGTCAGCCGAGTTTTTACTAGCGCTATCTGGGACTTGAGCTGGTTCAGCTGATCTTTCCGCCCTTGGAGGACCGAGTGATCTTCAATAGCGCCGACGGTAAGTACATCAGTTGGCCCTGTGGGCTGTGCGACGTGCTTAAGTTTGCGCAATGAGTCGAGAGTACCGACTGATACACTGCCAGGTACAGGCATACTGCCGCTTCCGATAGTGACACTATCTTCGGCTGTTGCAGAGAGCCTTAGAACGGTGTCCTCAGTGAACCAGGGAAGGGTACTGCAAATGTTGCCAGAGGGAACAATGAGCGGCTCACCGTAAGGGATCAGTGTGTTAAGCAGCTCAGGGGCATTCGGAAAAGGTTGAACGACGTCCCCCTCTTCGCAGTCGTAGGCACGGTGTTGACCATCGCTGCGCTTGATTGTGTCTTTGTCGAAAGACATCGCCATGAAGGAAAAGCGGGAGGGGCCACCATTGGATGAGTCATTGGCTGAGAGTACCCAAGCTTTGGCAAGCACATCTTGGGATGCGGTATTGTAGAGCCGGATTTGAGTATTGTTCTCTTTCAATTTGACGCTTGAATCACCGAAGTTTTCGGCGCCTCCGATGAGGCAATCGAATCCGGTACAAAGCTTTCCTGTAAGCACCAAATCGTCCGCAATCAACTGGTCTGCAACACTGTGCATGGGAACAAGTAGGCAGCCAAGCAGCGGCAAAGCCAGCGCAACTGCGCGCTTTGAAGGACATAAATCCATTATGGTCATTATTAATCCCCCAGTGCGCTTTCGAGTGCCGTGAGGCGGTCAAGTAGATCGTTCATTTCCATCTGGAGAGTATCAATTTCGCCATCGAGTTCAGCGCGATCCTGAACCAACTGTGCGCCAAAGTTCGTATTGACGACGGCAATATAGTCATCCAATTGACCCTTGGTGGCGGCATCGGTGGCGTCAACGCCATCATCTACATAGGAGATCCGACGTTCACTGCCGGTAGTGCCAACGGAAACAGCACCCGGCTCTACACTGGAGCCAGCACCGAGTACAACTGACGACCCGGGACCAGACTCCAATATCAGTACATTCTCGCCGCCGCTCACATCCTTTATAACAAACTGCGGAGCACCGTTAGCACCTGTATTTGCAATGCCTATTGACCAATCATTGCTAGGAAAATCTGCGGAAGTGCTGGTGTCCTCGAGTTTGATCAGCGGGTCGCTGGCCTTGATGCGAATGGTGTCTAATTCAAATTCCTCTCCGTCTGCGCAGGAGGTTCCGACACAGAGTAAGCCATCGATGATGAGGTCGTCATTGATAACTTCATCGGCAAATGATGTGCCGCTTAACAGCAGGATTGATACAAAACCTGTGGTTAAAATTCTTTTCATCGCTTTACCTCTTCCCTAGTGTAATAGTTGTCTTGCTTATAAATGTGGAAATAACGCGGCGGGATTCTACGGACTTCCATGCGTGCTGTCACATTTCAGTCTCCTTTCTCCCGTCCTTGTAACGGCCTATAGTCAGATTTTTTTACCTGACATATTATGCATTTCGAGCCCGCCAGATTTAGCTGTATAAATGAAGCCCAACCCACTGCGCATTATTCAGCTCAACCTCGCTAAAATATTTCAAATGTAACATCAGGCTATAACTGTGATTCCAAGACTTGACCATTCGTCCGACCATGTGTGCTAATGAAGAATAAATCAATAAGTTTATTATTAATCAAGTAACTTGACCCATTATTTTTACCGTAGATACTGAATTCTATACCGGAGTACATGCCTAGGCACATCCTCGAACGCAAGCAGATAAATGTCGATGTTGACATGCTGAAGTTGTGGTGCAGGAATGTCATGCTGCACCACAGCCGACCCCATGAAAGAGGTCGCCAAAATGATCCGCAGTCACTTCGATAGCATCGCTGCCTGAATTCAGACCAGACAAACCAATGGCTTCATTGATACGCTCAATGGATTACTCCAGACCGCGAAACGGAAAGCCTGCGGCAGTTTCAACATCAACACCATGCGGACGTTGGTATTCCACATCGCTGGCAAGCTGGATTTCAAGAAGTTCTATGCACATGCTGCATAACCCACTCGAAATTTACAAAAGCAAATTTATAGCAGATGAGATTTGCATTGCTATCTAACAATGCATGTCAGCTCAAGTCTGTACTACTACATTTAAGGGTACAGCTCCGGTAGTGTGTTTTTTTTCTCCGGAGAAGTCGTTTGTGCAAGAGGTACGGGTAGTGAAAGTGCAAGGTCTTCACCATGCCATTTACTGCCTGTATAGCAGGCGCGATCCAGTTGCCGGAGCGCCTGTATGAGTTTGGTGTCATCCAGACGACGGGATAACGCATTAAGTCCGTATGGTATATCTTCAGGCCATACCGCGCTGGCCCACGCAAGTAGTTGCTGGCGCGCGGCATGCGGGTCGTTGTCGCTGCACGCACGTTTAAAAGCTTTGAAGGCACTGGCAGCTTGAATGCTGCTGGTCTGAGCATTGTCCGGCATTTTTTTACCAATGAGATTTGCTGGCTGTGCATGATGGACGCGCTGGCGTTCACGCCACCAGGCCGCAGTTGTGCCCACCCAGAGCAGGCCCAGCGCCAGGCTAATCCACCTCCATGTCTGGGTATTGGCAATCCCGATTGACTGTTCAATGGAACTAGCCTGAGAAGCAGAGTCATTCTGAATCAAATTTTCCTGTTTTGCCGGCGGTGGAATTACCGCACTGCTTGAACCGGCGAGGGCAGGAAGAACATCAAATGAGCGTGCTGGCAACATGGCTTCGTGCCGGGTGTTGTGCTGCGTATCCCACCAGCCAATCCGTATGGCTGGCAGCTCATAGTGGCCCGGACGCATGGCTATCAGCGCGATATCCTGGTCGCGACTACCAAGTACCGTTTCGCCTTGGAGGCTGTCTGCTACAGTGGATCTGTCCGGATAGACCTTGATGCCGTCGGGCACGGACATGATGGTATTGAGCTCCGGCAATTGCTCACCGGTCAGCCCCAATGCTTCGAGACGCAGATGACGTGTGATCGGTTCACCCACATGGATCTGCGTCACATCCGGGCGCCAGGTTTCTTCGAGTGTCACTTTTTGTGCGGGCAGCCAGTTTGCGCTGTCCGCGCTGTCTGGGCGTGGCAGAACATTCAATTCAACGGGCTTGGCATGCAGACGCAGGGGACGTGTCGAATTCATAATGCCGCCAAAAGGCATTTGACTGAACAGATTTCCAAACATCCGGTTGTTCCTGCCTGTGTCCTGCACTTGGGCGTTGAGCACCGGCCCGTTCAGACTGAGTTTGCCGCTACGCTGAGGAAACAACAGGTATTTGCGTTCAACAACATGGTAACTACGGCCATTGCGCACTTCATCCATCTGCCTGTCCTTGCCAAGTTGCTTGACGAGCACATTGCTGCTGGCCGGTAAATCCAGGCTGGCCTGATAGAGGGCCTGGTCCGTGTAGAGCCGAACCGTCAGCACGACAGCTGCCTGAACATAGGGTTGTTTCTGGTCCAGCGTTGAAGTGAGGAACACCTGCTGCGATGTATCGCTTGTCGCTTCAGCACCTTCTCCGGTTGCACCCCCGCTTCCGCCCACCGTCAGTTCGAGCGCCGCAGATTGCTGACCGCCCCATTCCAGCGGCGGTATCTGTATCTTGCCATCGTGCTTGGGCGCGAGCAGGACATTGACTTGGGACAGGGAAGATAAATGCCCGTTTATGATTTGGACTTTGGAGCCGCTACTACTGCGGAGGATGTCGAAATCGCGCTTGAGTGGACCGAGATCGGGCTGGCTACCGGTGCTGCCTTCATGTTGAAGAAGTAACTGTACCGTTTCACCGGATGCAACGTGGCTCCTTTCCACCGACGCCGTCACTGCCGCCCATGCGGACAGGCTGATACAGCAGGCAATCAGGGCGGCAGAAATGCGATACCCAGTTTTCATTGTTGTGCTTCCCGTTGTCTCATCAGGTGTTTAATCATAAATTTGCGCTGCAGCAAGCCGCCCGGGTCGTCCGGGATACTACGCAACCATTGCTCCTGTACAATCTGCTGTTCGGTCTTTCGAGCAGTGGCTGGCTTTGCTGTGGTAGTGTTTGCTTCATCGCCCATTCCCGTGCCGTTTTTCCCATCAGCTGTGGGCTTGACGAAGCTCGCTTCAGCATCGCGCCGAGCTTGTTCGGCATCATCTTTTGCACGAATTTGCTGACCAGCAGCCTGTCCAGATTGTGCAGCGCTTTTTTCAGTCGATTGCGCCTGCTGGCCGCTTGTCTGCTTACTCTCCTGGGGCTTTCCATTCAGGGCCTGGTCGTTCTGATTATTGTCGTCCTGAGATTTTCCGCCTTCTTTGTCCGACTGTTCTGGCTTGTTCTGTGCGGAAGAATCCTTACCCATACTCGGCTTATTATCCGACTGGCTTGACTTTCCCTCCTGGCTATTCTGGTCACCCTGCTTGTCTTGCTTGCCTTCCTTTTTGCCATCTTCTGATTTTTTGCCGTCAGCATTCTGTTGTTGCGGCGGCTGCTGTTCCAGAGCCTTGGCCACCAGTTCGCGGTTATGACGTGCATCTTGATTATCCGGATCACTCTTCAATGCGGCATCATATGCTTCAAGTGCACGATGCAGATCACCCACATGAGCGAGTGCATTACCACGGTTGTAATCTGCTTCGCTATCGTGCAGATTTTCCAGATCATGTATGGCACCTTGATAGTCCCCCGCTTTCAGTTTGGCGTAAGCTTTGCGCCGCGGGTCGGCATACTCCTTGGCCGCGTTGCTTGCGTCACCTTGCTTTAACAACGCTTCGCCCCGCTGGTCGGCGTTAAACCACAACTTAGACCAGAAATCGCTGGCCTGTGCAGACAGCATAAATGCAAGCAGGCTAAGTGCGAGCACGATGCGCATCATAGCCAGCTCCTCCGCGCCAGCAGGCTTGTCAGCAGCAACAGTATGGGCAACAGCCACACACCATCGTCGCGCCAATGCGAAACCTCAATACCTTGTGCCGCAATTGCACTGCCGGTCGAATGCTGCATCACTTGCAAGTCAGTGACCAGGTTAGTCAATTGTGCAAGATCGACGTAGCTGCCTCCCCCGACTTTGGCTAACTGCTGAAGTTGATCTATATCGAGCCGGGCCAGTTGAGACCTGCCATGTGCGTCTTTCGCGAAATGCCCTTCCGCGTTTTGTAACGGCGCGCCGCCCGGCGTGCCTATACCCACCACACTCAACGTCACACCACGCGCCTTGAGCGCTGCGGCAGCCGAAAGCGCGGCGGCAGGGTCATCAAAGCCGTCAGTCAGCAACACGATTCGCTGATTTTTCATACCCCCCGCTTGCAGCAGTTTTTCTGCCTGATTGAGTGCGGGTGCGAGATGATCGCCTGTACTGGGCATGATACCGGGTACGAGCGGAGGCAGCAGCGTCTGTATAGTGGCAACGTCCTGCGTCAGTGGCGTCACGGTGTAGGGCTCATCGCTGAATACAACCAGCCCTACACGGGAGTCACGGGCCGCGCCCAACAGATCGTCCAGCGCGTACCGTGCGCGCGTGACACGATCCGGCGCAACATCTGCCACCGTCATAGTGGGTGAGAGATCGAGCACAAAAACCAAGTCGGCCGGAGCACGAAAGGCTGCAGTCTGGTTACGCTCCCAGCTGGGGCCGGCCAGAGCCAGCACGGCAAGGCTCCACAGCAGCGCCAGCAAAGGCCAAGGGCGCATGCTGCTAGCACTGGCAGCGTCCATGCTCAGCTCTGGCAGCAGATCGGCGTCGATGACGCCGGACCAGTCGCCGTCACCTTTGTGCCGCCGCGCCAACCAAAACACCAGCATCCACAACAGTGGCAAAGCGATCAGCCAGAGTGGGCGCAAGAAATGGAAAGCATGTATGTAGGTGCTGATGTTCATACCCGTTCCCTGATCATTACGGCAGGTATGCTGAGCAACAGTGCCAGCGCGAGCGGCCAGATAAACCATTCGCTGTGTTGTCGGTACCATTGTTCGCGGCCGGCGCTCGGTTCGAGTTTGTCGATGCGTGCGTAAACCTGTTTCAGTGCTTCTGCGTCAGTGGCACGGAAATATTCACCGTTGGTGATGCGCGCGATGGACTTCAGGGTGTCTTCGTCGAGGTCGGTGTTGCCATGTGTGCCGAAAATGCTTTGCTCGACCTCGGCGCCCACGCCAATGGTATAGATACGCAGGCCGGCGCTTACAGCAATTTTGGCAGCCGCCAGTGGACCCATCAGCCCGGCATTATTGCCGCCGTCAGTGAGCAGGATCAACACCATTTCCCCCGGTTTTCCCGAGTCTGCTTGATTGCTTTGCTGACGCTTGAGCGCGAGCCCGATGGCATCACCTATCGCTGTCTGGGTCCCTGCCTCGCCGACTACCGACTCGCGCAAAAACTGGCTAACCGTATCTAGATCGGCTGTCAGCGGTGCCTGCAGATAAGGCTGCGTGCCGAACAGGATGAGGCCGACTTGGTCGCCATGGCGGTTTTTTATAAAATCGCCCGCCACTTTTTGAACAACATTGAGGCGGGAATAATTGCCGGCCATATCCGGCGTCGCCATCGAGCCGGATACGTCGACTGCCAGCAAAATCAGTCGCCCGGTGGTGGGAACCGGCAGCGGATCATCCAGCCACTGCGGGCGCATGGCGGCAGCGACTAAAAACAACCATGCCAGTGCAAACAACAGACTGCGTTTGCGTGAATTTACCTGCAGAGCAGGTGTTTTATCTATCGGTACCAATGCTGCGAAAGGCAGGAACAATGCACTGCCTTGCACAGTTGCCGGGGGCAGCCAGCGGCGAAGTAACCAGGGCAGTGGGAGAAATAAAATCATCAAGGGCCAGGCAATATTAATCATGAGCGCCCCCTGATAAAATCATGCGCACCTTTCAGCCAGCTGTTGCGGTCTGCATTCACTGCGCCGCCGTAGGCTGCACGCAGCAAGCTGGCTCCGCTCTTTCCGGACCATGCGACACCGCCGTGTTTGACGACGAAAGCGATCCAGCGCTCACCGCTCAAATTTGCCACCGTGTCGCGTCCAAAACGCGCCACGGCGTAACGGCGCAGCAGAAGCTCAAGCTCCCGTGCCAAAATGATGTCGTCCATAACGGTAGCTTGCAGATTTTTCAGTTCGCGCAAGGCGATGCGGCGCAGGCGAACAGCCGGACGGCGATGCCAATAAATGTATCCTGCAACCATCATGGCCAGCAGAATCAGCAGCCCCCACCAGCCCGGCGCGGGCGGCCACCAGCCGGGCGGCGGCGGTGCATGGGCTGGTGCAAGCTGGCTGATCCAGTCCGGTGTCATGTTGCCCATGCCGGTTCTTTCAACAACGCCACCATGCTTTCGATTACGGAATCGTTCGTATTCACGCGGCTAAGCGGCAGATTAAGACGCATGGCCAAATCGTTCATGTTCTGTTCGCGTGCGCGCCAAGTGTTTCGCCATTGGACGTGTGTATCTTCGCCATTCATCCACCACAGACGGCCAGGCAAGCCGACACGGTAAGTACCGGGCGGCAGACCACCGCTTTCGAGCGGATCGGTGATCCACAATAAGCGACACTCGCTATGCAAAGTCGAACTGGCCAGGATATCTTCGGTAGCGGAATCCAGCCCGGCAAAATCGCTCAGCAGCAGAATCATGCTGCCCGGTTGCAGCAACGGGCGCAGTGTCGCAATAGCATTTTGTAAGCCACCGTTTACCGGCAAGCCGAAGGCGCGCGGCTGCGATTCCACCAGCGCTTGCAGGATGGGCAACACACCCGCCTCACGGGCACGCGGTGGAAAAATCAGAGGTTCGTCATTGCCGGCGGTAATCACCGCGCCAACACGATCACCACCAAGTGCCGCCGCCCAGGCAAGCATGGCTGCGGTGCGCAACAGCACGGCCGATTTAAACTGGCGGCGGCTTCCGAAATAAAGACCCGGATGCAGATCTGCAACCAGCCAGACGGGGCGCTCGCGTTCTTCCCGATACAGTTTGGTATGCGTCCGCCCGCGCCTTGCCGTGACGCGCCAGTCGATATTGCGCGCATCATCGCCAGGAGCGTAGAGGCGCACTTCTTCGAATTCCAGCCCACGCCCCCGCTGGGCGCTGCGATGCCCCCCCTGTAGCTGCGCCATTGCCGGACGGTGCGCCCGCAAACTTAATCCGCGAGCTGCGCCACGCAAGGCGGAAAGCTCTGCAAGATCGGGGAGAATCATGGTGCAGGTACCTTCTGCAGCAATTCGTTCACACAATCCTGCGCGACAATGCCACGCGCCTGTGCGGTATAGTCGAGCAGAAGGCGGTGGCGCAACGCATCCGGCGCAATGGCCTGAACATCCTCAGGACTGACGTAGTCGCGCCCGTCCAGCCAGGCCAGTGCGCGCGCGCCACGCTCGATGGCGATGGCCGCGCGCGGGCTGGCGCCCCAGCGCAACCACTCTTTCAGTTTGCTGCTGTAGGGTTCAGGCCGCCGGGTTGCATCGACCAGCGCAGCAATATAATCGGCGACGGAAGGAACGAGGGTAAGGTTCAACGCTTCAGCGCGCGCGGCAAATACTAATTCCTGAGACATAGGCTGAGCCAGCGGTGTCAACTCGTGCCCATCCAGCGCTTCGCGTCGCGCCAGGTCCATAATCAGGCGAGTGGTTGCACGGTCCGGATAGTCGATGAGCGTGTGCAGCATGAAGCGGTCAAGCTGGGCTTCGGGTAGCGGATAAGTGCCTTCGTGCTCGATTGGGTTCTGAGTCGCCATCACCAGAAAGAGGCGCGGCAATGCATAGGTGGTCATACCCACGCTGATTTGGCGTTCGGCCATCGCTTCCAGCAGCGCGGATTGCACCTTGGCAGGCGCACGGTTGATCTCGTCGGCCAGTATCAAATTGTGAAACAGCGGACCACGCTGAAAACGGAAACCGCCCTCCTCCGGTCGGTATATGTCCGATCCGGTGAGATCAGCCGGCAGCATATCGGGGGTAAACTGAACACGCTGAAAGTCGCACTCCAGACCATGTGCCAGCGCTTTGATGGCGCGTGTTTTGGCCAGACCGGGCGGACCTTCGATAAGCAAATGGCCTTCTGCCAACAAGGCGACCAACAAGCTTTCGACCAAGCCAGGCTGGCCGAGAATCTGAGTATTGAGGTAGCGGCGCAGTTCTTTGAAGATAGCGAGGGCGTCGCCGGTTGAGCTAATTGAATCGGCCGCAGATTTGTTCATTAATAACTGTCTCCATTTTGAAATTGAATCGTAGGTTCAACGGGCAACAAAGGCTTCACAGGCGTGCTACACGCAAAAAATACTCGACCAGAACTATACTCGGCACTCGGTTTTTCGATTTCGAAGCGATCGCAGACGGCGAACAAGAATAGCCGGATCGGCATTTTTTCGCACTTACTTATTGTTGTGTACATCTTTTTTTGGATACGGTTAAGCGCAATATTTATTAAGAGAAAATGCGGATGCTGCCTGAATATACAATCTCGTGGCGTGGCAGAAAATTTCAAGTTAAGATCAGTTGACAATTCACGAAGTTCCGCAGAAGAAGGGACTCTGCGGATTGTTCAGGCAATCGTGGCGTATTTGCATGGCAGCGTGACGCATTTTGCCCATCTGGGCGATTTGGCAGAAGGATTTCTGATGATGCGCTACTGGAAAAATTGGCGTTAACTTTAAAGATACAGGCAGAAATCAGTTCGATGCTAAGCAGGGACCGAGACCCATCAATCAATCGCTCCTAAGTGCGGGCGCTAACCCTGTTTGACCGGATAAACTCAACTTTGATATGCGCACATCAAACCGTAAGGCTTCTAATCAAACAATGGAAAAAATCACCCAATCAGGTAGCACCACTTCACCCATAACCCGCCTTTTTTATATTCACGACCCGATGTGCAGCTGGTGCTATGCGTTTAGTCAGAGCTGGGCTGCACTGCAAGCCGAATTACCTGAGAATATTGCGATTAATTATTTAGCGGGTGGACTCGCGCCCGATACGACAGAACCCATGTCACTAAGTATGCAACATACAATTCAGCAGGTCTGGCAGCAGATTGAGCAGACTGTGCCTGGGGTATCGTTTAATTATGATTTCTGGTCACGCAATACGCCCTTCCGTTCAACCTATCAGGCTTGCCGTGCCGTTCTGGCAGCCAGAAAGCAACATGCGGCATCCGAACCAGAAATGGTGCGAGCTATTCAAAGAGCCTATTATCAAAACGCATTGAATCCATCCTTACCGGACACACTGCAAGGATGTGCGCAAGTGATAGGGCTGGATGTGGCAGTATTTGCCAGAGATTTGAGTAGTACGGAAATAGATAATTGTCTGCAACATGAGATTCGCCAATCCCGGCAGCTCGGTGTTTCTTCCTATCCATCTCTGCGACTTGTACACAATAATTCTAACTATCCCATTCCCATCGACTATCTGAACCACCAGACAATGCGGAATGAAATAAAATGCATTATTCGAGAAACAACATTGACCAAATTTGCGCCCGGTTAAAGTGTGAGCATGGAAAAAGCTTCCTTCGGTCTACGTTGAAATATCAATTGTGATTTATCTTTCTGCAAGAGATAGTAAGTCACGACCACCGTAGACTACGCGCTCAATCCTCACGACCTTGCCCATTATACGGAAGAAAAACGCATAATTCCCGACAGCTGCCATGCGCGCTTCCTCGCCAATATCGGAACGAAGTTGGTAGATCAGTGGGGTGCGCTGGATGTCGCGAAACTTTATGCGAATGTCCTGGATGAATGTTACGGCACAGCTTGGATTATCTTGGGCGATATAGTCAGCGATATCATCCAAGTCGCCTTCAATGAAGCGTGAAAGCTCCAGTTGCATCACTTTTTTGTGTCCGTAGCGTCGGCGATAGCTTGGAACTTGCGCTCAAGACGGTCAAGTACGTCGTCAGATGAAATACCGGATGTCTTATCGTTCAGCGCTTCCTGCCAGACTCGACGCAATTCGGCAACGCCTTGCTGGCTCAAACTGCGCTTGTATGTCCAGTCGCGTAACGCATCACGAATGACTTCGCTGCTTGATGCATATTCGCCAGTAGCAACCGCGCTACGGACGATATAAACCATTTCTGGCGGCAAGGCTATACTGATTTTCTTGGCAGTGGTCATTGGCGTACCTTTAAGCTAATGGTAGGAATAATTCATACCATAATAGCAAGTCTGGGAGAAGTGGCAATAGATTCGGCAAGCGGTCAGCGTCAATCATACCCCAGCACCGCACTTTCCATCGCAACAGTCCAGTCATGCGCATATACCCCATCACGCACATAGCGGTGAAATGTCGAATGAGGTCAATCGACCGCACGTTAACCATGCCCGTGTTTAACCGGGTTAAAATGAGTTTAATCGACATGGCGGGCAAAATCATTTTCATCACGAATTTGGTGTTCCCAGAATCACCGTTGCCAGATAGTCGATTCGCGATGTTTGAGTTTTGATGCAGTCAGCCAATCGGCACGACGATAGTCTTCTCTGCAGGCCAAAGAAACTGCTCGCTTGATCATCATCCAACGGGTAGAAAAAACGGAATCACCGTCAGGTAATTTCCACACGCAAAGTAAATGGTCAGGCAACAATACCCATGCATCAATGACGAAAGGACGCGCCACACGCACCGTTTCGATTGAGGCGCGCTGTGCGTTACGAATCGCTTTGTCACATAGAATCGACTGCCTCTGGTAAGCGATCACCGTAAAGAAATAGCTTGAGAAACTGCAGCAATTCACAGCGATAACGTGCCCATAACTGTCTACTCCAAAATGTCGAATCCGCGTGGTCACAAAATCGTGCCCACCTTACATGGCTGGATGTTTACAGGTCCCAACGTTTCTTAAACACATTGTTTTTTCGAATTCAAAGCGCATCCGTCAGAGTGGTCGCAATTGCTCATCAAAACCGACGTCCCGGGTATTGGGTTGGTTGACGTTGTGATTCCGGCATTGTCCGTGATCATTACCGTGCACAATTCCACGGCAGTCGCAATTAGCCGACTTTCCTCTGCAATGTGACGCCCGAAGGAATATCTGTCAATTTAACTGAAACGGTGTAATCGCTGAAGTCGCGCGCAGACTCATCAGAGCTTTTATTCACCTGAATCAACGCGAACAACTTGTGCGCTAGTATTGAGATCTTTATTGCTATATTGCAAGTCCTGACCCTGTTACGTTTTAATGGCAAGAAGCCTGGTGTTGGCTCGGTATTGAATGTCGAACATGCAAAGTGACATTTTTCTGTAACCACGCCATGAGGATGCCCTTAAGCTATAATAAAAACGTGCAACATTACTGACTCGACGGCATAGAAGAAAAGGAGCACTTTGAAATGAGCAATGAGGCAGACTACAAGCTAATCGGCAAATCAGCGCTATGTTCGGAAATAACAGAAGACGAAGCCAAGATTCTGGCGGAGAAAATGGGTGTACGCCAGTTAAAGGATGGCGAATTACTCGTCAGCGAGGGCGAATCCGTCCAGTCACTTTTTATTCTCGCCTCCGGCAAGCTTGCCGTTTTCAACACCGACATTAGTGGCAAGCAGAATACGATTTACACAATGACTGCCGGCGAGTGCGCCGGTACCCGCGCATTTGTCGACCAGACGCCGCGCAAGGCAACTCTGCGTGCTGTAGGCGATGCCACGGTCTACACGCTCACCCCGGAGGACTTTGACGCAGTGGTGGACGCCCACCCTCGCCTAGCCTATAAAGTGATGCGCGCACTGTTCAGGGTTACCCACTCCAACTTAATGCGAATGAACCAGGAAACCCAGCAGCTTTCCAATTACATCAACAAAACACAGGGACGTTATTGAAACGCAGATAAACCGAATTTAAGGTATGGACTCAAGCCGCTCCGTTTGATTCTTTAATCTTCCTTCACAACTAAAGAATAATTAATGTCAGAGTAATGTTAAATATGAAATTAATGTTACTCTGACCCCAATTATTATAGACACTAATTATTATATTTCTCTTACCCGAATGGCACTAAGTTAAGGCTTTTTAGCAAGTTCAGACTATCGTAAAACCCGCGTCAACATTAGCTTAACTTATTATTTTAGCTGTGTTGAAGCTCCTTAACTTAGTGGCATTCTTCTCTGACCCCAATTAATACATAGGAGTTTGCCAGCAAGGGCGATTTAGGTTGCGCGAGGCGACAGCTGTATTGCATCCCTCAAGGATGCCATGCGGCAAAAGTGAATGTAGGATGGGCTATTATGCAGATAATTTCCGACGCCAATGAATGATTAATTTGTGAATGAGATCAACCAGCTGATATGCAAACCAAACTTAAACGTAGTTAAATGTAGTTAAACAGGAGTATTTTAAATGAAAACAATGAATAAATTTGCAGTCAGTATGCTTGCAGCAGCAGTGTTGCTGGGTCTGGGCGGTTGTGGCGGGATGTCTGAAAGAGATCGGAATACTGCAATCGGTGCCGGAGTAGGCGCTGTCGGAGGGGCTGTGCTCACGGGAGGCAGCACTGCCGGGACAATTGGCGGCGCTGCTGTTGGTGGCGTCATCGGTAACCAGATCAAAAAATAGCTTAAGCAATAGCAGATGAAGGATGCATCGGCCTTGTTCGGCCGGTGCTTCGACTTCTAGTTGTCATTTGACGTCGGCATAGACGTAATTCGAAGTAGTAAGACAACAATGGAAATAAACATGGAAACGCAAGCCAACAAATTCCCCCCCGTACTGATATGGACAGCAGGCATCGCGATAATCTTGTTCTGCGCCGCCGGTATCGCGGCCATCATGGGTTGGATTCCAAACTCCAAGGGCCAGCAGAGTGACAACGCGGCCCCTATCAGTCTCGAGAAATCTCAGTCCGAAGTGCCCAAACCTACCAAAGCAAAAGTGCAATCGGATTCGCAATCACGTGTAGCGGCAAACACACAACCGGCACGGGTAAAATGTGCAGAATGCGCAACAATCGTGTCGACGCGAGAGGTTGAAACCAAGGGTGAAGGCACCGGACTCGGTGCGGTCGGCGGAGCGGTAGTAGGCGGCCTCATTGGCAACCAGGTTGGCGGTGGCCGCGGCAAGGACATCGCGACCGTGGTTGGCGCGGTGGGCGGAGTAATGGCAGGAAACGAGGTCGAGAAAAGGGTGAGATCGACTAAAAGCTACGCAGTCACCGTTCGCATGAACAACGGATCGAGCCGCGTCATTCATATGGCCAAAGCACCGACGTGGCGGAACGGAGATCACGTAAAAATCGTCGACGGCGCTATTCACTCGAATTGATGCGCATGAATGCCTGAAGGCTGTGCAGACGTGCAACAACAATCTAAAACACCTATCAACACGCACCTAAAATTAAGTTACCCCCGGCAAAGCCGAGGGTAACTTAATTATGCGCGTCTATTTTTTCTTTTAACTATAAGAACAAACTTTGTATCTGCAGATGATTGAAGTATCGGTGAATGGCGTAGAGTTTTGAATACATGAATGCAAATATAATTAGGGTCAGAGTAGTATTGATTGGTATTGTCTATTTTATTTTGTGATCACCCTGCCTTTCTTGACATAATTAATATTACTCTGACCCCAATTATTGTTGGAGGTGGTTGATCTGATGCGTTACCTATGTGCCGATGCAGTGGAAGGCACATAAGACCGGATGCTTGCGGCGACTGGGGAAAGACAAGCACATTCGTTCCTGCCACCTGGCCAAGCGTAATTGAGATGTTGGGCTTCATTTCATTCAGCCCAACCTACCGCGCTTCATCTCCTTGTGTGTCTCTTCACTGCTACTAATGTTTGCCAGATTAGGCTGGCATACACAATGTAAAAAATGAGACTAATAAACTCCATTCCCTCTTTGAGAAATTTACTGAACGGTAGGATGTTGACCGCGACTCTATTCAATATGCTTGAAAAAATATTTAGTACCCCATTAATGCCAGGATGTATCTCATAAACAACGTTCTGTTCATATCCTAGTATTAATATGTAATAAATAATCGAAGTGACTAGCATATAAATGATTGGTCTGATATAGCTTTGCCCATAATTTGAAATTTTTTCATTCAAGAACAAAATAAGCTTTTCTTGAGTTCTATTTGTTCCTTTCAACTCCTCTTTATATTTCTGCATTTCATGGGCGAAATACTTGTTTGCTTCGATATAGTTTCCCGTTTTGTCGAACGAGCTTTTTATAATCCTGAAAGTTTCCCTATTGCAATATTTCGCATTGATCTGGGATTTTAGGAAATTAGGTGCTTCCTTTAAATTGATGTTTTCAATATCTAGCCCACTAACAAATCTTGTGTTTCTAAAATTAATAAAACTAAGGAACGTTGCATAAGTAAATTTGGCTACTAAATCATCATTGGCTTCATTAGCATAACCAAATAAACATTTTTCAAAACCAACAAAATCCTCAAATATACTTTTCTCAAGATTGAACTTCGTAAATTTAGTTTCATAAGTGTCAACAACTTTGGAGAAATTAGTGTTAAAAATTTGAAATATTTTAACCACATTAGATTTGAACTCGAACTTTGATTCAATCAAAGAATCTTCGAGCTTAAATAATCCGATTTTGCAGTGGTTAAGTATAAATTTATCTTTTACTTCACAATCGAGTAGACGGATGGACTCTAAGTGTAGATCCATATCATCAGTGTTATTGAATATCGGAGCATTAAAAACTACTGATTCGAATTCGATGCCTTTCTGAAAATTACAATTATTAAATAATTGGCTATCTATTTTGCGCTTTCCTTTATCAGTGGTGTATGTGCTTACTGATTTATTGAAGGTGCAACACTGATATAGAACACTATTGTCATTTTCTAAAATTGGTGAGTTGTAAATGGACCACCTATCATGAAAGACACAGTCTTGATAGAAGCATCTAATATCACCTAAATCCAGTCCATATACATGGAACTGACAAGAATCAAAGTGAATTGCACCTAATTTTTTTAGTAGGTTCAGATAATCAAAACTATCTCTGCTATCCCTACTTGGGTACACAATATTAGAAAACGCAACCTTGATGTCCTTATTGAGGTGGTCAGAAGTGCTTTCATTATCATTTCCCTTTAAAAATTCTTCCAAGTTGGATTTATTGAATTCTGACGTTTCACTTTTGTATGAGAATTCCTGTTCAACGATAAACAGAATTAGTTCTTTATAGAATGAACTCAAAAAGCCAATTTTATGAAAATCTTGAGGGTAAGCACTTTTTTCACAATGAAGAATGCAATTACTACTATCTTCATAAACCTCAAGTGAGCAATCATCAATGCTACATGTCGTCAATTTTTATCCATCTCTAAATTTGAAACTTAAAGTAACAAAAGGGTAAAGCCGAATACTATTAAGTTAAGTGGCTTCAGCAAAGCTAAAACAAGAACTTAAGCCAGTATTGGCGCGGTCCCACAATAGAATAACCTTTTTAAAAAAGTTGAACTTAGTACCATTTAAGGCAGATCTCTTTAAATATTAATACGTTGTTGCTTTTTTCTCGTCACTGTATCAGAAGGATGTCAATTCCAAGAAAGCGTCCTTGTATCATCCCGAATGCTCCAGCCCACAAAATGCTTGGAACCTTACAAACTAAACAACAAATGTAACATGCAAGATCCTGCTCAGCACTCCGCTCAGCGTTATGGTTGACAACAATGCCGTGAAGAGCCCTCTATGTTTACAAACTTTACTAAACACCCCCCTCAAATCTCAATAAACCATATTCACAACAGCCAACACAACTCCACCGAACATACATCCGAAAAATACCAGTCGGTCTGGGTTATTTTTTATTTCTTTCCACATGAGTTTCTCCTTATTGATTGAATTTGGAAAAACCCATGATAGCCAGGGTAGTAGCTCATGACGTGAGCTACTGAAATAAATTTTTTAGAGTTTATATTGCGCCAAAGCAGATTCGAGCAATTTCTGAACGCACTCCCTCAGTTCCATAGGTGCTATAACCTCGACTTCAGTGCCATGCTTGAGAATGTCCATTAATAGTTCGCGGTCATCGGAATACGGGACTTCCAGGCAATAATATCCATCTTTATCAAAACGAGATTTTTGCTCGGGATGCCATTGTTCAGTGGAGACCCATCGTGCCCGCTCTGGGGTAAATCTGAGTTTTGCCCAAGCCACTTTTGTGCCTGAGAAGATACCGTATCCTTTTTCGAAGTATTCCTTGAACTCATGTTGAGATAATTCAATTGCGGGTGCTTCTAGCATCTCCGCATGACGGATGGCATCAATGGAAAAGCTGCGGATTCCTTCTCTCAGATGACACCATGCATCGACATACCAGTTATCCCGATAGAACAGAAGTTGCTGGGGTGAAATAATGCGGGTGTTTTCTTGCCCGTTCTGGCGGTTGAAATGAGTTATCTGCAGTTGCTTCCGTTGCAATGTTGCCGTGGCGATTGTCTCGAAACACTGAAGAGGCAAGGTGCGTCTGGTGGCGTGCTCTAACTTGATACGTTTTACGACTTCTTCAACGCTATGGTCAGCACTGCCAATCAGGGCTTTAAGGCGGGTCTGTAATGGTGCAATATGGCTGCTCAACAAACCATTACCAAGATTGGCGAGCAGGTGTTGCATCGTCAGCAGGGCATGCACTTCAGATGCAGTGAACCACAATCCAGGCAAGGTAGAGGACTGGCCATTTGGATTGGTTGTTACATACCGATATCCCCTGGCTTTCGGATCCCACTCGATGGGCATTTTCATTCGGTCACGCAGATAATCCAGATCACGCTTAAAAGTGGCAGGCGATATCCCAAGGTTCTCCAGAAAGACGGAAATTGGTACGACCCGACGTGAAATCAGCAGCTGCTCAATTTTGTAAAACCGTTCTGTCCGATCCATATGCTGTTCACTTATAGTTGCCTGTGACAAGAGGGTAACTCATCTATTGATCCGGCATCGTTTATCCAGGAAATCGTTCGTATTGAGCTAGTTGGAATATGAATGGCTTTTTGTGCTTCGGCAAGTTCATCACGAACATCAGTCAAGTTCAATTCGTGCTGGATCAACATCGCTATAAACGTCCAAATATTGGTTTTGGAAATGGTTTCGTTTTGCCGCTATTGCTGTTAGATTGTAGTCAAACGCCCATAGTATTTATTGAGCATAATAACCAGGCCATGTAAAATTTTATTGAAATATAGCAATTGCACAATTAATACTTAGATCTTTAGGAGAACACTATGTTTACAAGAGAAAATCTGCTGGACCTTTTGAATGACGTAGATTCAAGGCACTCAACCTTGAAAAAACAATTTGAAATATTCCATTCGACAATTAGAAGCCAGCTAAACAACTCAAAATTTTCTCTGCAAGGTGCAAAAGTAACAACACTTAGTAATGATGAATTTTATATCGGGTTCGCTGGACATAAATTACGATTTAAGTTTTCAGCAGTTGCAGATCCTGGCTCTTCAATATTGTATGGCTATATTTACTGCCATCTTGTGGAACTGGATGAGCCAAAGAAAGTTTGGCTGGTAGAGCCATTAAAGTTCAATGTCAGCGGATTATCTGAACTTGCCTTTCAAGAAAATGATGAGCATTACTATTTCAATATAACGGATGATTCTCATGCAACTCATATAGTTTTGCATTGCCTCTACCAAAGTCTATCTCAAACGATAACCTGAAATTTTGTACTTCAAAAGTTCGTTAATCCATCCACCCACTCTGATTCTTAGTCAAGTGGCGTCAAGAATCTACCGCAATAGTTAATGATTAATGGCTGTTTTGTTTATTGATATTTTAGTTTTTCAAACCCAAACCTAAATCTCCAATGACCAAATCAGCCAATCTCATCCCTACCCATCGCCTGGCATGATGCACGTCGTGATCGTACCGCGCTAACGCCTGACTATCGATATTCTGTCAGGCCGCGCCAGGATGGCGTTGACGCATGGACGCAGAAATCGGGAAGCTGAAAAATCAAACAGACATTTCAGCATATTGCCCTCTCACCTCAATGCGGGTATACAGTACATATAGTGATGATTGTTTGAGAAACGCGATGCCACTGTTGTCAGGAAAGGGATCGATGAAACGCCTCTTCTGCATTATTGTTGTATTGCTGCTCTTACCGCTTGCCGCCTTTGCCAAGACGGTCGTGGTGGCAGGGATTGATGGTGCCATCAGCCCGGCCAGTGCAGCCTACTTTCTGCGCGCTTTAGACGAAGCGAAGCAGGCGCGAGCGGAGCTGTTGGTGCTCAGGCTCAATACGCCGGGCGGGCTCGACTCGGCCATGCGTGAGATGATTCAAGGCATTCTTGCCTCGCCGGTGCCGGTAGCTATTTTCGTTTCACCATCCGGTGCCCGGGCCGCTAGCGCAGGCACTTATCTCCTTTATGCCAGCCACATCGCCGCCATGGCACCGGGCACCAACCTGGGCGCCGCCACGCCAGTGGCAATTGGCATGGGCGGCGAAACCAATAAACCCCCGGCGGCGGAAAAATCTACCGAAGGACAAGAACGCGCACCGCCCGCTAGTGCCATGGAGAAGAAGGCGGTGCATGATGCCGCTGCCTACCTGCGCAGTCTTGCCCAATTGCGCGGCCGTAACGCCGAATGGGCAGAGAAGGCGGTACGTAAGGCAGAAAGCCTGTCTGCCGAAGAAGCAGTAAAACTGAAGGTGGTGGACTTCATCGCCACAGACCTGCCTGATTTTCTGAGCCGAGCCGACGGACGCAACGTTAGTCTGGCACAAGGCGAAACCAAGCTAACGCTCACCAATGCCACCATTGTCACCATCGAACCCAACTGGCAGGAACAATTGCTGGCGGCAGTGGCTGATCCAAATATCGCACTGATTCTGATGTTGCTCGGCATCTATGGGCTGCTATTCGAGTTCTACACGCCGGGCTTCGGTGTGGCCGGTGTGATCGGCGCCATCAGTTTGCTGCTGGCCCTCTACGCGCTTGCCATGCTACCGATCAACGCTGTCGGCGCCCTGCTCCTGCTGGTGGGTATTGTCCTCATGGCGGCAGAAGCCTTCGCCCCAAGCTTCGGCATATTGGGCATCGGCGGGATCACAGCCTTTATTGCTGGTTCCCTGATGCTGATCGATGGCAACATCCCTGGTATGGAAATCTCGCTTAATTTCGTCGTGCCGCTGGCCATAACCAGTGCTTTGGTGCTGGCCAGCATTGGGGCCTTCGCACTGCGTTCACGGCAACGTCCGGCAGTCACAGGCACCGAAGCAATGCTAGGCAGCACGGCGGTGGTACTCGAAGATTTCGAGCACGAAGGCTGGGTGCAGGCTTTCGGCGAGCGTTGGCATGCGCGCAGCGAGACAGCTTTGATCCATGGTGCGCAGGTCAGGATTATGGCAGTGGAAGGGCTTACCTTGGTAGTTCAACCGGAACAAAAAGGAGAAAAATCATGATATTGGATTTTGGCTGGGGCGGCGCACTGCTGCTCATCATCGTTCTGGCGGCTGCAAGCGTCTTCCGTATTCTACGAGAGTACGAACGTGGTGTTGTCTTTCTGCTCGGCCGCTTTTGGAAAGTAAAAGGGCCGGGCATCATACTCATTGTGCCGGGCATTCAACAGATGATACGGGTGGATCTGCGTGTGATGGTGATGGATGTGCCGAGCCAGGACGTCATTTCTCGCGACAACGTTTCGGTGAAGGTGAACGCGGTGGTGTATTTCCGCGTCACCGACCCGGAGAAAGCGATTATCCAAGTACAGAACTATCACGAGGCTACCTCACAACTGGCACAGACCACCTTGCGTTCTGTGCTCGGCAAACACGAATTGGATGACATGCTAGCCGAGCGCGAGCGCTTGAACATTGATATCCAGAAGATCCTGGATTTACAGACCGACGCCTGGGGCATCAAGGTGGCAAACGTGGAGATCAAACATGTGGATATCGACGAGACAATGGTGCGCGCCATTGCCCGTCAAGCTGAGGCTGAGCGCGAGCGGCGCGCCAAGGTCATCCATGCCGAAGGTGAACTACAGGCTTCCGAAAAACTGCTCCAGGCCGCACAAGTGCTGGCACAGTCGCCGCAAGCGATGCAACTCCGCTATCTGCAAACTCTCAATGCAATTGCTGGCGACAAGAGCAATACCATCGTCTTCCCGCTACCGATGGACCTGATCAATTCACAGTTCGGCCCACGACGCGAACAGAGTGACTGATGGTGCGCGATGTCAGGCTGAATCGCGCTGACGAACGTGCTCGGTAACATAAATATGGCTGGCTGCCTTTTCCTTCGGCCTAACCTTGCTGATCTCTAAGAATCCGCGTGGGCACAAAAACGTTTCCACCCTGCATGACTGTTGAGTTTTGAGAACGTTAAAACAAGACAGTCCAAAGCTTATCCATTTTCCACCGTTTTGGGTGTTGAATTACTTGCCTCCAACGCTGGAAATTCCAATCCCTCAATCTCCTGCAACGACTTCCCAGCAATCCCCTGCAAATCCCCATACATTCCCACCGTCGCCCCCATCACGCGCATAATCTGCTCTTCTCGCTTGGCCCATTGCTTCATGATGACTTTTCTTTCCTTGTCGAGGTCATCCTGCATGGTGGAAAAAGCCTCAACGATGGCTTCAACGCGCTGGCGAAAACGCGGGCCGGTGAGATATTGGTAGACCATTTCGGTTTTGGTCTGCTGCCCTTCGGTGGACTGCCGTGCAAGCGCAAGCTCCAGCAATGACTGGCGCAAAATCATCGCTACCGGCAATGCCGCGCGAGGATGTGTTACCCAGACGCCTTCTACCATTTCAAAGGTTTCAACACCTTTCGGCAATACCTGGCTCACAATCACGGCGATTTCTGCCTTCGCGGTACGCTGGTCTCCGCGAAGTTTTACCAGCCAGCCATCGCTCCAGTTTTTGGTGCGCTTGAGTTCCCACAAAATGGTGCCACCGGAGTGGCCACCTGATCCAACAACACGGTGCAGCACATCCCCGCCAAATTCACCTTTTGGTACTGGATCGATGGCATCGAATGGAAATTTGGTACGCAGCAAATTTTCCAGTTCGAGTTCTTGAACTTCACCTTGTAATTGTTGTGATCCTTGCTCAGCCCGGCGCTTGAGATCTTCAATTTGTTTTTGCATCGCAGCAATGGTCTGCTCTTTTTCCATTACCTTCAGCTTCTGCTCATCTTCGGCATCTTTTTTAGCTTGCGTACGAACGACGGTCAATCCGTCCTGCACCCGCTTTTCTACCGTGAGATCCAGTTCACGAGTAGCATCATCGAGCTCTCGCTGCTTCTTGATGAGTTCGGCTTGTGCTTTCTGCGCCTCGGCCAGTTTTCCATTGTTTGTTTTAAGCACCTCTTGCAATTCGGACAGTTCACGTGCCTTGTTATCCAGTTCGGCAGCACTGGCAAGTTTAGCTTTCCTGGCTTCCTCAGCAATAACGCGAGAGCGCTCTTCTTTCAACTGTGCCGCAACTTGATCGGCCACTTGATCGTCGAGTTTGTGCTTGTCTACTTCTAGCTGCTTTTCCTTGTCGCGCATTGCCTGTTCGCGCTGTGCGATGTCACTGTCTTTTTGCGCCAGCTGTTGCTCAAATTGCTTGCGTGTCGCCGCGACCAGCGGTGCTGCCAATGATTCTGTGAGCTTGATCTCGATCTTACAACTTGGACAGGTGATGGTAGGTTCGGTCATGCTTCGCCCTTTCTGAATTTATTCATCATTTCACCAAATCTACCGACTGCTTCTCGGTCATCCAGCTCCAACTTTGGCATTGAATTTTTTACCACTTAACGGTTTCCTTTAAGATTCTCCGATGGTACCCGTTCAGATTAGTTTGTCACCAATACGTTTGATGGGGTTATGTATCTCCCTTGCTAACCAGTTAGCGAAACTGGATAGCAATATTCTTAATATCGCACATTGTTGCACCGCTTGCGATGATCGCACGCGATCTAAAAACCCAGAATCAACCGCTTCAATTCTTGCGACAGCGGAAAAAGAGTGTTTTGACATCGCCATAACGCCAAGACAACAGCTTACGCTGCTTACTCATGCGAGGTTCGATAGTGAGTAAAGTGTGACGAAATTTTTGCGTGATATGTACTAGAAAATCGTTTCGTTAAAACAATGATCAACAGACTGTTCGGCCTTATAGACGGCCAGCATTGGCACGGGAGAATTGGTTCGCCGTGAAGCCATTACCCAAGATGTACAACGCGAGCTCAATCACAAGTGACAATCAGTGTCATAGACACGCCAGAACTGATTCATTAATTACTTAAAAAAGTATATTTTTTCTGATCAGTCAGTTAACACAGACATATAAGTATATTGATGCAGATTATTGATAAGTATTCGGATCTTCAGAAAGATAGGACCTTGCTCCAAAATATTCCAGCAAGTATCCTGCAGGTGGGAGCAAAATACGCTCAGTGATAGACAATCATGATTTTGGCTCAGCGGAACAATTGGCGGCTTAATCTGGGACTCGTTCCAATGGAATCACAATCGGGTAGTTCGCTACTGGGGTGCGCTACAACACACGTCAAAGCTGTTTATGAACGCCTGCTTTCCCGAGGTAAGTCCAAGATGTCCTTCCTCGGTGCCGCAATGCGTAAGCGGGGGTATTTATGCTTTAGCATACTCAAAACTGAGCAGCCATATCAACACGATCAACTGATAAATGCTTGACTTTAAAAACGGTATTTACCGAGCTTACGCCTGCTGAATCCAAGTCCAGCTAGGCCGAGTCCGAAAAGGGCAAGGGTAGTAGGTTCAGGAACAGGAGCAGGTAGAGTAATTGTGGGGATTTTAGAAGCTGTGAAAACAACCATATCTTGCGTACTATTAGAAATACCGTCATTCAAATACGTGAGACTATAATTCCCTGTATTGCTTGCTGTATTTAAGTTCTGTAGCCACGTGTCAGCCAAGATTCCATAGGTTGAAGCCGCTGTACCACTGTCTACCTTGAAGCCCGAGTTAGTCGTATTGATGCGATAGAACCCACTTTCAGTATTCCCGTAAGTAATCGCCCATACGGCCAATTGAAAAGCTGCTGACTCATCCTTAGTGTCAACAATGCTATACACTTGATTGGCCAACTGTCCCAATTGGTTCACTCTCGCAGTTCCATCTGGAGTTCCAGGACGCAAAGCACTCAATGTAGTGGCAAGTTCAGCTCCGGTCGCAACATTGTATGTAACGCTGCCACCAATCAACCAATGGTAAATGTCTATGCACCATGTATTGAATTGGCCGGTAGCGGAGAAGTCATGTGTCTGATCTGCTGTCGTGAAACTGTCGCCGCCAATTCCAACGCCGACTAAATTTGTACCGGAGGATGGATTGGGAGCAATTTTACCGTTGTAATAGCCAACGGATCCACTGCCGAAGTTAGCTGAATTTGCATAGGTAACATCAATCGTTGTCGCCAAAGCTGAGTGGCTTCCCATCGCAAGACTTATTAAGCTGATTACCGCCAGGATTTGTTTAGATTTCATTATATTCACCTAAAATATTTATTGATCGTAACCTAGTTAAAGCATTTATCGTGCCAATAAATAATACTTAAATATTTCATATTGTTATAAAATATTTAAATATATTTATATGACACAATGTAAAACTTTTCGACAAATCACCTTATCAACTTACCTGCCCTAAGCCCTATCCCTTTGTTACAGCACCACAGGTTGGCCTGAATGAAAGAAGCTCGATATTTCACTCATGGTTAACCTGAAGGTAGACACGATATTTTTGGTCTTTTCAGTCGCAGCTAGCACTTAGCCTTACCATGGGTAAATCATCAGTCTGCGCAAGACTTATCACATCGAGTTACCATCCCGTTGCAATATCACCCGTAAGGTTTTATTGTTTGGACAGACTAATTCTCTATATTTGAAATATGTGACCTAGCCGATCAATGCCTGTTTTTAAGAAGGAATTAAAATTGAGCTCACAAATGTCGTTGAACGTAATGAACGAGACACACCTTCATTTGGGACGGGGTGTTTGCGGAAATTTTGAACAGGCAGTTGAACGTGAATGGCTAGTCACCAACGGTATGGGGGGTTACGCTTCCGGCACAGTCGGCGACCTGAACACGCGCCGCTACCATGGCCTGCTCATGGCCGCCTTGACACCTCCAGCAGGGCGCACCTTGCTGGTAGCGAAGATGGATGTAACGGTGCGTTATGGAGGTAAAACCTATCCTCTCTTCTGCAACGAGTTTGTCGACGGTACGGTAACGCCGCACGGATACCTTCACCTCGAAACTTTTTTTATGGATGGCACCGTCCCAGTGTGGCATTACGCGCTGGCAGACGCGTTGATCGAAAAACGTGTGCTGATGGCACCTGGGCAGAACACCACCTATCTGCATTTCCGTATATTGCGTGCGAGCGATACGCTCGAACTCGAGCTGAAGCCATTGTGCACATACCGGGATTATCACAGCCACAGCCATGGGGATTGGGATATGCATATCAGCGAAATAAGAAATGGCTTTAAAGCACATGCATCCCAGAGCGCACGTTCCTACCGCATAATTTGCAATGGCGCCAAGTTTATCGCTGACCCCGCATGGTACTGGAATTTCAAACACCGAGTGGAGACCGTGCGCGGAATGGACGATAGCGAAGATTTATTCTGTCCGGGTCGTTTTACTCTGACTCTCGATGAAGGGCGGGATACGACTTGTGTAATGTCCGCCGAATCGACTGCACCGAAAAAATTTGCTGTTATCAGTGCGCAAATTCACGAATCTTCGCAAGCGCTGTTGGCCGTGCTTCCCGCTGATGCGCCACACTGGATAAGACAGCTGGCACTGGCCACCGAGCAATTTATTGTCGATCGTTACCATGATGGTCGTCCGACAGGTAAAACCCTCATCGCGGGATATCCCTGGTTCGGCGATTGGGGTCGCGACACCATGATCGCCTTGCCCGGTCTGACCTTGGCATTAAAGCGTTTTGATATGGCCGCCAGCATCTTGCGCACGTTTGCTGCGCACATCAACGAAGGCATGTTGCCGAATCGCTTCCCTGACCATGGCGAAATGCCGGAATACAACACAGTCGATGCAACGTTGTGGTACTTCAACGCGGTGGATCAATACACCCGTCGCAGCGGCGATATCACTCTGGCAAAAGCGCTTTATCCGGTACTCGTCGATATCATCGCGTATCATCGAAAAGGCACTCGCTATGGTATCAAGGTCGATGTTCGGGATGGCTTGCTGGCTGCCGGTGAAGAAGGCACGCAACTTACCTGGATGGACGCTAAGATCGGTGATTGGGTAGTGACGCCGCGCATCGGCAAGGCTGTTGAAGTCAATGCGCTTTGGTACAACGCGCTGGCTATCATGGCCGATTTGAGTAAGCAGCTGGGTAGGAAAAAATTGGCAGGTGAATATTGCAAAGCGACGGCGCAAGTACGTTCAAGCTTTCAGCGTTTCTGGAATGACGAACAAAGTTATTTATATGATGTAATCGACGGACCAGAAGGTGTTTCTGACTCCGATGAGCGCAAGCTCGATTCACGCCTGCGTCCTAACCAGATATTTGCAGTATCGTTACCCAATAGCCCCTTGAACAAGAAGCAGCAAAAGGCTGTCGTGGATGTATGCGCACGTGAGTTGTTGACCTCAAATGGATTACGTAGCCTGGCACCTGACCAGCACGGCTACGTGCCCTACTATCGAGGCAATCCATTGCAACGCGACGCGGCTTATCATCAGGGTACCGTTTGGGCCTGGCTAATCGGTCCGTTCGTGGATGCGCACTACCGCGTCTATCGCGATGCGGACAAGGCACGCTCTTTTCTTGAGCCGCTGGGGCTGCACCTTGGTGAGGCCTGTGTCGGCAGTGTCAGCGAGATATTCGATGCCGAATCGCCATTCGCACCACGCGGTTGCTTTGCCCAGGCATGGAGTGTTTCGGAAGTACTACGCGCGTGGCTGGATTTGAATGATGGCGCACATAACCGGTTAATGAATACCTCAATTGGAAAAGGAAAATCAAGATGACCACCGCATCGACTCCACGCAAGTCAAATCCAAACAATCAAGCCAAACGGGGCGCACCCATCAGTGTAGAACAGAAACGACTCATCGCACGAGATAACGGCGAGCCGGAATGGTCCAGATGGGGGCCTTATGTGAGCGAACGCCAATGGGGAACGGTTCGCGAGGACTACAGCCCGCACGGTGAAGCCTGGGAATATTTCAGCCACGATCATGCACGCAGTCGCGCCTATCGTTGGGGTGAAGATGGCATCGCAGGAATCAGCGACAAATATCAGCATTTGTGCCTGGGGCTGGCATTGTGGAATGAGCACGATCCGATTCTGAAAGAGCGTCTGTTCGGATTGACCAACAATGAGGGCAACCACGGCGAAGACGTCAAAGAACTGTATTACTACCTGGATGCTACACCGACTCATTCTTATCTGAAGATGCTCTACAAATATCCCCAGCAGGCGTATCCCTATACTTGGCTGGTGGAGGAAAACGGACGGCGTGGCATGGACATGCCAGAATTCGAACTGATTGACACCGGTACCTTTGCCGATGACCGCTACTTCGATGTGTTTGTGGAATACGCCAAGGCCGACGCGCACGATATTCTGATGCGGGTTACCGCACACAATCGCGGCCCCGACGACGCACCGCTGCACATTCTGCCGCAGCTATGGTTCAGAAACGAATGGATATGGGAAGGGAAAACCGAGAAGCCGGAGCTGTCAGCCACTGAACAGAATTCCATCGTGTTGCAGCACCCAAAATTGGGTACTTATTACTGTCACTTCGATAGTGCAACGGAATTGCTATTCTGCGATAACGAAACAAACGTACAACGCCTGTACGGTACAGAAGGGAAAGGCTATTTCAAGGATGCCTTTCACGAACATATCGTCCACGGCAACCCTCATGCCGTCAATCCACTTAAAAGCGGTACCAAAGGGGCTGGGCACTTCGACTTTACAGTACCGGCACATGAGAAGGTTGAAGTTCGCTTGCGTCTCACCCGCGCAGTGAATAAGCGCCCTTTCAAGGATTTTGATTCTATTTTAAATTTACGCCAAGCCGAGGCTGACGAATTCTATGCCGTGCTTCAAGCTGATATTACTGACGATGATGCGCGCATGATTCAACGCCAAGCCTTTGCTGGCATGATCTGGAGCAAGCAGTTTTACCATATCGATATCCCGAAATGGCAGCAAGGCGATCCGAACATGCCACCGCCACCGCCCGAACGTCTTAACGGGCGGAACAGTGAGTGGCAGCATTTGAACAACGAAGACATTATTTCGATGCCGGACAAGTGGGAATATCCTTGGTATGCCGCATGGGATCTGGCTTTTCACTGTGTCACTTTGGCGGATATCGATCCGGTGTTCGCCAAAAATCAACTACTGTTGTTGACGCGCGTTTGGTACATGCATCCTAACGGCCAGATGCCCGCTTACGAATGGGCTTTCGGCGACGTGAATCCGCCAGTGCATGCATGGGCTGTGTGGGAGGTATACAAAGCCGAGAGAGATGCCAACAATGGTAGCGGTGACCTTGATTTTCTTGAGCGTGAGCTGCACATGCTGCTGCTGAACTTTACCTGGTGGGTCAACCGCAAGGATATCGATGGGCACAACATGTTTCAGGGCGGTTTCCTCGGTTTGGATAACATCGGCGTATTTGACCGTAGTGCGCCACTACCTACAGGCGGTTATATCAATCAAGCCGATGGCACCAGCTGGATGGCCATGTATGCGCTCAACCTGATGCGTATTGCACTCGAATTGGCGCTGCACAACCCTACCTATGAGGATATTGCTACCAAGTTTTTTGAGCACTTTTTGTACATTGCACAGGCCATGAACAACATCGGCGATCAAGGTGTCGGCTTGTGGAACGAAGAAGATCAATTTTTCTACGATGTCCTGCGCATCCACAATAGCAAGATGATACCGCTCAAGGTGCGTTCTATGGTGGGCCTCATCCCACTATATGCCGTGGAAATTATCGAACCAGATATGCTTGATCGGCTGCCGGGTTTCAAAATACGACTGGAATGGTTCATGAAACATCGTCCCGAGTTGGCAGGACTCGTCTCTCGCTGGCAGGAACCGGGGCGTGGCCAACGTCGCCTACTCTCACTACTTCGTGGTCATCGCATGAAAGCATTGTTGAGGCGCATGCTGGACGAGACTGAATTCCTTTCCGACTACGGCATACGCTCGCTCTCACGCGCCCATAAAGATGACCCTTATGTCTTCAGCTGCATCGACAGTCCGATGAGTGTCAGCTACCAACCAGCCGAATCGGAATCGGGGATGTTCGGCGGCAATTCCAACTGGCGTGGACCGATCTGGTTCCCAGTCAATTATCTATTGATAACTTCACTACGTCGCTTCGCCGAATTTTACGGCGATGAGTTTAAGATTGAATGTCCTACAGGCTCCGGAAACATGCTCTCCATTCATGCTGTTGCCGACGAACTGGCGCTACGCTTGACGCGCTTGTTCAGGCGCGATAGCTCAGGACGGCGACCGGCGTTCGGCGATCAAAAAAAACTTCAGGAAGACCCGCACTTCCGAGACTATATTTTGTTTCATGAATATTTTCATGGTGATACCGGTCGCGGGGTGGGTGCTTCGCATCAAACTGGCTGGAGCGGCTTAGTGGCAAATCTTTTGAAACCGCACAAGCACGATTGACTCAACCAAAGGCACCTCTAAAAAACAAATTTGCGTCACAATACGGTGTTACTCGTAAGATTATTCACTAACATATCAATCATATGCCGCACAAAAATTTTTACTCGCGTCATGTCTTGCATAGCAACGGAGTAAGCAGGCAAGCTACGAATCGGCTGCTCGAAAATTGAATTTTGAGAGGCGCCCTTATTTCAATCTTGACCATATCTGATTCTTGACTAAATAGAGTAACGTGGTCAGCACGAGCAAATAGGCAATCACATAGTAGCCTAGCCGGATACGCTCCGCTGCATGCGGATCAGCTGCCCAAGAGAGGAAAGATACGATGTCGCGTGCCCGTCTTTGAATCTCGGCACGCTGCGTGCCTTCGGTGGCATTGCTGATACTGAGTATGTCGGGCATCTTGGTTTCAGGATAGACATAATTACTCTGCATTCCTTCGGGGGTGATGTAATAACCCACCAGATAGGAATACACATAATTCGCGCCGCCGTCACGCGCCTTCACCATCAGACTAAGATCAGGTGGTGCTTTGCCGAATGCCTGCAAGGTATCGCTCTCTGACATCTGCGCAAGTAACGAGGCGTCCAAAGATTGATTGCCACGCCAAACATCCACTTTCTGCTTATCTATTCCAAAAGCAACTAAATCGCGGTATTTGATGTACTTCATGCTATGGCAACTATGGCAAACATTTATCATAATTTCAGCGCCACGCTCAACGGCTGAAATATCGGTCTCTATGCGTATTTTTTCCAGCGTAACGTCTGACGCCCATGCATGCACACTAAAGCAACAAAACATTGTAATTTTCAGAAGCTTGTTCATGTTTTGTCACTACTACGGTTGTGATTCTTGAGTTTACGGTTCTCGATGGCGAGTGCTTCGCTCTCCATCTGAATCTTCACTTCAGGTGGCAAGCCGCGTTTGATCAGCCAGCGCTCTTCCGCTTTAGATATGAACGGGATGAAAAAGAATGAACCAAAATAGCACAACGTTGCCACCTGTCCGATCAAGACGGTCTGATTGGTCGAAGGAACGTAGCCGACATAACCGAGTACCAACATGACCAGCAAAAAGAGGTAAACCTGCACCCTGTAGACTGGACGAAAATGCGCTCCGCCCGGAATACGCGAGCGATCCAGAAAAGGCATAAAAGCAAACATCATCACAGATAAACCCATCGCCACCACGCCACCAACCATGTTGGGCACTGAACGCAAAATAGCGTAGAACGGCAGGAAGTACCATTCCGGAACAATATGGTTTGGGGTTTTCATGGGGTTGGCCGGAATATTGTTGGCTGGTTCCATTAAGCTGTCAGGCAGGAAGAATACAAAATAGCAGTACACGATCAAAAACAGCCCTAGCCCAAATAAATCCTTGATGGTGAAATACGGATGAAACGGAATGTTGTCTTTGTCGGCCAGATTGATACCACTTGGATTGCTGCTCTTCACCTTGTGCAGCGCCACCAGATGCACCACCACCGCACCGATAATAAGGAATAGGAACAGATAGTGCAGTGCGAAAAAACGAGTCAGAGTGGCATCACCCACGGTGTAGTCGCCGCGTAACCAGATAACCACTTGGTCGCCGATAAAGGGGGTGACGTGAAACAGATCGGTGATTACCGTTGCACCCCAGAAAGACATTTGCCCCCACGGCAGTAAATAGCCCATAAACGCGGTCGCCATCAACAGCAGCAATAAACCTTGCCCGGTCCACCACAGCAATTCGCGTGGCGCCCGATAGGAACCGTAATACATCGTGCGCGCCATGTGGATGTAGATCACCAAGAAGAAGGCAGAAGCTCCGGTCGCGTGCATATAACGCAACAGCCAGCCGTAGTTTACGTCACGCATGATGTGCTGGATGGAATCAAAGGAAAGCGCAATATCGGCCTTGTAATGCATAGCCAGGAATATTCCAGTAGCAGTTTGCAGTATCAGTACGAATCCAGCGAGAAAGCCGAAATTCCACCAATAGCTTAGATTGCGCGGCGTGGGATAACCCGTCAGCTCATGTTTGACGAAGCTAGTGAGAGGGAAACGATGGTCTATCCATTTGATGATGCGGCTGCGCATAGTCGTCTCCTAAGTTGCTCCGATGACGACTTTGTTTTCGGCCACAAAGTGATACGGTGGCACTTCAAGGTTCTTCGGTGCAGGACCGCGTATGACGCGACCGCTTTCGTCATACTCACTACCATGACAGTGACATACCCAACCAGGGCCTTCCTTGTTCGGCACACACCCCATGTGCGTGCAGACGCCAACCACGACAAGCCACTCAGGCTTTTGTACGCGCTTGCTATCCGGCTCAGGATCGATCCCGCCATTCGACGCTTCTGCCGCTTTAATCTGCTCTGGCGTGCGTTGCACAATGAACACCGGTTTGCCCTGCCAGGCAATGGTATGCATTGTTCCTGGCGTAATTCCGGATAGATCCACCTCAGTCTCTGCCTTCGCCAGCACATCGGAACTCGGATTCATGCTAGCGACAAATGGGACACAGGTTGCTACTACGCCCGCGCCACCAACCACAGAAGTCAGTTTGATTAAAAAGTCACGACGATTACCTTCGCTTAAGTTTGCTTTCTCCATCTTCGCCCCCCATGAAAATGATACCTGTCACAGATTTAACTGTGCATCCTGCACCAGTATTCTGCCAATTATCATAATAATTACAATTGGCAGTGAATGTGGTTTTATGTCTCTGAACAATTTCCAGTTATTCTTAATAAAAATATTATAATCAAGCATATATATTATAAGTATGACGAAAATAATCCCGCTGAACTAGCAGAGATTCTGCAGAATGAAAATTCTTGTACTCAAGCACTAGTGTAATAACGCTCGCCAAGTGACTTCTGTTACCCGGAATATGAAAATGATCGCGGCTATGCCATCGCCATTGCGTCATTATTAGTCCATTTAATCTATCAGGTTGCAAGAAATGCCACATCATCAACCGGCTTTGATTTCAACTGTAGTTTGATGGCGCCCGATCCAGACGGCCATGCGTTGATTTTCATGACTCACTGACCTCTCAAGGCCATATTTATACACTCACTAAGCAATCAACTGAGTAAAAATGTATGTTAGAGAACGGGTTATTGCCTGCCTTTTCTCCCTTAACAAGCAATTAGTAGTTAATTTTTAGAGGTGCCCCCAGCCCGCTTTATGATTGAGCTGACCGCTCCCTTTGAGCGTTTTTCGCGTGTATGTCAAAAAATAACCCAATACCAATACCTATTGCTGATAAGCAGGTATAAATTTTGGAACTTTCTTGTTGCAAGCCGTTATTATTGACTCCCAAACTGTTCCCCAGTACATTCAGGCTTGGTGAAAATTTGCGTTTATTTTTCTATTTGCATCAGTCACTTGATTAATGGCGCTGCCTTTAACAAGTGCAGTTGTTTTGTGACCAGTATTCATTTTCTTTGATGAACAAGTATTACCATATGTTACCAAAGGGACTATTGATGTGAGTGACTTACAAAACGCAAGTAAACCTGAGTTAACCTTCCCAAAGGAAGCGAACGACAGATTAATCAGTCTGAGTGGCCAGTGGACCCTCCGTACGCTGGCGGCATCTCCTGATCTGCGACAGACAATAAAAAAGCTGGGCAGAGAGAAGGATAAGCAATGGGATCTAAGCTCGATTGAGCGACTTGACAGCACCGCAGTTTTTTTACTCTGGCAAGCCTGGGGTGAGAAACTGCCAAAAAATCTGATCCTGCAGCCGGAACAAAGACAACTTTTCGACCATTGGCGTAACAGGCCAATTCCAAAGCCTAATTCTATGGTGTTTGGCTTTGTAGAATTGATCCGTCATTGGCAGTTGCCAATGCAAGGTTTTTACCATCATATACGCGCTTGGCTTACCTTATTTGGCCGGTTGTTGCTTGATGTTATTTTTTTGTTACGAAATCCCCGTTTCACACCATATAAAGAGATATCGCAAACGATATATAAAGCCGGCGTCAGCGCCATGGGAATAACAGCGCTAGTTGGTTTTTTAATTGGTGTCTCTATGAGTTACCTGTCTTCGTTGCAGCTGCAACAGCTCGGCGCTGAAATTTATATCATTGATCTGCTTGGACTTAGTATCATTCGCGAAATCGGGCCCATGTTAGCAGCCATTTTGATTGCGGGTCGATCTGGTTCGGCGATGGCCGCCGAGATTGGCATCATGCGTGTCACACAGGAACTGGATGCGTTATCAGCAATGGGTATTTCCCATTCGTTACGGCTGGTTCTGCCAAAAGTTGTTGCTTTGTCTTTGGCAGTACCACTCTTGATCGTATGGACTGATACTCTGGCCTTGATCGGCGGCATGCTTTCAGCGCAATTAACTTTAGATATCGGTTATCAGCAGTTTTACGAAAATTTACCCAAGGCGGTACCGATCGCCAACCTTTATATCGGCCTGGCCAAAGGAACCGTATTTGGTATGATGATTGCCATGACGGCCTGTCACTTCGGCTTTTTGATCAAGCCCAATACCGAAAGCCTTGGTAAGGAAACTACGCGTGCAGTGGTAACCTCCATAACTGCAGTGATCATTGCCGATACCGTATTTTCCATTCTATTTAGAAATGTAGGATTTTCATGAACCATTCATGTGCGGTAGAGCTGAATCACGTATGGACTTATTTTGGCGAGCATTTAATACACCAAGACATCAGCTTATGTCTCGAACGTGGTGAAATCCTGGGTCTCGTGGGATTATCCGGTAGCGGAAAAACAACGTTGTTACGAGAAATGATCGGATTGGAATCACCCAGCAAAGGGAGTCTGAATGTCTTAGGTAAGAGCGCGCAGGAATCCTGCTTAATGGAGTGTCGGCAAAAGCGCAATCAGACTGGTGTTTTATTCCAAAACGGAGCTCTATTCAGCGCCTTAAACGTATTTGACAACATAGCCTTCCCGCTGCGAGAGATGGGAATCAGCGATGAAAATCTGATTGAGCAATTGGTTTGCATGAAGCTGACAATGGTGGGTTTAAACGCGCATGACGCTATGCAAAAACCATCTGAGCTGTCGGGTGGCATGGTTAAACGGGCGGCAATGGCTCGTGCATTAATTCTGGAACCTGAATTACTATTATTGGACGAGCCGACCTCTGGCCTTGACCCCATTGCCAGCGAGGATTTTGTCACCTTGCTACGACAATTGCATCAGGAACTCGGTTTTACTGTGGTTATGGTGACACATGATTTGCATATTTTAAGAGATTTGTGCACAAAAATTGCCGTGTTGGCCGATCATCGCCTGGTTGCCTATGACTCGCTGGATAAGGTGCTTGAGTGCGACCATCCCTTCATTCAGCAATTTTTTCATAATAACCGCGCACAGCGGGTATTTACTTCATAGGAGGTTGGGTATGGGTAAAGACAGTTATGCGCTGATCACAGGCTTGTTTATGTCTGTGCTGATAGCAGGTGTTGTGGTTGTTATCATTTGGTTGGGCGACGTTCAATCACAAACAAAAACTTATATTGCAGAAACTCGTGAGTCAGTAACCGGGCTTAAGGTGGGCTCAACTGTTTATTATCGGGGTATAGCGGTAGGCAAGGTAAGCGCCGTGCGTTTCTCTCCTGATAATCCGGAGATTATTCTTGTACCAATGGAAATCGAAAGTGACGTTCAACTTAAGCGCGGTGTTTATGCAACATTGGAGCTTCAGGGCGTCACAGGGTTGACGCAGATATCACTTCAGGATAGCGGCAATCAAACTGAACCGCTGATAAAAAATGATCAACCAGAGAGCCATATACCGATCAAGCCTTCATTCATTGACCGGTTGTCAATATCCGGAGAGAGTACGGTCAAGGAAACCCGTGAGTTGATACTCAGGCTAAATCATTTGTTAAATGAAAATAATATTCGTAATGTGGAAGGTATTTTGACTAATCTCGAATCTGCTACCGAACGTTTCAACGAATTGCAAGATCAGGCCAGCAAAGCCTTGGCACAAGTGCCCACTTTAACAACAGAAGCCAGACACACGCTTGCAGAGATAAGCAGTCTGAGTCGTGACGTCAAACAGTTGAGCAGTCAAGTGCAGCAAGATTTGACAACGCTATCCGGTCAATCAAGTGAATTAATACAGACAGGTACCTTAGTAGGGCAGCAACTTTTGCAAGAAACGTTGCCCAAGGTCAATACTCTGATGTTGCAAATGCAAACCACCGCTCGCCGTTTCGATCGCGTTATAGCAACTCTGGAAGCTAATCCACAAGCTTTCTTGCTTGGAGAAAAATCACGGTCGCCAGCCCCTGGCGAATCTGGTTTTAAGGAGCGGAAATGAAACGCTATCTGAAGCATTACTCAGCAATTATTTTGAGCGCATCAATTTCTGCTTGCAGCATTGGTTCCAAACCAAGCATGCCGATCATTCACGATCTTGGACCTGCTGCTCAGCATACATCCAATAATGTCACGATTACGATGGATGCACCGGTCTGGCTGTGGGATGACAGGATACGTTACCGCTTGCTTTACGATGATGCCACCGTCATCCGTTACTATAATAACGATCGTTGGGAAGCACCGTTACCTGCTTTATTGGAACGCCGATTGATTATCACAGGATTGCGACGACCCGTTCACTTACGGGTTCAGCTGACACAATTCGAGCAACAATTTGAGGCGGCGGATACTGCGCATGTAGTAATGACGTTGACGGTCAATATTTTTGCCGCCAACAGCGCTGGACTGCAGGGTGAACGTAGATTCAGCCTGATACAAAAAAATGTTCCGCCGAACGCAGCCGGAGCAATCATTGGCTATGGTGCGTTGATCGAACAGGCGCAAACAGAGATTCAAACCTGGCTGAGCACTTTGTCCGATGAGCCTTTAGAGACCTGACCTCGAAATACTTGCAATTTCGTGTCCAGCGGAATTATTCACGTACCTACAACCGGCTCTGGTTTCAACTGTGGTTTGTCGGCGCGCGATCCAGACTGCAATGCGTTGATTTTCATGGGTCTGAGCTCTCAAGACCACCTTCCACCCACCCATTCAGTAATCGACAGTCATGGATCGGATCCACTTGCGCGAAGTTTTCACAGCGAGTGATGTCATCCTTACACTACACCTTCAAGACGTAATATTTTTTCCGTTCACCAAGCTGTAAATTATCGGGCAGCCGCAGCCATTTTTCCCTCTACGACAAGAAGAAATAAGTTTTGTAAGTGCCGATTCGATGGCCAGCAAATCTGCGAGCTTCTGTTCTACCATGCCAAGTTTTTTCTCGGCCAGCGCCTGTGTTTCCGCGCAGTGTTCACCTTCAGCCAACTGGAGCAGCAAGGTGATTTCTGTCAACGAAAATCCGAGTACCTGGGCGCGCTTGATGAACAGCAAGCGGTTCAGCTCTTCCTCACTATAGCGTCGAATTGAACCCGGGCTGCGTTGCGGCGTGCGCAGTAATTTCTCGCGCTGGTAATAACGGATGGTTTCAACGTTAACGCCACCAGCACTGGCCAATTGGCCGATGGTCATTCCCGTTTTTGAATTCGGTGTTTGCAATGTCGTAAAACTCGCTTTACTCGTTTTCATAAGACTTGACTACGTAGTTGACTACGGGTTTAAGGTTAGCATGTCTTTAAGAAATGGAGAACCTCATGTCTGGAACGAAAACAGGTCGCGGTGCGCTCTTCGCAGGAGGGTTAGCTGCCATTCTAGCCTCGACCTGCTGCCTAGGGCCGCTGGTACTGATAACTCTAGGCTTCAGCGGTGCGTGGATCAGCAACCTGACTGTGCTGGAGCCTTATCGGCCAATTTTTCTCGGCGCAGCATCGCTGGCACTATTCTTCGCCTGGCGACGCCTATATCAGCCCAATGCCACATGCAAGCCGGGTGAAGTTTGCGCCTTGCCACAAAACAAGCGTATTTACAGAGTCACTTTCTGGGTCGTCGCGTTGCTGGTACTTGTTGCGCTGACCTTCCCCTATATCGCACCATTTTTCTACTAAAGGAGTAATGACATGAACAGATACACCCAGACAAGTCTTAAACAAGTGGCTCGCAAATTCAATAAATTTTTTTCCATCATTATCGCTGCAATGCTGACCGCACTGTCTGTTCATCCGGCCTTTGCAGTCAGCAAAACGGCCACGTTGGCAGTATCCAACATGACCTGTTCGGCATGTCCAATCACCGTAAGAAAGGCACTGTTCGGTGTGCATGGCGTCGAGAAAGTGGCCATCAATCTCGACAAGAAAGAAGCTGCCGTGACCTTCGACGATACCCTGACCACCGTCAAGGCACTCTCCAAAGCGACTAAAGACGCGGGCTATCCATCTCGTATTGTGGGAGGTCATTGATGAAAACCTCTACCCTCTTGAAAACCGGCACAATCGGGGTAATTATCTCTGCCCTGTGCTGTTTCACGCCCGTGCTGGTACTCATTTTCGGCGCGGTTGGCCTGGCTGCCTGGGTGGGGTATATCGATTATGTATTGATGCCCGCCCTGCTGTTCTTTGTCGGTTTGATTATTTATGCCGTCACACGCAAATCAAAGGTGTCCTGCACCGAAAATGTAAACGGCCAATCCAAATATTGAAAGGCGATCAATCATGAACAACATCACCCTGCGCATCACCGGCATGACTTGCGAACATTGCGCAAATACTGTGGTGAAGGCTCTGTCCAACTTACCCGAGGTCGTCTCTGCCTCTGTTTCATATGACGATGGGCTTGCCAGCGTGGCGGCGCAAAGCGAGATTGATACCGACACCCTGGTGCGCGCGGTCAAAGCCAGTGGTTACAACGCCGAGATCATAGGCTCGGACGATGCGGCGGCAGGTAAAGCAGTAGAGGCCAAGCTGCACATTGCCGTTATCGGCAGCGGCGGCGCGGCGATGGCGTGCGCGTTGAAGGCGGTCGAACGCGGCGCGCGGGTAACGCTGATCGAACGCGGCATCATTGGCGGCACTTGCGTCAACTTCGGCTGCGTGCCATCCAAAATCATGATCCGAGCGGCTCACATCGCTCACCTGCGCACTAGCAGCCCGTTCGATGGCGGCATCTCGGCAGTTGCACCCACCATCCAGCGCGATTGGCTGCTCGCACAACAACAAGCGCGCGTGGACGAGCTGCGTCACGCCAAGTACGAAGGAATACTGGAAAGCATTCCGGAAATTAACCTGCTGCGCGGCGAGGCCCGTTTCAAGGACGGCCACACGTTGATTGTGCATTTGCGCGATGGCAACGAACGCGTAGTGTCATTTGATCGCTGTCTTATAGCCACCGGGGCAAGTGCGGCGGTTCCGCCGATACCCGGATTGAACGACACACCTTACTGGATTTCAACCGAAGCACTAATTAGCCCTGCCATTCCGCCAAGACTCACCGTGATCGGTTCGTCGGTTGTTGCGGTGGAACTTGCACAAGCCTTTGCACGGCTAGGCAGCAAGGTCACGATCCTCGCTCGCCACACGCTGCTCTTCCACGAAGACCCTGCAATCGGTGAAACGGTGACAAAGGCATTTCGTGCGGAGGGTATCGACGTGCTCACACAAACACAAGCAAGCTCGGTGTCGTTTGTTGATAGCGAATTCGTGCTCGTTACCAACCAAGGCGAAATACGCGCAGATAAATTGCTTGTAGCCACCGGGCGTTCGCCCAACACGCGCAGTCTTGGCTTGGACAATACCGGTGTGACACTCAGCCCACAGGGCAATATTGTAATCGACAACCACATGCGCACCAGCTCACCAGACATTTACGCCGCCGGCGATTGCACCGATCAGCCACAATTCGTGTATGTCGCGGCAGCAGCGGGTACGCGTGCGGCGGTTAACATGACCGGCGGCGAGGCCGCCCTCGATCTCACCGTCATGCCCGCAGTGGTGTTCACCGATCCACAGGTGGCGACGGTGGGGCTTTCCGAAGCAGAAGCGCACGACAAAGGTATTGAGACCGTCAGCCGTACACTGTCGCTAGAAAATGTGCCCCGCGCACTCGCCAATTTCTATACACGCGGTTTCATTAAACTGGTAGCAGAAGCTGAGAGCCTGCGCCTGCTGGGTGTGCAGGCAGTTACACCGGAAGCGGGCGAAATCATCCAGACGGCAGCCATCGCTATCCGCGCGCGTATGACCGTGCAGGATTTGGCCGACCAACTTTTTCCGTACTTGACGATGGTCGAAGGGCTAAAGCTGTGTGCGCAGACATTTACCAAAGATGTGAAACAGCTCTCCTGCTGCGCGGGATAGCCGCATCCGAAGTAGAGCTTGACTATAGAGCAAGCTCCAAGGATTACCGTAATGATGTACGGTAATCCTTGCATATATGTACTGATCAAACGACTTAACCATTGCAAGCAGGCAATGATCCTCAATGGAATTCATCCTATCTAGTCGGAACCAGTGTTCAAATTGATCAGGCATCGCATGGTGACGAGCAATCTGAGCATATGGATATGCTTAAGTGCTGAATTTAAATTGTGTCAATATTGGGAGATGACGCGATAAATTCTTGCCATGGGAACGGACAAATAGAAGGGCTGTTATGGATTTAACGATTAAAATCGAACTGGCAAAGTGACGTGGAGAAAGTTAATTTGACTTGCGTGGTTTAATTTCCTATCCTTCGGCGCCGAATAAACCCACTTAGCAGTGCGTACATCGTTCGCGGCAATATCCAAGTCAGGCATTCGCCCGGAATTTAGTTTTGTTGTATGTGCATCGACTCGGCGCGATCGATTTTGAAAACGACTCAATCAGTGCGAGGTCGCTGGCCCAAACACAAATCCGTAATCAACTGCCTTATTTCTTTTCGGCCACACTTTATTTTGACAATCGTCTGCCGATGTTATTTTGTGTGACAGAGTTTTTGCTTTACTGACCTAAGAAGATGCAACTATTCGCGATGGCTTGATTTTTGCGCTTCGTCGCTGCTTGGTACATATACTGTGCTAGTTACCACACGACACGCAGCGACACGATGTGCTGAAGATCCAAAATTTTGGTGAGGTGGCGCGTGTTTGCAGGCAGTGAACAGACAGTTCAGTTTTCTAAATTGAGTTGACGCATATTTCAACGTGTTCTACTGATTTAACATTAAACGCACGGATGTCGTCGTTTTGATTCCTTAGCCGCCCTTAACAAGGGCAACGCCGGTTGGTCAGGCGATTAACCCAATTTAACGAGGTTTAAATCTACCTATGGTTGAGCATAATCTAGTCAGCCTCAGTATCGTCGTCATACTGGGCATTGCAGCCCAGTGGATGGGGTGGCGCATGCGTATCCCGTCGATTCTGCTGTTGCTGATATTTGGAATTTTGGCCGGCCCGGTTTTTGGCTGGATTAATCCTGGCGAATTGCTGGGGTCCCTGCTTTATCCCGTGGTGTCACTAGCGGTGGCCATGATTCTGTTTGAAGGCGGGCTGAGCCTATCGATGAAAGAGTTCCGTGCCATCGGCGGAGTGACAGCCTGGTTGGTAACTGTGGGTGCGGCCATTACCTGGTTCATTGTCGCCGTCGCATCACACTGGATTCTAGGACTGGACTGGTCACTTGCAATTTTGCTGGGCGCAGTGCTCGTGGTCACTGGCCCAACGGTGATTGGCCCGATGCTGCAATTTATCCGCCCTACTGGGCAGACGGGTGCCATCCTGAAATGGGAAGGCATCATGATAGATCCAATTGGCGCTATGCTCGCGGTGCTGGTGTTTCAGGTAATTCTGGAATCGGGAGGGAGGCAGCCCGAAATGATAGTGCTGATCACGGTGCTGAAAACCATCGGAATCGGTACACTATCGGGATTGCTAGGCGCATTGATTCTGGGCTTCTGCATGAAACGGAATTACATTCCCGACTATTTGCATAATCCGGTAGCACTCATGTTTGTGATAGCCTCGTTTACCGGTGCCAATATTTTCCAATCCGAATCGGGCCTGCTGGCAGTCACCATCATGGGATTTGCGTTGGCCAACCAAAAATCGGTATCGATTCAACACATCGTCGAATTCAAAGAAAACCTGCGGGTATTGTTAATTGCCGGCGTGTTCATTCTGTTGGCAGCGCATCTCAAGCCGGCGGACCTCGATCAGATCGGCATCGGCAGTTTCATTTTTTTACTGGTGCTGGTGTTGGTTGCGCGACCCGCTTCCGTTTTCGTTTCTACTTTCGGTAGCAAGCTTAGCACCAAGGAAAAGCTGTTTTTATCCTGGATGGCACCGCGTGGAATTGTGGCTGCAGCAGTGGCGTCTATTTTTGCCCTGCGGCTGGAAGAGGTAGGGCTGACCGGTGCTGAAGCGTTGGTGCCGCAGACCTTTTTCGTCATCATTGGTACCGTCGCCCTGTATGGATTGACAGCGCCGCTGGTGGCACGGCGGCTAAATCTGGCCAAGGCGCATCCACAAGGCGTGCTTTTTTTAGGCGGTCAACATTGGGTTCGCAAAATGGCCAAAACTTTGCTGGACGAGGGCTATCCAGTGATGTTGGTGGATAACAGTCGACACAATATTTTAGCTGCGCGCAATGCCGGCATACCGGCTTTCTATGCCAGTATTTTTGCCGACAATGTACTGGATCGCGTCGAAATCAGTGGAATCGGCAAACTCATGGCCATGACCAACAACGATGATGTTAATTCGTTGGCAGCCTTGCACTTTGCCACGCTGTTTGGTCGCTCACAAACCTATCAATTAATCCCGGAGGACGAAAAGCTGCTTGATGCCCATTCGCGTCATCTAAGAGGAAACATTCTGTTTGGAAAAGGTATGACGCACTCTGCTCTGACAGAATGGTTTACCGATGACGCCGTCATCAACAAGACCAAATTAAGCGAGGAATACGGTCTGGAAGAGTTGAAGTCTCAGTATGTAGACAAAGTGCTACCGCTTTTCCTGATTACGGAAGGTGGCGATCTTCAAATATTTACGGCCGAAAGCTCAACCAAACCTCAGGCAGGCCAGACCCTGATCAGCCTGCTATTGTCGCAGCCTGACGTCATCGAGTCTGCGAAAGAAGTCTCGTCAGACAAGATCGGCGACGAGCAAATAGCTTAAAGAACGGTTGAGCACGGCCCCTTGGAAGGGGATGCCTGGAGCTTTAGGTTAATTCAAGACTCCAGCGGACTAGTCCGGTATCACGATGTCCAGGGGCTGTGGTCGAGCTTGCCTTCTACTTCGCCCACATAGGCTGAAGTGTGGCTGCGACATGAATTTCCATTAGCGTTCAGCAATGCCTGTCCCATGCCTTCAACCCGTACACTCAGGTCGGTTTGGAATTTTTTCATGGCCTCCAGCAATTGTGCTGGGGGAGTAAATGTAAAAAAATTGGGCAAAATACTTAATTTATAATAAATTTACAGATATCTTCTACTTCCTTTGTTAATTCGGTCTCCTTACTTATAAGTATTGATTATGCGACTTGAAACGTTACCTCCTGAATCTACACCACCCTCCGTCGCTTTGAATCCAGCGTCTTCGTAACTTTCAGCGGTTCGTCCTCTCGTTTAACCGGACAGCAGTGATAAATCATATGGTTGCTCGTTCTTGAAATTAACGAAAATTCTTCATAATTAAGTGGCTACCAATGGTCACAGACAGCTATGACATAGCCTTTTTTCTGCTGAATGTATAAAATCAAGCCACACACTATTGATTTGTAATATGCGATGTGGTAAACGTCAAATATCAAGAACTTAATATCATAATAATCACAGAACGTAAGCATATAACTGACCTACTGATTTTCATAAGCATCCAAGATTTTCTTACGAGAGAGCAAGTCAGATAAAGCCATTCAACATGAAAGGGATTGCAATATGAAAATGAGAAGAAGAATGCTTGTTGGAAGCACGTTAATCGCTTTAGTGGGATTAACATTGTCCTCAGGGCTATCGTTCGCGAGAGATGAATCGCATGCAATAGAAACTCTTCGCTGGGCCTGTACTCATTGTCACCGGGTGGATGGAAAGCCCGAGCCTCACGCTAATCTCAAGGGGCCTGATCTTACCTGGGTTGAGGGAAAATTCCGGCCGGAAGCCTCCTGCTGGCAGCCGCGAAGGAAGATAGCAAAAGCACCTGCAGATTTCTTGGCCAAGATCAACCCTCTCCCTATGTCCGCTGACGTAACTAAGGCCGGAGAAACACTCTTCTTGAAAACAGCCAAGCCCGCCAACTGTGCAATATGCCATGGTGAACAAGGTGACGGTAAAAGCAAAATGAGTACGTCTTCAGTGCCGCCGCCGAGAAACTTTACTTGCAACTCGATGATGAAGGACATTCCTGATGGTCAGCTGTTCTGGATTATAAAAAATGGTTCACATGGAGCACCCATGATATCGTTCGCTGGCCTATCGGACGAAGAGGTGTGGCAACTCATCCATTACATTCGATCATTGGCACGATGATCAGTACAGGGGCTTGCTCCAGCGTTGTTAGCCCCCATTTTTTCATACACTTAAATAGGCTATCCCACAATAAAACATTAGGTCAAGTTACTTAATTAATAATAAATTTATAGGTATCTTCTAATTCATTCGTCAATTCAATATCCTTGCTTGTATGTAATGATCAAGTGATTTGACCCGTTTTCTCATATTTAAGAGAACATGCCTTGATAACGCCTGCTCGGAAAATCCTTCTGTATATCAAGTGTCGCTGTAATTTTTCTTTTAATACAATATTTATCTTAAAAAACCAAGCTGGCCGGCTCCTTGCTCTATCGATTGAATGTCAGATGAGCGGGGGTATCTGTGTCAGCAGACCTCACATTTCCTTAGCCTCCAAAGGTCTGCACTTTCAAAAAAATCAGTACAGTTCACCTGATGACGTTAAAGATTCTACAGTAAACGGCGGTTCATCCTCTACAATAAAGCGGACAAAACACCGCAGATTATTTCAATTTCTGAAGGCAGTAATGAACCCTATCAAACAAATCTGCGAGAGCTCGGGCTCACCATCAAATAAAATATTATAAGTGAAACGGAAGATAGCCCAGCAGTCACCTTTAGCTACCAGGGATCAGATATTACACTTGCTGAAGGTGATCAGAAGTCCTTTAAACAGCAGACGGTCACCCTTGGAGAAAAATGCACATCGGCAAGTCTGCCACCGATAGCAAAACCGTTATCAAATACCACTGATGACGGCGAGAGAAAGGGACATCTTTACTTTGCAGGCGAGGGGACATATCTATTTAGTGTTGACAAAACATGGACTACTACTTGAAAGCAAAGCCTACTATGTTAACCTGATCATCTATAAATAATATGATGTGATTTTGAACAGGCCATAAAAATCAAAGGGTATAAATGTCCGTTACTGAATTTATATATGAGGTTTTGCAGTTGCAGCATTTTTATTTCGTTCGGCATAATTTATGATCAATTTTTCAGAAAAATTTGACCCCCCCCCATGGATTCGCATAACGGTATTACTTACCAGTCTGGTTATGACAGCCTGCGCCATGGGTCCAGATTATAAGCGCCCACCGATAGACATTAACAAACAGTTTCTGATGGCACAGGAAGAAGGAGAATCTATTGCCAATCTCGCATGGTGGGAGTTCCTTCAAGATAAAAAGTTACAAAAACTGATAAATCAAGCTTTGCTGGATAATAGAGACCTCAAGCAGGCCACTGCCAGTATTGAAGAATTTCAGGCGCGTTTGAAAATAGCACGCATGGATTTTCTTCCTAAGATCAATGTAAACGCCAATGCGCCCTTTATGGGATCCATGGGTGGGTTTGCACGGCCCGGCTTTCCATCAAGTTATAGTTATTTTGGACAAACAGACCTGAATTGGGAATTAGATGTCTGGGGAAAAATCCAGCGCGCCAATGAAGCAGCACGTGCCGAGCTGCTTGCGCGTGAGGAAAGCCGCCGTGCAATTATACTGATGTTGATTAGCTCAGTTGCGCAATCCTATTTTGATCTGCTGCAATTTGATTCGCAACGGGGCATCGCTCGCCGTGCTTTGTCGTCATGGCAAGAATCGGTAGCAATTTCCAGCGCACAGCTGAAAGGCGGAATTATTTCACGCCTTGATCTGGACCAATTCGAAGCCGAACGCGCTAATGCCGTTGCACGACTGGCTGAATTTGAAAGATTAATCGTACAGAAAGAAAACGAACTCAATGTATTAATTGGGAAAAATCCGGCGCCGATTTTACGGGTTGATTCACTGAACGAGCAAACAATGCCACTTAAAATTCCCGCTGGATTGCCATCCGAATTGCTACAGCGTCGGCCCGATATTCTGCAGGCTGAACAATCCATGATAGCTGCGACTGCTCGAATTGGTATGACAAAAGCCATGCGTTTTCCCAGTTTTTCGATCACTGGAGTTCTAGGTTTAGCCAGCCCAGCACTGTCAGATCTATTACTTTCCGACAGCAAATTTGGTGTGGGTGGCGCAGGATTAGCGGGGCCTTTGTTTAACTCGAATAGCCTGGGTTTCGAGCAGCGGGCGGCAGAAGCACAGGCCAAACAAGCCTTGGCAAATTATGAACAAACGATTTTAGTAGCATTCAAAGAAGTTGAAGATTCCTTAGTCGCTATCCGTACAGCAAACGAACAACGAGAAGCCAGACAGAAACAGGTTAAAGCATTGCGATCAGCCTTGCATGTAGCGAGTCTGCGTTACAGAGGTGGGCTTACCAGCTATGTGGATGTATTGCTTGCCAAGCGCAATTTGTTCGAAGCGGAGTTTTCACTGACAGAGATGCATCGCTTACATCTGGTGTCTATCGTGCAATTATACAGAGCCTTGGGAGGCGGATGGAACCCCAACGATCAATAAATTAGTCATATTATTCATTATGTTAATTTACACATCGTCGAATTTTTTACAGCATAAATATATGGATAACAATTATGATTTACTCCGGTCTGCTTCAAGCGCAAGTGCAACTATGTGCCAATCGCATAAAGACATTCATTTGGGCAGGATTCATAGGATTACTCCTTATTCTAGTTAGTGGTTGTTCACCAGATGAACCTACTGACAAACCTATACAGTTACCGGAAGTTAAGGTTATGACGGTAACTGCTAAAACGGTGCCTGATGAGCCTGAATTTATCGGTAAAACTGAGGCTTTTCGTCCAGTAGAAATTAGATCGCAAGTATCTGGAATTATTCAAGATGTTTTTTTTACTGAAGGTCGAAACGTCAAGCAAGGTGACAAGTTATATCTTATCAATCCTGTACCGTTTAAAGCAATTTATGAAGCCATGAAGGCCAAAGTAACGCAGCAAAAGGCACGTCTGGTCCAAGTTGAACAAAATCTTGCACGCGTGCGGCCTCTGCTAAAACAACAAGCAGTTAGTCAAAAAGATGTTGATGACGCAGTAGCAGAGGTTTTAAGTGCTAAGGCTGCATTAGACGCCGCGCAGAACGATCAAATTAAAGCAAAGTTTGATTTAGACAACACACTAATTTATGCGCCCGTAAAAGGACGTATTAGCCGCAGTAACTTTTATCAAGGCCAATTAATTTCTGCGCAAACCACACTATTAAACACGATAGATCAGCTAGATCCCATGTATGTAACTGTGAATGTTCCTGAAAGCTACCTGCTACGCCGCCGTCACGAGCTTGCTGAGGGCAAGGTTCAACGACCGGACATTTTTCAATTACGTGGCGTGATGACTTTTTCCGATGGCAGCGTTTATCCAGAGAAAGGGATTTTGGACTTTGCGGCTGTCACAATAAGCTCTGCGACAGGTATGTTACAAGGGCGGTTCAAGTTTTCTAATCCAGAAGGTGATTTTTTACCGGGGCAGTCATATTTTTATCCCGGGCAATTCGTCAAAATCCGCCTGGAGGGTATTATCCGCCCTAATGCAATTCTGATCCCACAACGTGCCGTTCAACAAAGTCCTGCTGGATCATTCGTTTTTGTGATTGATAAAGAAGATAAAGTTGAATTTCGTTCAGTTAAAGCCAGTACTTGGTATGGGAATGAATGGTTGATTGAAAGCGGCCTTGATTCAGGAGAACGAGTAGTGGTCGAGGGGTTTCATAGAATTCAATCGGGCGTTAAAGTCTCTGCCGTTCCTTATGAACAAGCTGCAGCTTCAAATAAGCTCCAAAACAATCAGACCTCGCAAAAAATACAATGAGCCCTCATTTCTTTATTGACCGTCCCATTTTTGCGTCGGTCTTGTCCATTCTGATTGTGGCAGTAGGTTTGGTATCACTACAAAACCTTCCCGTAGCGCAATTTCCTCAAATCACGCCGCCTATGGTGCAAATTGAAGCGGATTATCCTGGCGCTAGTGCAGAAGTTGTCGCAGAAGCTGTGGCGCGGCCTATCGAGGTGCAGATACCAGGTATAGATAATCTACTTTACTATGAATCTACCAGCACGAATGATGGGCATATGACGATGCGCCTCACATTCGAAATCGGAACCGATGTGGATATCGCCCAGGTTCAGACACAGAACCGCCAACGTCTTGCCGAGCCTCAATTACCGGATGAAGTGGTTCGTCAAGGTGTGACGGTTAAAAAAATGTCACCAGATTTGTTGGCGGTGATCGCATTAAGCTCTACAGATCCTAGACACGACCCTGTTTATCTTTCAAATTATGCATTGATTCAGGTGCTCGACAATATAAAAAGGCTTCCGGGTGTCGGCGACGCGGTCATTTTTGGAGCGCAAAATTATTCCATGCGCTTGATTCTTGATCCCGTACGAATGGCGCAACTCAATATCACACCTACAGAGATTGCTGCTGTCGTACGTGAGCAAAACCGTGATTTTCCAGCGGGCAGGATAGGCCGGGAACCTTCTGCAAAAGGCACAGAGCTTACCATTCCGATAATAACTCAAGGTCGAATGAGCGACGCGAAGGAATTCGAAGATATGATTATTCGGGCTAATCCCGATGGCTCTATGATTCGGATGCGAGATGTCGCGCAGGTGAAATTGGGTGCTCAGTCCTATGATCTTGAAGGACGGTGGAATGGAAAAGCTAATACTTTTATGTTGACCTTTCTTGCCCCGGGAGCCAATGCGCTTGATACCGTCAAAGGGGTGCGCCAGGAATTGGATAGACTGTCGAAGAGCTTCCCTGCAGGCGCGTCCTATGACATTCCCTATGACACCACAAAATTTATTGAGGTTTCAATTAATGAGGTTGTGAAAACACTTGTCGAAGCCACCTTGCTAGTTATTTTGGTGGTTTTTCTATTTTTACAAAGTTGGCGAGCAACACTCATTCCGGCCATTGCCGTTCCTATTTCACTTATTGGAACTTTGGCGGGCATGGAAGCACTTGGATTTTCAATTAATACACTTACCCTGTTTGGCATGGTGCTGGCCATCGGTATTGTGGTGGATGATGCGATCGTTGTGGTGGAGAATGTTGAGCGGCATATGAACAAAGGCGGACTGTCGCCTAAAGATGCAGCGAAAAAAGCCATGGATGAGGTATCTGGGCCTGTGATTGCAATCGTTCTCGTACTAGTTGCTGTGTTTGTGCCAGCCGCCTTTTTGGGAGGAATTACTGGTGAGTTGTACAAACAGTTTGCAATTACTATTGCGCTTTCTGTAATTATCTCCGGAGTTGTGGCACTAACCCTAAGTCCTGCACTTTGTGCACTAGTTCTGAAACCCAATCACAGCGCTCCTCGAGGATTCTGGAAAATCTTTAATCGCTCATTTGAGTGGATACAAACAAGATATGTTGGAACTGTCGGCACTGCCATCAAACGATCCGTGATTGCTTTGGCCGTCTTTGGAGCGCTGTTAATTGTCATTTTTGGACTGTTCAGAAGCATTCCAGGCAGCTTTCTTCCAGAAGAAGATCAAGGGTACTTTATTACCATCTTTCAATTACCTGAAGGGTCCTCCAAGGAACGGACTATTGAAGTGGTTAAAAAAATAGAAAATTTCTATATGTCAAATCCGTCGATTCATTCAACAGACGCTCTAGTGGGTCAAAATTTTGTTTTCAATACCCGAGGAGCAAATCAAGCAACAATGTTTGTGCCGCTACACGATTGGGATAAACGCACTGAACCGAATGAAAAGGTGCCGGGACTCATTGCGGCGGCTTTTCAGGAATTTGCCAAAATTCCCGAAGCGCTGATTCTGGCGTTTAATGCGCCTTCTATTAGAGGATTAGGATCAACTGGCGGTTTTACGCTTCAACTGCAAGACCCCAATGGCGGTGATTTTTCTGTGTTTGCTGAAGTCGCTAAGGAGTTTTCGATTAAAGCCTCAGAGCATCCGGCAATCGCCTCCGCTAACACCAGCTTCCGTGTAAGTACTCCTCGACTCTTTGCCAAGGTAGATCGGGAACGGGCTAAAGCTCTGGGAGTACCTATTTCAGAAGTATTCGATACCATGCAAGCTTATTTCGGGAATATGTATATTAACGATTTTGTGAAATTTGGTCGCGTCTATCGTGTGCAAACAGAAGCTTTGCCTGAGTATCGATCGAGCCCGGAAGATATTAGTAAGCTTTATGTGCGCGCTCAAAATGGTGCAGAGCAAACCATGATTCCCTTGGATTCTATCGTTTCCACTGAATTTAGCAGCAGTCCAGATCCAGTTACTCATTTCAATGGCTTTAATTCTGCACTGGTGATGGGTGCCGCCGCGTCAGGCTATAGTTCAGGACAAGCAATTGAAGCACTAAAGAAAATTGCAGATGAAATCCTTATTCCTCGTGGCTTTTCGATTGACTGGAGTGGCATCTCTCTCCAGGAACAAAAGGGTGATGGACAAGCTATCATGGTGTTTGCTTTCGCGATTCTGATGGTCTTTCTGGTGCTGGCTGCTTTATACGAAAGCTGGACAATTCCATTTGCCGTTATTCTTGCAATACCTTTCGGCGTTTTAGGTGCATTGTTAGCCATTTGGGCCTTAGGGCTGAATAACGACATTTATTTTCAAATTGGATTGATAACCTTGATTGGTTTAGCGTCAAAAAATGCAATCTTGATTGTAGAGTTCGCTAATCAACGCTATGTTGCGGGCGAGTCATTGATTGATTCCGCAATTGAGGCAGCGCGTCTTCGTTTCCGTCCGATTATTATGACATCAATGGCTTTTATTCTAGGCGTGGTGCCGCTTGTTTTGGCAACCGGCGCTGGCGCCGCCAGTCGTAACTCAATCGGAACAGGCGTATTTGGAGGCATGCTAGCCGCAACGTTTCTAGCAATCCTTTTTGTGCCGCTATTTTTTGTATTAATTGGAAGGATATCAAAAAAGAAGTAATGATCTGATCAGGTTCAATGCAGTCAACTTCGTCAATTGATTCTCGGAACCAAAATCTTCAATTTAAGCCTGATAAATCCCCAGCGATGCTAAGAGGCATTAGTACTGCCAAGTTAACTGTATCTGAACGAAATTTGGATGAGCGAGGGCAGATTTTGCGAGCTTTCACCTTGCGGCGAAATGCCTGTTTACCACACTTGCCGGATTCGCCTGTCAATAGTCATTCTATTGACCAAAAAAACGGAGGTAACTGCACCGGGCAGGTGGATTTGTAACCAATTTTCTTTAAATCCAACTGCCAGGCTGGGAGTCATTTTAAAATTCTTTAATACAACAGGATACTTCTTAGAGACAGACTTATAATATTATCAGCGCGTTTATTTCAAGTTGGGTGGACTAAATTGGGGAGCTTATTAAAATGTTAAAAATTCTTTTGCAAATATTAACCATTTTTATCTTTGCCACTCCCCTCTATGCCGAAAATCATTTTCTGCCGAAAGTTGCTAAAGGTTTTAGCATTTCAGTATATGCAGATGTAGAAAATGCAAGGCAACTGGCTGTGGCCGAAGATGGCACCTTGTTTGTCGGGACTCGTAACAGCGGCAAAGTATGGGCAGTGCAGGATAAAGATAACGATGGTTTTGCAGAAACCAAAACTTTATTGTTGGACTCTCTCAATTTGCCCAGTGGTATCGCTTACCATAAAGGTGATTTGTACATCGCCGAAGTTCATCAAGTTTTACGTCTCAAAAATATTCTCACTCAATTGGATAAGCCGCCCGAGGCAGAAATTGTATATTCAGATTTACCTGATAAAAAACATCACGGTTGGAAATTTATAGCTTTTGATGAAAACGATTTCCTGTATATCCCGGTAGGAGCTCCCTGCAATAGTTGCAATCCTGATGACGAACAATTCTCCCACCTGAGAAAAGTAAATCTAACAACAAAGCAATGGACGATTATTGCCAAAGGGATACGCAATACAGTGGGATTCGATTGGCACCCAACCACTGGCAAGCTATGGTTTACCGATAACGGTCAAGATTGGATGGGAAACGACAAACCCGCAGACGAACTCAACCGAATAGATAGAGATGGGCAGCATTTTGGATATCCATTTATACACGGTAAAAGTACTGCAGACCCAAAATTCTATGTACAACGTCCGAAGCTTTTAAAAACCAGCCCGCCAGCACTAGAGTTACAGGCTCACGTGGCACCGCTGGGCATTCATTTTTATACTGGGAAAATGTTCCCGAGAAAATATATCAACCAGCTGTTTCTCGCCGAACACGGCTCCTGGAATCGAACCAGTAAGGTCGGTTATAAGGTGTTATTGGTCAATATTGCAAAAGATAAAGTAATTTCATCGGAAACTTTTCTTAGTGGGTTTCTGGAGAAAGGAGAAGTTTTAGGGCGACCTGTGGCTTTTGCAGAACTAAAAGACGGGTCATTGTTAGTGTCAGATGATTTTGCAGGAAAAATTTATCGAATTACTGTCTCTAAAAATCTATAAGCTCGTTATATATCGCCCAGCTGAAGGCAAGCGGAAGCGGATTTACCCCTAAAGCGAAATAAAATATTACCTGTGACATCTGCTTGTTATGAGTCAGTCCCAATTTCACTCCGCCTCTGAAATACTACAAGTCATATGTTTAAGAATGGATTTATCAAAAAATTTAGATCTCGGCTTCGCTACCAGAACATGCGAGCCTGAATCAACATGAACCACTCTTTCGTTATTTTTATGAGTTCAGCGTATAGAATATTCTTATATAAACTGCTCTCAATCTGATTTGACAAAGCATTTGTCAAAGTGAGCGCTACCGAGTTTGATATGGCTCTCGAATCCGTCATCAAAGTCTGGAATATGCAACAATACATTTATTGCTCCATCCGTGGTTTATTAAATATTTTGTCTAAAATTCCGCCGGAATGGATCAAACTCACGGGGGGAAGACAAATCATGGAACATTCAATTACCAATTACAACGCAAATTTAGCGACAGGTGGCACTGATTTTGTTAGTGCTATGCGAGTGAAGTTTCGCTACCTGCTGTTGGTTGCGTGTACGTTTATGTTGCTAGTCTCATCAGGTGTTGAGGCGCGTCCACATATTTCAGATACGCTTGCCAAAGGTAGTCAATGGAATCTTAACGTAGACGGTGCAACCGGAATTCTTAAACTGCTGGGAGGGCATGGCGAGATCACCGATGACGGCGGTTGGAAGATGGAGATGGATGTCGAATGGGATGGCAGGCCGGGTAAATTACACGCGACCGCGGACGATTCAAACGGGTTGCAGCAAGTGTCAATGGAGCTCAGCCACGCTAACACTATGCCGGTAAAATGTACGGGTTATATTGCACTCAGGTCAGACAAGATGATGGCTGGCACCAGTCGCAACGGTGTAGCCAGGGGAGCCTGGTACGCAACTCTGGTTCCCGACACCGCCGTTGTCCCGTTTCCGGCTGTGCTCGTTCCTGTAAAACCTGATACCAAAGATCCAAAACCGTCAACCCGTTTACCGTCAGGACCGCAAATTAAGGCCGGCGTCACGCCATTCTCACCAAATTCGAAAGAAAAGGTCAAATTCACAGCACGCGCAAAAGGGCCGGCAAAGGTGTTTGCCGTGACTATCTACGTTAATGGCAAGATGGCCAAGTCGTGCCCTAACAGCAGCTGCACCTATGTGGGCGGGCCATACTCGCCGGGTAAGTTGAACTGGAGCGTTTCTGCCAAAGATCACAATAATCAAAGTTCAAACACCGGCAAAAAAATCTTGAAAATCACCGCCGCCAAGGCTCCAGAACGGACGCAAACTGGGAAGTGCCGAATCACCGGCAAGGCGACTGGGTCGGGCAAGGACAAGGCCAGTCTGTTTACGGTTTTCCTGTCAAAGGGGGGATCAGTGCAGAAGACCAGCAGATTTAACTCGTCCGGTAACTACAGTTTTTCCAAACTAGTAGCAGGAACCTACAATGTTTCGCTAGACAGTAAAGCTGACCTCGCGATTTCCCCGCAGCCAAGAAATCGAACAGTCACTTGTGGCAACAGCGGTACAAAATCAGGGCAGAATTTTGAGTTTCGTTAATCGCGGAGCCAGGAAAAATAAACCATCTTTCTGCGGCTAGGTGTTGCACGAATTCTAGAGGCGAGATGACAATATGTGTATCGCCATCCCGATAAGGCGTTTTTAGCATCAGCACCACCTGACCAGCACCATTATTGAGTGTTAGTCGTTCATTAGCAATCGCAGATCGCGTTATGTAACGTTACAGAGCCTGCCGCTACGGAGGCAAGGACGCCCAATTCTTTGCTCTGATTCACCGCAACATTGCACGCCAGCGTTAAGACTAAAGCCATACGTATTGAAGCAATATTATTTGCTTGGCTGCGGCTGCACATTTTGTGTGGGCGCACTTTTCTGAGTCAGTACTTTTTGTTCTGCCCAGCAACCGAGCGCAATCCGTTAAATGCAAGCCGACTAGTGCAGTACGCCAACACCGCATATGTTTCCATTTCAGCTAAGCAACTCATTCCCCTCCTCCACTGTAAACGCGGCCTTGCGTTGCGGATTAATACTTTCATGATGCGCTTGATTATCTGGCTGAGCATACATTGCAACTGCTCAGCCGTCGGTGGACACACGCTACAGAATTCCGCCACACCATTTTTGATACAGCAAATAACAGATACTCTGAACGTTAGAGCAGGGCCAAACGAAATTGGCAGCCAGTTCTCGTTGTGCACCTGAATCCGGATCAACACATTAAAGGCGAACATAAGGAAGGAGATTTAGCGTACAAAATAGCAGCATGAACAAACTCATTCAGACGGCAAGTAGCTTAGCAATCAACGCTTGGATTGGTGAGATAGATTTTTCAAGGTTTCTCGGCTAACTTTAATCAATTGAACCTAATGCAGATTTTATTAAAACAACTTCAAATATTCTTACCTTCGCTGGCATTCTATGATTGCCTGAAGGTATTCCTGCTCTGATAGTTCCCGCGATTCTGCAAGCAACCATTTGGATTCACCTCGCACGGAGGAACCGCCATTCACTTAGGTGAACCGAAAAGGTTTCATTACCCCGTTATCGTTCCTGTTCCTGTTTGCGAAGCGTGCATAGACGTAATAGACAGATAAGTAGGGGTATGCACATTCAAACTTCCAGTTTTCGGGCAGCTTTCCAGTTTTTAAAAGTTCTTGCTCACCATTTGGTTTCGCCAATTGTTCACGAATTTTTTTCCTGGAAAGTGGCGCCAAGAGAGGCAGGAGGTTGCTCCACTTTTCATCGCGGTAGGTCCGCATGGATTTTTCAAAGGCTGCCCGGACAAACTCTGAATCTTCAATGCTTTTTGGGACAATTTTGTCATTATTTAAGGTCAGAATACTTTCATTTCGGACTTTGCAGTCTGTGAGCAAGGTTCGGAGTTCAGTGCTTTCCACAAGCGTGGTCTCGCTGTATGGGCTCCAGACACCTGTGTTTCGCAGGTGATATCCTCTTAGTTTATTGGTGCTTTCCGTGTTGAATTGGATATTGACAGTCACAACGCATTCACCCACCTCGTCGCAAGAAATACATTCTATTTTGTGGAACACTGGTATCCGGGGAAGATCAGGATCCCGTTTTAAAATATCTTGAAACTCGTGAGTCAGCGGGCCATCGGTTTTATTGTAATAAATTAACGCTCCGAAAAATCCTTGAGACCAGCGCCGCATGGCCTGTTCAAAATCCCATGCGACTTGTTTGATCAATTCGTCGTTTCTATAAGTCTCTAAATTAGCATTGGAGATTAAGGTATTACTATCAGGATCGACCGCAGGATGCGAAAAAACTGAACGCGTACTACAAAGACAAACCAACACAATTGCAAACAATATTGGTCTTCCAAGTTTACAAACTGCAATAATCATGAGCTCCTCGTATAACATTCAACCAGTCAAATAAACACTTTATTTGTGGAAATTTTTAATATCATAAGCTCAATGGTTCATTTTAAAATAAATTTCATGAGTTAAATTGGTGTCACGCTATGGGGAGAACACAGAACATATTCGAAGCCAACTTTATCCTTCGGGGTAATCCTGTTTCTGCTGCCTGGAGAGATTTGCTCAAGATGCTCAATTGTCGAAAAAGCGATCGTGGGACGAAAGATTATCCAATTTGGCGGCGCATCGACGGTAAAGGTTTTACTCTCTGGTTATCAGAAATACAACTTGCCGACTCTGCATCCAAACCTCCGACTTGGCGATTTAAATTAGAATCGCTAGCCACATTACCGCCCATGGGAAAAGAACAATGGGATATTTGCCTTGGTGCCATCGAAAAATTTTTGCAAGACGCTGAACTACAGTACGAAATAACTTGAGGGCGCCTCTAAAAATTCAATTTTGCGAGGAGCCGCTTCGCAGTTTGCCTGTTTACCCCGTTGCCATGCAAGGCAAGGCGCGACTAAAACATTGAACGCAGTATATATTTTATATGTAAGTGATAATTTTTTCGAATAACGCGGTATTGTGACGAAGATTGGTTTTTTAGAGATGCCCTTGATAGCATTCACAAGATGGTGATTACGCAATACAGCTATGGATAAAACTCTTAAACTCTGGCTAGATGAATTATCGGAGGAGATCATTGTTGACCACTCCCCCTCCATTGGCGAACAAGCAAGTGCCAATATGGTTACCTTCAGCATAACAGAAGACAATTTGAAGGAATGGGGAAGAGAATCAATCAGAGATTTTATTTTAGCCTCTCGCGATTTATATGAAAGTAACAGTGCTGGCCGATCGATGCTTTTTTATTGTTGGTACGATGAACAGGCTGGACAGTTAAGATTTAGCTCAATCTCATCCGAACACAAAATGCCACCCTTTCAATGCGACATAACGTATGTGGAACTGGATTTTCTAATAGAAAAAATATTTGCTAGCAACAGCGGCCTTTTCACAGAAGATAAAAAGTTGTATCTTTGGTCGTCCAATCTCAGATAATGCAGATCCATCGTTAGAATAAATATGAACATGATGATTTTTTTAGCTGGTAAAAATCTGTAGCGTCTATTTTTTATTTTGCCGCCCTATTTTTTCCAGGCTTCCCCTCTTTCGCTTCCCCTGCCGCATGTCATAGAAATTCTGTCGATAAATTTTTTCATCGGATCTGCTCGCTCTGGCAAAAATATTCAAAACAAGACGCTGGAAAAAAGGCATGATCACGCTTCACTTCGTTGCCAAATACCAAATTCTTGATGTTTTTAAAGGTGATACCTAGAAGGATTCCACCCAGACCGCGATTACTACTTGTCAAGAAAACTCCAGACCGGAAAATGATATGCTGGAATATCAACAAGCAACACCCTATTACCCTGGAGGATTTAATATCCATCTTACTGGGATGGACTCCAAAAATGACCTGCACTGATAAAGCAGGCCAACGAACAAGAAGCCGTAATTAAACTCAATTTGAAATAGAAATGAGGAATAGCGAATGCGCACATGGATATTGGCTCTGATTATTATTGGCATGACCGCGACCAATGCGTCTGCAGTGGAGTGCTCCAGCCCTTCACCGAAGACACTACCTATTTGGCAAGATTTCAAGTCCTTTGTTGAAAAGGAATACTATCAAGGGGAAAAAGGGGGCGGGGGGCGGAGATATGCATTTGGCCACGCTTTGGGCAGGCTTGCCAGTGCCGTGCAGGGTCAACCCGATCGACACGAAGCTTTTGAATGTGTAAAGCTGGTACTTGAGCGGGAAATTTCACTATTAGTTGCTATGGGGGCACCAGAAAACGCACGTGTTTTATATTCTACTGTCATGGAAGCGGCGATGGGTATGCATGACGAAGAAGTGGCTAAATTAACCGGAGTGACATCAACGGAGCCTCTTTATCATCTGTTCGGCGGTAAGATTCAACAACCGACCTCACCGGCTAAAGCGCCCGTACCGATTGTCAAAATTCAGCCCGCGCCACTCACCAAAAAACCCGGCACGATCATCAAATCACAACCTGGGGTATTACCCCCCTTGCCTTCGGGAGGTTCTCCTACAAGTTCGTCTACGGGAAATATCGAACAGTGTCAGTTCGGAGCGAACTGGAAATTGTCGACTGCGCGCAAGGCCATCTCCAATGCATGGAATTTGAGGGGCAGAATTTTATCTGACTGTCAGGGAAGTAACTGGAGCATATGCCAAAACATAATGGACCAACTCAATATCGCACGTGATCATATTTTCCAGACATTCGATCAAAATCACGATGGGGTCAATGATTGTAAAATCAAGTGCCTATTTGACGATGCCGCCCAGGAGGCGCAGAAGCTCATTGCCTGGGAAAATTGGTTGCTAAAGCGATACTATCCGGGTGCACGTGGCTTGGCAAACATCTACTATACAATCAATGAACATCGGGAAATTCCGATGTGCAAAGTCAAACTGGATGATAAAAATATGCAGGCTGGAGTCGATTTACCAGGCATGGATTTCAAAAGTTTCTTCTTGGATCAATCCCTGCCTGCGTTATGCCGTAACGCCTGTCAAAATAATAAGCGCTGTAAAGCCTGGACCTTTGTCAAACCCGACATACAGGGAAACAAGGCGAAATGCTGGTTGAAACACAGTGTTCCAAAATCAGTAAAAGACAGCTGCTGTGTTTCAGGGGTTATATCAATAGGATCGAAAATTACCCCCGTCCCTCCGTTGCCAGCGAATGCCTATGTCATTGACAAAATTGAGATCCCCAGACCAACTTACCAAACCACAGGTAGCATAATATGTGACATACAGATTAGTAACAGTAGTAGAGTCAATCATTGTAAACATCATAAGGACGAAGGAATTCTTAAAGTTCAAATTCAGCATAATTTTCGCCTTCGCGCAGAAAATGGCAACACATTTGTGCCAGGAGAAAAGGTCTATTTAGAGATCAGCGGATCAATTTCAGGGCACTCAACAGGTTATTCAACTGGTGATTACGTTCAAGCACGTCTCGAACCAAGCAGTGGTAGTTTTAAAACCGAAAGTAAATCAGGTGATGGTGACGGATGGTCCCTGAATAACAGTGACTTGCCGCAAATTGGTAGAGAACGAAGAGGCTCGGCATCTATGCAATTAACAAGGGTTGCCACTTTTCCGGACACTAAAGGAAAACCTGTCAAAATTGTATTAACCGGCTCGAATAATAGTAGTTTAGTGACTTATCACCTTAAACCAGTCAAGTAATAAGATATGAGAAAAACAAGGCAATGTAGCAATTAGCTGTTGAACCTGACTTGTTCTTTTAAAAGATGAGATAAAACAATCTGTTGGTGTAATGTTTTGGCCGATATGACCAATCTTTATCTGCCAGCCCAGATAGCTTTCGAGATACCGCGTAGCAACGCCATGAATTTTACCATCCCTTATTTGAGTCGGCTGTCATAGGCGTTGACGTTTTGAATGTGATAGATGCCGCCTATTACCCGCTGGCCACGGCTCATACGATTAAACGCTTCCATCCATGTTTTGAACTCATTCGCTTTCATGATGAGTACCTTCGTAGCCGTACTTTATGCCGCAAGCCGCTCAAACATTCAATTCAACAGCTAATTGCGACATAGCCTTTATCAACTCTCAATTCTTGTGTGCCATTGGTAAATACCGCACACTGAGCGAATGTTGGTAATCTCTCAAATTTCTAAACGCTATGGCGACTCACCGGCTTTGGCATCGACTGATCTTCAGGTGTCTACCGGTGAAACGCTGGTACTTATCGGCCCTAGCGGCTGCGGTAAGTCCACTTTACTGCGCTTAATTGCGGGTCTTATTCAGCCGGATGCTGGCAGCATCACCTTCGAAGGATCGCAACTATCATCTGAAAATATTTTTCAGATACGTCAACGAATGGGCTACGTTATTCAGGAAGGGGGGTTATTTCCTCATCTCAGCGTACGCGATAACGTGACTGTTATGGCTCGCTATCTGCGCCGCGATGCCCGTTGGATTGATAGCCGCTTAAACGAACTCACTCAATTAGTACAACTGCCTGCGGAAATGTTGAAGCGATTTCCGGCGGAGTTGTCCGGTGGACAACGCCAACGCGTCAGCCTCATGCGCGCACTGATGTTGGAACCGGATTTATTGCTGTTGGATGAACCGTTGGGTGCGCTCGATCCTATGATTCGTTATGAGTTGCAACAGGAACTCAAAGCTATTTTTAGTCAACTTTGCAAAACCGTCATTATGGTTACCCACGATATAGCCGAAGCGGCTTTTTTTGGACAGACCTTAGTCCTGATGCGGGATGGACACATCATACAAGCCGGTCCATTTAAAGAACTGGCGCAAACACCTGCCGAACCGTTCGTCGAACGGTTCATTTCCGCACAACGTGAACCCATGGCACAGCTCATTGAGGCGCTTAAATGATAACGAAGCAAAGAATAGGCGTGGTGCTATTGGGATTTTTCGCCTTACTTATAAGCACCGTTAGCAGTATCGTTGCCGGTACCGAAAAACCGCTGAGCATTACTGTTGGCTCCAAAGCATTTACCGAATCAGTTATCTTAGGCGAGATGCTTAAACACTTGGCTGGGCAAACAGGTATCGCGACTCACCATCAGCGCGAGCTGGGTGGTTCACGTGTATTGTGGAATGCATTACTCAGCGGTGAAATCGATGCTTACCCCGAATACAATGGTACGTTGCTACAAGAAATTTTGGTCAAGGAAAACCTGAAAACCGAGGCTGAGCTTAAACAGGCGCTGACGGAACGTGGCTTGAGAATGACAACACCCCTTGGCTTTAACAATACCTATGCTCTTGGGATGAAAGCTGAACTTGCCGAACGATTCAAGATACATACTATTTCTGATTTAAAAAACCATCCCGAATTTGTACTGGGCTTCAGTAATGAATTTATGGATCGAGCCGATGGCTGGCCAGGTTTACAGCAACGTTACCAATTACCTCAGAAAAAGGTTCGGGGACTGGATCATAATTTAGCCTATCGGGGTATTAATTCCGGCTCGTTACAAGCAATCGATCTTTACGCTACGGATGCAGAAATTGCTTATTACAAACTTCGGACGCTTGAGGATGATCTGAATTACTTCCCAGTTTATAACGCAGTCATTCTGTATCGTGCTGATCTCGAACAACGTGCACCCGAAGTCGTAGTGATGTTCAATCAACTTGCCGGTAGTATTGATGCACTGACAATGAGCAAAATGAACTTCCAAGTGAAACAGAATAACGAACCCGAGTCCACCGTTGCTGCAGGTTTTTTGCAACAAACGCTTAATATGGATGTTGACTATCAGGTGCAAACTGTATGGCAACGGTTCGTGAAACACTCCGGTGAACATTTGTTGCTGGTTGGTATCTCTCTATCCGCAGCAATCATTTTTGCCGTTCCGTTGGGTATCTTAGCTGCACACAATGAACGCCTTGGCTCGATCGTTCTCAGTGTGGCAGGCATCGTTCAAACGATTCCTGCGTTAGCCTTATTTGTTTTCATGATTCCACTACTTGGCATCGGAGGGCCGCCTGCGATAATGGCCTTGTTTTTATATAGTCTCCTTCCTATTATTCGAAACACCTATGCGGGTATCAAAGATATTCCGCCAGCTATTATTGAATCAGCACAGGCACTCGGGTTACCGTCGCGTGCCAGGTTGCGCATTGTAGAGTTACCTTTGGCTACGCGCGCTATCCTTGCAGGAATAAAAACGTCGGCAGTAATAAATGTTGGCACGGCTTCGTTGAGTGCTCTCATTGGTGCTGGCGGGTACGGTCAGCCCATACTCACTGGTATACGACTCGATAATATAGGCTTGATCCTGGAAGGTGCTATTCCTGCAGCTGTACTTGCGTTGTTGGTGCAAGCATTGTTTGAACTGATCGAACGTGGGTTATTACCAAAAGGGCTTCGAATAAAAGCGCTTGGTGCTCGTTGAACAAATATACATGAACAGAATTGAATACCCGCTTCAAGCGCTGCGCGAAGATTTTAGGGGATCAAAGCTAAATAGCCACTAAGATATGCTTTTGTAGCATGGTTATGCGCAAAAAAATTGAACGCAGAAAATATTTGATATGCAAATGATAATTTATTCGAGCAAAGCGGTTTGTATCTAAGTTAGGATTTTTAAAGGTGCGATTAAGTAGCGATAGTAGAGATATTATGCCGCAAGGGCAGTTAATGATTCCTCTACTACCAAACAAACAGAATGTTAAGTGTATGCAAAAATGTATCCTAACAACCATCAGAAAAAACTATAAACCAATAATCCCAGATAATCCATTAGACCTGATTCGTGCGATGACTTCGCATTCCCCCCCTTTGAAAAAGGGGGAGGCTGGTTAAATTGCCTAATGGATTATCCGGGATAATCATAGCTGGTGGTTAAAATTCATACCCCAAACCCAATAATGCACCTCGATTACCCAATAGAACTAAATCAACGCCCCATTGGTTTTTGTGATAACCGATGCCCGGTACGATAACCGGCGCAACTCCTAGCTTTTCATTCAATGGTAGATTATCTTTGTATTCACCTTTGTAGCCGTTAATCAGGCCGGCGGTCAATTTAGCACGCAGACCGGGGAGAGTGTTATCGAATCTAAATAATTTACCGTAAAACAGATATTGCGAAAATTGATCATAAGAATTATTGAAAAGTGCCAAACCATACAGGTGATCATTGGGCTTAATAACTTCTAGGCTGACCAGATAAGCGGCACCAGTGTATGCGTCTTTATTCTTATAGTGGGTGTAGGATCCGCCGAACAAATAAAGGCCATCTTTATCTGTATCATATAATTTCCAGGCAGCAACTTGGCTGGGAATGAGTAAGTTGGTTAATAGCAGTAAAATTATACAAAGACGGTACATTTTATATTTTGTATCAAAGGATTCATTATAAACGTGGATAGAAATCACGGATACCGCGGTTATTTCTGCTGATAACCTTAAATCAATGCTCGATAAGGTCAGATCGTCGATTTCTATACCGCTTGCTTGATCAGAAAAGTTGAAGTGGCACAGTGAATGACTTGCAATATCGTTGTGAACAAGCGCGGATGGGTAGTTAACAGGCAACGCAATTGGATTGACGGAGAGTAGCCAAAGTACAACGACATGGACGATTGCCGCCTAATATAACTGCTGATGCGCCTCTTCACAGCGATGGCCGCGTATGTATCTACCCAGCCAAATGTACGCTCCAAGCCCGATAATGATGTTGGCTGTTGCACCCGCAATAAACAGGCCGTTTAAGCCAAGCCACCATTTTAATAAAAGTGCTAACGGCAAAAACACTATCAATGCACGGCACACCGAAACGGCCACGCCCGGCAATGGGAAACCCATGCCGTTAAAGCCGGCACAGGCCGACATAACCATGCCGTAGCCAGCGTAACTTACGGCCATAATCCGCAAGTACGTTACCGCCACTTCCTGAATCTCGGCAGTATCACTGAACAAGCTCGCCAGATACGGCGCTAGTACATACAACACCACCGTTAACAACAGGCCATAGACAAGACAGAATTTGGCAATAACCCGCCGTGCATGAAGCATACGATTGAGTTTACCCGCAGCAAAATTCTGCCCCATAAATGGGCTTGCAACCGCCGACATTGCGTAGAACGGAATAAGCACCAAAGGCTCAATACGAATTCCTACACCGAAGCCAGCTACCGCGGTAACACCAAAGCCGGCGATAATCGCCACAACAATGCCGTTAGCTATCGGCACAACGGTATTGGTAAGCATTGCGGGGCCACCGATACGCAGCATTTCAAGCCAGGACTGCAGCATCACGCTCAGTTTCGCAAATGGAGTCGCGAACACCCGCAACTTAAAGTGCAAATACGATAGCGTGCCAACCATCACAATAAGGTTGGAGGTGAGCGTTGCGAGTGCCGCACCGGCCATTTCTAAGCGTGGAAACCCGAACAAGCCGAAGATCATGATCGGATCAAGAATGACATTCACCACAGCCGCCAGCGTAATAATTTTTCCTTCAAGCATGGAGTTGCCACGGGCACGCATCGAGGCCAGACAGATCCAGCACACCGCATTCACCGGTACCGACCAATACCAGATGCTCATGTAATCGTGCACCAGTGGCATTATTTCATCAGTCGCGCCCAGCCCACGAAACACCGGATCGATAGTGAACAAACCAACAATCATGATAGCAACCATTACCAACCCAGCCAGCATCACGGTATCGGTGGTTTGGCGGCGCGCCAGTTGTTCGTTACCCCGCCCTATCGCGCGTGAAATTACGGAGACTGCACCGGCTTCGAATCCAATAATGACACTGATTAATAACCACAGCACCGGAAAACAAAAGGCAAGTGCGGCGAGCGGCATGTCACCTAGCTGCGAAACAAAAAACATATCGACGGCATCGAATGAAATAATAGCAACCAAACCAAAAGCCATGGGCGTCGCCTGCTGACGCAAATGGGTTGATACGTTTCCTTGTGTTAGATCTCTGGTCAAAACCAACAACTCCACGATGCTGTGCAACAAAGTGCCATTCTGACAGAAGTAGCTCACGGCACTGCGACTATGTGCTGATGTGATGCAGTTGTGACAAGCATAATCGCCGCCCACTTACAGGTCACCTCATCGTGCCGCCACTATGGACATAATGAAGGCAGCATTGCTGCGTCGCATTAACGCCATAAGTTGCTGGACAGAATGAAGCCGATCAAGTAGCTTGCAGGAACAGGAAAAATAAACTAACTTTTCTGCTGTCAGACGTTGTATGAATTCTAACGGCGACATAACAAAACGCCGCATCCGCTTCCATTTCAACTAAGTAGTACATCACCTCCAATATCAGTGTAGGCAAGCGCTGATGGGCAGTTAACAGGTAATACAATGGGATCGGCATGGAATTCACGCCATTTGTAGAAAATCAAGCTACCAGTTTCTTATGGGCACAGTAAGCATAACTCAGGCCTAAGTACCCATGAGCCAGAATGCCAAATTCAAGAAATGCCTTAAATTTAACTTTAACAAAACTGGGTACGATTTCAATCTCAACTGGTGCAAAAAAGCCTCGACATCCACTTGCACTAAACGATACAAATGGTTTTTTCAGGACGGTGCAGTTCATAGTTACGCTGATTTGCAGCCGCCGCATGCTGAACTGTTTGGCGGTCGATCAGTTATTATTACATGGTCTGTTTTGGTTAACAGATAGAAATTTGTGCATATGAAGACTCTTAAATCATAAAAACAGTTCGTGAAAGACGCTTTTTTTAGTTGCCAAGTGCAGCAAAGCGGCACTGTTGCTAAGGGCGTTAGTACCTGAATTCATTTCTTCGGTAATTATTGAAAATTAATTGAAAGAGTAAATATTAAAGGAGAGCATTATGTTGTATGCATTGCCATATTCGAAAAGAACATTTAATCAATATCTACGAATAATAGGTTTATTAGCTATGTTTTTCTCAGCGTCTGTATTCGGTAATGATGCCAAGGTTTACCCAGCATTTATGTGCTTAGAAAGTGGAGTTGAAACGGGCGCCTTTAATCGAAGTATGTTCGGAATTACTAGAGTAGATGACAAGGGAAGTGGCATTTTAATATGCCCGATAGTAAGAGATAGTATTGCAGATAGTAGTGGTCGTTTGGAAAGTCAAAATGTTGTCCAAGTAGAAGTAAATACTTTTAGAACAGACCCCGCTCCAAAAATACGCCTTACTCTGAGAAAATTTACAAGTAAAGGAGCTGCAATTCATGAAGACACAAAACTTCCTCAAAGTGGTCATCAAAGCTCAATCTTACAAGTAGAATTCAAAAAAGATGATGGCTACTACGTATTAGAGGTAGAAATGGGGGTAAATAAACCTAAGGAATACTCTAAAGTATTCTCTTATAAATTTATTGAGTAAAATATCTAGTCATAAATATAATAGGGCACCTCTAAAAACCATAGCTTTCAAACTTTCCGGCCCAAACTTTATGAA
>NZ_CAKMNW010000005.1 GCF_927904885.1 Candidatus Nitrotoga sp. M5
CGCCAAATTCCTGGGCGCTCAGCCAGAGCAGGTTGGTAGCGGCGATTCTGCTCAATTGAAACAAGCTGAAGTTGTATCTGCCGATTCGAAAACAGTTGCTTAATATGAATATTCATGAAGTTCGCCGGTGGCATGGCCTTGTTGGAGCGGTGATAGTCTTTTTTTTGTTCTACCTGATGCTTTCGGGATTACCATTGAATCATGTTGAACTACTTAAATTAGAGAAACGTGAAATAAGCTCTCCTTGGCTAATGCGCTGGTATGGTGAAGATATTGCAGATCCCACTCAAGGGTATTTACTTGGTAATAAATATATAACTTGGGAGGGTAGTAAATGGGTTTTAGGCGATAAATTATTGGCTAGTAGCTCGGGTCAACCCGTTGGAGCAGTCGAGGTTGGGGGTATTAATTATGTTGCAACTACCGCTGCCCTATATTTGTATCAATCCGATGGACGGCTGTTAGACAAGGTAGAACAGCAATCGCTACCCGCCTCTCCTATATCTGCGCTCGGTAAAATGGGCAGCAATGTTATGCTGCAAACACCTACTGCTGTATATGCTAGCGTTGATGGTCTGAATTGGGAACAGTCAAATTCTACTGGAATGACATTGTCTTCTCTACAAGTGCTTCCTGCAGACGTTAAACGTCGCTCGGCTGACATTCTATCGCCGGGCATATCGCTGAAGCGTATATTGCAAGACCTGCACAGTGGCCGTTTTTTTGGACGCTATGCGGTATGGGTGATGGACATTGCTTCAATTGTTTTGTTTGGACTAGGTATCAGCGGGTTTTGGCTCTACTGGAGGTTAAGGTGATTGGAGAAAAAACTCATCGCTTGCAACTGCTTGTTGAGGATGGATTACGGAGCGTAAATATTCGGGATACTGTTGCCTGACTTGATCATTCTTAAATTAGTTTTACTATGTTAATTTCGGCTGAGTATCTCTCCCCTGAGCATGTGTTTATAGACTGTATAGATGACTGAGGAAAATAGATTTCTAGTCTGCGGTTCGATCTTCGGCTAGAATTTGCCAAAATTAACATGTGCTTATCCATGAGGTAAAGCAACTCAGCACGAACTTAAGTTCGTTTGTTCAATCTGTTGAATCGAACAGCAATTCACACTATCGTCCTGGTTAAAGGGATCGAGACGCAGCCAGAATATCTCCTGATCTGCGAATTGGGGCATGCCTGTGGGCAAGTTTAGCGCATTACCCTTCTTCACAATTTTTCTCCACTACGCTATCTGCTCGAATTCGCAGGTAACTAATCTGTTTAGATATTTGTTATTCCGCAAAAAATAAGCCCCTGCATATAATATAGCTACTGTTAAAAAATGCAGCGAAAAATTCCACCGTCACGTCCGACAGCCTCAGCAATGAGATCTTATTTCGATCGAAGAGAAGTTACATATCATCCCAGATGTTGACAATGGCAAGTTGCTTGGTCTGACTTGCCGAGGCTGTATGATTGAATAATTTTCCGCCCATATGACCGTGAACTATATCAATACATTCCTGTTCCTTTCTCATGAATGTCGATCCGCTATTGACGGAAATGGAAGCACAGTTTTGTAAGTACAACTATGAAACTGATCGATTTCAAGTCAGCCATTCTGAATTTTATATAGTATCGATGGTCAAGATCGTAGCGATCTGCTAGCGAAGATCGGCAGAGTAGAAAATATACTACTATTTGATAGCCTATCGCTTGGCGTGGTCAAATTCTGCATGAGACAGTGCTATGCTCACTATTACATTACCTCGGTAGTAGGTGATGTCCAAGAAGCAGGCAAAGAAAATCAATGATAACAGCCTGTTCACCCACCGCCGCAATGTAATTCAAAATAGTGATTACAAGTCCAATTAATTGGAATATATTATTGCTCAACTAAATTAAGTTAGTGGGACATAAGATATGTGAAGGCTCAGAGCCTGTGGAGAATGACCAACGGCGTCATGATCATGGGTGACCGAATGACTCTGTTGCATTAACTTAAATTTTAAAGGCACAATGCGACAGAATCAGGAAATCATTGGATATGACAGACTTTAATGTGTAGCCTGGTAAGTAAAAATGAATTCTAAAACCAGTAAAGATTTCAGTCCGCAGCATTTTATTAATCGTGAGCTTGGTCAACTGGAGTTCAATCTGCGCGTGCTGGCGCAAGCAGAAAATGTTAGCGTTCCAATTCTGGAACGTCTGAAATACCTGTGTATTGTCAGCAGCAACCTGGATGAATTTTTTGAAATTCGTGTCGCAGGGTTGAAGGAACAAGTTAATCTAAAAAGTGTTGGATCCGGGCCAGACGGCATGGATGCGCGCCAGACACTCAAGCGTGTACGGGAGCAGGTGCAACGTCTCATCGAGCGGCAATATCGCATACTGAACAGCGACATTCTGCCAATATTGGATACGCATGGCATCAGTTTCCTGCGCCGCACTAGTTGGAACGAGGCTCAGAGCGCCTGGATAAAAAATTTCTTTTTGTGTGAAGTTAAGCCGGTGCTTACTCCAATCGGCCTCGATCCATCGCATCCTTTTCCTCGTGTACTTAACAAAAGTTTGAATTTTGCTGTCGAGCTGGTAGGTAAAGATGCTTTTGGGCGCAATTCTGCCAAGGCCATAGTGCAGGCGCCGCGTGTTTTGCCGCGCACTATCTTGTTGCCGTCTGAAATTAGTGGTTGTGCTCATGGCTTTGTGTTTCTATCGTCTATTTTGCATGCGTTTGCTGGCGAGCTGTTCGGCGGAATGGAAGTGTTGAGCTGTCACCAGTTCCGTGTTACGCGCAACAGCGACCTCTTTGTCGATGAGGAAGAGGTGAAAAATCTACGCGTCAGTTTGCAGGGGGAATTACCGCAGCGACACTTCGGCAATGCTGTGCGCCTGGAAGTTACAGACCATTGCGCGCCACAAGTAGCCACATATTTGCTGCAGCAATTGGAGCTGGGTGAAGACGACCTGTATCGCGTAGATGGACCGGTAAATTTGGTGCGCCTGATGGGTATTCCTGACCAGGTGGCGCGCGATGACCTGAAATTCCCTGCTTTTGATCCTGGTATACCTGGCGATTTATTGAAGAAGGGCGCGGATATGTTCAAAGTCATCCGCAAGAACGATGTATTACTACATCACCCTTTTCAGTCGTTCAAACCCGTCGTCGATCTTATACAACAGGCTGCCGCCGATCCTAATGTCGTTGCCATTAAACAGACCGTGTACCGCACTGGTGTGAATTCAGAGTTAATGGAAGCGCTTGTTACCGCTGCCCACCATGGCAAAGAAGTAACGGTAATCGTTGAATTGCTTGCGCGTTTTGATGAGGAAGCCAATATCAACTGGGCAAGTCGTTTAGAGGAAGTCGGGGCGCATGTGGTATATGGCGTTGTTGGATACAAGGCACATGCCAAGATGCTAATGGTGATACGGCGCGAGGATGGCAAGTTGCGACGCTATGTACATCTGGGCACCGGTAATTATCATCCACGCACTGCCCGACTTTATACGGACTTCGGCCTGTTTACGAGCAATGAGCAAATATGCACAGATGTAAATGAAGTATTTACACAACTTACCGGACTAGGCAAAGCGGGTAAATTAAATCATTTATGGCAATCGCCTTTTTCATTGCACAGCCAGATTTTGCGCGCCATTCAGAATGAAATTAAACTCGCCAAGGCAGGTAAGCGTGCGCACATTATTGCAAAGATGAACGCGCTACTTGAACCAGACATCATAATGGAGTTATACGAAGCATCGCAGGCCGGTGTGAAGGTAGATCTTATTGTACGCGGGGTATGTGCGCTGCGTCCGAGAGTGCCAGGACTGTCCGAAAATATCCGTGTGCGGTCGATAATTGGTCGCTTTTTGGAACACACGCGCATATTCTATTTCCGAAATAATTTGGCGCATAACGTGTATCTGAGCAGTGCCGATTGGATGGACCGCAATTTCTTTCGTCGAATAGAGGTGTGTTTCCCAGTGCTCGACAAAAAACTGAAAAAACGCGTTATTGATGAAGGGTTGAAAGCTTATATGCAGGACAACGTTCAAGCGTGGGAAATGGACTTGAATGGCCATTATCGAGCTAAGTCTCCCCGGCGTGCTGTGCGGAAATGCGCACAATCTTCATTGTTGCAACAGCTCGCCAATCCAAAGTCGGAGCCGTTATAACTTATGTTTAACCCCCCTCCTCACTATATTGGAAAATGCTTAGGGTGACCTTATAAAGGACACGTCGTAACTCACCATGCTTGCCCAAGCCTCTGACTACGCGCGCCGCCAAGTGGTCCCAGATGCATAGTCTTCCAGCGCAATTCCCGCTTCTAATAGCTCCTTACGGATGCGGTCGGATTCGGCGAAATTTTTGGATTGTTTGGCGACAGTTCGTTCGGCAATTAAGGTCTGGACGCTTTTAGTCATACCCGGTGGAGTAAAGTCAACTGTAGAAGATCCATCGGATTTTAAAGAAGCCGTGGCAAAGCCTGTAGCAGAGCCTGTACCAGAAGCTTTAGCATATTTAAGCCCTTGCAGGTAATCCTTAGGATTCTGCTGCAACAAGCCAAGAACTTCTCCTAACACCTTAAGTGTTTTTGCAGCTTCTAACGAATGACTGCGATTCACCTCACTTGCCAGATCGAACAAGACAGCCATTGCTTCCGGCGTATTGAAGTCATCATCCATTGCGGTTTTAAATCGTTGTGAATACGGCTCGTTCCAATCGATTGAATTCGTTTCGATAGGGTCAGTGATTTTACTTAATGTCGTGTATAGACGATTCAATGACTGTTTTGCATCGTCCAGATGCGCATCGGAATAATTCAACTGGCTGCGATAGTGTGCGCGCAGAATAAAAAAGCGCACCACTTCCGCATCATATTTTTCCAGCACCTCGCGGATAGAGAAGAAATTACCGAGGCTTTTTGACATCTTCTCATTGTCTACGCGCACGAAGCCATTGTGCATCCAGATATTCACAGACTTGCACTGACAAGCCCCCTCACTTTGAGCAATCTCATTTTCGTGGTGCGGAAACTGCAAATCGGCACCACCGCCATGTATATCGAAATGTTTACCAAGCGTTTCCAAGCTCATAGCCGAGCATTCAATATGCCAACCAGGTCGTCCTTTCCCCCAAGGAGAATCCCATTTAACTTCGACTGGATCGCTATCTTTGGAATGCTTCCAAAGGACGAAATCGAGCGGATCAAGCTTGCCATCATTCACCTCCACACGCTCGCCAGCTCGCAAATCTGCCAGTGTTTTGCCAGATAATTTGCCGTAATTGGAAAACTTGCGCACTGCATAATTCACATCCCCATCGGCAGCTTGATAGGCTAATCCCCTGGCCTCCAACTTGGCGATCATGTCCAGCATTTGCGGTATATATTGAGTAGCTCGTGGTTCTAAGTCTGGTGGCAGGATACCAAGTGCACGTTCATCCATATGCATCTCATCAATGAAACGCTGAGTGAGTGCATGGATAGATTCAGCATTCTCCGCGGCTCGCTTGATAATCTTGTCGTCAATGTCAGTGATATTACGTACATAGGTCACGTCCAGCTCACTTGCCTTAAGCCAGCGATAAGCCATGTCGAATGCCACCATCACCCGCGCATGACCGAGATGACAATAGTCATAAACGGTCATGCCGCATACATACATTCGAACTTTGCCGGGTTCGATGGGAATAAAGTCCTGCTTGTCGCGGGTTAACGTATTGTAAATTTTCAGCATCAAAAACCTTTAGAGCAACTTTGTTTAATTATTTCTCACCAGCAACACCGGCATGGATGCGCTACGGGCCACAGCTTCTGCCACACTGCCCATCAGCAGATGCGCAATACCCTTTCGGCCGTGCGTGCCCACTACCAGCAAATCGGCATTCCATTGCTGTGCCTCTTCCGATATAACGCTACCGATACGGCCATCATAGGTCTCAACCAATTTCGTTTCGGCCGTCATGTCTTGCTCAGTAAGCTTTATTTTATGTTTTTCCAGCAATTCTTTACCTGCATTGGCAACAGCTTCCAAGCTATTCCGCATCAGCACCATATGCAAACCGTCGGGCTCCCACATGATGGGTATTTCCTCACACACATGCAGCAGCAGAATTATGGAATTCATCACTCGAGCTAGCTTGGTTGCTTCATCCAACGCTTTATCGGAAGTCTTGCTACCATCCACCGCCACCACAATGCGCTTATACATCAAAATCTCCCTGTTTAAACTGGTTCTTTTGTCCACGAATCTTTGAGGGTTACGGTCCGATTGAACGTCAGTTTTCCACCAGGCTGGTGCTCATACCGATCGGTGCAGAAATAGCCGAGGCGTTCAAATTGATAATGTGTTTCAGGTGCCGCATCACGCACGGTAGACTCGACCCAACCCTGCACTACGGTCAGTGACGCTGGGTTGATGAATTCACAAAAATCGCGTGTTTTGTCGTTGTCTGGTTCCGGCACGTTAAACAGGCGATCGTACAAACGAATCTCTGCGGGTAGTGCGTGTTCAGAGGACAGCCAGTGGATCACACCTTTTACCTTGCGCCCTACTGGATTCTTGCCCAGCGTGTCTTGATCAATAGAACAATGAAGTTCAATGACGTTACCGGCATCATCTTTAATGACCTCATCACAACGCATCACGTAACTGTAGCGCAAGCGCACTTCTCCACCAGGTATCAAACGCTGCCAACGAGGAGGTGGGTTCTCGGTAAAGTCGTCGGTTTCAATCCAAATCTCTTTGCTGAATGGCACCATACGGCTACCGAATTCAGGATGCTCCGGATGAAAGCCAGCTTCACGTGATTGGCTCTCGCCCACCACAAAATTGCTGATGATGACCTTCAGCGGTTTCACCACCGCCATCACACGCGGCGCTCGCGATTCTAAATCTTCGCGAATGCAGCCCTCAAGCACTGCCATGTCAACCACGTTTTCACTCTTGGAAACACCAATCCTGCGAGTAAATTCACGAATGCCTTGCGGTGTGTATCCGCGTCTGCGCATACCGACAATAGTTGGCATACGTGGATCATCCCAGCCGGATACATGTTGCTCAGTGACAAGTTGCAAGAGCTTGCGCTTGCTGGTTATGGTGTAGCGCAATTCCAGACGCGAAAATTCAATTTGCCGGGGATGAGACGGTACAGTCAACTGATCCAGCATCCAGTCATACAAGGGCCGGTGATCTTCAAATTCCAGAGTGCACAACGAATGCGTAATGTTTTCCAGTGCATCGGAAATACAGTGAGTGTAGTCATACATCGGGTAGATGCACCAAGCGTCACCCGTGCGAATGTGATGGACGCGACGAATGCGGTAAATCGTCGGGTCGCGCAAGTTGATATTGCCAGAAGCCATGTCGATCTTAGCGCGTAGTACCTTGGCGCCATCGGCAAATTCACCAGCGCGCATGCGTTGAAACAGGTCAAGGTTTTCAGTTACAGAACGCTCGCGGTACGGACTGGGTTTGCCCGGATTAGTAAGCGTACCGCGATACTCGCGCATTTCCTCAGCACTGAGATCATCCACATAAGCCTTGCCCTGATTAATTAACTCGATTGCGTAGCCATAAAGCTGTTCGAAATAATCAGATGCCCAACGCACCTCGCTCTGCCAATGAAAGCCTAACCATTGAACGTCCTCCTGAATAGCGCGTGCATATTCATCGCTTTCCTTTTCCGGATTAGTGTCGTCAAAGCGCAAATTGCAGTGGCCCTGATAGTCGATTGCCAAACCAAAATTCAGGCAAATAGACTTGGCATGACCAATATGCAAATATCCATTCGGCTCCGGTGGAAAGCGTGTGACAATATCCGTATGTTTACCACTCGCCAGGTCGGCCTCAATAATGTTGCGGATAAAGTGGGGGGCGGATGCTGGTGCTTGTGTGTGGCTGCTCATTATTCGACGTTTCTTTCAATACAAGAACTATTGATTTTACCCGAAAATCTCCTTGCTCAAACAGATGAAGCGCGGATGGCCTTGTCAGTTGATACGATAAGCTGTGAAAAAAATGGGCAGATTTGATAGAATCTGGTTCCCTTGGGTAACCCATTTATTCTGAATGCTTCATAAACTTCGCGTGATAATCACGCAGGATTGACTGATACGGAAATTTTGGTAAAGACGTGGCGTAATTATTGATACGCCCAAGCAGACAAAATATTTCATATCTAATGACCACATAATGGAAAATGTTCACCGTTTTGGCTTACGCGCAGCACTATTCATAGGCGCGCTGTCACTATGCTTCAGCCTGACTGCAGTCGCGGATGAAATCCAGGATATCAATAAGCTATTCAAACTGAATCAGCACACGCAGGCGCTGACGCGGATCGACACCTACCTCGCAAGCAATCCTAAAAATGCAAAGGCACGCTTCCTGAAAGGGCTAATTCTCGCCACGCAGAACAAAACTGATGATGCAATCGGCATATTCGTATCGCTGACTGAAGATTACCCAGAACTACCGGAGCCATATAACAATCTTGCCGTGCTATACGCTGGGCTAGGCCAATATGGCAAAGCCAAGGATGCATTGGAAATGGCTATCCGCAACCATCCGAACTATGCTACTGCACAGGAAAATTTGGGCGATATCTACGCCAAAATGGCAAGCCAAGCTTATGAACGTGCGCTACAACTGGACCGGAACAGTGCTAGCGCACAGGCCAAGGTGGCGCGGATTCATAACCTGCTCTCTCAGAACAAACCCAGTATAGTGAAGCCACAAGTCGCAACCCCTAAAACAACGCCTGTACCATCTAAAACAGTTTCAGTCGCACCTGAACCTGTTTCGTCCAGCGAGCCTGTTAATAAACTGACTGCCGATGATAGCGCTGAAGTCCTAAAGACATTACATAATTGGGTTGAAGTATGGACATCCCAAAACGTGACTAAATATTTAGATTTCTATTCCGCAGATTTTAAGACTCCGAATGGTGAAAGCCGCGACCAATGGGAAGCCGACAGCAAGGTACGTATCAGTACGCCCAAATATATCGAGATTAAAGTTAGCAATGAGAAGGTCAGCTTGCAGGATGAAAACCATGCCACCGTTACCTTTCATCAGTCTTATCGTTCTGACTACCTAATCACATCCTTCGACAAAGTCATGCTTCTGGTAAAATCAAAAAATAAATGGTTAATCCAAGAAGAGCGTGCTGCACAATAATTTAACATGTTCCTCAACCTGACTGTCGTTGTCGTTCAGTCACTGACATTGGCTTCTGCGCTTATGTCTGTATTTACTCCTTATTCACATACATATCGGAAAATGAAACGCTATGCTGCTATTTATCATCAGCATATAAGGGACAGCATATGAAACGCCAAGTCTCTCATCCGCCCTGCTGCTCAGTTGCGCCGCATCAACTGACAATTTTCTCAACCTTCAACAATAAATGGAGAATTTAGCATGGTTAAATTACATACCAATTATGGAATAATCACTATCGAACTGGATGCCGAAAAAGCGCCTACCACAGTTAAAAACTTCCTCGAATATGTTAACAGTGGTTTTTACTACAAGACCATATTCCATCGCGTGGTCGATGGCTTCGTAATTCAGGGAGGTGGCTATAACTACTCGTATGGGACAGTCTCGATGAGCAGCATTGCAAAAATGGTACCAAAAAATACTAATCCACCAATAAAAAATGAGGCTGCAAACGGTCTGAAAAACGACAAGTATACTATCGCCATGGCGCGTCCCTCTGCCCCTCACTCCGCCACGTCTCAATTTTTCATTAATTTGAAGGATAATAACTCCCTGAATTTCACCTCAGCCGATAAGAAAGGCTATGGCTATTGCGTGTTTGGCAAGGTGGTGGGTGGAACAGAAGTTGTGGACGCTATCAGCAAGGTAGCGGTCGGTGAGCGCTACGGACTCGAAAACGTCCCATTAGAAGAAGTTGTCCTCAAAAAAGTGGAAGAAGTGCAATAACTAAAATTAGCGCCAGAGAGCCTGGCCGTTTTAAAAATGGTGAAGTCTGCAGTATTAAAATGTGAGCAAAAGCATAGGCTATAATCTTGAAGCTGCATGATCATTACCCATCAAGGGTTAAGTGCAGTAACCGCTTTCAGATCATTTACGAGGAAACGTCATAATGAAATTTCAAGGATTATTCGCTACACTGATACTCAGTTGCCTGCTGCTGTGCACAGCTCAAGCAGCGCCCAATTCTCAACAACAGTCTGCACAAAAAGGAAAAGCTAGTATGGTCAAATTGCAAACAAACCACGGTGATATCACCATTGAACTGGATGCTGAAAGAGCACCTGCCACCGTCAAAAATTTTCTTGATTACGTAACCAGCGGTTTTTATGATAATACGGTGTTCCATCGCATAATTGATGGCTTTATGATTCAAGGCGGTGGCTTCGAAGCTGGCATGAAAGAAAAGCCCACCAAGGCACCAATTCGAAACGAGGCAGCTAATGGCTTGACGAACGATAAATATACCCTGGCCATGGCACGCACCTCTGATCCACACTCTGCCACAGCGCAGTTCTTTATTAACATAAAGGACAACAGTTTCCTCAACTACACTGCACCCAATTCACAAGGTTATGGTTATAGCGTATTCGGGAAAGTGGTATCAGGCACTGAGGTGCTGGATATTATCCGCAAAGTTAAGACGGGCAATGTCGCTGGGCATCAAGACGTGCCGGTTGAGGATGTAGTCCTCATCAAAGCGGAAGTAGTGGAATAACTTAAAGAACGGCGGGCGCCTCTAAAAATTCAAGTTTCTAATCACGGCAAGGCACGAATAAAAAATTTGAGTACTGCATAGATGTTGAAATGTAGGCGATAATTTTTTTCGAGTAACGCTGCCTTGAGACGGAACGAGATTAGCAAGTTAGCCGCAAAGCGGCTACTCGCAAAATTGAATTTTTTGAGGGCCCTAAATTCCTTTAGGGTTCCACCCATTCTGTGGCCTACAGTTTAATTATTTCTGACCTGCATCTCTGTGCGGAGCAACCGCTCAGCATGCAGGTATTTTTACACTTTATTCATCAGATTGCGCCTGGAGCAGACGCACTCTACATTCTCGGTGATTTATTCGAATACTGGGCGGGTGATGATGACATCGACGATCCATTTAATTGCCAGATCATCAATGCTTTGCACGCACTCTCCGTCAGCGGCACTCGCATCAGTATTATGCATGGTAATCGCGATCTGCTAATGGGCCAGACACTTGCACAAGCCAGCGGTGCCACGCTGCTAGCTGACCCTACGCTACTTGACCTGTATGGCACGCCGACGTTGTTCATCCATGGCGACACTCTCTGCACTGACGATATTGCTTATCAAGATTTCCGTAAACAAGTACATGAGCCAATATGGCAACAGAACTTTCTTGCCCAACCGCTGGCGCAGCGCAAGGCCCTCATTGCGCAACTGCGTGCACGTAGTGAGAATGAAAAAATGCACAAGAGTGATGACATCATGGACGTCAATCTGGATGCAGTTGTAAGCCTGCTAAAGAGGCATAATTATCCGCGTTTGATCCATGGGCACACACATCGGCAAAAGCGTCACCTGCATATGGTGGATGGCCATAGTTGCGAGCGTTGGGTGCTAGGAGACTGGCACGACACAGGGAATGCCTTGCGCTGCGATGCTATGGGGTGTAATTGGCAAACGATTACTTTTTAGCACGGCACAAACTCTCGCACGGTACGCCATCGCGATTCTTGTCCAAAGATCTCGCATTGCAATTCGATAGATAAAAAATTGCTTCGTCGCAACCGTTCATTTGTGAACAATATCGCTTGCTACCGCAGAGATTATTTTTTACAGCATAGTATTGTCGAGACGCTGCATGTGTTTTGCGCCATTTCCTCGGAGGTATCGGATTACTTTGTGCCCATAACCCGCGCTTCGCTTTCATAGCGTCATTCTGCAATGCGCGCAATACTTTACGATTGCTGGAACGAGAATACTCCCACGCCATTCCGCGCTTCACCTGTTCGTGGTTAACGTTCAATTCGCCCACTTTGATCCGCGCCACCAGCCTGCCATAAACATCCTCTGCTCGGCTATCTACATGCACTTGTTTATTTAGCACCAGCTTGGCCAGCGATTGCCTGGATTTTGCACCGAACGCCTGCGTTATTTCAGGTGCATCGATCTCGGCCAGCCGCACCTTGATCCGTAAATTGTCGCGTAATAAAAGAACAGTATCGCCATCCATCACGTAGATTACCTCGGCTGTAAATTTTTCAGCGTGAGCGGCATTGAGCGTACAAAGCAGAAGTAGTGCAGCTACAAACCCATTGTTAAGGACACATTTCACAGAAGCACACTTTTCACCAGCGCCAAGACCAGTAGAGCGTAGCCCGCCGCAAGAATGTCGTCGAACATGACGCCGAGACCGCCGTGCCATGACTTGTCAAAGTAACGAATGGGCGGCGGCTTGACTATGTCAAAAAATCGGAACAACGAAAACGCCAGCAGTTGCCAAAAAAAACCTTCGGGTGTAAAAAATAGCACCAGCAGAAAAGCTACAATCTCGTCCCACACCATCCCACCGTGGTCCGGCACACCCAGTGCTTCGCCGGTTTTGTCGCATACCCACACCCCTACGACGAAGGCCACGATCAACATTAAAATAAATTGCACATCAGTCAGATGTTCTGCAAGATACCAATACATCGGGAAAGCAGCCAATGTACCCGCTGTGCCGGGTGCTTTGGGAAACAGCCCGCTGCCAAAACCGAAGGAGAGGAAATGTGCGGGGTGACTAAAGATAAAGCGCCACGAAGGCTGCACGCTGCAATCAGCGGAAGTGGTCATAGCCCGGCTCCTCAATGTTGATAACACTGCCGTCCGCAGCTCGCACTATGCACTGCTTTTCCGCCGTGATGGTGCCAATGCGTGTCAGCAACAACCCGAGATTGGCAGCGATTTTTTCCACTTCAGAACGGTCCTCAACGGATACGGTAAAACAAAGCTCATAATCATCGCCCCCAGCCAGCACACAGCACTTGCCCAGTGATTGCTCAAGATAACGTTGCATTGTGCTGGAAGCTGGCAGAGCGTTGAATGTAATTTCAGCGCCAACATTAGAGCATTTCAGAATGTGGCCGAGATCTGCCAGCAGACCATCTGAAATGTCTATTGCACAGTGCGCTACACCCCGTAGTGCTAGCCCCAGTGCCACACGCGGCACTGGTTGGTGTAACGCCGAAGTACAAGCCGCAAAATCTTTCGCAGCCAATTGCATATGCCCTTGCACATGCGCCAACGCCAGTGCAGCATCACCCAATACACCGGACACCCAAACATCGTCACCAACCTGTGCACCCGAACGCCGCAACGCCGCACCGCGCGGTACTTCACCCATGATCGTGATGCACAAATTTAGCGGTCCTCGGGTGGTGTCACCACCAATCAGCTCTACGTGGTGTTCATCTGCCAACGCAAACAATCCCGCGCTGAATTTTTCCAGCCACATCTCATCAACCTCGGGCAGTGACAAAGCCAAAGTCGCCCAACGCGGCTGCGCCGCCATCGCCGCCATGTCGGACAAGTTTACTGCCAGTGCTTTGTAACCAAGAGAAAAAGGATTTGTATCAGGAAAGAAATGCGTTCCGCTCACCAGCATATCGGTTGACACTGCCAGTTCCATACCACTCCCAACACGCAGAAGTGCGGCATCGTCGCCTACACCCAACATTGCGCCAGGCGTGCTACGGGTGAAGAAACGGCGGATTAAATCAAATTCGGAAACCATGAACTGATTTTACCGCAAACCGGCGACCAACCCGGGCAACAATGCTAGCAGCCGATTTCCTTTATGTCCGACAGGCTGCTAAGAAACCCTTAAATACTCGTCTTGCCTGCGAAGGTGAGAATTCGGAGTTTTAAAATATGCTGTAGATACAGTTTTTTATGTATTAACGTTTACGATAAAACGATGTAAATTAAAAATTTTTAAAAATCCCCTCTTGCTACGATCATGGCAAGCTATCAATAAACTTTTTCATGGATATTTTAAGCGTTGAAAAATTTGGGTTAGCCATTAAACGGCGTAAAGTCCCGGCTTTAAGGTTGTCTTCGGTTAACTCACCCAGCAAAACTTGTTCTGAATTTTGGTTGCAAGCATCGTATTTTTTAATTTCATCTGGATAATAGTGTATGCAATTTGAATACTCTCCCATCATTCCATAGTACGCATCATCTAAAGGCAAGGTAATAGAAGTATGTGCAGCACTTAATATTTTCTGTTCAGGAAAAACGCTGTTTACCAACTCCACTTGTTCTGCTGGAATATCGGGCGGAAATTTATTAGTGTCGACCGTATAAAGCACCAGTTTATTGGAATCATGTCGCGAATGAGCCATAAAATCTAAAGTGGCCGAAGTATAAACCGTCGTGTCGTCCTGACTGACAGCAGTAAACACGGGAATTTTCAGCACGTGCTTATCCAGCTGAGATTGCACTTCCTGCGTCAACCCATATATCTGGGCAGCGGCATTTTTAGTGAACGACTCGTATCTGTAAATAGCCTTGTCAGGCATGATGCTGACCCACTTTGCTGATGGCATCAACCAACTGTAAATTTTATGTATATTGGCCAAGGCAGCCAATGGCGTAACTTTTAAAGCCGGAGCATAAAGGAACAATCCACGTACTCGATCGTCTTTCAATGCCTGGTTAATGCTTAGCGTGCCACCGGTAGAAAACCCTGCCAGATAGATTTCATCAGCCTCGGTGGCGAGCTGGTCGGTGCCATAAGCTACCGCCTTTGCCCACTCCTGCCATGTTACATCCAGCAAGTCCCCCGGCTGCGTGCCGTGTCCAGGTAACAACACTGCCATGACACGGAAACAGTTTTCCTGAAAAAAAGAAGCCAGTGCGTGCATGGAATAAGGAGCATCGGTCAAACCATGGGTAAGCAGAACGCCGCGTCGATAAGGTTTCTCACCTCCTTTTTGGCAACTCTCTGCCGGCTTTAATTCAAAAGGCGCATTGCCATCGAGCACCTTTTCCATCTCGGCCCCACTACTTCCAGAACGTACTTTTGTAATCATGGCGCGGCTATCTGCCACGTATTCCGAAAACGTCAATTGGCCGCTATTAAACTGAGTATTTAAGCCAGATGGCTGATGCCTCGCTCCCAGTGGTGTAGTTGTCCCGCATGCTTGTAACAACAGAAGCGGAATCCCTAAAAAAATAGTTTTAAGTCGTTTCATTTCTGCCCCTATTTACATTGCTCGGTTTAATAAAATAGCACCTCGTTCAGGGTTGAGATGATTGGTAATTCTTTCGAAGCTTTGGCTTGTATGACGCTATCTAACCACAGTAATTTGATTTCCGATACCTAACAATATAAAAAATTAACAACGCCGATTTCGCTTGGTTTTGGGCTGAAGCGGAGACCTTGCCCACAGCGGCAAGATGCGTCAGAAACTCCTCGATATCCTGCGCAGCTAAATTTTTCGGGTGTCTTGCCGTGGAAGTAAATATAACGTTTAATCCAGTCCACATAACATTGTTTGGTTCAGGTAGCATAGTGCTTCACCCGTAACTTATCGCGTTTGATCTAGCAATTTGGGGGCGTATTCATGCCGTTCTTATCGGAAAGTTAAGAGTGTGCGGAATTTTCACATCCGATTAAAGCAATGTTCTACATTGATATTTTGAGGTGATACACCTCGAAGGTGCTTTTATCGGCATTTTTTAGGGCGACTACTTGACGTTATGAGCAAGACTAAACATGATTTGAGAGGAATGGATGCCAGCAGATAATTACATAAGGGCAGTGCTTGCCAAGTACGCTGTGAATGTTGCAGGTGCGAAGGCTGCAGGGAATTTCTTGTACCCAATTATACAGCGCTGGGCAGGAAATTTTTTGGTGTGCGCGGAATTTTCAGGTTCTCTTAGCAAGGGGACTGCGGTAACAATAAGTACCGATGCCGACATTTTTATATCTCTGTCCTCTTCCACTCCAGATACTCTAGAGAATATCTACAACACTCTCTGCAATGCTGTAGCGTCAGCCGGCTATCCGGTTAAACGCCAGAATGTTTCATTGGGAACAAGCGTGAACGGTTTTAAAATCGATCTAGTACCAGGACGACGGCAATCGCCTAATGGGAATGATCACAGTCTATGGAAAGATAGGTCAAAAACCTGGACAAAAACAAATATTCAAACCCATATAGGATTAGTCTCGAAAAGTCGGCGATTAGAGGAGATTCGCGCGGTAAAAATATGGCGTAGCCTCCACGGTATCGAGTTCCCCTCCATCCACCTTGAATTAGTGGTAATTGAGGCTCTTCGGAACGCAAGAGTTGGAAACGTAGCAAGCAATCTGAGTTTAGTTTTGGATTATTTGAGAGATGGTTTTGAACGTGCCCGATTCATCGATCCAGCGAACACAAACAACATCATCTCTGACGATCTTGCATTGGCGCAAAAAAGGGCAATAGGACGACAAGCTGGAATATCTCGGGCAAAGCCGACATACGATCAGGTTATTTGGTGATGGCAAAAAATCGTGCAAAAAAAGAATCGATGGCTGATGGTGCTTCATTTTTAAGGAATGCTTTCGCGGCAGAAGAGCAAGTCCTTGCGCTCGAAATTAGCCTAGCTTCTTCCTCTATCCCTCATAACGGTACTGCCGGCTCCATAAATGAAAGACATTTTATAGATCTGCTGAGGCGGTACCTCCCAAAACGCTACGAGGTGGATTCTGCAATTGTGATCGATAGCGAGGGAAAAACGAGCCACCAGATAGATGTGGTGATTTTTGATAATCAATACACGCCGACTCTTCTAGATCAAAAAAACCACCGGTTCGTACCTGCAGAAGCTGTCTATGCAGTACTAGAGGTAAAACCAAAAATCGATAAAGAATACCTGGAATACGCGGGTGATAAGGCGAAATCGGTTCGTGCTTTGCACAGGACCTCGATACCTATTAGACACGCGGGAGGAGAGTTTCCTGCGAAACCTCATTTTCCAATAATTGCTGGAATCGTAGCTCCAGCAGTTAGCTGGAGCAAAGAGCTTAATGCCGAAGCTTTCCGAAGTGTATTGAAAACTTTAGAAAATAGCAGAGGGATTGATTGCGGAGTAGGGTTAAGCTCGGGCGCGTTTGATTTATACGATGGAGAGTTAGTAGTCAGAGATGGAGAAAATTCACTGATTTACTTTGTCTTTCGTCTGCTTCAACAGCTTCAGTCAATGGGAACGGTGCCAGCAGTTGATTGGAATAGTTACGCGACAGTATTAAGCAACGTACGCTCATAACAAGGGGCTCCAAGGGACGTCAAAAAGCTGCGCTTTTTGCCGACCCTGAGCCCAAGCGTTAACTGCCTTCAAACAATAGGAAGTATTTATGAAAGAAATTACTCGAATTAACCATATTGGACTGAGAGTAAAGGATCTTAGAACGTCCAGACAGTTTTATGAAAAGCTAGGATTTGTATTTCTTGTTGGACCAGTTGGCTCGGAACCTGTTGCAATAATGGAACATCCATCTGGTGTGAATATCAACTTTATTCTAAATTCTACGGATGAGACACCTAGTAATGTCTTGATGGATACTCCAGATAAACACACGGGTTACACTCATATCGCTCTAGAGATTACAAATACCAATGCTGTCGAGGAACAGCTTTTAAATCATGGAATAGCTATTACAGAAAAAGTAGAACTTGAAGGAGCGAATTTCTTTTTCATACGAGACCCGGATGAAAATGTCATCGAATTTCATAAGCCTGCCCAATAGAAATAAGGCAGTTAACAAGCGGCTCCAGTTCGACGCGCACAAAGCGCGCGCGTCTAAGCCGGGACGTTAGGTTGTAGGAACATGATTTTAAGAAAGGTGCTTTTCTCGATATCATCTGTTTATATAGTGTTGCTGTTAATTGCGGTAGTGCTGAGGGTTACCCGAATATTTGAATGGCGTCTACGTTCCAAGCAGCGATGACTTCCGTAAGCTCAAGAAATGCGTAGCCATCCGTCGCCGCGTTGTTCGCCAAAACGAACATTCGAGAACTGCAACAACTGCTCACTTTTCTTCGACGTCTGTACGAAGCACTGTGGCAGCTGTTCAACAACGGGTGCAGGCCAACTCTCAGGCCAGCGCGTTATTCAGTACCATTCGGGTCAAAGCTCTTTTAATCATCTTAAACGGATTCGAGAAGCATGACAGACAGGAACGCCGCTAGGCAGTGATTTGTTTCGTGAGAAGGCAAAGGGCAGCCGTCACCCCGGCAACAGTTAAAAAATCAGATTTTTCTGGGTGATGACGAATTTGTAAATAACATTCAATGCAAGCTTAACCTCGAAGAATCGCTTAAAGACATACCCAAAAAGCAAAAACAGGCACCCGTAAAACCATTGAGCTATTTTGCTGAGCGATATCAAACCTGCGACCAAAGCCTGACCTAGGCATATTGGAGTGGGCACTATACGCTCGCCTAAGTGGGTGAATATAGTGGTGTGAGTTATGCCACCATGAGCATAGCAGTGAAACAAGCGGAAAACAGGATGGCTAATGTTAAATGTGAGGCCTGACACCGTGGTTTAGAGGTGTCGCTCAACTTGAAACGTTATAAGACTGAGGAACGTTAGAGGTTATTTGCATGAAGTTTAGCTTAATTCGAACATTTGGATACTTTATAGGAGGCATTTGGACGGCTTGGGGTGGTCGTAAAAGGATTGAAGCCAAACAGCTTAAAAACCTCCGGCGCCTTATGCAAACGGCCCGTAAAAAGTCTCCGTATTTTAATAAACTTTATGCTCATTTGCCTGATACAAATCTTATTTCGCTAACCGATCTTCCTGTAACGTCTAAGAGCGATCTCATGGGTGAATTTGATAATTGGCTCACTGATCGTTTTTTAACTCTTGCTCAAGTAAGAGAACATATGAGCAATATGGATAACATTGGCGTTCCGATTGGCCAATATGCCGTGTTTAGAACTACTGGAACTTCAGGGGAGCCTGCGGTAGTCGTGCTTCCATCATCTGTACTTGAGTTTGTCTATGGCCTTGCCTTGGCACGGCTTTTTCGTCAATCAATGATGACCGATAAAATTCAAAAAACAGGTGCTAATCTGGCGATTTCGGGTGGGGATGGTCATTTTGCTGGCGCTGGACTTGGTAAGCTTATGCAACATTTAGCTCCTCGACTGGCAAAACAATCAATTCATATTCCGGTAGGCCAACCGATCGAAAAAACGGTAAAACAGATTATTGGGATTGGACAGATAGCTTCTATAGTGACTTATCCAAGTATGCTGGAGATTTTGACAAGAGAGCAAGAAGTTGGTCGTTTAGGAATCGAGCCTAAACTTATCAGGATTGCCGGCGAAACATTCACGCCCGAGCTTCGTAAACGTGTTGAAAAAGCATTCCCTTCACTTGAGCTTGGCATTCGTGATACTTATGCTTGTACAGAGTGTCTTTTCATGGCCTATGAGTGCGATTGTGGCCGTAAACATGTACTTGAAGATTGGGTCATATTAGAAGCAGTAGATGAAAATAAACAACCTGTTTCGGATGGGGAATTATCCAGCACGGCGTTGTTAACTGTACTTTCAAATCATGTTCAGCCTTTTATTCGCTATGATATTGGTGATCGCTTGCGGTTTTATCGTGCCCCTTGTGCATGTGGTTCGCCATTTAGAAGTTTTCAAATTGAGGGACGGCAAGCAACAGTAGTTCGAGTGGGAGATGTCACTCTGTCACATTTAACTTTTGATTTAGAACATGAAAGTGCTCAACGTGTGCAATTGGTCCAAACTTCAGAATTTGTTTTTGAAGTTCGGGCCGAACTTTTAAATCATGAGAATCCAGACCAGGTTTTTGAGCAAATAATTCAGTCAGTAAGTGAGGTGTTTGCAAAAAATGGGCTGGTAGATGTAAAAGTTGGTAAAAAGTGATACTCCGCCTTGCCTAACTGCAAGTGGTAAGTTTCATGAAGTGCTCCCCTTTAAATGACATGTTTGAGCATTCCCGAACTCAACCCTTAAGTGCAAGCGAAAAGACCTAATCCCGTTGTTTTTTGTGAAGAATTGAACATAATAGCTTATGGGTATAAGCTTGTTGGTGACTTTGGAATAATCTGGGTAGAGGGTAAATTTTGCACTACGGAAAGGAAAGCACATAACAGGGCAAATTCTCACGGAAATTTGCCGGTGATTTGCGACATTATGCGGTGGAATTGCATATGTTGAGACGTGAATCTGGAGATGAAATGCAAATGTCTGTTTTCGGCTAAAAGCGATCGGTTACGGGTATGGTTGACAGGCATACTAAGCAGAAGAGGAGTGCCGTCGTATGAAAGCTAAAACGTCTACAAACGAGTTTGATGTCATTGTCATCGGGTCCGGCATGGGCGGAATGACGACGGCCGCTGCGCTTTCCCGGCTGGATCACAAAGTTTTGCTTCTTGAGCAAGCGCAGACGATTGGCGGGCTGACTCATGCTTTCACTCGCAATGGATTCACCTGGGATGTCGGCCTCCACTATTGCGGCACATTCGGCCACGACCAGTTAGCGGGCCGGATTTTGGACTGGCTCAGTGGCGGAACAATCGAGTTTCGCTCAGTAGGTACCGTCTACGACACGTTGCATTTCCCGGATGGATTCGAGATTTCCGTTGGGCGCCCGGCTTCAGCTTACAAGATGGAGCTCAAAGACCGGTTTCCCGACAATGTTGCTGAAATCGATGCCTACTTCGAGGCGTTGCTGTCTGCGGAAGAAGCCAGCCACATGGTTGGTGCCGAGCGAGCCATGCCCGAGCCGTTCCGTTCCGCGCATCACTGGTGGAATAAGAGGAAGATCCAGCGCTGGTGCAGTCGCACTACTGGAGAGGTCATCTCGGAACTCATCAGTAACCCAAAGCTCGCCGCGGTGTTGTCGGCGCAGTGGGGCACCTATGGTGGCAAACCGAAAGAAGCGAGTTTCGCCATTCACGCCACCATCATGGGACACTATCTCGGAGGAGCCGCCTACCCCGTGGGCGGTGCCGCTGCCATCGCAAGGGGGCTTATTCCCGTGATCGAAGCGGCGGGCGGCAGCGCCCGAGCCAGGACGTCGGTCAGCGAGATATTACTTGAAGATGGCAAAGCCATAGGCGTGCGCACCCGATCCGGCGAAGAAATCAACGCGCCTTTCATTGTCTCGGCGATCGGAGCCGGCGAAACCGTGAAGCACCTGCTACCGGAGGAGATTCGCGAACAGCACTGGGCTTGTGAGATAGCCACTTTTAAGCCGTCGATCTGTCACTTCGAGGTCTTTCTAGGTTTCGAGGGTGACATCGCCCGACACGGAGCGACACGCTCAAACCACTGGTTTTACGAAAGTTGGGACACCAATGACGGTATATGGGCAGCGGCAGACGGTGGGCCAATTCTGATGATGTTCGTCTCGTTACCATCTCTCAAGGACCCCGCTCATGATCCAGGACCATCGAGCAAACACACCGGTGAAATGCTGGTTTTTGCGGATTGGTCGTCGGTGGCCGAATTTGCGGCTGAAGGTGCTGCGGCGCGCGCCGACAAGTGGGATGCATTCAAGCAGAGTATCGAGTCCAAGATGATGAGGTTCTTCGTGGAGAAGTTCCCGGCATTGGCACCGCTTGTCGTCTTTCGCGAAGTTGGTACTCCACTCGCAACCGCCTCATTCACCGGCCACGAGAAGGGCGGGTTCTATGGCGTCGAAACGACCCCACGCCGGATGTTGTCAGGCGCACTCAACGCTCGCACGCCTGTTCCAGGTCTATTCTTGGCGGGCCAGGACGTTATGAGCCCTGGGATCGCTGGAGCGCTATCGGGTGGCATGATCGGCGCTGCGGCGATTGATCCGCGTGTCTTCCAGAAATTCAGATAATGCATATGAATTAGATCTTGTCTCTGGGAATGGGATGCCGCCGAGGGGCCCAGACCCTCAACGAACTTGCGACTGAATAATTAAGGTCAGAGTATTATTGATTGGCAATGTCTGTTTTCTTTTGTAACTATTATTACTCCGCCCCTAATTATTAATATCAAACCCGCGACCAAAGCCTGTCTAAGTGTATTGGAGTGGGCACTATACGCTCACCCAAGTGGGTGAATATTTTGGTGTGAGTTATGCCACCGTGAGCAGAGCCGTGAAACAAGCGGAAAATAGGATGGGTGATGCCAGTGTAGGCCTGACCGCGTGATTTTTCGTGGCTAGTTTCGTGATATTGAGCGAAGCGTAGCTGACGTTCGCCGCATAACTGAAGACGTTGAGGTGGACGACGACGAGCTACATTTGCGGCGGCATAGAGCAGTTTTTCAGGATTCAATCTTTCAGCTGTCAGTTCAGGAGAGATCCAAAATGAGCGCGCATCACTCAGCAAGAAACTTTAGAGGCGGAGCATGTCAATCTGTACTTGATTCGAATCACGTTATGCAGAGCGAGACGTTTCAGATTCATCCCTTTGTGGAGAAGGATTCCTCTGCATTAATTGGAATTTACAATTCGGCGCGGAAGAGTGCGGGTTGTTATCTCTTAGAGGATACGTCGTGGGACAATTTTGAGAAGCAAATCGAAGGCGAAGTTATTTTAGTAGCTAATTGCGAGCTTAGGATTTTGGGGTTTGTATCCGTATGGGAGGCTGAAAACTTTCTCCATCATTTGTACGTGTCCCCGGAGTATCAAGGGCGGGGAATTGGTAGCAGCCTTATCAGGGTATGCAAAGAGAAATTCGGATTACCCCTTTCTCTCAAATGTGACCGATGCAATAACAAGGCCCGAGAGTTCTACATCAGAAATGGTTGGATAGTAAGAAAAGAGGGGGTAGGTGAATACGGCCCTTGGGATCACATATTTCTTGAAGAGGCATAGCCGGTCGCTGGAGGTAACCGCACTCGATGACGTTCGTAGCTGCACCTCAGCAATAACGTTGAGTCTGTAGAAAAACCTGAATTCGCTAAAGAATGTACTTCTTGCTCTGCCATAATTCCACTACCAAACAAAATTAAAGTGGATGCGATATGGCGCGATTCAAACCGATCCACAGAATGGAATAGGAGATGGTTCTATGAAAACAGCATATCGTGTGCTTCCCTCGCTCATTTTATTGTTCATGGCGGCGCCAGTGTTTGCTCACGAAGGTCATGGCAATCCCCAGTGGGTACGTTCGGCGCTTCACTACATGCTCGAACCCGAGCACTTGTATGTGATTTTGCCTGCAGTTTTTGCCGCGTTACTCATTGTGCGGTGGTTAAGGCATATGGTCTTGCATTCACGCGCCAGCTTAAACCTGCGCTCAAGCGGGGCTGCGAAAAAGCGCGCAGCTCCTTAGCTTCACGGTAGGTCCAATTCCGAGATTTTATTTGTCGCTCAAATCAACACAGCTTGTACTTGTCGGCCTGACGGACTGAAATGAAATCGGCTGCAAATTGAGCTGAGCGGTGACTATTTAGGCGCATTTTTTGGCAATAGAATAACAATTGCCCTGCAAAATTGTCATAATTACGCCTCGCTCAGCTAAAGTTTCGCTACGCTTCTATAAGTCCGACAGGCCGCCAGGGGGTAAGAATGAACCTGCAACAACTTCTGAGAATTCAACTACCAATCATTCAAGCTCCCATGGCGGGTGTAGCAGGCAGCGAGCTTGCTATTGCTGTCTGCAATGCAGGAGGTCTTGGCTCACTTCCCTGCGCAACGCTCAGCCTGGATGTCCTGCGTCAGGAGTTGCAGCTCATTCGAAAGCACACTACTTGTCCATTCAACGTGAATTTTTTTTGCCATGCAGAGCCAGAGCCGAACTCCTCTCGCGAGGAAGCTTGGAGGGCCACAGTTTCGCCATACTTTGACGAGTACGGCATCATCAACGACGTTGCATCGATTTCCACTCCAGGCAGGCTTTCAATTAGCTGGGAAGCAGTTGAGGTATTGGCTGAATTTGAGCCTCCAGTTGTGAGCTTTCACTTTGGATTGCCGCCCGCTGATATGTTGGCTAAGGTGCGTAGTTGGGGCGCTAAAATTCTGTCTTCGGCAACGACAGTGGAGGAAGCACTCTGGCTACAAGCAAAAGGCGTGGATGCCATTATTGCGCAGGGGCTTGAGGCGGGTGGCCATCGCGGTATGTTTCTTTCCGATGATCTCAATGCCCAAGCAGGAACCTTCGCGTTAGTGCCACAGATAGTGAGGGCTGTGAAAGTCCCTGTCATAGCAGCAGGTGGGATAGCAGACGCGAATGGTGTAGCAGCAGCATTGGTGCTCGGCGCTGCAGGCGTTCAAATCGGAACTGCTTACTTGCTTTGTCCGGAAGCCAAAACTAGCAATTTACACCGCGCGGCGTTGAAGAGCGATGCAGCGAATGTTACAGCGGTCACAAATCTCTTTAGTGGCCGCCCTGCGCGCGCAATTGTCAATCGCCTTATGCGGGAATTAGGGCCGTGTAATGTGATCGCGCCTGCATTCCCTTTGGCTGCAACTGCTATTGCTCCATTAAGGAGGAAAGCCGAAAGCCAAGGGAGCACCGATTTTTCGCCATTATGGGCTGGACAGAACGTGTCAGGATGCAAAGAGGTTCCTGCAGCCATGCTTACGAAATCATTTGTTCATTCACTGAATGAGGCCTGACAATTAAATTATGTTGCCCGCAAAATACACGGGCTGGGTGAGACTAACAATGCGCACTTTTACAGAGAAACCGAAGGCAACTTTGCTGACAATGCCTACTAAGCCCACGATATTCCCGGCCCACTTTGGGCGGAACCGTGAGGCGAACTCGATTTTTAACTTACAGCCGACGAGTGGGGATCAAGCTGTACAACAGCAATTAGAAGCAAGAGCGGCAAATGCACCAGGAGACTCTACTACGACTGGAAATGCTCGCTCTGCTCACAATTTTAGACAGATGCCGGTTCATACCACGGCCGAATTCGCCAGATCAATAGTCATGCGGGCGTCGGCGGAAGCCATGCAGTGCCGCAGGCGCTCCGGGGTCGGGTCGAGAGGGTCATTGGCGCGGACTTGGGCGGTGTCCGCATCCACACGGGCAGTAAATCACAACATGCGGCGCAGAATCTGAATGCGCGCGCATTCACAGTCGGCGGCGACATCCATTTCGCGCCAGGGCAGTATCGACCGGGCGACCAGGAGGGCGATCGGCTCATTGCTCACGAACTTGTCCACATTATGCAGCAGGGGCCGAATTCTGTTGTGACCGCACAAACGAAGCTCGACGTTAGCCAGCCGCGCCGTCGCCGAGGCGCTCGTGACGGCGATGCGCAACGACACCACACACAATCGTTGGGGACCCCCAGGCCAGTTTATCGGGCGACTCGGCAAGCTAATGCTGACTCTGTCCGAGGGGGGTGAGGAGGCACTCGTACCGCTCCTCGACGAAAACGCAGAGTTGCACTTCAAGGGCAGTGAGGCAGCTACATTGCAGTCGGCGGATAATTACCAGATCGCCGACCTGGCCGCATATCTGCTCAACCGATATCGAGGGTTGCACTGGGAGCTCCACACGGATGGGGCGCAGCGCGCCGAGGCCATCGCCGTGCTGCGGGCTAAGCTGCAGTAGTTGCCGAGTTTGTAATTGCAACAAAACTAGAGTCAGATTCGATTTAAATTTGGCGCACACTTATCGCGCGCTCAGCTAAATTTTCGCTACTATTCTTTAAGTCCGACAGTCTGCAAGCGCCTTATTCAAAGATTGGGTCTGTACAGGTAAACAAAAACTATGTCAGCTTTCACTTAATGTCGGGCTATGTTTTCCCTGACTTACTTAAAGATATATTCTCTGGCCTGAAAAATCGAATGCAAGGAAAATCCTGTTTCATTTTTAAATCTATCGATGTAGCCTTATTCGAAGAGCATAGTGAGTGAACAGCAAGTGGATTCAGCCAGTACCAGATATCAGGCAATTTGCAACATTTTAATGACACAACTAACCGCTCTCCGCAAAATGTGCAGGTGAGATCTGCGTAATACCCTTAAGGAGGTTTAAATGGCGCTAGAAAGTAAATTAAACTCGCTAGTTCTTGGTGTATTCATATTTCTTGGGTTGACTTCTCTTGGCTATTTACTGGGAAATTCGGCGATTAAGTTCAAAGAATATGAACGAACAGTAACTGTAAAAGGTTTGTCCGAAAAAGAGTTTGGAGCCGATGTTGTTATATGGCCAATACAATTTACGGCTGCTGGCAATAAACTTGAAGATTTATATGAAGCTATAGATGGAAATACGACAAAGATAAGTGAGTTTTTAGCGGGTAAGGGGTTTGATAAAAAGGAGATATCATTTACTACACCTTCAATCACTGATAAATCTGCTCAGCAATACGGAAGTCAGACTAAGGCCGAATTTCGATACACCGCGATTCAAACGGTAACTGTTTACTCTAGTGATATCGATTCCGTTAGAAAAGTAATGGGTGAACTATCGGAGCTGGGTAAACAGGGAATTGTTTTTACAGGTGGGAACTATCAGTCTCAAACTGAGTATTTGTTTTCTCGCCTTAACGAGATAAAGCCAGAAATGATTGAAGAGGCCACCCGCAAAGCACGAGAAGTTGCAGAAAAATTTGCATCAGACTCAAAAAGTACCCTGGGTAAAATCAGAAAGGCTACACAAGGTCAGTTCAGCATAACCGCCAGGGACAAAAATAATCCACATATCAAGAAAGTTAGGGTCGTTTCTACAGTTGAGTACTATTTGTCTGACTGAGGCGATATGGATATAAGGAGGCGTATCAACTCGGATTAAGCTCCACGGCGCTAGTTTTATCCTAAAAAAATCTAGCATAAAACAATTCCCGCTACGTTCGCCCAGTTATGAGCAACGTCAGGCAATAGTAAAATCAGGATGAAATAATGATAGTGAAGCTCGTAATTGTGATGTTACTTATTACAGCTGGTTGTTCGAGCAGAGGAGCCTATGAAGGTTTCCAGTCTAGCAAAAGATTTGAGTGCTCTAAACTTCCACCATCTTCTCAGTATGATGAGTGTATGCACAACGCTAATAAATCATATGATCAATATGAGCGTGAGCGAAAAGAATCTCGAAGACAGTAATATTTGATTTGGCTTAGTGTTTTGTACTGTCGTAATAGCTTATACGCATAACGGGTAAGGTTAGACTGTGATCTTGAAGCGAGCCACGATCTGAACCGTTTGTTTGGCGGGCCCATTTACCCCAACAAGGTTTGTCTGCTGCCAATACAGGACGCGGGTTAAGGGTGTTGATGAATCTGGTGGGGAATCGCTTTATATAGATCCAAAAGATAATAGAAAATGGTTCTTGAATAATCTCGCAAAGTGAGATGCATGGCGGTACCCACTCAGTTTAAGAGTATCAGGCGAGAGTGAATCTGAGAGGAATTTTAGTGCGCAATAAATACATTATAAGTACCTCAAGCTAAGGAAAGTATATGGATTCAATGAAAGGCATAATCTATGGAATGTGCTTAAATTTATTGCTGTTAAATTGCGCTTCGGCGAAAAAGTTAAATGAAATCGAAATTGAGGTGCTTACAAAAGCAATTGCTAGCTGGGATGGCAAAGAATTACCAGATTATGCAAAAGGAAAACCAGAAGTATCAATACTGAGAATCACAATTCCTCCAGGTACAGAATTACCCTTACATAAACATCCAGTGATAAACGCTGGATTGTTATTACATGGCGAGTTAACTGTAGTGGCGGAAGATGGTGCTACATTACACTTAAAAGCTGGTGACACTATTGTTGAAGTTGTGAATAAGTGGCATTACGGCAAGAACGAAGGAAGTGAGCCAGCAGAAATAATTGTTTTTTATGCCGGCATACAAGGTAAACCGTTAAGTATTAAACAATAAGCATCAACACACAGATTCAGATCAAGGTCAGCCAGCTTGATCTATATTAGTCACACTTTTTCGATCGATTTTATGCAGGACGCAACGGGTAGAGTAGAGAACTGGCTCTCGCCCTCTCCGATCACACAGTTGACGACCCGCCGCAAGTCCATACAATCCCCATCGGTTCCGCTCTCCGTAGGATTCAGTTCAACAAATATCTGCCGATAATGGGACGCGGGTTCAGCCAGTTGGAGCGGGGTGTCAGGTAAAAGCTATTCGTTCGACGGAAGTAACAAAATCGATAACGTTGGGAGAATAAGGGAGATCGTAATGAAACATAAGCAACTCATTCTATTTGCTTGCATTGTTCTTTTGGCGAGCGCGTGTGCAACCAAACGGTACGGCCGAATGCAGCCAGCCACTGGCCACGAGATAAAATCTTATTCGTGCGAAGACATAAAAATTGAAATATCAAAGATCGATGCTTTCGAGCTTCAGGTTGCTGAGGGTGCTGAATTCAGCGGCCTTTCCGTCCTTAGTTTTCTTGGTGACTTAGGAATTGGCAACACTATGGAAAAGGATGCGGCACTAAAAACTGCTAAAGAACGTCGAGTGTCGTTAAACAATGCATCGGCTATGAAAAATTGTCCGTAATCGAACGGGCTGCAACATAACAGGTGGCAAAAGAGCAGGTCTTGCAATGTATCAAAAATGCAACTCTGTGCCCCATCCCGCACGCTGACAAGGTTTATCTACCGCTAATATAGGGTGCGACTTAAACAAATTTGGGTGGAGCAGCAGGTTAAGGCTATTTGTTATGGGGCCATGAAAGACGAAATGAGAATGTGAGATAGTTGATGGTCTGATAGATGCTTATTTTCTTATAACTGTAAGTCAGTAAGGTGGAAAATGGAAAACCATATAAAAGATAATGCTTTTTTATATCAACTGGTTCGTAATATGTCGTTAATCATGGCCGCTAACGATACTTATACAGTCCATCATCAACATAATGTTGCGGTGATAGCTCGTTTGATTGGGCAACAAATGGAGCTGAGTGCATTTGAAGTTGAAGGAGTCAGAGTTGCTGGCCAGATACATGATATTGGCAAGTTTGCTATACCCAAAGAGTTATTATCAAAGTACGGAAAGCTTAATCACGAAGAATTTACATTAATAAAAACTCATGCCAAGAGAGCTGAGGAAATATTAACGGGTATAGATTTTCCTTGGCCAATCCTTGATATGGTTTTGCAGCATCATGAAAGAATGGATGGTAGTGGTTATCCTAAAGGGCTTGCTGGCCAAGAAATTTGTTTAGGCGCACGAATTCTAGCAGTCGCAGATGTAACTGATGCGATGATAAATCCTCGTCCTTATAGGAAGGCTCTTGGATTACAGGCTGTTATTGGAGAAATTACTACAAATAAACAGCTTTACGATAGTGATGTTTGCGAGGCTTTTATGAAAGTAGTTTCAGATGGAGGTGGTCGCCTAATAGAGGCAGTTCAATTTTCACATTAACTGTTAATTTCAAATCCTAAGTTTCTTTTTCCTTCCTAGCGCAACTGGGGCAGGTTTTGCAATATGGCATGAATAGATTGCAATGCCGCCATTAATGGTAAGGCACTCGGAATAGTATGATTGCCAGACCTGCCTTCTTCCTGTATTCACCGTTAAGGCAACGGGTAATTTGTCGGGGCTTTGCTCATGTGACGTTGCCCAACCACGGCATTTTGATTTCCAACATCTCGCAGTATAAGAACAACAACGCCGATTTCGCTTGGTTTTTGGTTGAAGCAGAGACCTTGCCGTGGAAGTAAATATAACGTTTAATCCGGTACAGATAGCTTTGCTCAGTTCGGATAGCATAATAATTCATCCGCAACGTATCGCATACTTGATCAAGCAATTTAGGAGGTGCATTGATGTCGTTTTTATCAGAAAAATCAGGGTGTGCGAAATTTTCGTACCGTATCAAAACCATGTACTACGTTGATATTTTTAGACTCTACACATCGAACGTGCTTTTATCGGCAGGTTTCAGGATGTCTGCTTTACGTTACGGATGATGGAATCATACGGTCTCTTAAAATCCGTTCTCGATACAATCACCGAGCATATCGTCGTAATAAATCACACAGGCAATATTTTATATGTAAACAAGAGTTGGCTTTCTTTTGCAAAAAAGAATGCATGTTTAATTGACAACGCATGGTATGACGTTAATTATTTAAACGAATGTGATAAGGCGACTGCCATGGGTGATGATTTTGCTATCAAGGCTGTAAATGGAATTCGGTCTGTGATAGAAGCCGAAGCAGAATGTTTTTACTTTGAATACCCATGCCATAGTCCAGACGAGAAGCGGTGGTTTTTGATGCGCGTTATGCCTTTGGATATTATGGAGGAGTGTAAGTGTTTTGTGATTTCTCATCATAATATTACGGAAAGAAAACTTGCCGAAGAAAAAATGCTGTACCTGTCACGTATTGATGATCTTACGGGTCTTCCGAATCGCCGATATTTTGATGAATTCTTTGATATGGAATGGCGCCGCTGCGTTCGCATTGGCGCGCCAATCTCACTTGCGATAATTGATCTTGATTATTTTAAATTGTTAAACGATTCCTACGGACACCAAGCAGGAGATGAATGTTTGAAATCAGTTAGCAGCGTACTAAAAAGTTTCCATAAAAGACCTGGTGATTTATGCGCTCGGTACGGCGGCGAGGAATTTGCAGTCGTGTATGGAAATACAAATAGGGATCAAGCCGTAGTCTTGGTCATAGAACTACAGCGTGCAATTCGTTCACTAAATATTCCAAATGAAAACTCTCCAACACTCCCCACCTTGACTGCAAGCATCGGTTTGGCGTCAATACATCCAAACAAGAACGACAATAAGGATGATCTTATTAGAATTGCCGACGAGTCACTATATTTGGCAAAGGGAAATGGTAGGGATCAAGTGTTTGTTAAGTTGGATTCGTATGCATAGCACATCGTTCAAATCAGATGCACAATGGCGGTGAGCAGGTTAAATCTGCAACGCAACGGAGTTAGGTCTTACGGCGCAGTATAAAAATATTACAATTCTCGCACTTATAGTATGAGCATTCAGAATCGCATGATGTGCAAGACATGACTTCTTTCGTGCTACGGATAACTGAATGGAGTTTGGTAAGCCAAACATTAAAAACAAAAGAATATATACTATAGAAACTTGTGGGTTGCCTGATTTTCAGTCAAATATCACGTTTGTGCACCTTTTTTGGTAAGTTCCAGGTGATTTCTATGCTTACAAATTGGTATAGAGACATGTAACCACACCGAGCCTTAGATTTGCAAACGCAAACCTAGCGAGCCGTAACTCGACCATTTGCAATGGTCAGCCTTGCATTGCCACACCAGGCCCAAAAAAATTGTAAGTTACGGTTATTGTTCGCAGCACGAGTATGGCTAAGTTAAGCATTTTCGTTACAAGTTGTATTGTGGTTGGATATACCCCAATTCCATTTTATTGTACTTGTGATGTTCTGAATTAATGCTGCAAGTAAAATCATTGGAGCGAATATGATTGCCAAAGTAACGAATAAAGCAATTTTTAGTAGCAGTATATTTTCTATAAATTTTGTAACTTATCCTACCAACCATAGTGTAATGAACCATATTGACCACGTGCAACATGGTCGTTATTACAAGCTAAATTTTGTACTTATAAAGCCTCAAGCCGGTGGTGTGTTTAAGTGTTCAAAATGCATTGTAAATTTGTTTAATCGCGTTTATTTATTTCGTCCAGATATGTACGAGCACAGTGTATCTAAAATTGATTCAGGTAAACGAGTGTTGCTGAGTTTTGCGCTAAACATCTAGCATAGTGCGTCATCAATAATGGGTATTTATTCAGAATGGCATGATTGAAAGGCCTGCGTCCTTCCTCTGTGTGTAATCCATTGCATGTCTAACACACTGATTGTATTATAGAGTTTGAATTTATGTGGAAAGTGAGGTTTGCTTTACCTGCACACTATTCCTGGACGAGCAAAATAAGTGCGAATTGATTCTCTGGGTCCGTCCAATAGGCTTCAATGTTAAGGTTTGCATTTTTTGCAAGTTTTGAAAAAGACTCAATTGAGTATTTATGAGAGCTTTCAGTGTGAATTGTTTCACCTTTGGCGAAATGAAATATTTTGTCGGCACACGTTACGCTTTGGTCTCGCGTGGAAGCCAGATGCATCTCAATGCGGGCCTTGTTTTCATTATAAATAGCAAGATGTGAGAATCCGGAGTTCACATCAAAGTCTGCATCGAGTTCATCATTAATACGCGATAGAATATTTTTATTAAACTGAGCTGTAATACCTTTGCTATCGCTATAAGCCGCAATGAGTCGTTCTTTATCTTTGAGTAAATCAAAGCCTATTAATATTTTTCCATTATTTCCACTGAGTTTTTTAAAGGTATGAAGTATTTCAGGGACTTTTTCACTTGAGAAATTACCAATGGTTGAACCAGGGAAAAATATTAGATTTGATGTTTGATTAAGTTTTTCTTCTTTGATCAGCTTTAAAATTAGCGCTTCGTTAGTAAAGTCACCGATAAGGGAGCGTACATTTAACGAAGGGAATTTCTCTTGAATGGTTTTGGCCGATGCATTTAAAATTTCTGGTGAGATCTCAAGGAGGATAAATTGTTCAATGTTGCTGCATGCACTCAAAAGTTTTTGGATCTTAATGCCCGCACCAGAACCTGGTTCAATAATAGCAGTAAGGTTTTGTAGACGCTGCTGTATCTCTTCAATATGCAAATCTAAAATAGCAAGTTCAGCACGCGTTACATAGTATTCATCTAGTTGGGTAATCTCTTCAAAAAGTTTCGAACCTATATCATTGTAGAAATATTTACAGGGAAGCGTTTTTTGTGTTTGGCTCAAACCCGTAACAATATCTTCTAACATTGCTTCGTCTATAGGGCTCACATTTTTAAGCGTTGCGGTCTGTTTCATTTCAAATCCTCGGCAAGCCGAATACCGCTCATCATCCACGCTTGGTTGGCATAGAAAAAATTTCGATATGAGGCGCGAATATGCAGATGTGGAGACAAACATGAGCCGCCACGTAAGACGTATTGGTTGCTCATAAATTTGCCATTATATTCACCAGCGGCGCCTGGCAGAGGCTTAAAGCCCGGGTAGGGTGCATATGCACTACTAGTCCATTCCCAGCATGTGCCAAACATACACTTTAATTGTGAATCGCTAGCGATTGTTTGTGAGAATGGGCTGCAAAGTGCTTGTGGATGAAGTCGATTGTGAGTGTAATAATGCGCTGAGTCAGTGCATTGCCTGCTCGCCACTTCCCATTCGAATTCACTGGGTAACCTTTTTCCACGCCAGCTCGCAAAAGCACAGGCTTCGTAGTAATTAATATGGCATACAGGTGCTGCTAAATTTAGTTTTTGTAAACCATGTAAAGTGAATTCGTACCATTCGTTATCAATAAGCCTCCAATAAAGCGGCATGTTCGCATGAGATTCTTTAAGTTGTGCCCAACCATCCGATAGCCAGTGCTCGGCTTGCGTGTAGCCGTCTGCCAAAATAAATTCTAGAAACTCGCCATTCGTACTTGGGCGTGATGCAATTTTAAAGTCGTAAACTAATTGTTGGTGGTAAGGACGTTCATTGTCGTAGGCAAATTCACATTCTTTGGCGCCTATTGGATAAATGCCGCGGGTAAACTCTATCCACTGTAAAGGTGGTGTTGATTGGTTTGCGGTTGGGGCCACTTGACCATCGCTATAACTCGGGTACAACGGATTTGCCGAGAAGGCGTGTTTGATATCCATTAGTAACAGTTCTTGGTGCTGTTTCTCATGGTGAATACCTAGCTCTGTACATGCGTTTATAGCGATATCATTTGTCTGTTGTGTTAACAAATTTTGCATTTCGCTATCAATATAACTGCGATATTCGATGACCTCTTGCAAGCTCGGGCGCGATAGTATGCCGCGCTGTGGACGACTGAATTGCTCGCCAATACCGTTGTAATAAGAATTAAATAAAACTTGAAAGGCCGGGTTAGCTGCTTTGGTTCCGTGCGGCAAAAGAATAAAAGATTCAAAAAACCATGAAGTATGTGCCAGATGCCACTTTGCTGGACTCGTATCAGGCATCGACTGCAATAAACAATCCTCGTCACTTAAATGTGCGATCAGTTGCTCCGATTGCTGACGAGTTGCTTGATAAAATTCGCACAGTGTTTCTTGATGAACGCTATGGTTATTAGTGCTTATGGCATTAGGCGTTGTCATTAAACACCTCCATAATTGTTGCCATTTAGGCGGTTGAGTTATGTGCGGATTAGTTTATTTTGCTTTGTAGAAATTTGATCTTGCTTAAAGCATTATATTCTCCAGGACCTTTGCACAGCAAGCAACAAACTCAAGAGTGACTTGCAAAACTCGAATAAAGCGAGTTGAATTCGTGACCGGAATGGCTGAAAGAGAAGAAATAATTAGCCCAGAATGATAACAACTTGGAGGTAGATCTTAATACCGTTCGGTGAGAATTATAAGTTTTATAAAGTCAATGTGCAGAGCATAAAAAATGCTTCGCCAAGCGCGTTGTCTGAACAATGTTGAGACCTGTCACCTTTCTTGCTATGGCGCGTTAAAACTATAAAGGAAGGTAATGAAGAAGCTGCATATAGCTATCTCCACAGATAATATAGAGGAGTCGATAAAAGATTATAGTGTTCGTCTAGGCGCGGAGCCATGTTCATTTGTTTTAAATGAATATGCACTTTGGAGAACCGACACATTAAACTTTTCAATTCGCCAAGATCCTGAATGCCCTCCTGGTCAACTAAGGCACTTAGGCTGGGAAGACAATTCGGCTTCTGGTTTTAGTGAGGAAAAGGATGTCAATGGTATTACTTGGGAAAAATTTAATTCTCAGCAACAAGCAGAAGAAATTAATGAGTTATGGCCAGAAGCAAATTATCAAGTAGTAAATTAGGCTTAAACAAGTCAATGCAACCGGCCGCTAACGCGACGGCTGATTGAAGCATTATGTGTAAACATGGGTTAATGAATTTGGGAGTTAATCATGACAGATGTGCATGAAGGGAAAGGGAGTTGTCTCTGCGGTGCGGTGAAGATGTTGTTCAAAAGCATAAGCAGCGAGGTAGGAGCTTGCCATTGTGGTATGTGTCAAAAATGGACCGGTGGCCCATTGTTAGTCGTAGATTGTGGAACCGATGTTTTATTCGAAGGCCGAGAAAATATTTCGGTATACAAGTCTTCTGAATGGGCCGAACGCGCTTTTTGCAATAAATGTGGAAGTCACTTGTATTATCGATTATTGGAGCCGAACCAATATATTATGCCTGTTGGGTTATTCGATACCGATATACCATTAGTATTTGATCACCAGATATTTATTGACTCCAAACCGTCTTACTATCATTTCGGAAATAAGACCAAGGAAATGACGGGCGAGGAAGTCTTTGCTCAATATGCGCCACCAGAGAGCTAACAAATAACACTGCGCTTCAGCCGACCAATAAACGTGACGGCTGAGTGCAGCGTTATTTGAGGGGAGACGCATCTTGGAAACGCTCAAGTGGGGAGAGCCAAGCTACATCACTAAAACAGGCAGTGCAATCAAGTTAGGTTGGCGCCAAAATGGCTCAGCGAGCTATTGCAATTGCAATACTAAGCACTTAGGCACCCTTCGTGAACTTTATTCGGATATATTCAAGTTCGAGGGTAATCGAGCGATTTTATTCAGATTGGCACCTCAATCGACTACCCACACGAACGAAAAATTGTATTCGGCTGCCCTTACCTATCACAAAGTAAAGCATCTGCCGTTGCTAGGGGCTTGAAAGCCACTCGTTAACAGTAATCGGTGAACTTGCGCTCCATTTAGCAAGGCGTTAAAAAGTTAATAGTATTTATCGAGCTTGTTTAAATTTGGAAGGCATCCTGATGCGTAAAAAAATTATTAGTACAGATGACAAAAAAAAGTTTAATTCTGATCATCACTGGCTAGATCTAGAAAAAATTTCGGTAGTTGAAGTCACTTCAGAGGAGGAAGCATTTCCTATCGAATCCGCACTGCTACCCGGTAAAGTCTCGGGGTGGCGTGCCTCAAGTCAAGGAAAACAGATGATCAGGATTCTCTTCGACAATCCTCAGAGGCTCCGATGGATCAGGTTGAAATTTGAAGAGTTAGAGATTGAGCGTACGCAAGAATATGATTTGCGTTGGTCTCCGGATGGTGGTCAATCGTACCAAGAAATTATAAGGCAGCAGTGGAACTTCAGCCCTGAAGGTGCGACCAATGAAACTGAAGATTACCAGGTAGAGCTTCCGACAGTCACTATTCTTGAGCTGAGCATCAATCCAGATATAAGTGGGAGAAATGCATTTGCGTCTTTAAAGGAGTTACGGCTTGCTTAACATAGCGAGGTCAAACGGGCAAATTTCCGCTGACCGCGAACGTTATGCAATCAATAAAAAGTAACGTTATGGCAAAAATTAATAAGCTTATAGTGAGCTCAAACTACACCTCAAAAGGCAACCAGGTCAGGCCTTGCAGAACGGCATAAAATGATTACAATAATAGATCTTGCACCATCGCCGCGTTCGTCATCTCACGCAGTTTTTTGTTGTTTTGGCTGAAGGTATGCGCCAACTTCCAACAACATAGTATGAGCAAATTGTAGATGGCGCGCCGGTACGCAAAGGTCAACGCCCTGCATTGTGCTGCAAAGGTAAAATGTCAGCCGGAAGAACTTGCCAGACACCTGTGTAATCCTTGACCCTGCAATGAACGTGCTGCTAATATACCCAGTGAATCACTCAACTAATTTTTAGAGGCTATAACATGAACGTACAAGAGCTCATCAAAGAACAGGTAACCAACAATCCTGTAGTGTTATATATGAAAGGCACAGCAGATTCCCCACAATGTGGATTTTCTGCAAATGTAGTACAAACTCTCAGGGCATGCGGCGTGACAAGCTTTTTCACCGTTGACGTGCTCTCTGATCCGGCAATCCGCCAAGGCATCAAGGAGTATTCTGATTGGCCGACTGTTCCTCAGCTTTATGTGCATGGTAAATTCGTCGGTGGCTGCGACATCGTGAATGAAATGTATAACAACGGAGAGTTGAAGACAGTACTACATTCATAGCACAATGGTTTTGGTATTGAGTTTTTTTTGGGCGACCGCAAGGTCGCCTTTTTAATGTTTAAATTGACCCTGCGAGGTGCTTGCGCGCTTGCGCGATGGCCGTTTCAACCTGCTGCGGTGCGGTGCCGCCGATGTGGTTGCGGCTGGCTAACGAACCTTCCAGAGTGAGTACAGAGTAGACGTCATTTGCAATAAGTGACGAAAATTGTTGTAGTTCTTCCAGTTTTAGATCGCTCAAGTCACAATTTCGCTGTTCGGCAAAGCGCACAGCCAGCGCGACCGCTTCGTGTGCATCACGAAACGGCATTCCTTTTTTGACCAGATAATCAGCCAAGTCTGTGGCCGTGGCATAACCTTGCAACGCTGCGTTGCGCATGGCTGCCGGCTTGACAGTAATGCCGCCTACCATGTCGGCGTAGATGCGTAATGTCTGGGTTAGTGTATCTACCGTATCGAACAGGGGCTCTTTGTCTTCCTGATTATCTTTATTGTAGGCCAGTGGTTGGCCTTTCATCAGAGTCAATAACGTTACCAGATTACCGTTCACGCGGCCGGTCTTGCCGCGTACTAGTTCCGGCACGTCAGGATTTTTTTTCTGCGGCATGATGGAAGATCCAGTGCAATATCGGTCAGCAATGTCGATGAAGCCGAAGCGTGGGTTCATCCACAGGATCAATTCTTCTGACAGGCGCGATAAATGTGTCATGGTGAGTGCTGCGCAACAATTAAACTCGATGGCGAAATCGCGATCGGATACCGCGTCCAGAGAGTTTTCACATACTCCGTCGAAACCAAGTAACTCTGCCACCATTTCGCGCTTAATCGGGTAGCTGGTACCTGCTAATGCGGCCGCACCAAGTGGCAGGCGGTTGACGCGCTTTCGGCAATCGATGATGCGTTCCTCATCGCGCTTTAGCATCTCGAAATATGCCATCAGGTGATGCGCGAAACTCACCGGTTGTGCCACCTGTAGATGGGTGTAGCCAGGTATTATTGTGTGTGTGTGCTGTGCGGCAAGATCAACTATTGCAGATTGCAAACTGCGAATGAGTTCGTGCAGGTCGTCGATGGCGTGACGCAAATATAAGCGCACATCGGTTGCTACTTGGTCGTTACGCGAGCGTCCGGTATGCAAACGCTTGCCTGCATCGCCTACTAGAGTGGTCAGCCGCTTTTCGATATTAAGATGCACGTCTTCCAGATCCAGTGACCAAGCGAATTCGTCATTGAGAATTTCATGTTCGATTTGTGCCATGCCACGACGGATATCAATTAAATCCTGCGCGGCAATGATGCCGCATGCCTCCAGCATCTGCGCATGAGCCAGCGAAGCATGAATATCGAACGGTGCTAGTCGTTTATCAAACTCTATCGAAGCTGTATAACGCTTCACTAATTCTGCAACTGGTTCGGCAAATCGTCCCGACCAGGTGTTATTGTCTTGCATAGTCATCGTCTCTTGTCCAGAATGTGCGGTATAAACAGAGATGTCTCTGTCATGCCAAAGATGCAAAGTATAAATCAAAACACGCTGTCCAATACGTTACCCAATTTTCGAAGCTGGGGTGTCATATTGCAGAGTCTGCTGCTAGTCAATAGCATGGTGATGTTACTTGCCATTGCAGAGGCGTCATCTTGGCAGAATATTGCCGAGTGCATGATAGACATTTCAACGTTGCTGCAACCTGTGTTGTTGTTGTGCTTGTCGCTATTGTTCATGCTAAACCCTTGGCTAGAGCGATTGACTTACAAGCAGGGCGCCACTGTAGTGCTGCTATTGGTAATGGCTGTCACTTTGATGATTTATCATTTTGGGAGCCAGCTGTTTGTTTACGCCATAGCGCATGGGTATTTCTATTCAGGGCGTAACGCCTTGCTCGGTAGTGTAATTGCTGGCCTTTTGTTAGCCTATTTTCGATTTCGTGTCTGTGTTCCTCCCCCAGTTCTGGATGAGGCGCGGTTACAGGCCTTGCAGGCTCGTATCCGTCCGCATTTCCTGTTTAATACTATTAATGCTGTGCTCGGTATCATGCGCGCCGACCCCAAGCGTGCTGAGACTGCATTGGAAGATATGGCCGACTTGTTCCGCATGGCGATGTCGCACGATGGTGATCTAGCGCCTGCGCGGCAAGAAGTGGCACTTGCGCGTCAGTACCTCGCGCTGGAACAATTACGCTTGGGTGACCGTCTAAAGGTAAACTGGTATACCGAAAACATGCCGGATGATGCGCTGCTGCCCCCACTGATATTGCAGCCGCTACTTGAAAATGCCGTATATCACGGCATAGAGCCAATGGCCAAGGGCGGGTTTGTCGATATCAAGCTGTATCGCAAAGACAATGAAATTCACTGCGAGATGTATAACCCACGTCAGGAACAAGGTAGCCACCATGTAGGCAACAAAATGGCATTGAGCAATATACGTGAACGTTTAGCACTGCAATTCAATGCCGATGCAAGTTACACGGTAGAGATTGGCAAGAATTTTTACCGTGTGCATATCAAGCTGCCGTATGTTAAAGAGTCCCCACAATCTCATCCTTTCCGTGATAAAGGCAAAGTTAAAACGCTTGCGTGAAGAGAAGGGGGTATTGTTCAGTGTTGTCTTAAGGAGAGTCCAGTGACCGATGTTGAAATGCCACTCACTGTTTTTATAGTGGATGACGAGCCGCCTGCACGTAATCGCCTTAAGGATCTGCTTAACGATTGCGTCGAGCAACTGCCGCTGCAACTGATGGGTGAAGCAGGTAACGGATACGAGGCGCTGGATAAGTTATCCGAACTACAAGTTGATGTGGTGTTGGTAGATATCCGGATGCCGCAAATGGATGGCATTGAGTTGGCGCGACATCTCAATAAGTTGCCTAAACCGCCAGCAATCATTTTTACGACAGCTTTTGAGACTCACGCTATTCAGGCTTTTGAGTTACATGCCGTTGATTATCTCCTTAAACCTATTCGGCTCGGTCGTTTGTTTGATGCTCTCATGCGTACGCGTTCTGCTCTGCCCTTACGCAGCGAAAAGCTGCAGGAACTTGCCCCAGAGCCGCGAAAAAATATTGCAATTCGCGAGCGTGGCAAGATCCATCTTATTCCCACCGAAAAAGTGCTGTACCTTCGTGCTGAGCTGAAATACGTTACCGTGCGCACAGTGGAACGCGAGTACCTGATTGAAGAATCGCTCGGCGCGCTGGAAAAGGAATTTGCTACACGTTTCATTCGTATCCACCGCAATTGTTTGGTGGCTAAAGACGAGATCGTTGGTTTTGAAAAAGCTGCCGATGAGAAAGGCGGCGAACCTCACTGGACAGTCAATCTCAAGGGATTGAACGAGACGTTACCGATTAGTCGCAGACAGCGATTTATAGTAAAAGAGTTTGGTTAGCTGGGTGTGGTTGCTCAAAGCTTTCGGGCACATCTATTAAAGATGGGCAGCTCTGAAATTCAATTTTGCGAGCGGCCGTTTTGCTGCTTGTCCCATTCGCCACAATAGGGCGTTACTCGAAAAGATGTCGATGGCATTCCCACTATATGCCGCGCTCAAGTTATTACTTGTGTCTTGCCTGAAAATTTGAATTTTTAGAGGCGAACTAATGTTTGTTGCAACAGCGTACATGCAGGTTTTTCAAACCGCTTAAATATATCCAAAGCCTTTCTAAAACCTGCATGTAAATTGAATGGCAGTAATATTGCCTCGACTATCCGCTATTTCGTAAACCTGCTGCAATTCCGTTTATTGTCAGGTGTATCCCACGTTTAACTAAGTAGTGGTTATCACCCGCGCGGTGGCGGTGTAATAATCCCACTTGCAGGTGGTTAAGCGGGTCGATATAGGGAGTGCGCGTAGTGAGGCTGCGCGCCAAGGTAGGATTACCTTCCAGCAAAGTGGTCGCGCCGGTGATTGCGAACAGCATGTCCACTGTGCGCTGCCATTCTGTTTCAATCATGCCGAATATGTTGTGACGTAAGGTTTCGTCAGGCACTAATTCTGCATAACGTGAGGCGATGCCCATGTCTGTTTTCGACAGAACCATGTCCAAGTTGGAGAGCAGGCCGCGAAAAAAAGCCCAATTTTTATACATGGCTTGTAGTTGCTGTAGCCCAGACTCACCTTCACGTTCAATAAATTGTTGTATCGCGCTGCCAAACCCATACCAGCCAGGCAATAGTACACGGTTCAAACTCCAACTGAACACCCAAGGAATTGCACGCAAGTCTTCGATGTTGTTGGAGGCATTACGCGAGGCGGGGCGACTACCGATGTTGAGTTCAGCAATCTCTCGGATCGGAGTAGAAGCGAAAAAATAATCGGTAAAACCGGGCGTTTCATATACCAACTTGCGGTAGGAGGCGAAGGCGTCCAGACTGAGTGCTTCCGCAATACGGAGGTATTCCGGCATGGAACTACCATTGTCATCGCCATGGTTATGCAGTAGCGTTGCTTCCATGGTGGCGGCGATGAGAATTTCAAGATTGCGTCGTCCGATCTCAGGGTCAGAGTATTTGCTGGAGATGACTTCACCCTGCTCTGTAATGCGAATTTGAGCGTTTACGCTGCCAGGCGGCTGTGCCAGGATAGCCTCGTAACTTGGACCACCACCGCGCCCTACTGTGCCGCCACGTCCGTGGAAAAGTCGCAAATCAACACCATGATTTTCGAAGACCTTAACCAGCTCGAGTTCAGCTTTATAAAGTTCCCAATTGGCGGTCAGGTAACCACCATCTTTATTACTGTCGGAATAACCGAGCATTACTTCCTGTGTATTGCCGCGGCTCTTTAGTAATTCACGGTAGAACGGAATGGAGAATAATTCGTTCATGATCACGCCGCAACTACGCAAATCGGCGATAGTCTCGAATAGCGGAATAATGTTGAGATGTAACTCATGACTGTTTTCCAACAAGCCGACCTGTTGCAGTATCAGTGCGACTTCGAGCAGGTCGCTTACAGCGTCAGCTTTGGAAATAATATAGTTGGGGAGTGCAACATGACCAAATTGGGAGTGAATTTTGGCAGCCACTTGCATCAGTTGAAGCTCGCTTTTTACGACATCAGAATACTGTTCTATATCACTGGCCAATATCTTGCCTGTCTGTAGCGTCTTAATTAATATGCTGCAGCGTTCTGTCTCATCCAGCTTCTTATAATTGATGTTTTCAGCATTGGCGAGTATCTCGCTCACTACAAGCTCATGCACGCCACTGTGCTGGCGCATATCCAGCGGTGCAAGATGAAAGCCGAATAGCTCGACGGCGCGGCGTAGACAACCCACTCGTCCGCGTGCCAGATATACTGCACCATGTTGTTCAAGCGAATTAATAATGATATCAAGGTCAGCTATATATTCTTGCGCATTAGCGTAAGGTTTGGCATTTCGGCTAACTGGGCGCACGTGTTTAACGTGATGTCCAAGCTGTGCCGTAGTAGCTACTAATCGCGCGTAGATGGCGATTAGAGCACGGCGATAGGGCTCATCTTTGCGGCTTATTGCTCTGTCTGGCGACCGGGCGGAAAACGCTTCCAACTCTTTGCTGACTTTTACCCACCGGGTAGACAGGCTAAGCCGCTTGCGGAGCAGGTGGGTTTCTGACAGATAATATTCCAGTGTTGTAGCCGAATGTCGCATTGCAGCATCCAGCATAACTTGATGCGTGACAAATGGGTTGCCATCACGGTCGCCCCCGATCCAGCTACCGATGCGCAGAAATGGCGGAATGCGTAGGCGCTTGCCAAAACGTGCTTCGATCTGTTTTTCCAGGCTGACATAAATTTGGGGAATTTCCCTGAAAAAGGTATATCGGTAATAGGACAGTCCATTTTTGATTTCATCCGGCACTGTTAATTTTGATGTGCGTAACATGCGCGTATGCCACAGAATCAGCACGAAGCGGCGCAATGCTTCTTCATTGTCAGCCAGCTCGTTAGGCGTCATGTTGATTCGATCGCGATCTGATAGTAAGCTGGCGATTATGAGCTGACAGTCGAGGATACTCTTTCGTTGCACTTCGGTAGGATGTGCCGTGAGCACAGGAGAGATTAGTGCCTTGTCAAAAAATTCCTGTATCGCTTCTACGGAAATTTGCTTTTCCTGCAAACGGTCGAAAGCCAGTTCCACACTTCCTTCCCGGGGTGGGGAGTTGGCAATGAGATGCGCGCGGCGGCGACGGTTGTGATGTAAATCTTCAGTAATATTAGCAAGTTGCGAAAAATAACTGAAAGCACGAACAACTGACAATGTATCCTGCGGTGATAACGCATCCAATATTTGTTCCAGTTGATCGCGATCGCCCTCGTCCTGAGTCTTGCGGAAATGTACTGCACAGCGGCGCACACTCTCGACCAAATCGAAGGTTTCATCGCCTTCCTGCTCGCGCAAGGTGTCACCAAGGATACGTCCGAGTAGACGAATGTCTTCGCGCAGTGGCGTGTCTTTTAAGCTAATATCGGCGGGCGTAGCAAGCAAGTTCATAGTATTTATCTTCTTAAACAGGTATCTTCTAAAACATACGGTATAACGCACGCACAATAGGCTCATGTTAGAATGCGGCGTAATCGAATTTACAACTTAAAGATTCAGGAAAACCAATGAATCAAGTATTTCAGGCGCAAGCCGTTCCAGCAAAACTGGTCATCGTATCGCGCGAAAGCGCGTTGGCAATGTGGCAGGCAGAGTTTATCCGTGATCGACTAAGCGCATTATACCAACAAACCGAAATCAGCATATTGGGCATGACTACGCAAGGCGATAAAATCCTTGATGTATCGCTATCTAAAATCGGTGGCAAGGGTTTATTCGTAAAAGAACTTGAGACTGCGTTGGAAGATGGACGTGCTGATATTGCGGTGCATTCGTTGAAGGATATGCCAATGCATATGCCACAGGGATTTATGTTGGCCTGCATTGACAAACGAGAGGATGCGCGCGATGCCTTCGTTTCTAACCTCCATGCCAATCTTGAATCACTACCGCCGGGCAGTGTGGTAGGTACTTCGAGCTTACGCCGTGAAAGTCAGTTGCGCGCACGTTTTCCTCATTTAAAAGTTGAGTCACTGCGAGGTAATGTACAGACTCGATTGCGTAAACTGGACGAAGGTCAGTATGCCGCCATTATTCTCGCCGCTGCTGGCTTGACGCGTTTAGGCCTGGGTGATCGTATCCGCGATTTGATTTCTCCTAAGAGCAGCCTGCCAGCAGTAGGCCAGGGTGCGCTTGGCATTGAATGTCTTACTTCCCGGCCCGATCTGGAAGTATTGTTGCGACCACTGCACCATGAGGATACTGCTGCTTGTGTGCGAGCTGAGCGTGCCTTAAGTCGTGCGTTGGCGGGTAGTTGCCAGGTACCGTTAGGTGGTTTTGCAGAAATAGTCGGCAGTGAACTGCACTTGCGAGGTTTTGTCGGCAGTCCGGATGGCAGGCGCATGGCGCATGCCGAGCTAAGTGGTACAACTGCCGATCCAGAAGCATTGGGTAATGCTGTGGCGCAATCATTGCGCGCGCAGGGTGCGGATGAGATCCTTGCAGCTATATGAACCTTGATACCAGGATACAAAAAATACAATATATTTCGGCGGTTATGGTTTTTGATTGCAAGAGCGAGTGAATTAAATTTTTAGCCCAGGATTTTTGACTTTGCACAGCAGCTTGTTTGTGATAATAAATTCATTTTGACATTATGCAACAGCCACTAGCCGGATTGAATGTCGTGGTGACTCGCCCGCGCGAGCAGGCGAGGGATTTGGCTCATCGCATAACACAGGCTGGTGGACGGGCTACTCTATTTCCCCTGTTGGAAATCAGTCCGGCGCTTGACTTGCAGCCTTTGCATGCACTTGTTGCCCACTTACATGAATTCAATCTTGCTGTTTTCATTAGTCCCAATGCAGTGCGCTATGGTATGGCAGCTATTATTGCTGCAAATAAATTTCTTTCCGTCAGTCAGTCTGGCTCTTCCAGCGTCTTTCCCCCAACAAATGGAACAGATGCGGACAGCCAAATTGGAGGGGGCGTTAGTGATTCAATTGAGCAAAACAATGAGTTACCCGCGAACTTAAAAATTGCGACGGTAGGACAAGGTAGTGCTCGCGCACTGCGTGATTACGGTGTGAAAAATGTCATCACTCCACAGGAACGTTTCGATAGCGAAGCCTTGCTGGCGTTGCCGGATTTGAAAAATATCGCAGGTTGGCGCGTGGTGATTTTTCGGGGTAATGGTGGACGCGCGGTATTGGGTGATACCCTTAAATCACGTGGCGCAAAGGTTGAGTACGTAACTTGCTACCAACGATCCAAACCGCATCAAGAGGCCACTATGTTGCTTACTACCAACCCCGATGTCATTACAATAACCAGCAGCGAGGCTTTAAGTAATTTGTTGGAAATACTAGATCCTGTAACGAAAAAACAGCTTGCGGCTGTGCCATTATTCGTAACGCATGCACGCATTGCCGAAGCCGCGCATAAGCAGGGTTGGAGCGAGGTGGTGCTGACTGGAGAAGGGGATGATGGTTTGATATCCGGTTTGGCAATATGGGCAAAAAAAAATTCGCCTAACACAATTGGGAAGAAGCTATGACCAAGCAAGAACCACCCACCGAACCAGTCAATCTTATTAAACAAGAGGCCGCAAAAGCACCTGCCGATCCGCCGCAAAATAATGCGGGAAATTTTATTTCGCGTATTAGTATTATGCGAATAGTGTTGGCTGCAGTGCTGATATTGTTCTTATGGCAGTGGTTTGACACCCACCGGCGGGTTAATGGTATGCAACAAGATTTGGCGCGCCGCTTGGCCAAAATGGATGACAACAATAAGGCAAATCAACTATTGACGACGCAAATGCGGGAGTCTATGCGCGAATTATCTGCCAAAGTTGGTGTGCTGGAAACCTATGCTGCCGAAGCGCAAAATCATCGAGCTGCGCAGGAGTCGCTGTATCAAGACCTGTCCGGCAGCCGCGATGAGACGGCGCTGGCTGAAGTTGAGCAACTACTGCTGATTGCTGGACAGCAATTGCAACTTTCAGCCAATGTTAAGACGGCATTAATCGCGATGCAACAGGCTGATGATCGTCTTAAGCGTATGGATCGAGCTGCTTTAAAGGGATTGCGTAAGATCATCAATCGCGACATTGACAAGTTGCGTACCTTGCCAGATGTAGATGTTCCTGACATTAAGTTCCGTCTCGACAATCTTATCGCTGATGTGGGTACCTTGCAGCTCATACAGGACAATACTCATGTGCCGCAGGAAAAAAATATCGCTACGATTGCGCCAGTGAGTAATGAGGCTGCATGGCGAAGGTTGCTGCGCGAAGTCTGGGAAGATATGAGTCGCTTGGTTCGAATCGAAAATACGCAAAAGCTTGAGTTGCCGCTACTACCACCTACGCAAGCTTTCTTTTTACGTGAAAATTTGAAGCTGCGTCTATTATCTGCACGTCTTAGCTTGTTGTCGTACGACGAAAGGAGTTTTAAACATGATCTGCAGTTGGCACAGGAATGGATAGTACGTTATTTTGATGTTAAATCCACCAGTGGCGCGCTGGCGGTAACCACCTTGCAGAAGCTGCAGGAGTCCAGCATTAACATTGAGTTGCCGGATGTCAGTGCGAGTCTGGAAGCTGCACGTAACTATCGTTCATCGATCGGCAAGGGGGCGCGATGAAGTTCCTGGTTTGGCTACTAGGATTGTTCTCGCTAGCCGTGGCGCTGAAGTTGGCCGCACACAATCCCGGCTATTTGCTGCTGGTGTATCCGCCCTATCGAATGGAAATGTCGCTCACCCTGTTTGTGCTGCTGCTGTTAGCCCTGTTCGTGTTGGGATATTTAGCTGTGCGCTTTGCGCTATCCGTCATCAACCTTCCCGCATACGTGCGCCAGTTCCGCATTGAACGTGCTCACAGTAAAGGACGCTCAGCCATGACGGAAGCACTTATCGCATTCTTCGAAGGACGCTACGCGGTGGCAGAAAAGGCTGCTGTACGCGCGATGAAACTTGCCGAAAGTACTGACCTCAACTCTGTCATTGCAGCACGTGCAGCACATGAGCTGCGTGAATTTGACAAGCGAGATGCATACCTGGCTGCCGACAATAATTCGGCCGGCGGATCCACCATGCGCTTGATGGCGCAAGCCAAATTCAATCTTGATCAGCATCAACCGCAGGTTGCACTTCAATCACTGAAAAAATTGCGAGAAAGCGGGGTAAAAGGGCATGTCGGTGCACTTCATCTTGAACTTAGAGCACAGCAACAGGCGCGAAATTGGGATGCAGTACTAGATACCGTAGATCAGTTGAAAAAACGCAATGCAATGGATGACACCGCTGCTGCACAGATACGTCAACAGGCTTGGCTGGAAAAAATCCGCTCACACAAACTGGATGCTTCAGCATTGTTGGCCATTTGGAAAAGCACCCCAGGCGAATTCAGAAAGCGTCCTAAAGTCGCAGCAGCCGCTGCGCGTGCTTTCATCGAACAGGGGGATTGCCGTAGTGCAAAGCAGATTATAACTGACAGGCTAAACGCGGAATGGGACAGTGACTTGGTCATGCTATATGGGGAATGTCTGACGGGTGAAGCTGGGAGCCATATTGAACAAGCGGAACGTTGGCTTAAGCGTCATTCTGACGATTCCGGATTGCTACTGGTGCTGGGGAAGTTGTGTTTACATCAAGGGTTGTGGAGTAAAGCGCAAAACTATCTGGATGCCAGCAACAGTATTACACCCAGCAGCGCTGCGTATACCGCGCTCGGTGATTTGTCTGAAAAATTGCAACAACCGGACGAGGCATTTAAGTATTTTCAGAAAGCAATGGCATTGACGCAGGGAAATAAGTAAGCGTAGCCTGGATGCACGCGCGGTGCATGTTTGCGCATTTATTGTCAGAAGGCTTCTGACGGTTGATAAAGTCGAATCTAAATATAAAAAGTGCTGGGTCAAATCACCTCTGGATGCCTTTGATAGCTGACTATCAGCTAGCTCGTAAGCCTTCCAGTAAGTAGCCGATTTGAATTAAACAATGTGGACAATTTGTTTGCTGTCGCAATTACGTCATCCGAGCCAAATAAAGCCGAAATTACCGCCAGCGCATCTGCACCAGCATGTGCTAACGATGCGGCATTGAGAGGGGTGATGCCGCCTATTGCTACCAATGGCACGGAAAGTTCGGCACGCGCCTGATGCAATAATTTAATATCTGCCACTGCAGCGTTGGGCTTTATGGTCGAGGGGAAAAATGCTCCGAATGCCACGTAATTCGCGCCTGCATGAACTGCATCTTGAGCCAGTGATAGACGGTTATAGCAAGAAACCCCGATGATTTTATGCGCTCCTAGTGCGGCACGCGCCGTATGAACGCTATTATCCGCTGCACCTAAATGCACGCCATCCGCATCCACCTGCGCCGCCAGTTGTACATCGTCGTTTACAATAAACGTTGCGGCAAATTCATTAGTCAGTTTGCGTAAGGCATGAGCCTGTTCCAATCGCTGTGCAGGAATTGCTGATTTATTGCGGTACTGAAGAACCTGTATCTTGCCTGTCAGTGCCAGTCGCACGAGGTGCAGCAAATAGGCTGTATCCGCACAATCTGGCGTTATGGCGTAAATGCCGCTAATGGCGTACGCTGGATTCATCCTCTTCGTCATCACGGGCCCAAAATAAACGATCTGGAATGTGCTGCCCCATGCCGGGTCGGAAGGCATATTGCAATGCCTGCCATGTAAACTCTTGAGCCTCTTTCACCGCTTCATTCATCGACAGGCCGTTTGCCAGCAATGATGCAATGGCCGAGGCCAGTGTGCAGCCGGAACCGTGGTAAATGTTCGATAGACGCGCCCAGCTATCGCTACGTACTATGCCGTTCTCGCTGTAAAGTGTGTTAATCACCTTTGGCGTATGCTCATGCGTTCCGGTCACCAGTACATATTCGCAGCCGAGCTGCACGATGCGCTTGGCACACTCGGCCAAGTCAGGATTATCTTCGTCATTATCTTCATCGTGAATGAGGCGGCGTGCCTCTATGCTATTTGGTGTCAGGATAGTGGTCTGCGGCAGCAAAAGCTCATGGAGTGCGTCCAACATGTCTTCATCAGCTAGTTCATCGCCACGGCCAGATGCTAATACCGGGTCAAATACTAACGGAATATCTGGATAATCTGAAATTATTTCAGCAATCGCCGCAATATTCTCTACGCTGCCCAGAAGGCCGATTTTGAACGCTGCCACGGGCATGTCTTCCAGCACTGCACGTGCCTGGTCAGATACCCATTCAGCATCTATTGGCAATAGGTCATCTACTCCACCTGTGTCTTGTACCGTGACTGCTGTCACAACGGTCAGGGGATGACAACCCATGCTGGCAATAGTCAGAATGTCGGCCTGCAAGCCTGCTCCCCCGCTGGGATCGGTGGCACCAAAAGCAAGGACAATAGGTGGGATATCAGACATGGCGGTGTGTGTCATTGTAAAATACAAAATTAAAATGCAATTTTAACTGAAATTACGCTCCATGACCCCGAACCCTGAATATAAAACTTACATGTGCTTAATTTGTGGCTGGCTATACGACGAAGCCACCGGCTCCCCAGAAGATGGCATCTTGCCCGGCACGCGCTGGGAAGATGTGCCTATTAATTGGACTTGCCCGGAGTGCGGGGCGCGTAAGGAAGATTTCGAAATGATCGAGTTTTAATATTTGCAGATTTACTTCCTACGCCTTGGCGCAAGAGCTGACTGAAAATCAGTGAATTGTATGAGTTCAATTAACATCCCTCTGCTTGCAACGGGGGCTTGATTTACTCTTATTAAACAACTTGAATTTGTCTCAAGTTGAGTGTATAAAAGAGGTAGAAGAGTTGGGTAAGATCAGTACGTAAACCATTTGGGAGGCGCTTATCGAGACTGGAATAAATACAATCTGAAGTGAATATTTACCGGCGTCGAACCGGTCAAGTCGGTACCCATATATCGACATATAACGCCGCGCAACGCGGCGTTATTCTCTTTATAAAACTATTTGGTAATACAGTTATTGGCAACCATTTTTATGGTTGTGTTGGGATGCTCTTGTTACTACCTTTTGTGGATTCCTACTTATATAGAGTAAGCTATAATTTTATAGCAATGTCCTAGCAATACGGAAGCCTGTGTAAGAGTCACGGCTTGACTGATCACTCATAAATCGCACAGCGGAGCGGGCATCCCTTGGATCAATGATCCAAGAACCGCCGCGCAGCACGCGCCATTCCTGGTTGCTCAGGGTGCTTATTGCACCGCCAGACGACCAGGCTGAGCCATCTGCTGGAGCCCCTCGGTAGGTGTCATGCCATGTATCCTCAACCCATTCCCATACGTTCCCCAGCATGTCGTACAGCCCAAATCCGTTAGGCGCAAAACTCCCTACTGGCGAGGCACGCTTACAACTCCATTCGCTTTTGCTGTCTTGGCAGTTGCAGTTGTTCTTGCCAAGTTCATCACCCCAGTAATATTCCGTCAGCGACCCGGCACGGCACGCGTATTCCCATTCAGCCTCTGACAACAAGCGGTAGCTCTTGCCGGTCTGCTTTGATAGCCAGCGCACATAAGCTTGCGCATGAAGAAAATTAACATTGGTTACTGGCAAATTATCACCTGCCCAACCATTGTCTGCGGGGGAATAGGCTGTCTCGCCGGATACGACGAAACGCTTCCAGTCCGCCACGGTAACCGGATATTTTCCTACTGCAAAAGGACGAGCAATGGCAACCTTATGTTTGTTAGATGCTTCGCCCATACGATAACTACCTGCCGGTATCACCACCATCTCAGGCGTATCTGGCCCATCACGAAAAACTGTGGCAAGACCAGCTTCTTTTGCCGCCGCCATCTGTTCCAGTTGAATTTGTTCTACCGACCAGCACTCGATACCCAGCGGTCCGTTCAGCTCTTCCTTCTGTTCCCTAAGCTTGGTCTGTGCCTGCGTATGTTCCTTCGCCAGATAGATGTGTTGGGTGACCTCTTCATTAGCAGATGCCTGCACCCATTCTTTTTCCACTAAACCATCTTGCGTGACGGCATTAATGAGGTTGCTGCCTGCAGGCAGAACAAAACGACGGGGTGTGTTTTTATCCAATTGACCTTGATCTTCACCATTGATCTCGAGATAACAGTCCATATCGGACTCGAGCAATAGAGCAATCTGCTGGGACGAAGCTGTAGTCGTATCTGTAGGTTCGCCACCGCAGTCAGGATTCTTGAGATGGTCTTCGCGTTGTTCGTTACTCATAAATACCATCCAGTGTTAAAAGAGTTGAAAAGGGAATAAAAAAGGTTCAAAAACGCCTCTACAATTTTAAAGTGTTACCAAATCCAGGAAGCGAAGGGAATTTACAAGGCCCTGCTACACGAATGTTCACAAACTTAGATTGGTTTGAAAATAAATTACAATAAACTAGCTATCGTTTACGGCAGCGTCCTGGCGAGACGCAGGCCAAAATTAAAATTTCTTATTGCCGGCACACTTCCATGACGATGGGCGCAGCGAGCGTACCTCGGAAAACTACTCCAAGAGCCACCGCGCATCACGCGACCTAGCTGGTTACCTCCATACGACCAAGGCTTCCCATCGGCCGGAGCACCTTCGTAATTATCATGCCATAGGTCCTCTAACCATTCCCAGATGTTGCCCAGCATATCATGCAGCCCAAAAGCGTTAGGTGTAAAGCTACCCACCGGTGATGCACGTTTACGACTCCATTCGCTACCGCTATCTTGGCAGTTGCAATTGTTATGTCCTATCTCATCACCCCAATAATATTCAGTCACCGATCCGGCACGGCAGGCGTACTCCCATTCCGCTTCAGACAATAAGCGATAGGTTTTACCTGTCTGGGTTGATAGCCAGCGAACGTAATTCTGTGCGTCAAACCAACTAACATTGGTCACGGGTAAATTATCACCTCCCCAATCATTATCCGAGGGGGAATAAGATATTTCGCCCTTTTCGACATAATATTTCCACTCCGCTACCGTAACCGGGTATTTGCCTATTGCAAAAGGGTGAGTAATGGCAACCTTGTATTTATTAAATGCTTCCCCTCTGCGATAGCTACCTGCCGGTATTACCACCATCTCGGGAATATTTGGCCCATCGCGGAAAACTTTGGCAAGCCCAACTTCGGTTGCCGCCGCCATTTGTTGTTGTTGTATCTGTTCCACTGTCCAACATTCTATGCCCAGCGGTTCGCCCACTTCTTCTTCACGTTTTGCTTGAAGCCGGTCATACTCTTCCTGCAGTTGAATCAAACAGACAACCTGCTCCTCATGGTTTAAATCCTGCGTCCATTCCTTCTCCAGCAGACCATCTTGCGTGATGACGTTAATAAGATGGCTACCTAAGGGCAACACGATACTGAGTGGCGTCTTTTTCTGCAGTGTGCCAAGGTTGTCGCTATTCACCATGAGACGGCAATCCATGTCAGTCTTGAGTAGCAAGGTGGCTTCACGACTGCGCTCAGTATCCTTCGGTTTTTGTTCTTCCATATTAGCCACCTTAATCACCTCTCGTTGCATACCACCAATATTAGGGCACCTCTAAAATTTAATCTTCGTCACAATACCGCGCCATTCTAAAAAATTATCACTTATATATCAAAGAAATACTGTGCTCATTTTTCTCGCACCTTGCCTTTTTTGGCAACGGGGTAAGCAGGCAAAATGTGAAGCGGCTGCATGCAAAATTGAATTTTTAGAGGCGTCCTTAAAATGACGATCTGGATCAGCTTTGTACTTGCAGCGGAAACTCCCGAGACGTTGCGGAAGTAATAGCGAGCTTATCGCACCAAGATTCAATTGAGATTACTTCATCATCATTTGTCACTTAAAGTGAGTTAAGGATGAATAGGGGAAAAAATAGAATGGAAGCAATTAATCAGTCGGTTCATCCAAAGTGCTGGCAACACGAAACCCAAAATCGTCGTATCGGCTTGACGTTACGGCTCGAGCGCGACTGGCAGAGCGAGAAAGTTTAGGGCTACAATCCCAAGAGCCACCACGCACTACGCGTCCCTGCTGGTTACCTCCATACGTCCAAGCTGTCTCGTCTGAGGGGGCTCCCTCGTAATTATTATGCCAGTGGTCTTCCACCCATTCCCATACATTTCCCAACATGTCATGCACACCAAAAACGTTAGGTGCAAAACTTCCCACTATCGATGCACGCTTACAGCTCCATTTGCTCCCGCTATCCTGACAGTTGCAGTTCCTATCACCAAGTTCATCGCCCCAATAATATTCTGTTACAGAGCCCGCTCGACAGACATATTCCCATTCCGATTCAGTTAACAAGCGGTAGGTCTGGCCAGTTTGGGCAGTTAGCCAACGCACATAATCCTGCGCATCAAACCAACTGACGTTCGTGACCGGCAGTGTAGTACCTATCCATCCATTATCAGAAGGGCAATGGGGAGGGTCTTCTGGCTCCACGTAAGGCTTCACTTCACTACCATCACCAGCTGCGCCAAAGTAAACGCTCATCGGCTCTTCTTTGACTTCGCTTTTAGACTTAACGTATCTTCTCCATTCCTCCACTGTAACTGGATATTTCCCTACGGCAAAAGAACGGGAAATAGTGACCTTATGTTTATCAGATACCTCGCCCATTCGATAACTGCCTGCCGGTATTATCACCATTTCGGGATAATCCAGCCCATCACTGAATTCTATGTTAAGCCTCGCACTTTCCGCAGCTTTCAGTTGCGCCTTCCGTATCTGCTCCACTGACAAACATTCTATGCCCAGCGGCTCTCGCATTTCCTCTTCAAGAGCTAATCTTGCCTTGGCATGCTCTTCCTCCAGATAAATAAAATGCTCGACATCATCTTCTGCTCGATAAAGTGGCTGTACCCATTCTGTTGCTATTAAGCCGTCTTGTGTAACGGCATGAATAAGAGGGTATCCCAACGGCAAAAGGAAGCTGCGGGGGTAATCTTTTTTTAGGATGCCATGATCCTCACCATCGATCGTGAGGTAACAGTCCATATCCGTCTCCAGCAGCACATTAGCTGCCTGATTGTGTTCGGCCTCCTGATTTTTTTGTTCTTTCTGATCAATCACCCAATAATCTCCCTTTCAGACTTATCATTTTAATAGCGCCCAGCCTGTTACCCTAGCAGACAAGGTAACAGGCTGGGCGCGACAAACCAGAGTGGGGCATCTCCGCCCAGATTTCGCTCTTTCGGACGGCTTCCATACTTACGACATCACGTGACACAATCCAATGTCATACAGTGCAGGGAACGTGCAAATAAAAATCCAATCACTAAGCCGTTGCTTCGTTATAGCGTCCTGGCAATTCGGAAGCCAATACCATAGTTCCTAATTGAAGGTTCAATCCATAACCGTAGAGCAGATCGCGCGTCACGCGGATCGCTATCCCAGCAGCCCCCGCGTAACACACGCCACTGTCGGTTGCCTTCGGACATCCAAGCAGAACCGTCATTCGGTGCTCCTTCGTAATTTTCATGCCATGGATCCTCTACCCATTCCCATGCGTTCCCATGCATGTCATACAAGCCAAAAGCGTTAGGTTCAAAACTGCCCACGGGCGAGGCACTTCTACAGCTCCATTCGCTTTCGCTATATTGGCAGTTGCAATTATTAATCCCTATTTCCTCACCCCAGAAGTATTCAGTCACTGACCCTGCACGACATGCGTACTCCCATTCTGCCTCAGTCAGCAAACGGTAGGTGTGGCCAGTCTGAGTCGATAACCAACGCACATAATCCTGCGCATCAAACCAATTGACATTAGTTACCGGCAAGTCGCTGTTAGTCTCTTTAACATGACTTAGAACTTCGTGATGCAATTCAGTTGCCTTGGTTGGGGATTTGAGTAAAACCTTGTTGTGCCCGCGTATTGTTCCTGTGCCCGCCAAATATCCCGCTCCAATACCCGGCAATAGGTCGTCTTCAGGACGCAATCTATCGACGAAACGTTTCCATTCTTCTACCGTAACCGGATATTTTCCTACTGCAAAGGGACGAGCAAAGGTAACCTTATGCTTCTCAAATGCCTCGCCCATGCCATAACTTCCTGCCGGTAACACCACCATTTCAGGAGTATCTGGTCTATCGCGGAATACTACTTCTTCAAATCCAATTTCCTTTGCTGCTGCTATTCGTGCTTGTTGCATTTGTTCGGCCGACCAGCACTCTATACCCACAGACTGGTTCAGCTCCTCAACATTTTGGTCATTTTTCATGATATCTCCGAGGCTTAATGCCTAAATATAGGTAATCGTATGGACTGACAGTCCCACAGGCACTCGGCCAAGAGCCACAACTCAGTGAATTTTTTCTTCTAGGGAAATATCTCAGTCATGTCAATTTATGAAATATTTAGTTATTTTAAGCTAATCTACTCGTTTCAGAATAGCCTAAAGCAGCCCTTTCAGTCAACCAAAAGTGTAGTGAGAAATTAAACGATCCAGACATGTAATGTATGTTCAACTTTTTACATTCAGTATCATAATGATTGGCCATTTTGGTAGATGCTAAATAGTAAATTAAGGTGTAATAATAAGCTGTGTTTTAATGGCCTGTAAAAACTGATTTGCTCTTCCAAAAGTTGAGATAATAAAAGCTGTTGGTGCGACGGTTTGAATGTGATAAATGCCGCCTATTCCCGCTGGCTAGTGGCAACATTGGCTAAGTGATGAACTCTTCCCCATTGTTGGGCGATTTGATCTCCGCTTCACGTAAGCTCAACGCTTGAGCTATCGCCCTTTCACAATTGAACCACTTGTCTATGTGGTGCATGGCACCAATGGTGTGTGGGTGAGTGTATTGTGAAGGTACGCTGACACATTGGTAAGACCTTGCCCAATCGGTTACACAGATGTGGTTGTCAAGAACCAACAGGTAGCTGTGAGATAGTTAATATACATAGCGGTATTACAGAAAAATTATCGAGAGTACTCAAGCAACAATATACCCGTTATGCTTTTATTTATGAGGTTAAATAAACTATTCAGGAATACCTAATGCATGCTTAACGTCTTCTGCGCCACCATACCGTAGCGCCCACTAGCATTAAAAGTAGAGGTATGGCAATCAGAAAGCTGCCACTGATTAAGGCCAGATGAATTTTGCTCAGGGTAATCGCCCCATCTCTCACTGCACGGGGTTGAATGGTGATGAGTCTCTCTTCGTTGCCTAACCAATTTGTAATATTGATGCCGAGATCAATATTGCCGCCGTTACCGGAGTAGGTATTGGCAAGAAACGAACCGCTCCCAACGATGACGATGCGTTGTTCGCGATCATTTATGTTGCGTTGCAGGGCTAACGCAATGGTTGCTGGGCCGGGGATGTCATGGGATTCGTTGAAGTGTGGTTTACCTTGCGGTATGTCGCGGCTAATCCAGCCACGTGGCGCGGCCTCTACCAACATGGTGTGCTGCCATGCGGTATTTTCCTCCCAGTCAATGGCGCGCGCAAATGGAAAGACCGTATTTAAGTTGAAGTTTTGTGTGATGGCATGTGGTGGGTAGCTAGCGCCTAGTGCCCAAGTCGCAGGGATGTTCATTTGAACAGCTACTGGATCGATGACTATGCCAGGTGTGAAAATTATGTCCAGTTTTTCGGCCAAGCGCTCCAGTCCATACAATGGCTCGGCGTCTACTAGCCATAGCAGATTACCGCCGCTGTCGATATAGTGCATTAGCTTGTCTATTTCGCCTTGCAACAGATCGATTTGCGGCTGCGTGATGATCAACATGCTGGTATTGTTGGGTACTTCCTGTGCTAGTGTTAAATTCAGGCTGTTAAGGCGGAATCCATTTTGCTGCAGACGCTTGCCGAATTCGCCGAGATCATGGTTGGCTATGCCTTCCAGATTACGCTCACCATGTCCTTCAAGATACATAAGCAATTGATTTTTTGCGTGAGCCATGCGTAACAACACGCTGGTAAGCGCTTGCTCGTTCAATATGGTGAGATGTTCGCGCTTGCCATCATATTCAACCAACATCTCGCCATTGGCATGAATGTTGACCTTGCGCGCTTCCTCTGGTTGTTTTACCGGATCGATGAAGGTGAGCGAAATATCAGGTTTATAGCGCTGATAGAGGGCGACAAAATCACGGGTTAGTCTGTGCATATCGCCCAAGTTGGCATCTTGTCCGGTTACATACATCGTTAGTTTTATTTCACCTTGCAGCTGATTCAGTACGTTCACACTGCTGTCTGCCAAGCTGTTACTGGCGTTTTGAGTCATATCCCATTGTGCGGGTTGCTGTGCAGCGAGTTGATACAGCGTGACTACAGCGGCAAGCAGCAGTGCGGTGAAGGCAAGATTTCTAATCAGTCGTTTGGTTTGTGGAAATTTCATACTGGAAGGCTATTAGCTATATAAGCGGTTGTTATGCAGCCGCCGTATTGTTAATAACAGAAAAGCGATAGAAAACAGCAGGAAGAACAGCAGATCTGTGCTATTTAACAGGCCAATATTAAAGCTTTGAAAATGGCTAGTGGGAGCAAGCGCGCGCCAAGTGTTGTCATGATCCACGGCGCTGACTTCCATAAGCCATAGACCGAAAAATATGGCCAATGTACCTATAGCGGCCACCACTGGCTGCGCAGTAAGCGAAGAAACATATAGCCCCAATGCGACGTAGCTGGCGGCAAGCAGTATGAGCCCCAGTCCATTGGTGAGAAGTAGGCCTGTATCTAGTTGCGTGCCTGAGGCCAGCGTTAGCACCATCAAACTACAGCTTGCGATGATGAGCGACAGCAATATCATTAGACCGATGAACTTTCCTAGCACAATGTGGCAATCGGAAACTGGCGAACTCATTAATAGGGTCAGGGTTTGGTTGCGCCGTTCCTCGGCGATTAAGCGCATGGTAAAAATTGGTGTCAGCATCATTAAAATCAACGCGAGTGTACCGAATAATGGAGCCGCCACAGCTAATGTGGCACCGAACGGATTGGCAAGCTGAGCTAGTTGTGCCTGTACTTGTATAAAGGCATCGAGGCGTGCCAAGAAAAACCAAGCGAAGATAAATTGCAGAGCGGCCAAAATAAACCAGGTCGAAGGGATAACGAAAAGACTGCGGAATTCTTTGTGCGCAATAGTTAGAATCATGATTTTTCGTCTTGAGTGATTTGCATAAAAACATCTTCCAGGCATGTTCGCAACGGAACTAGTTGTTCCGCTTGCCAGCCATGTTGTGCGGCGAGCGTGAGCAGAGCAGCGCTTGGATTTGTGTTGTCGGCATGCAGAATGCGGAACTGTGTGGTGGAAAGTTGGTCTACTTTCTGTACTTCGGCAAGGGCTTGCAATTCGGAAAGCAAAGGCGGTGCCAACAGGGTGATGATGAAGCCTGATTGAGCCCCGTATTGCTGCATTTTTGTGCTGCTGCCGCCGTAAATTAAGCGCCCGTGATGCATGATTTCAACGCGGTCACAAATGCTTTCTACTTCGGCTAGCAGATGGGTAGAAAGGATAACGCTGTGCATATTCCCCAATTCGCGAATCAATGCGCGGATGTCGCGGATCTGAGATGGGTCCAAACCAACGGTGGGCTCGTCGAGAATGATTACTTCTGGTTGATGGATGATCGCTTGCGCAATACCGACGCGTTGCTGATAGCCCTTGGAAAGGGTCCCGATTATGCTTTTTCCACTGTCCTGTAAACCGCAACGGCGTTTGGTTTCGGTCAAAGCATCCGTAATTTGCGCACGGGGTACACGATGCAACTTGGCGGCGAATATAAGGAAATTATTTACGCTCATGTCCCGATATAGAGGTAGCGTTTCTGGTAAAAACCCGATTCGCGCTTTAGCCTTCTGGGGCTGGCGTAAGAGATCAATGCCGCAGATTTCAATCTGCCCCGAATGTGGTAATAGTGCGCCGGTCAGCATTTGCAAAGTCGTACTTTTACCGGCACCGTTGTGTCCAAGTAGGCCAAGTACTTCACCATGTCGAAGTTCTAGCGATATGCCATGAATGACCTCGCGTTGACCGAAGCGGCGAATCAGATTGCGTACAGACAGGGTGATTGGTGCATTGACAGACATTAGTGCTTATGCAGATTGTGTGGGAAGGTGAATATAACCTAATATGTAGTTGTGCATCAAAATGAACTTATCGATCATGCTGGGGAACTTAAAATTTAAGGGTGCTTAATAACTAAACTTATAATTTATTTATGTAAAGCCAAGGATGTAAAACGCGAAAAACATCGAGCAACATATTTTGATGTTCTCCAAATCTGAGCTACTCTTTGCTTCGACACTAATTATAGTGATTATGGCTCAATCAGAGGGTATGTGTGATTCAATGATTATTTATTTTTTAAAATGTCTACCATACAAAATATGATGAACTTAAAACGTAGTACAGTTTTTTTTGCATTGTTACTGATTTCTTGTGCGCACGCGTCGCAGCAGAGCGCGGGACAAGCGGAGAAGCCAGGACTAGAAGCAAAAAAGCAAGCGGAACTGCCCAAGCAGGAATTGACTGAGGAAATGCTCTATGAGTATCTTCTGGGAGACATGGCTCTGCAGCGTGGTCAGCCTGAGCTGGCTACGCAGCTCTACCTGAAGCTGGCCAACTCCACGCGTGATCCACGCTTGGCGCGATATGCTGCACATTTGGCTTTTGAGACGCGCCAAATGGACAAAGCGATGTCGGCATTCAACCTCTGGCTGGAAATAGAACCAGACTCGCTACTGGCAAAACAGGCTCTGGCCACCCTGCTGGTAAGTGGCGGCAAACTGGATGAGGCACGCCCGCATCTCGTGAGCCTTTTAGCAGCAGCGACAGAGGGGGTCGGAAATATTTTTACGCAAATCTCCTCAATGATCGCGAGTTATCCCGATAAAAATGCCGCATTTAATTTACTTCGTGAACTGGCGCAACCTTATCCGCGCGTAGCGGAGGCGCGTTGGGTGCTGGCACAAGTAGCGGAAGCCGCAGGTCAACACGAATTAGCCTTGAAAGAAGCTCAGCAGGCATATGCTTTGCGACCGGAATGGGATAGCGCCGTGCTACTCAATGCCCAATTGATGCAGAGCGCAGCTCCACAGAAGGCATTGGCATTGCTGAAAAAATATCTTGAAACATATCCTGACACCAAAGAAGTGCGCCTGTTTTATGCACGCGCACTGACTCAACAAAAGCAGAATCGAGAAGCGCGCTCAGAATTTCAGAAGTTGCTAAACGAATATCCGGATAACGCCGATCTGGCGTTCGCGGTGGGATTGTTGTCGTTAGATATGGGTGAGCTGGATCGTGGTGAAAAAGAGCTGCAGCAGGCCCTCACTAATAGAAAAAAAGATGAAAACGTAGTGTACTACTACCTTGGCCAGTTAAGTGAAGCTAAGAAGCATGATGAAGATGCAATGAAGAACTATAGCAAAGTAAGGGGTGGGGAGTATAACTTCAACGCGCGCTTACGCATGGCTTATCTGACCAATAAATTGGGAAAGCTGGATGAGGCACGACAGCTCTTACATAAGACCGCTTCGAAGAATAATAAGGAACGAATACAATTGACTATGGTTGAGGCGCAGATTCTGCGCGATGCTCAGCAATTTGAATCTGCCTATCAGGTAGTAATGCTTGGGCTGGAAAAATTACCCAACCAACCAGAGCTAATGTATGAGGCGGCGATGCTTGCGAATAAGATCGGGAAACTAGATGCGTTTGAGCAGATGATGCGAAAACTAATTGAGATAGAGCCTGATAACGCACAAGTATATAACGCGCTAGGCTATGGCATGCTCGAGCGTAATGAACGCATATCAGAAGCGATGAAGCTGGTGGAGAAAGCATACCAGCTTGATCCGGATGACGCCGGCATCATTGACAGCATGGGTTTAGGGTATTATCGCTTGGGCAATATGTCCAAGAGCGTGGAGTTCCTTCGCCGTGCCTATGCTGCCTATCCAGATCCGGAAATTGCTGCGCATCTTGGCGAAGTGCTATGGATGCAAGGCGAAGAAGAGCAAGCAAAAAAAATATGGAGCGAGGCACTAAAGTCTAACCCCGATAGTACGGTGCTGCAGGTTGTCATCAAGAAATTTACGCCTTGATGTATAGACTCTGTCTACTGTGTCTCTTTTTTCTGGCTGGTTGCGTAAGTGCTCCGCCAGTACACCAACCTGTCACGCGACCCATGCAGCCGGAACATCTGCCATTTGTGCTGTCTGGGCGGATCGCCGTAAAGCATGACGGCAATCACTCTTCATCTGGAGTGCGCTGGATGCATTGTGCTGAATCGGATGAAATACTGCTATTTGCACCATTGGGGCAGACTGTGGCTCGCATTCGTAGCGACCCGCAGGGGGCAACGCTGGATATGCCGTTAAAACACTATGAAGCAAAAGATGCCGACGGATTAACTCAACAAGTGCTGGGCTGGCGTTTGCCGTTGTATGGTTTGCGTTACTGGGTATTGGCGTTGCCAGCGCCGATGGGCGCATTTGACATTGAGCATAATGCTAACGGACAGGTTATGCTGTTAAGCCAAGATGGCTGGGTGATTCGCTATACGCGCTATGCAGCGCAAACATCGGATGGCTTGCCATTACGTCTTGCCATGCAACGCGATGGACTGGAAATTCAATTGCTGATTGATGAATGGGAAATATAACAAGCACTCTAACCTTTCCGGCGCCGGCCAAGCTTAACCTGTTTTTGCATGTGGTGGGGCGCAGGATGGACGGCTACCATCTGCTGCAAACCTTGTTTCGTTTCATTGATTTTAGTGATATGTTGCATTTCTCTTTGCGCAAGGATGGTGTGGTGCGCCGAATTAGTGCGTTTGATGATGTGGCACAGGAGCAAGATTTGTGCGTGCGCGCTGCACATCTGCTGCAAAAGGAGTGTGGTTGTAGGCTGGGTGTGGATATAGCTCTGGAGAAACGTATCCCGATGGGTGGTGGTTTGGGTGGCGGTAGTTCGGATGCAGCCACTACACTTCTTGCACTGAATAATCTATGGGACTTAGGGTTGTCGCGCGAACGATTGATGGCGATAGGCTTGTCTCTGGGTGCGGACGTGCCGGTGTTTGTGTTTGGCGAAAACGCCTATGCAGAAGGCGTAGGCGAGCAATTGCAGGCCTACGTTGTGCCGGATGCATGGTATGTGGTGTTGTTCCCGCCAGTGCATGTTGCTACGGAAAAGGTATTTGCGCACTTGGATTTTTCGAACTTGGAATTGACACGGGATGCGATTTCCCTCAGAATTCGCGGCCTTCCGTTACGGCTACCACACAACGATCTGCAATCTGTCGTATGTGGTTTATATCCGGAAGTGGCGCGACACCTTGTTTGGCTTGAGAAATTTGCGCAAGCTAGGATGAGTGGTTCTGGTGCTTGTGTGTTTTCGGAGTTTGTTACCGAGGCACAGGCGCAAGCAGTCATAGAACATTTGCCGTCAAATATGCGCGGGATTGTAGCGCGCGGTTTACCGCATCACCCATTGCGAGATTTTGCCGTAATGTGAAATACAAGATTATTGGGGAGTCGCCAAGTGGTAAGGCACCGGATTTTGATTCCGGCATTCGTAGGTTCGATCCCTACCTCTCCAGCCAGTTTTAAGAATGTTGCTTGTTTGGGGCGCTTGCGCCCATTTCTATTTTTAAGGGGAGCATGGTGACCGACGACAGCTTGATGGTGTTCACCGGCAATGCCAATCCTAAGCTTGCACAAAATGTAGCGCAGCACCTGAATATTCAGCTTGGACAAGCCACCGTTGGCCGTTTTTCAGACGGCGAGGTACTGATAGAAATTCATGACAACGTGCGTGGCAAAGATGTGTTCGTACTGCAATCAACATGTGCCCCTACCAACGATAGCCTGATGGAAGTGTTGGTAATGGTGGATGCGCTTAAACGCGCTTCTGCCGGGCGTATCATCGCTGCATTACCCTATTTTGGCTATGCTCGGCAAGATCGACGTCCTCGATCTGCGCGTGTAGCAATTACTGCCAAGGTGGTGGCGAACATGCTTGGTGGTGTTGGCGTGGATCGCGTTCTAACTATGGATTTGCATTCGGATCAGATACAGGGATTTTTCGACATTCCTGTGGACAATATTTACGCTAGCCCGATTTTGTTGGCAGATGTGCGGAAGCATAATTACCAAAATCTGGTGATAGTTTCGCCGGACGTGGGCGGTGTTGTGCGTGCGCGTGCATTGGCCAAGCGTTTGGAAGCTGATCTCACTATCATCGACAAGCGTCGCCCCAAACCCAATGAGGCCAAGGTGATGAACATCATTGGTGAAGTGGTAGGCCGAACCTGTTTGATTATGGATGACTTGGTAGATACTGGTAATACTTTATGCGAGGCTGCCGATGCACTGAAAGCCAAGGGTGCAGAGAAGGTGGTGGCGTATTGCACACACCCAGTGCTGTCAGGCTCGGCGATTGAGCGCATAGAAAATTCTGCAATAGATGAACTTGTCGTGACCGACACAATCCCGCTGCGGAAGGAGGCTATAGCTTGTAAGCGTATCCGCCAGCTGAGCGTGGCTGAACTGCTGGCCGAAACAATGCGTCGCGTCCATGCAGAAGAGTCCGTCAGTTCATTATTTGTAGAATAGTTTTTGTGGCCGTCATATTGGCGGCCACGTAACCTGGGATTGCCTGGTCGCGGGTGATCCCGAATTTGAAGTGGAGAAACAAAATGAAAATTGAACTAAGCGCAATATCCCGCAAGGCGCAAGGAACGGGTGCGAGCCGCCGTCTGCGCAAGGCTGGGCGCGTACCTGGTATCGTGTATGGTGGCACTGAGCCTGCGCTGATTGATCTTGATCACAACACCCTGTATTACAGCCTGCGTAAGGAAGGGATCCATGCTTCTATCCTGACACTAGATTTGGATGGGAAAAAGGAAAAGGTGCTGCTTCGCGATTTTCAAATGCACCCATTTCGCCAGCAAGTGCAGCATATCGATTTTCAGCGTGTGGAAGAAAATAAGAAGATCCATATGAAAGTGCCATTGCACTTTATAAATGCCGATACTGCCCCTGGGGTGAAACTGAGCGGAGGTGTCGTTTCTCACGTAATGAATGATCTGAATGTTGCTTGCTTGCCGGCTGACTTGCCTGAATTTATTGAGGTTGATTTGTCCACGCTGGCGTTAGGTCATCCGATCCATGTATCTGACCTTATTCTACCGAAAGGTATAGAAGCGGCAGGTATTCATATTGAAAATGCCGTAGTGGCTACCGTTCAGGTACCGCGTGGCGCGGTTGAAGCAGAAGCACTGGCAGCGGCTGAAGCTGCCGCCGCTGCTGCTGCCGATGCGAAAGCTGCGGCAAAACCTGACTAGTATAAGCATCACAACTAAAAACCCGCCATGCATTCAGTGAGTGTATGGCGGGTTTTTTAACATGTCATGAACGGTTTTTCACATGGTGTACATTTCAAATGAGTGAAATCAAGTTAATTGTCGGGCTGGGTAACCCCGGTCGTGAATATGATTTTACACGGCACAACGCTGGATTCTGGTGGGTAGACACATTCGCTCGCATGCACCCATTCACTTTCAAGGCAGAAAATAAGTTTCACGGTTTGGTCGCGCGCGGCCAGATGGAAGGTCGTGAATTATTCCTGCTCAAGCCGCAAACCTTTATGAATGTCAGTGGCCGTGCAGTGGGGGCGCTGTCACAGTTCTACAAAATCGAACCGCGACACATCTTGGTGGTGCATGATGAACTTGATTTATTGCCTGGCGGCGTCAAGCTTAAACTCGGCGGTGGTCATGGCGGACACAACGGTTTGAAGGACATCTTTGCGCATCTTGGCACGCGCGATTTTTGGAGGTTGCGCATCGGTATCGGTCATCCGGGTGAACGTGCAGACGTTGTTAATTACGTGCTGGATGCCCCGCGCCGTGATGAGACGGAGTTAATCGAGCATGCTATGCAACGTGCGCTGAATGTGGTTTCCCTGATAGTCGATGGCAAGCAGGAAGCGGCAATGCTGAAGTTGCACAGTCATTAATTTTTAAGGAATATTCATGAGTCTGAAATGCGGAATCGTCGGTCTGCCGAATGTGGGCAAGTCCACCTTATTCAATGCACTGACCAAGGCGGGTATAGCGGCGGAGAACTATCCGTTCTGTACGATTGAGCCTAACGTTGGCATTGTGGAAGTTCCGGATGCACGGATGCAAGCCCTGGCCGAAATCGTCAAGCCGCAGAAAATGCAATATGCCATCACAGAATTCGTGGATATCGCCGGGTTGGTGGCTGGGGCATCCAAGGGCGAAGGCTTGGGTAATCAATTCCTTGCCAATATTCGTGAAACCGATGGTATTTTGAATGTGGTGCGCTGTTTCGAGGATGAAGACGTCATTCACGTGGCGGGCAAAGTCGATCCAATTTCCGACGTTGAAACGATTGTAACGGAACTGGCGCTGGCAGATATGACAACGGTTGAAAAAGCCCAGTTACGTAACACCAAGCTTGCCCGCTCCGGCGACAAAGAAGCTGTTAAATTTGGCGAGTTGCTGGATCAAGTTGCTGAACATTTAAACCAAGGCAAGCCTGCGCGTATGATGAAACTGGATGCGGCGCAGCTTGCCTTACTTAAGCCACTGTGCCTACTCACAATTAAGCCGGCCATGTACGTGGCCAACGTGGCTGAAGATGGTTTCAAAAATAATCCATTATTGACTCGGCTGGAAGAATTCGCCGAACGTGAAGGTGCGCCGGTAGTGGCGATTTGTGCAGCGCTGGAATCGGAAATTTCAGAGCTTTCAGATGAGGATAAAGTAGAGTTTCTGGCCGATATCGGTTTGACAGAACCAGGTTTAAATCGATTAATTCGCGTGGCATACAAGTTGTTGGGTTTGCAAACCTACTTTACCGCTGGAGTGAAAGAGGTGCGCGCTTGGACGATACACGCAGGCGATACCGCACCGCAGGCTGCGGGCGTCATTCATAATGATTTCGAGCATGGTTTTATACGCGCCGAAGTGATCAGTTATGATGATTTCGTTGCTCATAAGGGCGAGGCGGGCGCGAAAGAGAAAGGAAAGATGCGCTTGGAAGGCAAGGGCTATTTAGTGCAGGATGGCGATGTTATGCACTTCCGCTTTAACGTCTAACCATTTTTGATGTTTTGTGATATGGCATGAGGAAACAAATAAGTAAACCCCGGTAATTCGGGGTTTTTTTATCTGAGTTGTTTCTATTCGTTTTCTGGCTCCTCATAAACCACTTTAGACGCTGTGGCGTGTATAGCCGCCCTAGAGAGATTGGGTAAAAACTTTAAAACAAGTCAAATAGGAGCACACATGACCACCCCTTCATCGATCCAACCGCGCGCGATGACATCCTGAATGGCAGCCGCAGTACTGGAAATACGATGATTGCTGTCGACCCCGCGGGCAAACCCATTGTTATAGGCCCGATAGACTGGTACTGACCCGGTCGGACATACACCATTGGTCGGTGGAGACGAGATAAAATCCAGGCTTTCAAAATTCCAGCGCTTCTGTGTAGCGGGTGCAATGGCCTGAAGCTGCTTAAGGCCATCACATTCAGCACCCGCTAATGTATAGAAATGCGAATTGGGACCGGGGATCTGGCTGCCATAGAAGCGGCAAATGGGTGTACTACCGCCCGACTTGAAACTATTTCCGGTGCGAATCCAGCCAGGTCCCGCGCTACCCTCGTCGATAGCCGCAGCCTCAGTGGCGTCGGCGGTGATGAAATAGTGATCCAGATTGGTATTGTAAAATTCAACGACCGGCATACTGGCGAGCGCTCCACTCAGATCATAGCGAGCCAGAACAGCACTCGTCGCATCCTGTCCCGCAACGAGTAAACGAGAATTGGCATCGAGCGCCAGCGCTTCAACGCTCAACATGCCGGGTAACGGAAACGCGCCACCGATGCCAAAACTCGTATCAAAACTGTTATTCGGAAGCAGGCGATATAGCGCTGCCGAACTCGTTCCGTCAACGTAACGGTTGCCCGCTATCACCACACTGGCGTCGGGTAATGCTGTAACACTCCAATTGGATTGATCTTGACCTACAAACAAATTGTGTGCCCCGATCAGCAGGCCATTGCTGGAAATCCGAATCATGAGCAGCGATGCGCTTGAAGAACCAGATGGTACGTTTCGAATGCCAGCTAGCAGGGAACCATCGCTCAGTGAGAGCAAGGAGAGTGATGCAATGGAGAATGGATCGGCAAAAACATAGGCAAACTTACCGCCTGTTCCAAACGAAGCTACCGGCAACCCATGCGAATCGACTTTATATAGACGCAGGTTCTGATTCGTCAGTACGGCAACGATCACTGAGCCATCGCCAAGCAAAACCAGATCCGCATAGCGCGAACGCTCCTCGGCAGACAACGGGAATTCGATTTTACCGCCTGCGCCGAAACTCAGGTCAGGCGTGCCATCCGACATTGTCTGCTGCAAAACTGCAGTTCCATCGTTCGTTGTCGTTCCGTAAAGCAAGCGCCCATCTGGACGAACGGCCAACGCAATATCCATATTGGCATTCGACGGTGGTGCAAGAGCGGGTGCGAATCCAGCGTCGAGCACTCCGGCAGAGTTAAGTTGAAACGCTGTGATTCTGCCAAACTGACCAGCACTTCCGGCTGCGGTTCCAGTCACGACAGTTATTGCACCGCTTTCTTGTTCAGCTGCACGCACCTTACCCATGAAATGTGTGTATTGCCTAGGTGCCACACGTCCGTTCGTCCCGAATGCAATGTCGGGGGAACCATTTGCCGTCAGGCGTTCCAGCATATAATCAAAGGTCGCGTCTGCATCTGAAGTACCTGCAAGCACAACTTTGCCCGAAGTTTCAACCAGTATCGAGTCAATCGTGTCGTTGCTGTATTCGGCATTGTTTACGACGGCGAAGCCATCGCCTCGGCCATAGTTGGTTTGGAGTCGCCCGCTGCCATCGAGGCTTGCGACAGCAACATCCGCACCGCGAGAAACGCAAAGCGGGCCGAAGTAGCATACCGAGGTCATGGTGGCCGCTGCCGGTACGAGCAAGCCGCCTACGCCATTTGGCAAAACGCCTATGGCGGAGAACAAGATATAGTCGGCAAGTGCAATTGTCGCAATGCCGGCAGCACCAAAAGCACTATCCAGGACTCCGCTGGCATCGAAGCGACTCACGTGCGCAGTGGTGCCGTCGGCGCCGTAGACGACCTTGGCCAATGCAATACTGCCATCACTCAACGCTGCCAATCGAAAATTGTATGAGTTACTGCTGCCGATTTCTAATCGGCCGGTAGTACCGAAAGACGCATCGGCCAAACCGCCGGTAGTAACTCGCCACAACATGATTTTGACGTCCCCGAGGGATGGAGCATCGCCCATCAAAAGCAATCCGCCATTAGCGGTGCGCACCATCGTGACCGGCTGATCGAAGGGATTGCCCACGTCGTATCCCGAGATTAAACCACCATTTCCAAAGCCAGGGTTAAGTGTGCCAGCAGCCGTCACACGAAGCAGCAAATATGTGCCGCCACTAAAGGTCGCTCTTGCCATAACTGTAAATCCGCCGTCCGGCTCGGCGACAACTGAAACGCCCGAGGCCATTCCAAAATCCGGGGGTAGGCCGCTGAGTATCTTTTCGCCGTTCGGCGCATAGATGGAATCACGCACGCCAGCTGAGGTCAGGCGCGTAAGTTGCAATGCAAATTGCGGTCCTTGAGTGACGTCCGAGACGATCAGCAGACCGCCGTCCGACTGTTGCACGAAGCGCGACGTTGAGGTTCCTCCCATACTGAAAAAACCTTGCGTGCCAAAGCTGGTGTCAATATCGCCGGCCGCCGTGAGACGGGTCAGTACATAGTCGCTCGCAGCAGATCCATTTATAAGTATGGAGCCATCGGCACCCTGCTCGAGTTGTTGGATTCCGTAATAGCCTTCATTGGGCAGGTCGAACAAAGCAACGCCACTCAGGCCAAAAGAGGGATCAGGGACACCGTTCGGGAGTAGTCGGAGAACAAAAGCGTGCGATTGCCTTCCCGATGTCCAACCGGCAAGCAGCAACTTGCCGTCGCGCTGCAGGGCATATGCGGATGGCTTATCCTCCGCGCCGGCGGGCACCCCAATGCGTACGATACCGCTGCTGCCGAACGAGCTGTCGAGCACTGGCGCTGCATGTGCTTCAATCATCGTGGCATTAAACGCGATGAGCGCAAAAAATATCGCGAATATTTTTTTTGTTGCTACCGTCCTGAATACCTTCAGTAGACTCAACATCATTTTCCCTTATCAATATGCGCACAGTCATGAACAGAAACGCCATGTCATCAAGGCGCCGTAAAATTTAGATGGATGCCAGCCATTTATGGATGAGTGTATCAAGGAATGTCCTCTTGAAGCGGAATGTCAAAGTGATAAGATTTAGATTGCCGCATGAAGTATTATTCGAGGGTCAGATGTCCTGCACTAAGCCAGCATTGGCTGTTGTCCTTCGAAATTGAATTCGTCTACCTTCTACAAAACATTGAGCAGAACATGAAAACTCCCTTTAGCACAAAGCGGCAATCAGTAATTTTTCTGACATCAACCCTTGTGCTGTTGCTGTGTGGAGGTGGTTACATGACGATAAAAGAATATCGTCCACAATGGTTTCACACCCCAGCAATAGTTACGAATTCACAAGCCACAATAGCTACGAATATTTCAACAACGCCAATCATCGGATTCGTCGACAAATTGAACGATGAATCTATTGATGGCGGGAAAATTTCCGTGCTCGGATGGGCTGTGAGTCAAGCTGGTATTGCACGTGTAGAGTTGGTGCTGAACGGTGAGCTTAGAATACCGCTTACCATAGCTTTGCCACGCGCGGACGTGGCTCAGGCCTACCCAGGCTTTCCAGACTCAGGTCAAGCAGGATTCGAAGGTAAGGTCGAAGTTTCAAACCGACCTATCGAGTTGCAAACATTGGAGTTGATTGTCACTGACAAACAAGGTGGAGAAAGTGTCCTCACTCGGCGCACTCTACCGGCATTAAATGCTAAGCAGACATGGTCCGATCTTCTCAAGTTGCGCGAACTGAAGCGTGATGACGTGTTCTATTTCATCATGGCCACCAGTAACCTTTCTGGCGGAGGCGCAACGGATGTTGACACTATATTTCGACCCTACGAAAGTGATACCGTTAAGGTCGGCATTAGGGTTCCCATTCTTTATTTGCGTACGACCAAAGGCAGGACCAGCGATTACACTTTCGATGCCGACTTTCCATTCAATCGCAAATGCGGCACGCGGGCCATCGCTGAAGACAATCTGCAAGGCGTTATCGATTACGCGATCAAACACCAGTTGCCTGTATTGTTTACGCTGAATGGCGGGATTTGGGCCGATGCCGCGTGCGACGCACCGGAATGGGATATCAATGATGTGCTCGAACAAGATGTCGTCAACTTGCAGTGGAATGAAAAGAATCAGGTGATGGCGGATGATTATCTGAAAAATCTCTCTGGCTCCATGGATTCACCCGAACTTGGCCGCTCCTTAACCTTCAACATTTACGCTGAGAAAAATCGACATTATAAAAAACGTAATTTGCAGCATGCCGCGTCCATTATCCGTAAATTTGCAACACAATACCCGGCACTTTTCATCGGTGTAACCACTGACCCAGATGTGTATTTAAATCCATTTTTTGAGGGTCGGCAATGGTATGACTATAATCCCGGCACCCTGCGCCAGTTTCGTGAATGGCTGCGCGGAAGCGGGCCATATTCTGGACAGGCGTCGGCGGGCGAACCGGATCTTTCTAGCTACAAAAAAGAAAGACCGCTGACGCTGGATGACGTGAATGCGCTGAGCGGACGTCAGTTCAAGCGTTGGAAAGATGTTGATCCACCCCGCACATTTCCAGCGACTATTAACCCATTCTGGAAAGATGCATGGGTAACAGAGTGGGAGCATTTCCGCCGTCATCTGGTCAAATTACATTATGACGAACTTTCGCAATGGATTGGAGAAGCTGGCATAGGCAAGGAATTCATTTATTCTGCACAAGGTTTCATGGCCCCGGATCCGGACCTTATGCCATTTCCAATTCACTTGGACAGCCCCGTGGCAAACACTGATATGGGCGGTATGTCAGTTGATGGAGCGATGCCATCCAATGGGCACCTCGGTGCAATTCTCTACGGGCCAAGTGCCGTCAATCAGGTCAGGATGGAAGGATCTCAATCGTTATTTTCAGTATTCCGTAAACTCGACCCTGATTGGGCAGTGATCGAACACAATACTGCCGCTTTACGCAATCCGAAACGTCTGGCGAATTTTGCTGAGGCTTACCGATCATTAAGGGATATCCATAATTACGGTGCACGTTTCATTTCACCAATGGCATGGAACGGTAGCCGAGGCATATTTGCTGGCCAAGCCAGCTTTATTGCTTATACAGCGTTACGTGATACACCTTTGGAAGATGCAATAAAGACGTTTATGATCTCGCACGCAAACCTGCCGCGCCGGTCACGCTTGTGGACCTTTGGCGCCGGAGAGCACGCTGATGGGGACGATTGGCTTCCTTCTGGAAAGACACAGGGTCAGATTGCCCCAGGGAAATTTACCTTAAGCACCGTTCTAGGTTCACAAGGTTCACTCGAATCACCGGATGATTTAGCTTTTCAACCGACTAGTTATCAAGCGATCGTCATAAAAATTGCTGAGCCTGAAGCATTAAAGGAGATTGGGGTGGAAGGACAAAATTCGAATGGAAAATGGATTTCCTTGGTCGCCACCACTGAGTCATCTAAGTTACAACGTGTCAGCGCCGGTTTGATGTTGCCGCTAGCGGGCCAGTTTGGCGATGCAGAATTTAGACGTATCCGGCTTACCTGGAAGGCCGCCTGGGGAAAGTCGATAATACTGGAGCGGATTGCGTTTTATGCCAAGTGAGCGCATTAGCAAAGTGATCAAATCCTGATGCTCTGTTTTTGATAACTGTACATTCGAATGGAACACGGAATAAATGGCGTGTCTCTCAATTTTAACGGTGTGCTGTGCATGGTACGTGACTTCCGTTTTCGAGAAAAACCGCTAGATGAGTAATACCTGCAAGCCCAGTTTGTACTGGGCTTTATTTTTTTCTAGCGCTTTACACTGTATGCGCTGTTCACTCTATTTCTGGCTTATTTCAAATGTAGCAAGGGAACCAATCCAAACCAAATAATATATGTGAGCGATGCCACCATCAGCCCATCAATGCGGTCGCAAAGTCTTTGTTGTGACCAGGCACGGTAAGTCAGAAATCCGAGCAGAAAAACATGGGGAAGCACCAAAGGTAGCAATCCTTGAAAGCTTCCGTGCAACGCCGGCTGATCCTTGATGAACAAAACGACCAATGGAGCCGCTGCGGCTAGTATCATAGCTAGTAGCGCTGCCCGGCCTGGGCCCAGGCGATCCACCAAGGTGTGCTTGCCAGCTTGTTTATCTGCCTCGAAGTCTGGAATACCTGAAAGGATGATGGCAGGCATCACCGCCAGAAGCAGAGGTAGGCTAATGAGCCAAGGAAAGGGGTTGTTCAATTCTCCACCCTGGAAGATATAGCCACACAGAATTACACCAAAGCTGTGCGTGAGAGCTACATTGAGTTCTCCCAACCCGCGCCATGCGAGCTTCAGGGGAGGTGCCGTATAACCCAGCCCCAGTATTGTCATTATGAGTATAACGATAGGTACATCACTGTTACCTGCTAGGTCATCCACTAGCAAGCCCGCACAGGCCGCAGCGGCCATTAATGACATCACGATGCCCACGCGTAATTCACGAAAGCTCAGGTTTTTATCCACAAGCACCCGAGAACCGCCGGTAAAGGGCCCGTAATTGCGGTTGCGTCTATCGCTATCATAGTCGAACCAATCATTGGTAAATACCGTGGCTGCTTCTAGAAAGAATAGGCAGGCATAACCTAGCCAGTAGACCCATAGATTCCAGTTTTCACTGATCAATGCCGCTCCCAATGCGCCTACCGTGTAGGCCATCCAGGTCATCGGATAAAATTGGAGTCGTAACGCTTTGAGCCAAGATTTTAGCTTTGTGGTAAAACGGTCAGTGTAGCTTGAGGCACCATTCCTTAAGGAAAAGCCGAGCCCTCGAGCTTGCTCCAGCCACTGAGCTCGTCGAACTGGTTCTGAGTCCTTTACTGGACCTAGCGCAAGGATGCGCTTCGTAGTGATTCCACAGAAGCCTAACGCGGATCGCTTCATGGCATTGTGACCGGGGGCGCGGTAGATGAATCGGTATACCCAAGGTGGCATATCTAAAGTGGTGATGAGATGAGCCGTCTTGCCGGTCAACAATCCCTCGAAGCGGCCGTCGTCACGTTCTCTGAAAGCAACCCCGGGCAAGAGTACCCGATCGAGAAACCCTTTAAGTCGAGCGGGCCCTACTCCCCACCAGGCAGGATAGATGAAAGTTATATGATCTGCCCACTTGATAAGCTGCAAGGCGTGTTCCAGACCTGGTTCCAGAGGTTGCTCCCGAGGCGAGATCGGGTGTACATCAAGGTCGAAGTCTATCGCCCCCAAATCTATCTTTTTAACTTCCAATTCAGCCGCTAGCGCGCCATTTTCATAGGCGTTAGCAAGGGCGGAGCATAGGCTGGGGCTACGTGGATGCCCTAAGATCACAAGTACCTTCATCGCGCCATTGCTCGATTCATAAGCTTCATCCATCAATTAGCTGTTCGTCGCATATCATCTGGTTTTGTTATATCAGTGTATGCGCGGTCGCCTGTTATGTAAGCATTTCTGAATTTTATTCAGTAAGAGCTTTAATAACATCCTCAGGGCTGAGAATGGAACCAAGTGTGGTTGGGTTGCCCCAGCGTACATGGTAATTGTTCTCCGGTATCGTAGCGAGAGATGTTAATAACTTGTTGAATGCAAGCAGATCGTTTGTCTCAAAGTAGGTTATGAAATCGACATCGTCCAGCCCTGTAGAGTGATAGAGTTTACGCTTGATGTTGGTCAGATAGGCTAGTGTTGGTACGGTATGGGCCTCCATCTCCTTCAGCCGTTGCTCAAATGATAAAGTCCACCACGCTGCGCTTTTCTTTACCGGGATAACGATAGCGAAACGAGGCGCGTCGCCAATATAGGATGCTGCGTTAATGCTCGCATTGAGGTTGGGAGATTTTTCTTTTGTGATGTAATTCAATGGTTTCGTCACGCCTACCAGCGTATCGGAAACGACAGCATTTTTACCGATGGTTGTCGACCGAAATTCACGCATGAATGTCTGCGCCTTAGCGAGGTCATAAGCATGTATACGGACAAAAAAGTCGGAGTTGGTTTTAAGGCCGCGAGTCAGATAAAAGTCCACCAGCACAGCATCTTTATGCTTTTCGATCAAATTTGCTACTTCAGCAGCGCTACCCATTCGTTCATATGATGGTACCTTGTCCCACTCTGGCTTCAGTTTAAACATCGTAACTACGCCAAAAACACCTGGCTGGGTAAGAATCATGGAGCGTTCTATTGTTACTGCATCCATAGTCACTTGTTGTGCAACAACAGGCGCCGTTTGCATAGCCATGATCGCGGCAATGGTTCCCGCAACAAGGCTTACATGGAGGTTGCGAATTGACAAACGTCTCATAATATTTTTCCTTATGGAAGGGTTAAAAAGTCAAACAAGCATTGATTCTTAATGCAGTCGTGTCTGGTTAAATATGGTATGAGATTGAGTCTGTTTTGCACAGAACAATCACAGTACAAACGTTATCTGCGATTAGATTATCGAATTGAGTACTCATCACCAAATAATGTTACCTGTAACTAATTGTGCATTCCAGCACAACCATTACTGTTCGCGGTGAACTTGTCGAACCGCTAGTTCCGCGCTAATACTAACCATCGACAATCTCAGCCCGAACGGATTAGTTGAAATTAATGTACGGAACGATCTAGCAGGCTATTTTTCTCGTAATGCAAAACACTCATTGTAGTGAAAAAACCATCAGTTTTTTTTGTTCCAAACTTGTTTCAGGCGCGCATCTCGTCCACAGCGGTAACGATAGTATTTGTATCGAATCGGATTTTTGGTGTGAAAATCTTGGTGATACTCTTCCGCTGGATAGAATGTTGTAGCAGGTAAAAGGTCAGTCACAATCGGTTTGGTAAAGCGAGAAGAAGCTACCAGTGCTGCTATAGATGCTTCAACTTGCTGTCGTTGATCTGCATTGTGATAAAAAATTGCGCTACGGTATTGTGTGCCACTATCGCAAAATTGACGATTGGGCGTTAGCGGATCTATCGTCGGCCAGTATGCGGCAAGTAGTTTGGCGAAATTGGTCTTGGCAGGGTCAAAACGTATTTGTACTGCTTCAACATGCCCAGTGTTGCCGGCAGATACTTGTTTGTATGTCGGATTGATCACTGTGCCGCCGATATAACCTGATGTAGTGGATGTCACGCCAGGTATCTTGTCGAAATCTGATTCGGTGCACCAGAAGCAGCCACCCGCAAAGGTGGCGACGCCTACCGCTGGCTCAGCTCGCTCGTTGGAGGCTATGGACGACGTATTCTGTGCCTTTGATTGCCCACTGGCAGCAAATACGGCAAATATCAGCAAGGCAATATTAAGCGCATTGCGGGCTTGGTTATCAAAAATTGAGGGGTTAATTATTTTCATGATTAACTCCTTAGCGCTGGCAATGGTTCGTCCTTCGGGATAAATCGCAACGCTACGCCGTTATTGCACCAGCGTTCACCACGTGGTGGTGGCCCATCATTAAATACATGGCCTTGATGGCCGCCGCAGCGTGCGCAGTGATATTCAGTGCGGGGTAGAATCATTTTGAAATCCTGTTTTGTTCCCACGTGCCCCGCAATGGGCTGAGTAAAGCTGGGCCAGCCCGTACCGCTTTCAAATTTATGCGCACTTTCGAACAATGGCAGGTAACACGCTGCACAAATATAGTGGCCATCACGATGCTCACGATTGAGCTCGCTACTATTTCGTCGTTCGGTATCCTCTTCAAACAGCACCTTGTAGGCGTCAGTGGAGACTAAATCTCGCCACGAATTCTGTGGCTTATTCAGAGGCGTAATTGTGACAGTATCAATGGTATTAGTTGCCGTCCGGCCGCGAGAACAAGCTGAAACCAACGGAAGCACAGCCGCCATGGCGAGACTTTGTAGTAGGGTTCGTCGTTTCATGGAAATTCCTTTTGGAAGTTTCGACCTTATTTTCACATTTTCGTTCTCAACGCCCACACTAGCTGCAAGTGACTCTGCACAAACGGGCACTGTCAATTCGATCATCTGCCATCCGCGACTGCAGCGAGAAACAGACTGCGATTCAGTATAGCAATTTTTTCATGGCACCTTCGTAAATAGCGATTGAATGAGAAATGCATCGTCAAAATGGCGACGACCAACAAATGCGGTGGCGTGACGCCCCCACTGACGCATCGCACCCGGCGAGCGAATTCCCATGGGCCACAAAAGAAAACGCTCAGCACGTTCAGTGCCGACGATTAAGCCATGCATGCCAAACAGGCTGCGGTAACCGTCAGCCGTGGGCAGAGAACGCAATGCATCGTATTTTTCCCAGGCCATAGATTGTGCCGCAGACAGTAATTCGAGTGGTGATTCGTCGTGGTAGATTCTCTGAATAAAATGAGTACGGGGTGCAATGCGCAGCACCAGCGGTTGTTGTTCAGGTGCAGGTTGCGGCAGCAGTGGGGGTTCAAAATAGGAAGTGGGAAGATCATCGCGCAGACGCAAGTGATGGCTAGTGAAAAATTCGTGGTAGCAACCGCAATTGTGGATAACGTCATACAGCCAAGGTTCGCCATCTGGGCCTAAAGTCACTCGCCAGTTTATGCCGTCTAACTGTCCGGCATAAATGTCGTTGCCGGGGCGTGCTGGAAACCAGACAATATAATTGAGTTGCAACAGCACTTGATCATCGAAACGAGAGTGCGAGACCTTGCGATAGTGTGTCGGGCGCGTCACATCCACCATGGGCCCATTCTCCAAGCGTGGCATTCCAATATGATCATTGTTATCCATTACGTCCACTTCCCATACCGGGGCAAAGGTATCGAAGAGATGGTCGAGATCGGTGACCTTTGGCATAGGGATACCGAGTGGATCCAGTGAACGATGCAGAATTTCGCCAACCTGTGGGGTAGTAAGCGGTACACCGGACGGAGACGTCCAGCGCACCAGTTCACCCGTAACTGGCAACGCTGCCAGAGGGGTGGTGAAGGTGTTGTGTGTCTCAATATGCCAAGCTGATATTCTATTAGAAACGATTAGCGCGGTGAGCGGATAGAGGCCGAGTACTTGCCACCAGGTGACATAATCATCCGGAACGTGAGCGGCTTCGCGCAACATAGCGCGGCGCTCCGGCTGCGCAAGATCGGCGGCTAGCAAGCGTTCACGACAGCGGTTGAGTTCTTCATTTAATGTGCCGTTGCGATGATTTTTCATCGACGTGGGCAGATTACGTAACTCCAGCGCACGTGACTCTGCATCCAAATCTGCCATGTGTGTGGTCCATGCTGACCAGTGTTGCTGTGTGATCAGCTCGTCGCTGAACGAAGCAAGCAGACGTGTTGTACGTAAATAGGGAAAATCTCGAACCGGTGATGAACCGAAATCACGCACCCCCGCACCTTCGATGGCCGCGTCGACTTCTTCGTACAGCATCCGGCAGGTAGTCAAAACATCGCCTGTAGGTGTCGCCGGATGGGTTTTTACAGTGGCGCAGCTGGTAAGAAAAGATGTGGCAAACAATAGGATCAATTTTGCCATGGCCAGTGCAAAGCTGCGTGAATTTGTAATGCTATCCATGGCATATTTTTCCATAGAATTAAGTAGTGTGGAATATTGTACCGTTCGATACAATAGAATTTACTCGAAATGTCCAGGAGAAATTACTTGAGCAACAGCTTTGACCACGACATCAACCGAGCCGGTACCTCGAGTGTCAAATATGACGGGCGGAAAAGCATGTTTGGTACAGGCGAAGTCATCCCGATGTGGATAGCCGATATGGACTTTGCCGCCCCGCCAGCTGTGACCCGTGCCCTCGCCGAGCGCGCTGCCCATCCCGTGTATGGCTATACCCAATATCCGGACAGCCTGTACGAATCGTTGATAGATTGGCTTAGACGACGCCACGGTTGGGAGATAAAGCGCGAATGGATCATGATGTGCCCCGGCGTAGTGCCCTCGCTGCACGCCGCTATCATGGCTTTTACCGAGCCAGATGAATCGGTCATCGTGCAGCCGCCAGTGTATTTTCCATTTTTTTCGGCTGTCAAAAACACGGGTAGAACGCTGCTGCAAAACCCATTGCGCATAGAGAACGGTCACTATGTCATCGACTTCGACCACCTGGAACAATGTGCAGTTCAGGCACGTATTTTGTTGCTATGTTCACCGCACAACCCGGTTGGGAGGGTATGGCGCCAGCAGGAATTGCAGCGTCTCCTGCAAATCGCAAAAAAATACGATCTGCTCATACTTTCAGACGAAATCCATGCTGATTTGGTCTACCCCGGAAATAAACACACCACGCTGGCGACGCTGGCAGAGAATCCGGCCACCATCCTCACTGCCGTCGCACCCAGCAAAACATTCAATATCCCGGGGCTGAATCTTTCCTCACTCATCGTGCCGGATGCTAAGCATCGCGCGGTGATCACCCAGATATTTGACAGGATGCACATCAGTGCAACCAATCCCTTTAGTATCGTCGCTTTCGAAGCCGCCTACCGGGAAGGCGAGACATGGCTGGTCGAGTTACTGGCCTATCTGCGGGATACGCGAGATTACGTCGAGAATTATCTGGCCGCTCATCTCCCAAAAATCCGGCTTATCAAACCAGAGGGCACCTACCTGCTATGGCTTGATTGCCGTGCATTAGAGATGAGCAACGCGCAACTCAAGCATTTCTTCGTGCAGCAAGCCGGTGTAGGCATGAGCCCTGGCATTCTATTTGGTGAGGGCGGCAGCGGATTTATGCGCATGAATATCGGCGCACCTCGCCATACCATCGTGACCGCTCTTGAAAATATTAGGGAAGCGGAACTATTGTGATTTGCATAGGCGGGATTACTATCCATCCAAAACGATACATTTGTAATTTTTCGCATCCTTATTTCGCATCCTTATAAAGATTAAGGCTATGTCGCAGTTAGCTGTTGAATTTAGTTTGATAATTAACTAAACACTTATAAATCATATTGTTGCGCGTCTCTATGGTTATCGAAAAATCCTTCATAATTAAATGGTTACCAAAAATCGACAGCTAATTGCGACATAGCCAAGATTAAAGGGTTCAAGTCTTTATCTAAAGAGCTTTGACCCGAATGCCACTAAGTTAAGAGGCTTCAGCATAGCTAAAACAGGAACTTATTTTAGTTTTGGCGCGGGTTACACAATAGTCTAACCTTGCTGAAAAGGTTTAACTTAGTGGCATTCAGCTTTGACCCCTTTAGATTTCTTTAGATTCTTTCTATTGCCGCTGATGTATGAGTGGGTGGAGAACCGCCGCGAACGCAAACAAGCGAAGTAAATAAGCAGCGTCCGGTCTGGAAGGGTCGCACCCAATTGCTAAAAAGGAGAACCCACATGAAAGAAATCAAGGCTTATATCCATAACCACCGCATCGCCGATGTGATTCACGCCCTGAAGGAGTCGGGACAGTGCAATGCGAATGCAGGCACTGGCTGCCGCAACCTCAGCGTCATCCCGGTGCAAAGTCTGCTGAAGGCGGTAGACGCCAAGGAACAACACTATTCTATCGATTGGGCCGAGGCGGTCATCAACGAATCAAAGTTAGAACTGATTTGCGAGGATGGTCAGGTGGACGAACTGGTGGACATCATCGGAGGTGCCGCCCGCACTGGCCAAGCCGAGGCAGGTGGATTTGTGTGAGCGATATCATCCAGGCAATTTCGGTTGCGGGTCTGCCATGACATTCATAGATATCGGCGGAGTCAAAAACCAACTGCAATACTGCGCAATGCAACCTAAAGGTACCCACTTCATCATTGACAGGACAAGCCCACAGTAATATAGTGTCAGCCATGCGACGATTTATCTTGAGCCTTATGATGTGCTTGCTACCGCTCCAGATATCTTGGGCGGCGGTGGCTGAATATTGTGGGCACGAGCAGTCCAAAGCCGTACAGCACTTCGGCCATCACGATGATGAGCACAAAGCGTCTTCCGCAAAACCCGACCCAGACAAGCAGCCCGAGAAATTCAACCTCGGGCACGATCACTGTCATATGTCTGTCTTCCTGGGCCTCTTGAACGAGTCCGCTTTCCGCTCCCCCGCTCCACCCACACAGCCCTCGCTGCGAAGCAACGAAGCGGTTTATCCTTCCATCACTCAGAACAGACCCGAACGTCCCAAGTGGTCCGGTCTCGCCTAATACGGCGGGACGGATGCCACTTCTCAAGCTAGCACGCACTTTTTAGCCTGCGCGGTTCCGTTTCGCCGGATTCATCCTTGTTATTTTGGAGAATTCGATGCGAAGACGTCTATTGCCGCTTGGGTTGGCGGTGCTGTTATTCAATCCATCTTTTGCACAAACTGTCGATGCCGGACGTAATGGCGCTTATATAACGCGTGGTTTCCACGCTCCGCGTGCCGCCGAACCACAAGCTGCCTCGCTCACCCTGAAGACGGCACTGGAGCTAGCGCTTGGCGCCAACCCTGAGCTATCGGCCGCTGAGCGCGAGCTGCAGGCGGTTGAAGCCACTATCATTCAGGCAGGTGTCCGGCCCAATCCGCAAATATCGGCCTCGATCCAGGACACGCAGAGGTCGACGCGCACCACCACATTTCAACTGAAACAGCCTATCGAGCTTGGCGGCAAACGTACCGCTCGCATCGAAGCTGCCGAGCGTGGACGCGATGCCGCCTCAGCTGAGCTCGATGCCAAGCGGGCTGAAATCCGGGCCGCCGTGATGACGGCATTTTTCGATGCGTTGTCAGCGCAAGAGCGCTTTCGGCTCGTTCAGTCATCGGTCCTGCTCGCTCAACGTGCAACGACTGCTGCTTCACGGCGAGTGACTGCTGGAAAAGTTTCCCCAGTCGAAGAAACCAAAGCACGTGTGGCCGAGGCCGGGGTGCGGGTTGAATCGTTCCAAGTCGCCAGCGAGTTGAGCATTGCGCGCAAACGCTTGGCGGCTACCTGGGGCAGTCCGTCGCCCCGATTCGAGCGTGTAGAGGGCGCGCTTGAAACCTTGCCAACGCTGCCAGCGCTGGGGGAGCTGAACACACGCCTCGCCAATGCGCCCAGTCTTCTGCGAGCGCAACTCGAAGTCAATCGTCGTCAGGCTCTGGCCCAAGTAGAACGCACGCGCCGCATCCCCGATATGACCATCGGACTGGGCATAAACCGTAACGAAGAGATAGGGCGCAATCAAGCGATTTTCGGCATATCGATCCCGATTCCGGTATTCGACCGCAACCAGGGAAATTTGCTGGAAGCGCTGCGCCGCACCGATAAAGCGCGAGACGAATTAATTGCCACGGAAATGCGGCTAAGCAGCGAATTGGCGCAGGCCCATGGACGCCTGAATGCAGCACGACAGGAGGTCGATGCACTACAAAATGAAATCCTACCGGGCGCGCAAAGCGCCTACGACGCCGCGACCAAAGGCTTCGAGCTGGGGAAATTCAGCTTCCTCGAAGTATTGGATGCGCAGCGCACGCTGTTGCAAGCCAAATCCCAATATCTGCGCACGTTAACTGAAGGGCATCGAGCCGCTGCCGAGATTGAACGCGTGCTCGGCAATTCCTCATCCGTAACGCTCGCCGTCACTCCGTAGGAACCAAACATGAAAATCAATATGAACAAGAAGCAAACCCTTGCTGTTGCCGCGATTATCGCTGCCAGCATCCTGCTGGGCGGTCTCATCCTCGGTACGAACAAATCCATGCCGGAAGGTGAAGGACAGGATCCAGACACCCACGCGGAAGCAAAAGGCCACGCCGATGCCGAGCATCACGGCAGCGAAGTCACCGACAAACATGACGATTCCAAAGGCCATGCGGATGCGGAGCACCACGAACCCGCCTCGACCAAGGGTTCTCACGGCGGAAAATTATTCGTCAAGGGTGACTTTGGGCTGGAAATTCTGCTCTCGGAAGAGGGAGGTGAGCCGCGCTTCCAAGTCTATCTGCTCAATAAGGGTAAGGCACTCCCGCTAAACGCCGCCAAGGTGTCGGTGATGCTGATTCGACCGAATGGTGAGAAGCAAAACATCGGCTTTGCGGCGGAAAAAGATTTTCTGAAGAGCACCCAGCCCATCGAAGAGCCACATGTATTTGAGGCAACCGTGATTGCTCAAAATGGTAATCAGTCGTTCACGTTCTCTTTTTCAAATGAGGAAGGAAAAATAGAGCTGACCGATGCGCAGATCAAGGGGGCTGGCGTAACGATTGAGACCGCGGGTGCCGCTCGCATCAAGAGTGCGATGACCCTGCCGGGCGAAATTCGCTTCAATGAAGACAGAACGGCACACGTCGTCCCCCGCCTTGCCGGCGTGGTCGAAGGTATCTCGGCCAATCTCGGCCAGTGGGTCAAGAAAGGCCAGGTGTTGGCGGTGATTGCGAGCACAGATTTATCGGAGCACCGCAGTGAGTTGCTCGCCGCACAGAAACGCCTGTCATTGGCCAGGACGACATTCGAGCGAGAGAAGAAACTCTGGGAAGAGAAGATTTCGGCGGAGCAGGACTATCTGCAGGCCAGACAGGCGAAGAGTGAAGCAGAAATCGCCGTACACAACGCGCAACAGAAATTGAGTGCGATTGGGGCCAGTTCAAACGTATCAAGCAGGAGCGGTGCGCTTAACCGCTTCGAGATTCGTGCGCCGTTCAACGGCATGGTGGTCGAAAAGCATATCGCCCTGGGCGAATCGGTCAAGGAAGATGCGAGCATTTTCACTATTTCCGATTTGTCGACCGTGTGGGCCGAGATCATTGTGCCGGCGAAGGATATCAATGTCATCCGGGTTGGCGAGAAGGTCACGATCAGGGCCACGGCGTTTGAGTCCACGGCGTCCGGCGCCGTCTCTTATATCGGCGCATTGATCGGTGAGCAAACACGCACTGCCAATGCGCGCGTGACGCTGTCGAATCCGCAGATGGCCTGGCGTCCGGGGCTGTTCATCAATGTCGAGATCGTCTCCAAGGAAACCAGTGTACCGGTCGCCGTGTCGTTGGATGCCATCCAGAATGTCGACGAAAAGCCCACGATCTTTGTCCGCATGCCGGGGGGCTTCATCGCCCAACCCGTCACCACCGGCCTGTCCGACGGCAAGACTATTGAGGTCGTAAAAGGGCTTAAGTCGGGAACCGAATACGCCGCCGCCGGCAGCTTCACCATCAAGTCGGAGCTGGGTAAAAGCAGCGCCGAACACGCGCATTGATACAAAGGAACACACATCATGTTTGAACGTATCATTCGTTTAGCCATCGAGCATCGGTGGCTGGTACTCCTGGCCGTTTTCGGTATGGCTGCGGTCGGTGTCTTCAGTTACAAGGCGCTGCCCATCGATGCCGTCCCGGACATCACCAATGTCCAGGTACAGATTAATACGGCGGCGCCTGGCTATTCACCGCTGGAGACCGAGCAGCGCATTACCTATCCGATCGAGACCGTCATGTCGGGTCTGCCCGATCTGCAGGAGACCCGCTCACTGTCGCGCTATGGCCTCTCACAGGTGACGGTGATCTTCAAAGACGGCACCGATATCTATTTTGCTCGGCAGCTGGTTAATCAACGCATCCAGGAAGCCAGAGATAAACTGCCACCCGGCGTAACCCCGGCGATGGGACCTGTCTCGACCGGCCTGGGTGAAATCTACCTCTGGACTGTCGAAGCTGAAGAAGGTGCGAAGAAGCCGGATGGATCGGCTTATATGCCGACGGATTTACGCGAGATTCAGGACTGGATCATCAAGCCGCAGCTGCGCAACGTGCCGGGCGTGACCGAGATCAATTCCATCGGCGGCTTCGCCAAGCAGTATCAGGTCGCGCCCATTCCGGAGAAACTCGCGTCCTACGGCCTGACGTTGCAAGACATCGTGACAGCACTCGATCGCAACAACAATAACGTGGGTGCAGGCTACATCGAGAAGCGAGGTGAGCAGTATCTCGTCCGTGCGCCGGGGCAGGTCAATTCAATTGAGGATATCGAGAACATCATCCTCGACAATACACAGGGTGTGCCTATCCGCATACGCGATGTCGGCGAGGTCGGCATTGGTCGCGAACTGCGTTCCGGCGCTGCCACCGAAAACGGTCGAGAAGTTGTACTGGGCACAGTTTTCATGTTGATCGGCCAGAACAGTCGCACCGTCTCGCAGGCGGTCGCCATAAAAATGGAAAAGATCAACCGCACACTTCCTGAAGGCGTTCAAGCTGTCACCGTCTACGACCGGACGGTGCTGGTCGATAAAGCAATCAACACGGTCAAGAAAAACTTAACCGAGGGCGCGATCCTTGTGATCGTGATTCTGTTTCTGTTCCTCGGCAACATCCGTGCGGCCATCATCACGGCGATGGTGATTCCGCTGGCCATGCTGTTCACCTTCACCGGAATGGTGACCTACAAGGTGAGTGCGAACCTGATGAGTTTGGGTGCGCTCGACTTCGGCATCATCATCGATGGCGCAGTGGTGATCGTGGAGAACTGCGTACGGCGGCTCGCCCATGCCCAAACTCACCACGGCCGTCCGCTTACCCGTACGGAGCGCTTTCATGAAGTTTTTGCCGCCTCGAAAGAGGCACGCCGGCCGCTGCTGTTCGGCCAGCTCATTATCATGGTCGTGTATCTGCCGATCTTCGCCCTGAGCGGTGTGGAAGGAAAGATGTTCCACCCGATGGCTTTGACTGTGGTGATGGCCCTGGTGGGGGCAATGATCCTTTCGATCACGTTTATACCTGCAGCCGTGGCACTCTTCATTGGCAACAAGGTTGCCGAGAAGGAAAACATTCTGATGCGGCAGGCCAAGCGCGCCTATGCGCCGATGCTGGACAAGGTCATGGTCAACAAGCCCGTGGTATTGACGTTGGCAATTGTCATGGTGCTTCTGTCTGGACTCCTGGCAACGCGCATGGGCAGCGAGTTTGTACCGAGTCTGAATGAGGGTGACTTTGCGATTCAGGCGCTACGTGTGCCTGGCACCAGTTTGACGCAGTCCGTCGCCATGCAGCAGCAGATTGAGCGTGCACTCATACAGCAGTTTCCGGAAATTGAACGGATATTTGCGCGCACGGGTACCGCTGAAATCGCCTCCGACGTGATGCCGCCTAGTATTTCGGACGGCTACATCATGCTCAAGCCACTGGATCAGTGGCCAGAACCGAAAAAAACGCGTGATGAATTGTTGGCCTCCATACAGGAGGCGGCGAACAAACTTCCTGGCAACAACTACGAGTTCTCCCAACCGATCCAGCTGCGCTTCAATGAGTTGATCTCAGGTGTACGTAGCGACGTCGCGGTCAAGGTGTTCGGCGACGATATGGATGTACTCAATGATACCGCAATAAAAATAGCCGCTGTGATGGAGCAGATTCCAGGTGCATCAGAGGTAAAAGTAGAGCAGACCACCGGCCTGCCCATGTTGACCGTCAATATTGACCGCGACAAAACTGCACGTTACGGCTTGAATGTGGGCGATGTGCAGGATGCAGTGGCCACTGCGATTGGCGGCAAGGAGGCGGGCACCCTGTTTCAGGGCGACCGTCGCTTCGACATCATCGTTCGTCTGCCGGAATATTTGCGTTCCGATCTGGAGGCGATCAAACGCTTACCGCTTGCACTACCACGGGCACAGGGCGGCGACAGTCAAAAGACCTATATTCCGCTCGCAGAGGTCGCAAGCCTTGACTTGGCTCCCGGGCCAAACCAGGTGAGCCGGGAAAATGGCAAACGCCGAATCGTCGTGAGTTCTAACGTTCGTGGTCGGGACATTGGATCGTTTGTGTCAGAAGCCGAACAGCAGCTTCAGCAGAAAATAAAGATACCTGCAGGCTACTGGACAACCTGGGGCGGACAATTCGAGCAGTTGCTGTCGGCCACGAAGCGTCTGCAAGTCGTAGTGCCCGTCGCGTTGCTGCTGGTCTTTGTGCTGCTCTTCATGATGTTTGGCAACGTTAAAGATGGACTGCTGGTCTTTAGCGGCATCCCCTTTGCGCTGACGGGCGGTTTGGTTGCACTCTGGCTGCGCGATATTCCGATGTCGATCTCGGCGGCAGTGGGCTTTATCGCGCTCTCGGGTGTGGCAGTGCTCAATGGCCTGGTGATGATCTCCTACATCCGCAGCCTGCGCGAAGGAGGCATGTCACTGGACAAGGCGATTCGCGAGGGGGCGTTGACGCGGCTGCGCCCGGTACTGATGACGGCGCTGGTGGCATCGTTTGGCTTTGTGCCGATGGCGATTGCCGTTGGTACGGGCGCTGAAGTCCAGCGTCCGCTGGCGACCGTGGTGATCGGTGGCATTCTCTCCTCGACTGCACTGACGCTTCTCGTACTGCCGATTCTGTATCGACTGACACATCGATGAGATGAAGATGAGGAAGACTTTACGGCCGACTTTGCCCCCTTCCTGCAAAGACGTAACGATTGCCAAAGCACTGTAACGGTAAGTAGGGGGCATTTTTCAAAGCAAAGAGAAAGTTGCGGGACCGATTTATGCAATCCCCGCACTTCACCACTTGCCAGGCTGTCAGATGAAACTCATGCTGATTTAGTCTACCTCGGAAATAAACACACTACGCTTGCGACGCTGGCAGATAACCCCGCCAACGTTCTCACTGCCATCGCACCCAGTAAAACATTCAATATCCCTGGACTGAATCTTTCTACACTCATCGTGCCTGATCCTAAGCATCGTGCGGCTATCACCCAGATATTTGACAGGATTCACATCAGCGCATCCAATCCGTTTAGTGTCGTCGCTTTTGAAGCGGCTTACCGAGAAAGCGAGACATGGCTGGACGAGTTACTACTTTATCTAAGGGATACGCGAGATTACGTCGAGAACTATGTAACCGAACATTTCCCGAAAATCCGGCTTATCAAACCAGAGGGCACCTACCTGCTATGGCTTGATTGCCGAGCACTAGAGATGAGCGACTCACAACTCAAGCATTTTTTCGTGCATAAAGCCGGTGTAGGCATGAGTCCTGGAACAATATTTGGCGAAGGCGGCAGCGGAGTCATGCGCATGAATATCGGCGCACCTCGCCATACTATTGTGGCCGCACTTGAAAAAATAAAAAACGCTGAACGTGATTTATAGCGAAAAAAGCACCTGATACTTGTTCAAAGTATCAGGTGCTTTAGTCTCCCTGAAAAACAACGTAAGTATTTGCTAGCTACGCCGTTAGCTTACTTTTGTCATCAAAGACTGTAGCAATGCTATTTCCTCAGGTTGTGAGCCGCGCAATGGTTTACGTGGCACGCCTGCATCAATGCCTCTTAGTTTCAATCCAGCCTTGATTGCCCGAGGGATGTTGCCAGAAACAATAAAGCGCAACATGGGAAGTTGCTGATAAAAAATAGTTTGAGCAGCAGCAAGATTTCCCTTGGCAACATTCTCATAAAGATTTTTAGGTTGCCGATCTAACAGGTTGGGAGCTGCCGTACACCAACCACTGGCACCTGCACAAAGTGCTTCCAGCGCAAGCGGGTTGCTGCCGTTAAAGAAAGGCAACTCACCGTTGCTTAGTTCAAATAATTTGTGCATACGCTGAATATCACCCGTGCTTTCCTTCACCATGGTTACGTTGTCTATTTCATTAAACATTTTTACCAGCAGCTCAGGCGATATATCGACACCACCAGTCGCCGGATTGTTGTAAACCATAATAGGTATTGAAATATTATTTGAAATTTCCTGATAATAATCAAAAATTTCCTGGTCAGTCAGTTTCCAGTAAGACACAGGTATCACCATTACCGCATCAGCACCAATAGACTCAGCATACTTTGCTTTTTTCACTGCCTGCGATGTGGTGATCTCTGAAATACCGACAATCACGGGAACACGTTTAGATACAGCGTCTACAGTAAAGGCCGCAACTTTTTCCCATTCCTCCTGATTGAGGTAAGCGCTCTCGCCAGTGCTCCCTAAAGGGGCAATTGCATCGCTGCCTGCATCAATCAATTGTTCCAGGCAGCTCGCTAAAACAGCGAAGTCGATGCGCTCTCCACAAGCGCTAAAAGGGGTAATGGGGTATGCAATAATACCTGTCAGTTTCATGAATAAGCTCCTTAGATACAGTCGGGGTGATTTTTTAGTGCCTGTCTTGCGTAGTAGGCGAAATTAACTTTGTTGCGTCGATCCGTCGAAACCCAGTCATGAGCTTCTCTGGCCACCTCGGGTGATAGTGGTTTTATGTCACCTGCTGACATGGCAAGTAATTGCAGTTTTGCAGCGCGTTCAATCAATATGGCTAGATTGCAGGCCTCTTCAATGGTCTCGCCCACGACGAGTTGACCGTGATGTGCCAGTAATATGGAGCGCTTGTCACCCAGTGCTTTGGAGATAGTGATTCCTTCTTCATTGCCAACAGGAACGCCTGGCCAATCCTTGAGAAATGCACAATCTTCGTAGAGACCTGTCGTATCCATATGAGACACGATTAACGGTACTTCCAGCATCGATAGTGCCGCAATATGGGTAGGGTGCGTGTGAACAATGCAATTCACATCGGGGCGCTCTTTATATACCCAGGTGTGGAAACGATTAGCCGGGTTAGCCATTCCTTCTCCGTCGAGCGGTTGTAAATCTTGATCAACTGTCAACAGGTTATTGGCTGTTATCTCATCAAAACCCAAACCTAAACGTTGTGTAATAAACGTATTTCTGTCTGCTCCTCGGCAACTGATTTGTCCTGCCAGGCCCGAGTCGTGGCCTTTGTCATAAAGAGTTCGGCAGGTTAATGCCAATTTTTGCTTATCACTCAGATCGCTATCTTTAAATAAATCATCCATGCGATCTTGTGCTGTTTGCATGAGCGCTTGTTTACTCTGACTTTCTGACTTCATTACTTTTCTCCTCTATTTGCCCGTTTGACGAGGTGTAGGCATAATATGAAAATATTGGACCATGCAAAACATCCAGTTTAAATTTTTTTAATGGTCCAGAAGTTTTAACAAACACATGAGCATTACATGAAGCAACCTTGGGAAATTAATGTCTGGCTGGAAGACCGTGAAGAGAGTTCATTTCATGCAAAATTCGTTAACCAGCTCACCAACGATATACAAACCGGTCGACTAAAGCCGGGTATGGCAATGCCCGGGTCTCGTTCAATGGCCCAACGGCTGGGGGTGAACAGGAAGACTGTGCAGCTCGCTTATGAAGAGCTGGAATCTCAAGGTTGGCTTTACGCCAGCCCCAGACGGGGGACATTTGTAGCCGATGTCTTGCCGGAGCAAAGCTTGACTGATGGAAATCGAAAACTACTCAATATCGATAAGGGTGCTTATCTCTCCGGAAGCCTGGTATCTGAACTCTACCGAAATTCGCTCACTGAAAATCATAATGGTATCGGTGCCAACGACGGCGTGCCCGACCCGCGACTCATTCCCCACGAATTGCTTTCAAAAGCCTATCGCCGCGCCATTATCCAATCAACGCGAAAAGGGGAGCTGGGCTATGGTGACCCACGCGGAGTTGAAAGCCTTCGCCGCTCAATCATGGATATGCTCGCGATGGATCGTTTCATGAACCCAAGCCTGGAAGAGATTTGCGTAGTTCGCGGAAGTCAGATGGGTATTTACCTGGCATCGAGAGTACTCAACCCTCAAGATGGCGTGATTGTTTGTGAAGAACTTAGCTACCCGCCAGCTGTGGCTGCATTTGAGTCGAATGGTTTTCAGGTAGTGAGATGCGCTTTGGATCTTCACGGTTTAAATACTGATGCTTTACGAGCCATTATCCAGCAACACAAAGTTGCGGCTGTTTACACTACGCCACATCACCAATACCCCACCACGGTTTCCATGAGTATGGAACGGCGACTGATGCTATTGGCTCTGTCTAATGAATACCGGTTCTGGATTCTTGAGGATGATTACGACCATGAGTTTCACTATGAGAGCAGGCCCATCCCTCCGCTATCGAGTCTGAATGGAGCTGACAATGTCGTCCATATTGGCTCCATGTCCAAGGTTTTTTCACCAGCGCTTCGGCTCGGTTATATCGCTGCCGATAAACGCTTTATCGATTTGGTCGCCAAGGAGATCCTGTTAATTGATCGACAGGGAAACACGATTACAGAACTGGCCGTATCTTACCTGATGGAATCCGGTGACGTGAAAAGGCATATTCGAAAAATGCGCAGGAAGTATCAATTACGGCGCGACTTCGCTATGTGCGAATTTCACCGTGTATTTGGCGACGACGTTGTTATTGAAAAACCAGCAGGAGGAATGGCATTATGGATTGATTTACAGAAAATAACGCACGAAAAAAATGCTGCTCGATTCAGCCACCCGGACTTCCATTTTAATAAGCTATTCAATACTGAGAAAAATAATTTAACGCATATCCGGTTTGGCTTTGGTGCCCTGGAAAAAAAGGAAATAACCGCATCAATAGAGCAACTCGCAAAAATGTTGTCGTAAGTTAGCCCAACGAATTAACTGGAGTATCAGCTAATGCTCTACGAACTGTACGATAGTTTTTGGGCCAATAGTGGCTGTAGGTGGTTTTCTCTCTTAAAATATTACCTGACTGTTCGGCTAGAGCGCTTGAAGGAGCATTTGATCTGTTCAGTATATTGATTTTATTTAACTTATTTATTTTGGTCGAACAGTATTGAGCCCCGACCTCTTTCTTTTCAAAGTAGTCATTCGCTGCTTCATGTTTTCTTTACTCGTAGGTACGGAACGATATGCGCTACCGTAATCAACCAGCCCCATAAAAGAATGATTCAGGGGCGCCTCTAAAATTTCAAGTTTTTAAGCAAGACAAGGCACGAGTAAAAGATTTGAGCGCAGCATATATTTGATATGTACGCGATAATTTTTTCAAGTAACGACGTATCGTGACGAAAATTGGGTTTTTAGAGATGCCCTCAGATAAACTCCCAGCTTATCTGAATTTAAGAATACCGGTTTATGTCAAAGTCAGGCAAGTCGCATACGCATAAGAAGCAGCATTTCGTAGCCCAGTGCTACACCAAGGCGTGGCACAGATCCTTCTGTCTCAGCAAGCTCGACTATGAAGCCATATGTCTGGGTGTTTGACCGCGACGGAGCCAACCCTCGACGCAAAGCGCCCGTCAATCTCTTCACCGAGACGGACATTTACACGATTAAGTGTGCAGACGGCGAGCGTGACCTACGGCTTGAACACGGCTTTTCAGAGCTAGAAGACAAGTTCACACGCATTCGCAACTCTAAGTTCAAGCGGCACGAATGGCCTGACGCCGAGCAAATAGTTTGCTTATTAGCATTCGTCGCCACAGCACAAGCTAGGACAGCCGCTTTTCGTGACCATCATCGCCAGCAATGGAGCGGCACTCGAAAGCGCATGGAAGAGATGCAAGCTGCCTATAAGAGCGCATCGCCGGCAAAAAAGGCGACGATGGAACTCATGGGAAGCCCGAACTCAGAGTCAAGCAAAGTTATAACGCTTGACGATGTTCGTGTCCTCGAAAAGTACCCGATCCAACAAATGATCGGAATGATCTTGCAATCCGTATACCTATTTTCCAGCGCATGCATGTTGCGGTGCTTTGCGCTGCTGATCCGATTGGCTTTGTCACATCCGACCATCCTTGCACATGGTTTGATCCGGAGAGCTACAAATTGCCGCCAATTTACAGAGGCCCCGGACTTGGCTCCTGCACAATCGAAGTCACATTTCCCATCTCGCCTAGCCAGTGCTTAATCATCACCCACAATTCCCAATGGCAAGGCTACATTGATGTTCAGGAAGAAGTGGTCAATGAGCTCAATTGCCGTCACATTGCCCACTGCAATAAAACTTTCATCTCGTGCAGTCCTCAAACACTTCCCATCTGGTTTGAACAGCGCACCATGCCTGACGATGCATGGGAAAAAGTTAGAGAACAGAAGATGAAATCAGGAGAATGGGGCTAAATAGAAATGCTGTGATCAATTTAAGGTTGCGAATATGTACGTCTGAGCCATGCCTCTCCAATCATGCTCACCTTGAAAGCGCTCAAGTTAGATTGGGGTTTTTAGTCCGGCAGCATGGTTATAATTTATCAGGTTATCGAATTGTCGTTTGACAGCAATACTCATCATGTTCCAGCTTGTCATAAATATGCGGCAGTGCTTTACAAGCCACTTGTGACCTCGGCGAAGTTTACGAAGCACTACCTAGACGCTGAATTTGTAGAGGTTTTCAACCCGTAGCCATCATTGCATGAACTATATCGGCAACTAATTCAGCGCGTTCTTGATATCATTTATGTTTGGCGAAATTGCCAACCATGGGCATGATTGATTTGCCATGAACCTTGCGTAGGATGATGTAAATATTATTGCGCCAAACCTTCACCTCGAAGTCTAGCCGTGAGTTGTGGCTGCTGTCTCATAAAATGTAACCCTTGCAAGAAGGGCCTTTGCTAAAACATGTGAAGGAACAACAGGGCTGCGAAAAGTAAAAAAATCATTCAATGAAAATCGAACAAAAACATACTGATAAATCGCTGCCTGCCAGCGGTGCCACCTTGAAGCACACCCCCATGATGCAACAATACCTGCGCATCAAGGCAGAGTATCCCGACATGCTACTTTTCTACCGCATGGGAGATTTTTATGAGTTATTCCATGAGGATGCAGCTCGTGCTGCCAAGCTGCTCGACATTACGCTCACTCAGCGTGGTGCGTCCAATGGCCAGCCGATCAAAATGGCGGGCGTGCCTTACCATGCCGCCGAGCAATATTTGGCGAGGCTGGTAAAGCTGGGCGAATCGATTGCCATATGCGAACAGGTCGGCGATCCCGCCACCAGCAAGGGGCCGGTAGAGCGCAAGGTGATGCGTATCGTTACCCCCGGCACACTCACTGATTCCGCATTGTTGGATGAAAAAAAAGACAGCCTGTTGCTGGCGCTGCAAGAGCGCGCTGGCAAGGTGGGGCTGGCTTGGATGAATCTGGCTTCAGGCAAATTTTTCGTCAGCGAAATTGATGCGCACAATTTGCCTGCCGAACTGGAACGCTTGCAGTTTTCAGAAATCCTGCTGGCCGAAAATGCTAATCAGCCGACACTCTGCAAAGTAGCCATCAAGACTTTGCCCGTTTGGAATTTTGATCTGGAAGCCGCTCGGCGCACACTGTGCCAGCAGTTTGCCACGCACGACCTGAGTGGTTTCGGGTGTGACAATTTTACGCTTGGCTTGGAAGCGGCGGGCGCGCTGCTCGGCTATGCCAAGCTTACACAGGGGCAAGGTATCAGTCATGTGCACGCCATTCAGGTTTATGCTGCCGAGAATTTCGTGCGTCTGGACGCCGCCACGCGGCGCAATCTGGAAATCACCCAGACCTTGCGCGGCGAGCCTGCCCCCACCCTGCTTTCTTTGCTGGATACCTGCGCCAGTAATATGGGCAGCCGTTTGCTTAACCACTGGCTTCATCATCCGCTGCGCGAGCGCATCACTCTGCATGCACGACTGGATGCGGTTGATAAATTACAGGGATCTGCTATTCCGCAAACGGAAGAAGGGGAGCGGAGCTTCAGCAGCAGGCAGGCAATGTATCAAGCTGTTCACGAACAGCTCAAACCCTGTGTAGATGTAGAACGCATCACTGCACGCATCGCGCTGCGCAGTGCACGTCCACGCGATTTATCCGGTTTGCGTGACACGCTCACGCAACTGCCTCAATTGCATGCCGTATTAACCAGCGCTAATGCTTCAAGATTGATTGGCGATTTGGCCGCCGCCATGCAGCCGGATGCCGAACTCATCGCGCTGTTGCAACGTACGCTGCGAGCGGAGCCATCCAGCATGTTGCGCGAAGGTGGCGTTATCGCTGATGGCTATGATGCGGATCTCGATGAATTGCGTGGCATCCAGACTAATTGCGGCGAATTCCTGCTGCAACTGGAAGCACGCGAACGCGCGCGCAGCGGCATCGCGACCCTTAAAGTCGAATATAACCGTGTGCATGGTTTTTATATCGAGGTGTCGCTCGCACAGTCCACCAAAGTGCCGGACGATTACCGCCGTCGCCAGACCTTGAAAAATGCCGAACGCTATATCACGCCGGAACTCAAAGCCTTCGAAGACAAAGCTTTGTCTGCCAACGACCGTGCGTTGGCTCGCGAGAAGCTGCTCTACGAGCAATTGCTGGATCAGCTTGTGTCCTACATTGTGCCGTTGCAATGTATCGCCGCCGCCATCGCCGAGCTGGATGTGCTGGCCACCTTCGCCGAACGCGCTTCAGCATTGAATTTCTGCGCGCCAACATTCAGCGAAGAATCTATAGTGCACATCCGTGGCGGTCGTCACCCAGTGGTGGAAGCACAGGTTGAGCAATTCATCGCTAACGACACTGAATTGGATGGCGCGCGCAAGGTGTTGCTTGTCACCGGTCCTAACATGGGCGGTAAATCCACCTATATGCGCCAAGTTGCGCTGATAACATTGCTCGCGCACTGCGGTAGTTTTGTTCCGGCAGACGAGGTCGTGTTGGGCGAAATTGACCAGATTTTTACGCGCATCGGTGCTTCGGATGATCTCGCCAGCGGCCGTTCCACCTTCATGGTAGAGATGACGGAAGCGGCCAACATCCTGCACAACGCGACCGAGAATAGTTTGGTTTTAGTAGATGAAATCGGACGCGGCACCTCCACCTTCGATGGCTTGGCGCTGGCCTATGCCATCGCCCGTCATTTGCTGGAAGAGAATCGCAGCCACACCCTGTTTGCCACCCATTACTTCGAATTGACCCGACTTGCCGATGAGTATAGTCAGCTTGCCAACGTTCATCTTGCCGCCATTGAGCACAAGAACAGCATTGTATTTTTGCACAGCGTGAGCGAAGGCGCGGCTAACCAGAGCTACGGTTTACAGGTGGCCGCCCTTGCAGGGGTGCCGAGGAGTGTCATTAAAATCGCGCGAAAGCAATTGCAAACACTGGAACAGAATAGCGCGTCACAACATCCGCAGGGTGATTTGTTCAGCGTTGTGCCGGACTTGCCCGAACTGCCGGAGCTGCCAGAGCACCCGGCGTTGATTTCATTGCGTGGTATTACGCCTGATGAACTTAGTCCGAGAGAAGCGCTGGAAAAATTGTATCAGTTGAAGAAATTGATTTGATTCTCAAATTCTTCAAGTCCGATAAACTTCTAAAGTTGTTTATGAATTACTGGATTTCAGCTCCTCAGTCAGATGAGGCGCAATTACCTGCAGCATTTGCGCGAATACCTTGGGGTTAGCTGCACAAATATTGCCGCTTTTGAGGAAGGTTTCGTTGCCTTGCATATCACCGACCAAGCCGCCCGCTTCTGTAACCAGCAAACACCCTGCGGCAATGTCCCAAGATTTCAGGCCAAGTTCAAAAAAACCATCGTAGCGCCCGGCTGCAGTGTAGGCGAGATCAAGTGCGGCAGAGCCAGGCCGACGCAGGCCGGAGGTCTTTTGCATCATGTCGCGCAGGATGTTCATATAGGCATCCAAAGATTCAAACTTGGTGTAAGGGAATCCTGTGCCAAGCAGGCAGTCGGCCAGTTGGATCCTCTTACTTACGCGCAGGCGACGGTCATTGAGATAAGCACCGCAGCCACGCGTGGCAGTGAACAGGTCGTTTTTGGTTGGGTCATAAATGACTGCCTGGGTCAATACGCCATTGTGTTGCAATGCAATGGACACGGCGTATTGTTGAAAACCATGCAAGAAATTAGTAGTGCCATCGAGCGGGTCGATGATCCAAAGATATTCTGACTCGCCTTGGGCACCGCTCTCTTCTGCTAGAATTGCGTGTTTTGGGTAGGCATCCAGTAGGGTGGTAATGATGGCCTGCTCGGCTGCGCGATCCACCTCGCTGACATAATCGGAGTGAGATTTTTTGGTGACAGTGAGATGGTCAAGATTATTGGCTGCGCGATGGATTAAATTACCGGCGCGACGTGCGGCTTTCACCGCGATGGTGAGCATGGGATGCATAACGAACCTTTTTAATGAGCAGTCGGATTGTTCCGATTGCGTATTTTAGTGTGAATTACACTTTGGATAAACCAGATACTTTAAATAATGTACGAGTGGTACTTAGTAATACCTCTCATCCAGGTAATATTGGTGCGGCTGCACGCGCGATGAAGACCATGGGGCTGCAGAATTTGTATTTGATTAATCCGAGACGTTTCCCTGACCAACAAGCGGATGCGATGGCGGCCAGCGCGGCAGATGTGCTGCAAAACGCGGTTGTGTGTGGCTCGCTGGACGAGGCGTTGCAAGGCGCGGTCTTGGTGGCGGGAATGTCGGCACGTGTCAGGGACATTTCGCAAGAGGTGCTCACGCCGCGCGAGGCGATGCCACAAATGGTGCAACAGGCAACGCAGCAGCCTGTGGCACTTCTATTCGGCACTGAAATATCTGGTTTGACCAATGATGAGTTAGCGCGTTGCCACTTCATGGTGCGCATTCCGGTCAGCCCGTCTTATACGTCGCTTAACCTGGCTGCCGCGGTGCAACTGATATGTTATGAACTGCGTCTGGCTGCAGGGCAGGACGAATATGTCCCACCCGAACTGAGTCCGGCACCAGCAGAACAGGTAGAAAGATATTTCCGGCACTTGGAAGATACGCTTATCGAGATTGGTTTTTTACGAGAAAAGCAATCAACCAAGCTGATGCAAAAGTTACGCCGTTTGTATGCGCGTGCACGGTTGGAGCATGAAGAAGTTAATATTCTACGTGGCATTCTGACTGTCACGACTGAATACAATACGCAACAAAAACTCGAAGATCAAAAAAAATTGAGTGAGTGAATTTAGGTGCCCTGATGTTTCAATCTATTAAAGAAGATATAGGCAGTGTATTTGCGCGTGATCCAGCGGCGCGCAGTGCGTTTGAAGTAATTACCTGCTACCCAGGATTTCAAGCACGCTTGGTGCATCGCATGGCGCACTGGTTGTGGAGTGCAAATCTGAAATGGCTGGCGCGCTTTGTGTCGCATGTGGGCCGTTTTTTGACCGGCATCGAGATCCATCCGGGGGCTACCATCGGGAGGCGGTTTTTCATTGACCACGGCATGGGTGTAGTTATTGGTGAAACAGCTGAAATCGGTGATGATTGTACTTTGTATCACGGCGTAACGTTGGGTGGGACTTCATGGAAAGAGGGGAAGCGCCATCCTACGTTAGGTAATGGTGTCGTGGTTGGGGCCGGTGCCAAAATCCTGGGCCCTATTTCCATTGGCGATAGCGCTAAAATAGGGTCCAATGCTGTGGTGGTGAAAAATGTACCGGCGGGAGCGACAGCTGCCGGAATACCGGCGCGAATCCTTGATGAGGCTACCAAGAGGCCAGGTTTCAATGCTTATGGTATCAGTAATGACCAAAATGACCCGCTGGCTCAAGCTATTCATGGCTTGCTAGGGCATGGCATAGTGGTAGATAAACGCATCAATTTTATTTTAGAGCAGCTAGAAAAAATGGGTGTGAATATCGAAGAAGAACACGCCACTGCCGACAAATTCGATCCTAATTACCTGAATAAAATTGTTGATTAAGCGGTAATTCTAATAGATCTCAATTTCGAGAAGCGTTACTTTGCAGATGCCCTGCCTACACCCGTTTCGTCTCAATGCGGCGTCACTCGAAAAAATTATCGCTTACATATCAATCATATGTGCCGATTGAATTTTTAACTCCGATATTAAGTCTTGCCCAGGAACTTGAATTCTGAGAGGCGTCTGACAGTTATTAGTTGACTAAATCACTAGGGTATTTTATTATTCTTCTAGAGATTGTTCATAAATTCTATTCGCGTGATGATCTCGCAGAATGAAATGGCAGTGAAGCTCGAGTGTGTTTTATAAAAAACAATGTATGGGCTCAGATTAAGCAGGGGCTTTACATATTTGCACAGAGAAGAAGCAAAGTTAGGATAGTGCGGCTTATTTATAAAACATAAGAGCTGGTTCACGTTGGCATGTATGTCAGATAAAAATGCTGATCTTGTGCGATATAAATTCAGGGGAGAATCATGCGACTTACCACTAAAGGGCGTTTTGCTGTGATGGCAATGGCTGATCTGGCGTTGCATGGTGGATGCAGCCCAGTGACACTATCAAGTATTAGTGAGCGCCAAAATATCTCACAATCTTACCTTGAGCAGTTGTTCGGTAAGTTGCGAAAGCGCAACGTTGTGGTTGCAGTGCGCGGCCCGGGTGGTGGTTATTATTTGGCACGTCCAAGCGAGCAAATCTCAGTGGCCGACATAGTCGTGGCGGTGGATGAGTCAGTGGATGCCACCCGGTGTGGTGGAAAGGCTAATTGCCATGACGATAAACAATGCGTTACGCATGATTTATGGATGGGGCTGAACGAAGCTTTATATAGCTATATGGCGGGGGTAAGCTTGCAACAATTAGTCAACAATGCGGCTAAGCCCAAGTCCGGAGTTAAGACGATAAGCGTCAGCAAAAGGACTGCTAAGTCGGCGCTTGCGCCGGTGTGACTTAGACTTGAAACGTGTTAGACGCATTTTCGATCGTTAAATTTCGTGGGATGAGGTAGTGAAGTGCGTGACTAAATCGCGCCTTATCACCTCAACCATATTGCCTATTTCTAATAGGCGGGATTGAAGCAACTTTCGAACTAGATAAATGCAGTACATATTGCAGCCTTTGTTTGCAATAAACCCAAATTGAATCGATGCTCTCTTTGGCTACTATTAGGAGATTAAATAATGGCGATTACATTAACTGAAAGTGCGGCAAAACAGATCCAAACTCAACTTGCAAAGCGCGGAAAAGGCCTTGCACTTCGCGTCGGCGTCAAAAAAGTAGGTTGCTCTGGTTATGCTTACACCTATGACTATGCTGATGAAGTGCTTGCAGGCGATCATATGTTCGAAGCGCATAACGCAAAGGTGGTGTTTGATGACTCGACCTTGTCTTATATTAACGGTTCGCGTTTAGATTTTGTGACCGAAGGGCTAAAGCAGATGTTTAAATTTGAAAATCCCAATGTCAGCAGTATGTGCGGCTGTGGTGAGAGCTTCAACCTGACAGGTGAAGCGGCAAAGTCCATCGTTCAAAATTCATAGTTAAGGGGTAACCGTTTAATTGCCTTGCTATAGACCATGGACATGTTTTTTTCTTCGATCTTGATGATTTCTCGGAGGTAACACAATGAGTGCAACGCTGCAAACCCTCGTCAACCAGCCTTATAAGCATGGTTTTGTCACTAGCATTGAGTCAGATGTCGCGCCGAAGGGATTGAATACAGATACCATCCGGATGATTTCGACTAAGAAAAATGAACCGGAGTGGTTGCTTGAATTCCGGCTAAAATCCTACGAAGCCTGGCTCAAGATGGAAGTGCCTGCGTGGTCGAATGTCCATTATCCGGAGATCGATTTCCAGGCAATCAGCTACTATGCTGCGCCCAAGCAAAAACCGAAATTGAAAAGCATGGACGAAGTCGATCCTGAATTGTTACGTACGTTCGAAAAGCTTGGCGTGCCACTACATGAGCGCATGGCACTTGCGGGCGTTGCGGTTGATGTCATTTTCGACAGTGTTTCGGTGGCGACTACTTACAAGGATAAGCTTGCCGAAGTGGGCATCATTTTCTGTTCCATGTCGGAGGCTGTGCTTGAGCATCCCGAGCTGGTGAAACAATATCTCGGTACCGTGGTATCAACTAGTGATAATTTTTATGCTGCGCTTAACTCGGCGGTATTTACCGATGGCTCGTTCTGCTACATCCCCAAGGGTGTTAAATGTCCGATGGATTTGTCGACCTATTTCCGCATCAATACGGAGGAATCAGGTCAATTCGAACGCACGCTGATCATTGCTGAAGAAGGCGCTTCAGTCTCCTATCTTGAAGGCTGTACCGCGCCCGCGTTTAGCAGCAACCAGCTGCATGCGGCGGTAGTTGAGCTTGTAGCACTCGATAATGCCGACATCAAATATTCAACAGTGCAAAATTGGTATTCGGGTGATGAAAACGGCATAGGTGGTATTTACAACTTCGTGACCAAGCGCGGTTTGGCCAAAGGTGTTAACTCGCGCATTTCATGGACTCAGGTTGAAACCGGCTCAGCGGTCACCTGGAAGTATCCTTCTTGTGTGCTGCTTGGCGATAATTCGGTCGGTGAATTTTATTCGGTCGCGGTCACCAATCATTATCAGCAAGCCGATACAGGCACTAAAATGATACATATCGGTAAAAATACGCGCAGCACCATCGTCAGTAAAGGTATTTCGGCTGGCCATTCAAATAACAGTTATCGCGGGTTGGTCAAGGTTGCTCCAAGCGCTGCTGGTGCACGTAATTATTCGCAATGTGATTCAATGTTGGTCGGCCACCAGTCAGGTGCCCACACCTTCCCCTATATCCAAGTAGCTAACAATAGCTCCCAAGTCGAACACGAGGCATCCACCTCGAAGATCGGTGAGGATCAGCTGTTCTACTTTGCACAGCGTGGAATTGACGCAGAGGCTGCAGTATCAATGATTATTAATGGGTTCTGTAAAGACGTGTTTCAACAATTACCAATGGAGTTTGCGGTCGAAGCAACCGCATTGCTCAGTTTCAAACTTGAAGGGAGTGTTGGATGATTCACCAAGACAGCAAGGTATTACTTGAAGTGAGCGGGCTTTGCGCAAACGTTAATGGTACCGAAATATTAAAAGGATTGAACTTGACTGTACGGAGTGGCGAAATTCACGCCATTATGGGCCCAAACGGCTCAGGCAAGAGCACGTTCTCCAAAATACTCGCAGGCCATTCTGCATATGAGGTCACCGGCGGTACAGTGATGTTTGAAGGCCAGGACTTGCTCGAACTTGCTCCCGAAGAGCGTGCCCGTGCCGGCGTATTTCTCGCTTTTCAATACCCGATTGAGATACCCGGCGTCGGTAATAGCCAGTTCCTGCGTCTAACTTATAATACTGTTCAGACGCATCGCGGCAAAGAAGAGCTCGATCCGCTCGAATTTGATGACTTTGTGCGTGAGAAGATGAAATTGCTCGAAATGAGTCCTGATTTTCTCGAGCGTAGCGTTAATGAAGGCTTTTCTGGTGGCGAAAAAAAGCGCAACGAAATATTGCAAATGGCGATGTTAGACCCACGACTGGCAATTCTGGATGAGACTGATTCAGGCCTCGACATTGACGCACTCAGGGTCGTTGCGGGCGGCGTCAACCAACTTGCTAACAAAGATAATGCGATCGTGCTGGTAACGCACTATCAGCGTCTGCTGAACTATATCGTGCCGGATTACGTGCATGTGATGGAAGCAGGCCGTATCATCAAGACTGGTGGCAAAGAACTTGCGCTCGAACTCGAATCGCGTGGTTACGACTGGGTTGGGGTCGAGCACAAGGCTGCAATGGGGGCGCAGGCATGAGTGCATCCGCAACTGTTAATGCGAGTTACCTGGAAAACCTGCTAGCAGGGCAACCACATTTGCCTGCAAGTCCATTGGCATGGCTCAATGCATTACGCGCGGAGGCGGTTGACCGCGTGGGTGCGCTGACAGTGCCCACCCTGCGCGATGAGGAATGGCGCTTTACCGATATTTCGATGCTCACGAAGATGTCATTTCATCCGGTGCGCACAACAATCAGCCTTCAGGTCGCAGACATAGAACGCTTTTATATCGAGGAAGCGACTACCCGACTGGTATTCGTCGATGGAGTATATGCCCCGCAGCTGTCTAGTGCTGCTACAGACCATGGCATATCGGTGCTCAATTTAGAAGCTGGATTTGCCGCGCACGCAGCAGCAATCGAACCATATCTAGGTCGCCTCACAGAATTCCACAACAATGTATTTGCTGCTCTTAACACTGCATTTCTGCATGACACGGCATTGATCGTCGTGCCACGCGACATTTCGGTTAAGGTGCCAGTGCATCTGCTGTTTATCGCAACGCAAAAGGATGTCGTAAGTTACCCGCGTTGCTTGATACTTGCCGAGTCCGGTAGTGCTGTGACAGTGATTGAAGATTATGTTTCATTGCAAGAAGATGCCTATTTCACCAATGCGGTGACCGAAATCGCGTTGGTCGATAACGCGCGCGTCAACCATATCAGGGTGCAACGCGAAGGTGCGAAGGCGTTCCATATTGCAAACTGCGCGGTATCAGTTGCACGTGCTAGTAATTATCAGTCGGTGAGTGTTGCGTTCGGCGCTCGTATTTCGCGTTATAACCTGAATGTCAAGCTAGCTGAGGGGGCTGAATGTGCGGTTGACGGATTGGCGCTAATCTCAGGACGCCAGTTGGCCGATACACATACCTGCATCGATCACGCGAAGCCGCAAGCCATAAGCAATCAGATGCATAAGTGTATCGTCGGCGGCAGTGCGCATGCGGTATTCAACGGTAAAGTTATGGTGCGTCAAGATGCACAACGTACCGATTCAAAGCAGTCCAATCGCAACCTGCTATTGACCAGCAAAGCCCACGTAGATACCAAGCCGCAACTTGAGATTTTCGCTGATGACGTGAAGTGCACACATGGCGCGACTATCGGTCAGCTCGACGACGAGGAAGTATTTTATTTACAGAGTCGAGGGTTGTCCGATACCGCAGCGCGCAATATGCTTACTTATGCATTTGGGGCTGAGATCATCGAGCGCATACCCATTTCATCGCTCAAATATCAGCTTGAACAAACCGTGCTCGAGCAGACCTCAGCCCAGTTATGAGTGAAATTCAGGCAGCACTAAAATATAACTCGCCATCCACATTCGATGTGGATGGTATTCGCGCTGATTTCCCAATCCTGAAGCTGACGGTTAACGACAAACCGCTGGTGTACCTCGACAACGCAGCCTCAAGCCAAATGCCTCAGCAGGTGATCGACCGCCTGGTGTGCTACCAGACAACGCAACACGCCAATATTAATCGCGCGGTGCATTACTTGTCAGAGGTTGCAACCTCTGAATTCGAGGAGGCGCGTCGCAAATTACAGCGCTTCATTAATGCAAATGAAGAGCGCGAAGTAATCTTCACCAGCGGCACTACTGATGCGATCAATCTGGTAATGCATGGCTATGGTCGTAAGTTCATTGGAGCCGGCGACGAAATTATTTTGACCACGCTAGAACATCATTCGAATATTGTGCCGTGGCAGATGTTGGCAGAAGAAAAGGGTGCGAAGATTCGCGTCGTGCCGATTAACGATGCGGGTGAGTTGCTCATAGACGAATATGAGAAACTTTTCAACGAGCGCACAAAGTTCGTCGGTGTAATGCATGTCTCGAACGCGCTTGGCACGATCAACCCAATAAAAGAAATGATAGCATTTGCACATGCGCGTGGAGTGCCGGTGCTGGTGGATGGTGCGCAGGCCGTCCCGCATATGAAAGTTGACGTAAAGGATCTTGACTGCGACTTCTACGCATTTTCGGGTCACAAGCTGTGCGGGCCAACCGGCATCGGCATTCTTTACGGCCGTGCTGAGCTGCTAGAAGACATGCAGCCATTCAAGGGTGGCGGCGACATGATTTTGTCGGTGACGTTCGAGAAAACTATTTACAACACAATTCCGCATAAATTCGAGGCTGGTACCCCGCCAATTTCGGCGGCAATTGGGCTTGGTGCTGCTGTTGACTACTTGTCGGAGATCGGCATGGATGCAATAGCCGCGTACGAACTCGACCTGCTAAAACACGCAACTGAGCAAATAAATGCTATGCCAGGTGTGCGGATTCTAGGCACCGCTGAGCACAAGGCCGCAGTAATATCCTTTGCAGTTGACGGTGTGCATCCACATGACATCGGCACACTACTCAATCAGGAAGGCATCGCTGTGCGTACTGGGCATCATTGCGCACAGCCAATTATGCATCGTTTGCATGTGCCGGCTACTTCACGCGCATCGTTCGCGTTTTACAACAGTATGGATGAAGTCGATGCATTGATCGCCGGCATCCGCACCGTACAGAAGATATTTACATAATGGCTAACTATAACTCGCTCTATCAAGAAGTGATCCTTGATCACAACAAAAAACCGCGTAATTTCGGTGCGATTGAACACCCTAGTCATCATGCGGTAGGACACAATCCGCTGTGTGGCGATCACATCAGCGTGGATGTCGTTCTCGGTGATGAGCGGATTGACAACATTGCATTTCAGGGTGAGGCTTGCGCAATCTGCAAGGCATCTGCTTCGATGATGACGACAGCTGTCAAGGGTAAGACGCGTGCGGAGGCGGAAACACTGATCCAGGAATTTCTCGCTATGACAACTGGCAAGCTCTCCCATGAGGCTTGTCCTAACATTGGCAGGCTTGCTGTATTTGCTGGCGTGAGCGATTTACCAACACGTGTTAAATGCGCAATTTTGCCATGGCATACCCTGAGTGGCGCCTTTAATGCAGTGGAAACCACATCGACCGAGGCGGAAGAAGATCCTATGCACGCCCCGATCGGGGATGCTTGAAAATAATAAACGAACAAATTACAGCTAACGCGGTCATATCCGGTACAGAAATGCAGGTTACTCTGAAAGAACCGTTTCCTTGCTTGGTATATGAAAACCAGCTAAAAACCAGTGACGGTATGCAAAAAATGGCTACAAGCAGCATAGTCTTAAGAGAAAGGTTTAGACAAACGGTTATTTATAGCAACCTATTGCTTACGAGATTGGCAAAGGCGTTAAAAAATGAGGCCTTAACTTTTAAGGAATAGAAATGCCAAAAATTGCTGAAATAGAAGACACACCCAACCCAAACGCAGTGAAGTTTATGCTCAAGGAACCACTGACATGGGGGGTATCACACTCGTACGATAATGCCGAGGAGGCCAAGTCCGATACCCTCGCTTCAGCGCTGTTTGATATCGAGCATGTGACTAATGTATTTTATGTCGATAGCTGCTTGACGGTCACACAGAACGGTAAAGCCCACTGGCCTCAGTTGGCGCGCGAAATTGCCGTGCCACTTCGCGAGGCACCTTCAGCGGATGCATCTTCGGAAGCGTTGGTTGCGGCGGCGGCAACTGTAATCGCCGGTCTCAGCCCTGAGGATCAGGTGCGCTTCGATAAGATAATGGAGATGCTTGACGAAAAAATCCGTCCCTATCTGCGAAGCGACGGCGGTGACTTGCATGTAATTGGCTTCTCAGGCAACTTCCTCAGCGTGCATCTCCAAGGTGCATGTGGGTCCTGCCCGAGTTCAACATCGACTACGCTCATCAGCATCACAAGTTTACTTCGGACGATTGAGCCAGACATAGAAGTGCTGTCTGTTTAGCTTGTAATGTTTATCGCGTTCTGGCTTATTCTTTAATTTGAGTTGGGTATAGAGCCGATAAGCGGGCACTAATTTAAGAACATATTTATATAGAGGGCACCTCCAAAATTCAAGTTTCGTGGCAAAGTACGAGTTAAAAATTTGAGCAAGGCATATATTTGGTATGTAAGCAATAATTTTTTCGAGTAGTGCCGTATTGTGATGAAACGGGGTAAGCGGGCAAGCCGAAAAAAGGCTGCATGCAGGATTGGGTTTTTAGAGGTGGCCTGGAGTCTGGTAACACTATTTCATCCGTAATAACTGGTCGCCACTATTATGCAAACTTTAACTGCACCGGATTTAGCCACATGGCTTTCAGATAAAACGAGAGATAATCCAGTATTACTCGACGTGCGTGAGCCTTGGGAATTTCAAACCTGCCATATTGATGGATCGTTGACGATGCCGATGAATACCATTCCAGACAGGTTGTCAGAGCTAGATGCGGAGCAGCCTATTGTCTGTATTTGCCATCACGGAATGCGGAGTATGCAGATTGCGGTTTTTTTAGAACAGAATGGTTTTACTCAGGTTAGCAACTTGATAGGCGGCGTCCATGCTTGGGCTCAGCAAGTCGATAACACAATGCCAGCATATTAAGTCAAATATGGCTCCTTTTGAAGAGCAAGTTGCGGCAACATCTTTATACATTCTAGACTTGCTACGTAGTTAAGTATCAAGCACGAAATTAGCACATAGAAACTATTAAAAATGGAGTTGCAATGACTGATTGGGTGAAGGTGGCGCAAGTAGGTGAACTCGCACCAGGCGAGTGGCGAGTCGTGGATCTTGATGGCGCGCAGGCTGTGGTATTCAATCTTGAAGACCAATATTATGCCATTGAAGACGTTTGCACTCATGATTCCGGACAACTTACTGGCGGTACAGTAGAAGGAGACCAGATTATTTGCCCACGCCACGGCGCGCGTTTCTGCATTCGCACTGGTGAAGCATTAACTGCGCCTGCGTACGAACCGACCGCCACTTTCCCTGTGCGCATTGAAAATGACGAGATTCAAGTACGCGACAACCGCTGGGATTGATTTAAGCGTTGCTCGATTGCATACCAGCGGCTGATAAATCAGTGTTCAGCTTTAAGTGGCACAACGCTTAAGATTATGACGAAGGAGTTGTGAAGAAAAATTCACTGCAAAAAGTCGAATAATTGTTTGATAGAGGTCAACATTGACAGAAAAAGCACAGATGTCAGAGCAACAGTTTACCGAGCAAGACTGGCGTCGGCTTCTGGTGAGTTTGGGGGAAAACCCCGATAGAGCGGGCTTGGTTGAAACTCCGTCTCGCCTTGTGACTGCCTGGAAGCACTGGACTTCTGGATATACACAAGATCCGGCAGAACTTTTGAAAGTATTTGAAGATGGGGCAGAGGAGTACAACGAACTCATTGTGATACGAGGCATTCCTGTCTATAGTCATTGTGAGCATCATCTCGCACCTTTTTTTGGCAAAGCCACGATCGGCTACGTTCCTAACGGAAAAATAGTGGGTTTATCTAAGTTGACGCGCTTGGTCAATTGTTTTTCCAGGCGGTTACAAGTACAAGAGCGGCTTACCATTCAAATTGCCAACGCCTTGATGACGAATCTGGAGCCGAAAGCAGTGGGCGTAGTTATTCGCTGTCGGCACATGTGTATGGAAAGCCGCGGCATTAGCACCGAGGGAGAAGAGACTGTCACGTCATCTATGCTCGGCGAACTTCAACCAAATCTGGCGTTGCGCACGGAGTTTCTTGATTTAGCGCGTGGGGCATAATTTGAATCAAAAATTAAAATGAGTCTGCACTTCCCAATTTACCTGGACTATTCAGCAACCACACCAGTTGATCCACGCGTTGCTGAAGCAATGATTCCTTATTTATCAGAGAGCTTCGGCAATCCGGCAAGCCCTCATATCTTCGGCCAGATAGCGAACGAGGCGGTGGAACGTGCTCGTGAACAGGTGGCAGCCCTCGTGAACGCTGATCCTAAAGAAATCGTCTGGACTTCGGGTGCGACTGAGTCCAACAATCTGGCGTTGAAGGGGGCGGCACTTTTTTACGAGAATAAGGGCAAGCACATTGTCACAATGAAAGCTGAGCATAAGGCGGTGCTCGATACTGTGCGCGAACTGGAGCGGCAAGGATTTTCTGCAACTTACCTCGATTCTGAACCGAACGGTCTACTCGATCTGGATAAATTAAAAGCGGCATTGCGTCCTGATACCATCATTGTTTCAATAATGTATGTCAACAATGAAATTGGTGTGATTCAAGACATTGCAGCGATTGGTGAAATATGCCGTGAGCGCGGCATCCTGTTTCATGTTGATGCGGTTCAGGCCGCTGGAAAAATAGTGATAGATTTGCTGCGCTTAAAAGTTGACCTGATGTCGTTTTCCGCACACAAAATTTACGGCCCGAAAGGCATAGGCGCTTTGTATGTGCGGCGCAAGCCACGAGTGCGTCTGGAAGCACAGATGCATGGTGGCGGGCATGAACGTGGCATGCGTTCAGGCACTCTGGCGACACACCAGATCGTTGGCATGGGTGAAGCGTTTCGCATAGCCCACAAGGAAATGGCAACAGAGAACGAACGCATTCGCATGCTACGTGACAGCTTGTGGCATGGCCTATCCAGTATAGGTGACGTGTACCTGAACGGCGACATTAAGCAACGCGTATCGCACAATCTGAATGTCAGTTTCAATTATGTGGATGGTGACTCGTTGACTAAGGCGATCACTGAAATTGCAGTGTCCAGCGGGTCTGCCTGCACTTCGGCAAGCTTGGAACCGTCCTATGTGCTGCGCAGCTTGGGGTGTAGCGATGAATTGGCACGCAGCTCGATTCGGTTCACGGTGGGGCGTTTTACCACCGAGGAGGAGGTAAACTTCACGATAGAACTGCTGCAGAATAAAATTAGCAAGTTACGCGATGAAAAAAAGCTCACCATCATGGTTCCTCAATAAATTCAAAATCTTAATCGAGAAATCCTGCGCCTGAATTGATGGTCGTGGGGTGAATAAAGAGGTTGCACAATGAAAAATCATAATCTGTGGCGCACACTTTCAAACCGTTGGTTATATCTGGCTGGGACGTTGGTCATCTCCGGTGTGTTCGGCACAGCGCTTTATCTGCAATATGTTCTGCATCAGGACCCTTGTCCTTTATGCATGGTTCAGCGTTTCATCTTCATTGCGATGTTGGTGCTGTTCGCTATTGCCACTTTGCATAACCCCAAACGTGGCGGGTCGAAAGTGTACGGGGCATTGATAACACTGCTGGCGGTGGGCGGCATGAGCACTGCTAGTCGCCATATATGGCTTCAGAATTTGCCCAAAGACCAAGTGCCTGCCTGCGGTCCAGGCTTGGAGTACATGCTGGGCAACTTTCCTATGTCAGAAGTGTGGCAGGAACTCATGCAAGGCTCCGGCGAATGTGCTGCCAAAGGTTGGACTTTCCTTAGCTTGGGCATTCCACAATGGTCCTTGTTATTGTATGTTCTTTTGGGTGCGTGGGCGGTGATGATTGCACTGAGAAAACCAATCTAACGCCTCCAGCCAATAATGCAGTCATACCTGCATCGAGCAGTTAAATATTCCCGTGTCCATCGAAACATGAGAAGGATGATCATGAACAATCTTGCTCCATTTGTTCAATTGAAGGGTATCTACAGCGCGGAATTTGTAACCAGCTCATTTTAAATAAACGTTTAATCGAGGCTCCATTCATTACTTCTACTTAACATTTGCAAGTGTTTTTTTAATTTTTTAACTTTTTATCAAGACTAACCAAAGGAACCCAAATGTCAAAACAATGGACAACCCCACCCGAAATGCAGATTGATCCTAAGAAAAAATTCACAGCTACCGTGGTGACCGAGCATGGAAACATTGTGATCGAGCTTTACCCGCAACATGCTCCTAAAACCGTAAATAACTTTGTTTTCTTGGCGCGAGAGGGTTTCTACGATGGCCTCCTCTTCCATCGTGTGATCGGAGACTTTATGATTCAGGGTGGCGACCCAACTGGTAGCGGGCGAGGCGGACCAGGCTACAAGTTTGAAGATGAAACCAGTGGCAATCCGCTCAAACATGGCGCCGGATCTCTCTCCATGGCAAACTCAGGCCCCAACAGCAATGGTAGCCAATTCTTTATTACCCACAGCCCCCAGAACCACTTGAATGGCAAGCACACGGTATTTGGCAAAGTTATCGATGGCATGGATGCGGTCAATTCCGTTAGCCAAGGTGATGTGATGACTAAAGTGGAAATTAGCGAAGAGTAAAGCGCTAGAGGAACGACTGGAGATTGAAAACTGGTTACCTGTTGCCAGTTTCCAATCTGCACGACTAAAAGGCATGGAGATCCAGAATTATAATATTTAACGATTGAGCTTAGATCGTTCAGCGAGCCACGAACTAATCCGTTTGTTGGGCGAACCTATTTGTTCACAAATGTTACGCAAATCTCTCCCAAATCCGACTTAGAATCGAAGATTTCAAGCGTATCTACTTTACCTTAGTAAACTATTCAGGTCGTTAATCTGAAAAACATAATTTTCCCTTGAATTTCATGGTGATGCCACCCATGCAGTTAAATTTACCCTTGATTATAATTCCATGTTCATTCGTGATACCTACAAATGCTCCACGTGCCGTGCTTGGATCGGGAATGGATTTCTCAATAAACGAAAATGAGATTGGCCCGCCTGGTGATCCTGCGGGGCAAGATCCGGTAACTAATGGGTTTTCAAGAAAGCTTGTATCGAATGTAACTTGTGCTTGAGCTTCTTCATCTGATGTCTTATTATCACAAACCATTGTATGTTTGAAGTCCGGGCCACCAAAGGCCTGTGGGTCGCCTTTAAGTGCGCACTTAAGTTTTTCACCACCAAAATTTACAGCAGCAACACCTAGTGTGGAGCCATCTGGCTGAGCGTTATTAGTGATACTACCTTTTGCATCAAAACATTTTGACGCTGCTAATGCATTACCTGAAAAAAAAGAAGCCGTTGTAATGATTAATACTGTACCTAACAGACTTGATGGTTTTTTTAGCATATCAATACCTCAAAAAAATATTTTTTGTAAAGAAAAGGGACCAGGTCTTGTAATCATGTATTTATGATATTTTCTGAGCGATCCACGTTACGTGGTTGTGAAAATTCATAGAAAAAATGGATTATTTCTACCCGTTTGCGCGATTTCTTCTTTCATAAAATTCGGTCGCTTGATTGTGGCACACAGCCTCCGAAAACTGTGAAAAAAGAGCCGAGACTAGATTTTCTAACTGTGGTAATAACCGTTTCGTACTTTTTACTTCCTGACTCATTGCGATTTCGGATCAGTGACTACGCCTTACAGTTACGGACTCAAAGGTTGTATCTATTTAAAAGCCCGCAGTAGAAAAACTCGATTCCATTTGAAATGGCTTGAGACGCCTTAGCTATTTCCATCGCCATTTCAGCAATGACAGGCTTGGCACTCCCTTTTTACTTCCTCTTCATCTGAAGTACGACTAGGGACAAGTTTTCTCTCTTCAAGCATGTTGCAACCTCCGTTTCTATAGAATTAGTATTAAGAATAATCAATAGTGTTGCATTTTATAAAAAGCATATATCGTGCCAATACTTAAAATTAACTAATAATTTGATTTTAAGTAGCTATTGTTAATTATATAAATAAGGGGTGGGTCATATTGCACCCATCAAAATGGCCGATAAAGAAGATTTATACGCCTGAAAAGCGCTACAGTAAAGGAGTGTGTTTGATTGACCCACTTTTGGGTCATAGTTGACCCAGGCATACATTCAAGTGGCTATAGAGGGAAATGCGGATGACTGAAAGGGGGCACATAAATGAAAAAATGAAGTGGGAGGCAGGTCTGAATGGCGCGAAAATAATGGTCTTCAGCGTTTCTAAAGCAACAACTTAAATCAGTATTGGCGCGGATTTCATAGCAGTTTAATCTTGCTAATAGGTTTAACTTAGTAGTATTCAAGTCTTGTAATCAGGAATTTTTGAGCGAAGTTTTATAGATTGCTCTACTTGTTCCCCCGCTAAATCAAATGATACAACCTGTCGACTGATTCCATTCTGAGTGGTCCTACCATAAGTGCCCGTATTAAATTTTGGTGCTCTATTACAATACCTGAATCCGCTGTAGTTCTGCGGTGTGGTTTACTGAAGCGTTGTCTGGTTTGAAAAAGATGCCTTACCTGTGTTTAAATATAGCTTGCAACGGACGCATATTCTAAAATAATCAGGGGAAAAAACTAATGGCACTAGTAGCTAATGCACGTCATATTTTGGTAGAAACAGAAGAGCAATGTAACAGCCTGAAGGATGAAATTAGTAATGGCGCAGAATTTTCAGACCTGGCCGCGAAACATTCAAAATGCCCATCCGGAAAACAAGGTGGAGATTTAGGTGAGTTTGGTCCAGGGCAAATGGTCAAAGAGTTTGATGAAGTGGTTTTTAGTGCCCCCATTGGTGAAGTGCAAGGTCCTGTTAGAACGCAGTTTGGCTATCATCTGCTTGAAGTAACAAAACGTAGCGACTAGACAGATACAGGTCTGATCGCTGCTAAAGGGAGCTGACAGGCTCCCTTTTTTTGCATAATTTTCTAGAGTAACACGTAACCAATAGCGATTTCGGACCCACTGGTAATCATATTAAAATGGTTGTTAAAAGAGGCTTATGAAAAAAATTCGGTCTCAGTACATTTCGGACAAGTGTGCTTACTCATCTACTTCACAGTAACTGTTCTAATACTCCGATCCTCGATTGCATTTACTTGAAAAAAATATTTTTCCTGCTTTTGGTTTGACAAAAGTCCATTTTTTTGATTCTTGTTGGTATGCGGCGACACCCACCATATCCCTGTTTGGAACGAAAATAGGGATTTTGATTTGATGAATTTAATAAAGCAGTTTTACAATTTTGAGTTTTTTACAGCCTCAATGCCAGCCATAACGGGTGGCTTGGAGCATGGAAGGCACGACAGACGCGGAAAATCTTCCAAATTTATGGCGCTTGTTAGCCAAAATACATTTCCCGAAATACATTTAATTATTTTTTTTCTCATTCGTCTTTTTCGAACCAGCGTAGCTTTGAAGTAACTCTTCTACTTGTTGCCTTGAACGACATACATTTTCGCAAGGTATTGCATCTTTATCTCGATCTTTATTTCCAAAATCACCTAACGGGAAATCAGATATGACTTCAGCACATGATTGATAGTCTTTACATAGCTTGGCTGCATTTGCTTCTGATATAGATAGAAGCATGACAGCAATCAAAAATAATCCACTTCGATACATTTCCGCATCTCATTAATAATGAATAGCGTTTATCTGCCGCCCCACCCAAACTTGTTTATCACGCGTACCTTATGGACGGAAACTAAACCTTATTGGCTGAACCATCCGTAGAGTGGAGCCTTTGGGGATTGTATGGTATTGCGGCGGGACGTCAATTGCATGATCGGGGGACATTCTCCTGCGATCAAGGATCGAAAATTTATACAGTATTTTTAGCAAAATAAATCAGAAGGTTGAATCAGGATGCGATTGGATCGGATTGTCACCGCTTAGCGGTTTAGTTCAATAGGTATTGGTAAACACCACCCCGCGCCGTTCCGCCATGCTTCTTCCCAGTGCTTCTAATTGGATAGGGCTCAGCAGTCTTTCTGCTTGCGGCAATAGCTGGGAATTTTCCAGGGAAATGTGCTTTTCATGCACTGTGATGAAATGCTCCACCTTTTTAATATCTAATTCCGTCACTCGGCCTTCTGCAATACCAAGCAGCAAAGGGCGTAATTGCTGCCATGCCGCATCCAGCACCTTGTGTTCGTCCAGTAAGCGCGTTATTAATTTTTGTACCTCGGTGTTTGCTGTGGCGAGCAGGCGCGGGAATAAATCCTGTTCCTCGTCGTCATGGTGGTTCTGTCCGGCAGTATCGAAATAGCGCAGGATGGCCTGTGCTGCTTGTTGTGCCTGTGCATCGCAGCCTTGAGAGAAGAGGTGTTGCAGTAACTTGCGCAGTGTGACGCACTGTGTCTGTATCTTGCCGTGGCACGCTAACAGCATTTCCAGGGGATTATCGAAGCTGGGAGTGGGTGCGCCACCCAATACGTCAGTCATCATTGGCTATTTGCATTACAGGCAATCACAAATTCGTCAGTGTAACGGGTCAAACCTTAACTTTACCGTCATGATTCTGCGCATGCTTGATGGCCAGTTCATAGATTTCGGCAAGATCTTCTTCGCTGACGTCGATCACACCATCCATTTGAGTCAGTGCCCATTCGATATCAGTCTGGTCGATTTGAACATGATTAGGCTGAGTAGAGGGCGGTAGTGCAGGTTGGGGAGTATGTCGCATCGGGTAATGTCGGCCTGGTATAAGGTTATTGATCAACACCGCCAGCACCAATGAGATTCCGATATTCGCAAGCACGATACAAGCTACCCATGGCCAACCCATGGGAGTGAATTGTGTGCTGTGTACCACTAACGTGAGCGCCGTGGCTGCAGCCGGTGGGTGTAGGCAATTCAGATAATGCATTAGAAATACTGCAAATCCCACTGCGCAACCTGCGGCTATTACCGGGTCACTGATTTGTTGGCTGCATAGCCAACCCGCTAATGTTGAAATTAAATGGCCACCGAGTAAAGGTCGTGGTTGCGCCATAGGGCTGTGCGGTACAGCAAAGAGAAGCACAGCAGAAGCTGCGATCGAACCCAGCATAACAAGTGGATAATTGGGCTGTGGCAGAAATTTGAGCGCTATTCCCAAGAGAAGGATGCCAATTCCAGCGGCCAAACCGCTGCGAATTTTTTCGGAGAAGGGAACGGGGGCAGAATGTGCCTTGAAAAATAGACTAAATTCTTTAAAATTCATTGGGTCAGGCTTTCCTTTTAGTAAATTGTGAAGCGCGATACTTATATTCTTTACTTAATAGGGTTAGTCGCCAAACAAATTAACCAACCCATCCAGCCCCACAAAATTAAACGCATAAGTAGCCTGTGCGAGCACTACCGGTTTGGCGTGGTAGGCGATACTGACGCCAGCTTGCGCCATCATCTTGAGATCATTAGCGCCATCGCCTATAGCAATAACTTGTTCCGGTTTAAGTTTCAATTCATCTCTGATATTCACTAAGTAATCAGCTTTACTTTGTGCGTCCAGTATATGCCCGAGTACGTTGCCAGTTAGTTTGCCGTTGATGATTTCCAGTGTGTTGGCATGTGCGTAGTCGAGTCCCAACCGTTGTTGTAAACGATCGGAGAAGAAGCCAAACCCACCAGACACCAGCATGGTCTTGATACCGTGTTCTTTTAGTTTTGCCAACATGATTTCAGCACCAAGATTGAGCTGCAGGCGTTCGTCATAAACGCGTTGCAATGCACTTTCTTCCAGTCCTGCCAGCAACGCTACACGACGACGCAGGCTCTCACTGAAATCAATTTTGCCGCGCATCGCGTCTTCGGTGATGGCTGCTACCTGCGGTTTAACGTGGATCATATCTGCGACCTCATCGATACATTCGATAGAGATGAGGGTGGAATCCATATCCATCACTACAAGGCCAAAATCAGATAAATGCTGGCTTGGACGGACAAAACCATAGTCGAGTTGGTGTTCGTAACAGTAAGCAGTAATGGCATCATGCGGCTTGGCATCGTACAGTCGGTAGGTGTAAGTCGAGGTCTGTTCGATACGAGATGCAGTGGTCAATCCGGCAAGGTGGTTCAAATGGGCCGGGGCAATGTCTTGGATGCCTTGAATTATGAAGTTCATATACTTATAGATTTTTTTATTGGCGCGATTAGAAATGGCGATTTTGTCATGCCCTCGAGTGTGGGAATTACAATGGTTGCAAGTATGCTAAACGATTCACGATAGTTCGTTAAAAAAGTTTTTGATTGCCAACACCCGTTGGCTGACGTCGCTGTATTTGATTTCAATTCTTAGTTTGTCCTGACCGCTCAATTTGTAATGGCGCTTGCTCTGGATAAGCGTGATGATGCGCATCGGATCGATGGGCGGATTTGGCATGAACTGAATTTGAATTGCCTCGCTAGAAGCATCCACCTTGATTATGCCGAGCTGCTTGGCAGCAATGCGCAGACGGTGGCAATCAAGCAGTGTATGGGCAGGCGACGGCGGCAAACCAAAACGATCTACCAGTTCCTGGTGCATGTCATCCAGTTCTTCAGAGGTGGTGCAGTTAGCTAAGCGCTTGTACAGTACCAGTCGCTGGTGGATGTCGCCACAGTAATTGTTGGGTAGTAAGGCGGGTGTATGCAGGTTAATTTCAGTAGCAACCCCAAGTGGGTGTGCCATATCTGGTTCATGGCCCAATTTGAGCGAGGTAATGGCCGCGTTGAGCATGTCCGTGTAGAGAGAAAAACCTATCTCGTGCATCTCACCGCTTTGTGATTCGCCCAGCACTTCACCCGCGCCGCGAATTTCCAAGTCATGCATCGCAAGATAGAAACCGCTTCCTAGTTGTTCCATGGCCTGGATTGCTTCCAATCTTTTCTTGGCCTGCGAGGTAAGTCCTTCCATGTTGTCCACTAATAAATAGGCATACGCTTGGTGGTGCGAACGTCCAACCCGGCCACGCAATTGATGAAGTTGCGCCAATCCGAAGCGGTCCGCACGGTTCATGATAATGGTATTGGCACTGGGTACGTCGATACCAGTTTCAATGATGGTGGTGCATAACAGCACATTAAAGCGCTGTTGGTAAAAGTCACGCATGACTGCTTCCAAGTCGCGTTCTCCCATTTGGCCATGCGCCACGCGGATACGTGCTTCAGGCAGTAACGCCCCTAGCTTTTCCGCCATATTGGCGATGGTGCCTACTTCGTTGTGCAGAAAATAGATTTGTCCGCCGCGCTTCAATTCACGCAGCACCGCTTCGCGGATGACGCCTTGGCTGTAGTTGCTAACGAAGGTCTTGATAGACAGTCGTCGCTGCGGTGCAGTAGCAATCACAGAGAAATCGCGCAGCCCTTCCAAAGACATTGCCAGCGTGCGCGGGATCGGCGTCGCGGTCAGGGTGAGCACGTCAACTTCAGCGCGTAGCGCCTTGAGGCGCTCTTTTTGCTGCACGCCGAAACGATGTTCCTCATCGATGATAATCAACCCCAAATTGTTAAATTTAATACCCTTTTGGATAAGCTTGTGCGTGCCGATGATGATGTCAAGTTTTCCATCTTCCATTTCTTTCAGTGTTTGAGTCTGTTCTTTGGCAGAGCGGAAGCGTGATAGTTCACCAATTTTTATGGGCCAGTCGGCAAAACGGTTGCAGAAACTCTGGTAATGCTGTTCTGTAAGCAGTGTAGTGGGTACCAAGACTGCTACTTGCTTGCTATCCATTGCCGCAATAAAGGCTGCGCGCAGGGCTACTTCCGTTTTACCAAAGCCCACATCGCCGCAGATAAGACGATCCATAGGTTTTCCACTCTGCAGATCAGTGACCACTGCCTCAATGGCGGAGGTTTGATCAGGTGTTTCTTCAAAACCAAAGCCGGCGGCGAATGCTTCGTAATCATGTTGAGATAATTTGAATTGGTGACCTTTACGCGTAGCGCGCTGGGCGTACAGATTGAGCAGTTCGGCAGCGGTATCGCGAACCTGCTGCATGGCACGACGTTTGGCTTTGTCCCAAGTGCCGCTGCCCAGCTTGTGCAATGGTGCGGTTTCCGAGGCTCCGCCACTGTAACGACTGATTACATGCAGTTGTGCCACTGGAACATACAATTTGTCTTCACCGGCATATTCCAGCAGCAAAAATTCGTTCTCGCCTTCGCCGAGATCAAGGTTTACCAGGCCATGATAACGCGCGATACCATGTTGTTCATGCACCACGGAGTCGCCCGGCTTGAGCTCGGACAAGTCACGCAGCATCCCTTCAACGTTGCTTTTTTTTGTGGAGCGCGCAATTCGGCTACGTTGCTGCGCGGCATACAGCTCACTTTCTGTAATAATTGCCAATTGTTCATCTTGCAACATGAAACCATTCTGAAGTGTCCCGACGGTAAGCATGAAGTGATTGTCACTGGCAAGAAATTGCGCATAGTTCTCACACTGTGCAGGTACCAAGCCGTATTCGCGCAAGTATTCGGCCATTATTTCGCGTCGTCCCAAACTGTCGGCGAGCAATAATACTCGGCCAGCATAACCTTGCAAAAAGCTCTGGAGTGCAAGTGTTGGGATATCGGCGCGCCGATTTACCGCGATGTCGGGCAATTTTTTGGTAGCGCAAAGCGTATGGGTTTTATGTGTTTTTTCACCTTCGAAAAGAGTAAGGTGAGTCTCGCGCTCATTTTCTTTCTCGTCGGAATTGTCAATATGGGAGGAAGTGGGGATGTCTGCGATGAGATCGATACGTTTTAAACTTTGCGCAGCAATAAAGAAGTTTTCTGCGTTCAGAAACAGTTCGTGCGGCTCTAGCAATGGACGTTGTGGGTCGCCGCGAAGCAGGTTATAGCGCGATTGCGCATCTTTCGCAAAAGTGGCAATGGCCGCATCCACATTGTGATGCATGCACAGCGTGGCATGCGCGGGAAGATAATCAAACAACGTCGCAGTACGTTCGAAAAACAATGGGAGGTAATATTCGATGCCTGTGGGCGCGACGCCGCGGCTCACGCCTTTATAAATACTTGCTTTGGATGGGTCGCCCTCAAAACGATTGCGGAAATTTTGGCGAAAACGAGCCTGTCCGGCCTCATCCATTGGAAATTCGCGTGCCGGTAATAGGCGAATATCCTGTACCGGATATATGGTGCGCTGAGTATCTACATCGAAGGTGGCGATAGAATCAATATCGTCATCGAATAAGTCGATGCGATAAGGTACCGTACTGCCCATCGGGAAAAGGTCAATCAAACTACCCCGCACACAGTACTCGCCCGGTGTCAGTACCTGCTGAACATGGGTATAACCGGCTAATGTCATTTGCTCACGCAACTTGGCGATGTCCAGTTTTTCGCCGCGCTTAAGAAAGAAAGTGAATGCTGCCAGATATTCCACTGGTGGTAGAGGATATAGCGCGGTAGTTATCGGGACGACTATTACATCGCATGACTGGCTGTGAATGTGATGCAGCGTAGCAAGTCGCTCAGAAATGAGATCCTGATGCGGCGAGAAGTGATCATAAGGCAGCGTTTCCCAATCCGGCAGCAGATGTACGCGAAGCTCCTGGGAAAAAAACGGTATTTCTTCCACTAGCCGCTGAGCATCCAACGCGCTGGCGGCAATTATCACCAACGGCACATGTAGTCTGGCATATTGCGCCAGCGCCAAGGCATCAGACGAACCATTCAGATGGGTATAACGTGGACGGGGGTGCGAAGAAGAAAACAGCATAGAAAAAATAAGTACAGCTACGTTTCAGGGGGTAGCATTATATAAGGGAAGCTACGCAGTTGGCAGTGATTGAACAATTCTCATGTTTTTCGAGGATAACGACTTGAATTTTTATTCATGCAATAAACTTCGTAAGAGGTATCCTTTGATCAACCGAGCATATGGAAAGGGCTGCTTCGAATTTGAGTCTGCCATAGTTTAGAAGTCTGTGGCATAACATAGACTTCATTATTAAAGTAGAGAGAGCATCATCCTTCTTCAATGGCAAACAACCTTCTGTGCTCTTTGATGGCGTAGCGATCAGTCATGCCGGCGATGTAGTCAGACACGGTGCGAGCACGGTCGGCTTGTGCCTGTCGCTGAAATTGCGGAGGCAGCAGTCGATTATCTTCCATGAATACTTGAAATAGCTCGGTAATGATGCTGCGCGCCTTGGCACTCATACGCATGACGCGGTAATGACGGTATAAATGCGTATGCAGGAAAGTTTTGAGTTCGCGCTGCTGTTCATGTATTTCGGCGCTGAATGCCGCCAGTGGCGGCGCAGCGCGCACCTCGGAGATGTCATTCACAGCATAAGTCTGAATATTTTTTTCCGTTTCATGGATTAAGTCTGTAGCAAGTGTATTGATCATGCGTCGTATCGTTTCGTGAATCAGGCGGCGCTCGGCCAGGTCCGGATAAGCTAGTCGTACAGCATCAAGATGGCCGGCAAACAAACGCACCGAGGTAAACTGTTCCAGCGTAATTAACCCGGAGCGCAACCCGTCATCTACATCATGGTTGTTGTAGGCGATTGCATCGGCCAAATTGGCAATCTGCGCTTCCAGTGATGGACGCTGTTGTTTAAGGAAACGTTCACCCACTGCACCCAGCTTGGCTGCATTTGCCGGCGAGCAATGTTTGAGAATGCCTTCGCGCGTTTCGAAACATAGATTGAGTCCATCAAAGGCGGCATAATGATCTTCGAGTATGTCCACCACGCGTAACGATTGCAGGTTATGCTCGAAGCCACCGTAATCCTTCATACAGGCATTGAGTGCATCCTGTCCAGCGTGGCCGAATGGTGTGTGGCCGAGATCGTGAGCAAGTGATATAGCTTCCACCAGGTCTTCATTTAATTGCAAATACCGTGCGATGGAGCGGGCAATTTGTGCTACTTCCATGCTGTGAGTCAACCGAGTGCGGAATAGGTCTCCCTCATGGTTAACGAATACCTGCGTCTTATATTCCAGGCGACGGAAGGCGGTGGAATGGATGATGCGATCACGATCACGTTGAAACTCGCTTCGCCCAAAAGGGGCTTCCTCGCGCTCAACCCTGCCGCGTGTGTTGTTCTCTGTTACCGCATAAGGTGCAAATTCAGCCATGCGCGCTGTTCGCCTCCAAAGTTTGTCGTAATAATTCCGGCTCCACATCCCCACTGATCACTGCATTACCAATGCTTTTAAGCAGCACGAAACGGATTTTTCCGCCAACCACTTTTTTGTCCAAGCCCATCAATTTCAGGTATTTCTCTACTCCCAAATCAGGAGCGACAATTGGTAGATTAGCGCGTTGAAGCAAGTTTTGGATGCGACCTGCATCTTCCTTGCTTAGCCAACCCAAGCGGCACGATAAATCTGCGGCCATAATGGTACCTGCTGCAACTGCTTCTCCATGCAGCCATGCGCCATAACCCATACCGGTCTCGATCGCATGGCCGAAGGTATGGCCGAGGTTAAGCAGGGCGCGTTCTCCATTTTCAAGCTCGTCTGCAGCGACTACCTCGGCCTTATTCTCGCAGCTGCGTGTGATGGCATATTGCAGCGAATCTGCATCGCGCATCAATAATTTTTCTATGTTTTGTTCTAGCCACTCAAAGAAAGAGAGATCGCGGATCAGGCCGTATTTGATGACTTCTGCAATGCCAGCGCGTAACTCCTGGTCCGTTAAAGTATTCAATGTGGAGATGTCGGCAAGCACAACTTGCGGCTGGTAAAACGCACCTATCATATTTTTACCTAACGGGTGGTTGATGCCAGTCTTTCCGCCTACCGATGAATCCACCTGTGCCAGCAGAGTGGTGGGAATTTGAATGAAAGGTACGCCACGCAAATATGTCGCGGCAGCATAACCTGTCATGTCGCCTATCACGCCCCCGCCCAAAGCGATCAATGGTGTATTGCGTTCGCTCCTATGAGAGAGCAGTGCATCGTAAATTAACCCTAATGTTTCTGCATTCTTGTATTGTTCGCCATCCGGCAAGATGATGGATATTATGTCCACGCCATGAGCTTGCAGCATGGCGTGTAATGGTTCCAGGTACAGTGGTGCCACCGTGGTGTTAGTCACCACTGCCGCTCTCTTGCGTGGCAGGTGCGGCAATAGTAATTCGGCACATTCTAGTAAGTCACTGCCTATATAAATAGGATAGCTGCGCTCCGCTAGTCCAACGGTTAATGTTTGCATATATATTGAGAGCTTCTATTGAAGATTGCATAATGAACGGCAGGCAATGTTATATCATTTCGAGTGATCACTGACACAGATTGAGTGGTTTTCTGCGCTATTCCTGCGCAGGCTAAAACTCAATGGGCTTGAGAAAGGCTACTTTTGAACATCTGACATTCCAACCAAGTTGTTCAACTTTACATCTAATAATGGGAGGAATTATCTGTCTGGCCGCATGGAAGGGATGGCTGTTGTCATAATTAAAAGTAATTTTAATGGTTTTATGACTTGGTTTCCGATAATCGATTTAGCTCTTGCTGCAAATGCAAAGCTAGGCTTTGCGCGCTTTGTTTGCCGGTAGGCATAACTAAATTAGCCACTTCTGCATATAGCGGATCGCGCTGCTCATACATGCTTTTTAGTCTTGCACGTGGGTCGGCTGTCTGCAATAACGGACGGTTTCTGTCATGGCGAGTTCGATGCCAGAGGTCATTAATTGTGCTTTTCAAGTACAACACTATGCCATTGCAACATAATGCAACGCGGTTTTCCTCATTCAATACCGCACCTCCCCCAGTCGCTAATACGATGTTATCGAGCAGTACCAAGTCTTGAATTACGCTTGCTTCGCGCTGACGAAAACCAGCTTCACCCTCAACATCAAAGATGTGTGGAATAGTTACGCCAGAACGCTGCTGAATCTCTTCATCACTGTCAACAAATACCTTGCCCAGCTGCTGGGCGAGCAATTTCCCTATAGTGGTTTTTCCTGCTCCCATCATTCCTACAAGAAAGATGTTGCCGGAGTGGCGCTTGGTCTGATTTGTAGTAATAGAGCACATGGTCGAATTGTAGCCGAAAATCGTCGTGCATCACTGACGCACTGACTGTTTAACGCAGATTCAAGCTCTCACTCAAGATTTTGGGGGAAATGAAAACCAATAGTTCTCTCTTGTTGTTCGTATTAGTTCTATTTTTAAATAACCACCCAATGATAGGTATATCACCTAACAGTGGCACCTTAGGGGTCGATTCCAACTCATTTTGGGTAAAGACCCCACCAATGACAACGGTCCCTCCATTGTCAACCAGTACTTGGGTACTGATTTTCTTGGTATTAATGCTAGGTACCCCTCCCGCCGACGTGTTAATTATGGTGCCAACAGAATCCTGAGTTACTTCTACTTTCATGTTGATATTATCATCAGGTGTGATTTGAGGTGTCACAGTAAGGCTTAAAAGCGCCTTCTTAAATAATATGGTTGGTGCCACTGTTGCGCTGATAGTTGTTTGATAGGGTATTTCCACGCCTTGTTCAATTACCGCTTCAGTTCCATTTGCAGTCACCACACGAGGGCTAGATATCTCTTTGGTAATTCCATTTAGTTGGGATGCCTGCAACTCTAGCCCTAATATTTTGGTCACCGATGAGTTGAAAAGCATCGCTGACACCACACCAGTACCAATCACTCCTGGGGTTCCGGGCAGGTTTACTGGCCCACCACCAGCACTGCCGCCAATAGAGCCACGGACGCCGCCCACAGAAAACCCGCCTCCAGGTGGAGGTGCCCCGGTGTAGCTAAGTCTTCCACCCACGGTTCGAGTAAAGGTATCGCTTGCTTCAACGAAACGTGCCTCAATCATTACTTGGCGCACGGCCACGTCAACTTTTTCGATCAGGTTGCGTACTTCTTCCAAACGTGATGGTGTATCTTGAACAAATACAGTATTGGTGCGTGCATCCTCCACTGCACTCCCTCGTTTAGACAGCATGCGCTGGGCAGAGCTCTGCAACAATGCGACAATTTCCTTGCCTTTTGAATAAGCGAGTTGGTAGCTTTCCGTATGGAGAGGCTCAAGGTCAAAAATTTCTTGACTTGCTGCTAAATTAAGTTTTTCCTTGGCCGCCAATTCTTCGCGCGGGGCAACTTGGATTACGTTGCCGTTCTTGCGCATGTCCAAACCGCGCGAATCAAGGATGATTTGTAGTGCTTGGTCCCACGGCACATCTTTAAGGCGTAAAGTCAGGTTGCCGCTCACAGAATCGCTGATCACCATGTTCAGCTTAGTAAAGTCAGCAATTACGTTCAGTGCTTCACGCACTGCTATATTTTGGAAGCTTAACGTCAGTTTTTCGCCCTTGTAATCTACCTTTCTATTTTTAGATAGTTTATTAGGGTCATCAGCTACTGTTTTTATTTCCACGATAAACTTATTATCGGTCTGGTAGGCGACATGCTCCCATAAACCCTTGGGCTTAATGACCATGCGCACATGGTCACCCTGCATGAATGTATCGACCTCCTGTATTGGCGTACCGAAATCTACTACATCAAGTTTTCGTTGCAGGTTGCTGGGTAGACTAGTACTCATAAAGTCCACAATCAGACTTGTACCTTGCTGCTTAACGCTTATGCCTATGCCAGGATCTGATAGGTCTACCTGAATGCGTCCTCCTCCATTTCCGCCACGACGAAAAACAATATCATGCAGGCTATGTTTCTGGATGCCTGGCTTAGCCTCAGTAAATCGTGCAGAGGGTGCCATCACTGCTTTTGCAGGAACTTTGCCATGCAGGGAAATTAGCAGGTCAGTACCCTTTGTATGCGCGTCATAACTCAAAGTTTGGTTGAGGTTAACTACCAGGCGGGTGCGATTGCCTGATTGCACGATATTGGCGCTACGCAATTCACCTATGCCAAATTTCTGCTTCGTTTTCCCCAGTCCATTTGTTGTATTGGGGAAGTCAAATACAATACGCGCCGGGTTGCTGAGGGCAAAATTCAAAGGTGGATTGGCAAGCGTATTCCTCAATCCTATTTTAAGTGCCAGCTTGCCATCTGACGCAGTGCTGAGGCTGATAGACTGTATGCTATTCCCCACATCAGATTTTGGTGTGCTAGCGCTTTGCGCATGGGCAGTTAGCGCGCAAACTGCAAATACCGCGACAACAAGCAGAACAAGGTTGTTGACTACGTTTTTATATTGCCTCATGTTTCACTCCTAAATCATTCATTCCATCAATGGCAAGCCGCTTATACGTTCCGTCCAGTCTCCTGCACTATCTTGCACGACTTCCTTGATTTTTATTTCGGTTTCTGTCACTGAAAAAATTTGACCAAAATTTGTTCCTAGGTAATTGCCTGCCTTAACGCGGTGGAGCTTGCCATCCGGTGAGCGGACGATAGCATGACCAACTTTAGCCTGATAAAGGAAGCCGACCATCTTCAGGTCTTCTAATGGTGACTCTTCCAGTTCTTCTCGACGTCGTTTCATATCAGGTTGATTGAGACCGAGGAGGTTGCCATTTTTTGCTTCGGGCTTGCGCGGTTTGAATGGATCAGGCAGATTTGTAGGGTTATCATAAACAAATGGTTCATAAGGCATAACTTCAGGAGGAGGATCCACTTTGCCCCGCATCCCACTTTCAGTCTCTTTGACAAATTCACGCAAATCTTGAAACTCTTCGTTAGCGCAGGCAGAGAGCAATATAGATGTGAACAGTAGTAAGCAGGCTGGCCTCATTTGCCTACTCCTGCAGCTTTAGATGATTGATTCTGAGCGGTCAATTCTTCCGCATCTAGATAGCGATATGTTTTAGCTATAGTATCCATAGTCAGGTGCCCTGCCGTTGGAGTAATACTAATTTCGCTCAATGATACGATACGTGGCAATTGAGCAATGTCACTAGCAAATTTACCAAGGTCATCATAGTTACCCGTGACTTTAATGGTTATTGCCTGCTCAGAAAATACGCCGGTAATAATCTCGGCGCTGGGTCTAAATAATTCAAATTGTAGGCCACGACCTAGGCCAGCCTGATTAATATCAGTTAGTAACGCATCCATTTCTGACTTGTTCGGCAATTGTTCCAGTAGCGCATCAAATGATTGCTTGCTTTCCGTAAGTTTTTTATTGATAACATCCAAGTTGATGGCTACTGCCTTCTTGGCCTTGAACTCAGTTTTTAATTTAGTCTCAAGCTGCTTGGCTGTATTTAGCTCTTCCCAACGATTCGTCCAGTCAAATACTATTCCTGAAACTAAAATGGCCGCGAATATTGCCACAAATGCGCTGATCTTCACCAATAAAGGCCAGTCGCCTGGCTCTTTGGGGTCAATATCTTGTAATTCTTCTAGCAGTCTCATCAGCTCACCTAGCCTTCCGTGCCAGCTGTCGTCGACGGAGCAGCGGAGGTTGTTGGCACTTGCGTGGACAAATTGAAGTTCAGATTAAACTCATTTAAACGTGGCCCACGGTCCTGTGAGGTTACCGCAGAAATTTGAACCAGCGTCGGCGACTCTAGCCATGGAGAGCTTTCAATGGAGCGCATCAAAGTGGATACCCGTGCATTCGACTGAGTAAAGCCTACCAGGTTAACCTTGTTACCAGTTTGTTTAATCGATTTTAGATACACACTTTTGGGCATTATATTCAACATCTGGTCCAGCAGATGCACCACATCTGAACGTGTACTTTGCAGTTTTTCAACCACCGTTTTCCGTTCCATCAGTGCTGCAATTTCCATCTTTAGACGCTTTATTTCAGCGATCTGTTCGTCTAGCAGGCCAATTTGATCTGTTAAATATTGGTTGCGGCGTTCTTGATATTCAATTTGAGTACTAATGACAATATGCACAATACCAACCAACAATACTGCCAGCATTAGCGAGATTACGCCGAATGCATAGAACTGAATCTGCCGTGCTTTGCGCTTCTCAGCACGATGCGGCAATAAATTAATTCGTATCATGAAGGGTCAAACCTCCGCATCGCAAGGCCGCAAGCAATCATTAGCGCAGGTGCATCAATCTGTAATTGTCGTTTTTTAATGCGCTCAGACAAGGTCATTTGAGCAAAGGGATTTGCTATAAGCGTTTTCACTTGCGTTCGCGTTGCAACAGCATCACCCAAATTAGGCAGAGCAGCGCTGCCGCCAGCTAATACAATATAACTGATCTCATTGAACTGGGTTGAGGTAAAGAAAAGCTGCATGGCGCGATACACTTCATCCGCTAAACTTTCGCGGAATGGTATCAGCACGTCGCTTTCGTAATTTTCTGGTAATCCACCATTAATTTTTCCTGTTTCTGCCTCCTCGGTGGACAAACCGAACGTACTCTGGATATGTTGCGTTAATTGCTCACCACCCATTTGCTGGTCACGCATGTAGACCGATTGCCCGTTGTGCAGAATGTTTACATTCATTACGTGTGCGCCTATATCTACCAAAGCTACGCATTGATCTAAAGCGCCACCGGGCAACTGCATGCGGATCTGCTCAAATGCCATTTCAGCGGCGTAATGCTCTACATCCATCACTACCACTTTGAGCCCAGCCACTTCTGCGACAGCAACACGATCCTCCACGTTAACATTACGTGAGGCTGCCAACAATATTTCGACTTCTGCAGAATTGCTAGGTGCCGGGCCCAGTACTTGAAAATCCAGATTGACTTCATCAATAGCAAATGGAATGTACTGATTTGCTTCTGCTTCCACCTGATGTTCCATATCTTTCTCATTCAAACCGCTAGGCAGAAAAATTTTTTTGCTAATCACGGCGGCAGCAGGAAGCGCAAGGCTAATTTTTTTTATGCGTGTCCCCATTCGCTTCCAGGCGCGTCGCATGCATTCCGAAGCCGCCTCCATGTCATTAACGTTGCCATCGCTTACAGCATTTATGGGCAATGGTTCGATTGCGTAACGCTCGAGAACGTAGCTATTTTTTTTGGTTGATTCGCTTAACTCCACAATCTTGATTGAAGACGAGCAAATATCAACCCCGATTAAAGACGGTGTCTTGGTATACAAGAAATCTAACGGAATATTTAACTTGTCTTTGATCATAATTAATGATTGGAACTTTGGTGTGCTAAGAAGTTATAAAAGTGACAAGATCGAAATTGTTGCGGATATAAATAATTTTCAGTGCAATCTAAAATTAAGCTGCACTATAAAATATCGACAATTAATCAATATGATGGTAGTTGCAACGATGAAAAAATAATTGTTAATTTAATAATTAACCTTCCTGATTCTGGGCATGGGTAGCTCTTACTTTAACGGCAAGCTGCAGAAATACTTTAGAAAGCTGCTTACAGTGGGCTTCTCGTCAAGCTTAACTGTCGTGGGATGTCCAACGATTTGTCATCAATTGTGAAGCTCCTATTGATTTTGTGCCAAGACTCATCGCGGCCGATTGATGCGGTTTGATTGATGCCGCTCACACTGCAAGTTCATGCCGATCTCGCTTGAATGTGCCAAATTGGCGCTGTTCAACACACGTTGTTCTTTCGGATTCGTGGATAATGGCACAGACCGTAGTAATTTGTGCTTGATGCACATCCAGGCCGATAACACGTTGATACAATGCTGTCAGTTCCACTGCCGCTATTTTCGATTTACAATCAGATCCGGGAAGGGAGATGCCAGAACTGAAAGTGTATGAAGGCGATAACTTGCCAACGGCCGGTTCAACGTGCGCATCTCTATGGATGCAACCCGGGGTTCGAGTCAGTTCGGTGGTCACGATAGAATTTGGGGTGAAGCCACCAAAAAATTGCACAAACTCTATCCATTACCTTTCGATCTGTAATAATTTTTACCATCGGGGGCTGCAACTGCAATGCCCGTTAGAGCCACATTTACTATCTTATTGGTTACGGGATTGGTATAAAAATGCTAAAGGAGCGCTCTGTGTTAAGTTTAGACAGCTTAATTATCAATTTCGACAAAAGCTTGCGCACCTTGTTTAATGAGGCGCACAGTATTCGTCCTTTTCCTGATGCAGATTTGCCGGATGCTGCATTGGACGAGAACGAAAAGAAGCTTGCTGCTGCGCTGATGCGCGTCAATCATAGCGGTGAAATTTGCGCTCAAGCGTTATATCAAGGGCAAGCATTGACAGCGCGTGATGCTGTATTGAAGGAACAGTTGCAGCAAACAGCCAATGAGGAGACCGAGCATCTGGCATGGACGTCGAGGCGTGTGCATGAGCTAGGCGGCCATCTCAGCGTGCTTAATCCAATTTGGTATGCAAATTCGTTGGCCATCGGCGCGTTTGCCGGCTTGCTGGGTAACAAATGGAATCTTGGCTTTATGGCAGAAACTGAACGTCAGGTAGGTGCACATTTACAAAGTCATTTGGGTAAGTTGCCAGAGCAGGATATAAAAAGTCGTACGGTTGTTCAGCAAATGCTCACAGATGAAACTCGGCATGGTGAATTTGCTGTGCAACTGGGTGGTGCAGAATTGCCACTACCGATCAGGCATGTGATGCAAGTGAGCGCAAAGGTAATGACACAAACTGCCTATTGGGTATAGGATGCCTTTAGGATTTTAGTTTGCAAGCAGCAGTGTTGTTGCTTACCGATTTACCAGTTTCGTCATATACATGGCGCTACTCGAAAAAATTATCGATTACATATCTACTGCATGCGGCGCTCAAATTTATTACTCGTGCTCACCTCGCGGCCTTATTCAGGCAGATTTAAGATCTAAACGCACCTACTCTTGACTTACACAGTCCACATAATAGCGCGGCCCCTCACTGTCCTCATTGGCTACCAAGCCATGAATGTCACTCTCAAACCCTGGGAATTTCTGATTAAAGTCCCGCGCAAATTTGAGATAGTCAACGATGATTTTGTTGAAACGCTCGCCTGGGATGAGCAGCGGAATGCCTGGTGGATAAGGTGTCAAAAGTACGCTGGTAATGCGCCCTTCCAGGTCGTCAATTGACACGCGGTCAATCTTGCCGTGCGCCATTTTAGCGAAAGCCTCAGATGGTTTCATGGCGGGCTCCATGTTGGAAAGGTACATTTCGGTGGTTAATCGTGCTACGTCATTAATCTTGTATATGCCGTGAATATGGTCGCACAAGTCGCGTAGACCGACCTTCTCGTAGTGTGCGTATTTAATGACAAATTCGGGCAACACACGCCAAAGTGGCTGATTGTTATCATAGTCATCCTTGAATTGTTGCAACTCGGTAACCATGGTATTCCAGCGTCCCTTGGTGATGCCAATGGTGAACATTATGAAAAATGAGTAGAGGCCGGTTTTTTCAACCACAACCCCATTTTCCGCCAAGTATTTGGTAACGATAGCCGCCGGAATGCCAGATTCGGCGAAGTCACCTCCGACATCAAGTCCCGGGGTGATAATGGTGGCCTTGATCGGGTCGAGCATATTGAATCCCGGTGCCAGGTTGCCAAAGCCATGCCAGCGATCATCTGTACCTAACATCCAGTCTTCGCGTGCGGCCATGCCTTCATCGGAGAGATAGTCCGGCCCCCAAACTTTGAACCACCAATCCGTCCCCCATTCTTCATCTATTTTTCGCATGGCACGACGAAAATCAAGCGCTTCGGCAATCGACTCTTCTACCAGAGCTGTGCCACCGGGGGGCTCCATCATTGCGGCAGCCACATCACACGATGCAATAATCGCGTACTGTGGACTGGTAGAAGTATGCATCATATAGGCTTCATTAAAGCAGTCGCGGTCCAGTTTGCGCACCTCGCTGTCCTGTACCAAAATTTGTGAGGCTTGGCTCAATCCAGCCAACATTTTATGTGTCGATTGTGTGGAAAACACCATGGATTCCTTGCATGGCTTACGGGCTTCGCCTATGGCGTGCATGTCTTGGTAGAAATCATGAAATGCAGCATGCGGTAACCATGCCTCGTCGAAAAGCAAGGTGTCAATTTTTCCATCCAGCATCTGTTTGAGGGTTTCCACGTTGTACAACACGCCATCGTATGTACTCTGAGTGATAGTCAGGATGCGCGGTTTTTGTTTTTTATCTATGATGAACGGGTGTGCATCGATCTTCCGCTGGATAGTTTCCATTTTAAATTCGTCCAGTGAAATCGGTCCGATGATACCGAAATGGTTACGTGTCGGCATCAAAAACACTGGTATTGCACCCGTCATGATAATGGAGTGCAAGATGGATTTATGACAGTTGCGATCCACGACTACGATGTCATTGGGTGCGACGGTGGAGTGCCATACAATTTTATTGGATGTAGAGGTGCCGTTAGTCACAAAAAATAGGTGATCGCAGTTGAAGATACGTGCTGCATTTCGCTCGCTGGCTGCGACAGGCCCGGTATGGTCAAGTAACTGACCCAGCTCATCGACTGAGTTGCACACATCTGCACGCAACATATTTTCGCCAAAGAACTGATGAAACATACGACCTACTGGCGATTTCAGGAAAGCCACCCCGCCCGAATGGCCGGGGCAATGCCAGGAATAGGAACCATCTTGCGCGTAATTAACCAGTGCGCGAAAAAACGGCGGGGCGAGCGAGTCCAGATATAATCGAGCTTCACGGATGATGTGACGCGCCACAAATTCCGGCGTGTCTTCATGCATATGTATAAATCCATGCAATTCACGCAGGATGTCATTCGGGATATGACGTGATGTACGCGTCTCGCCGTAAAGATAGATGGGGATATCGTCATTTTTAAAGCGAATCTCTTCAACGAAAGCACGTATGCTTTTCAGTGCGATTGCTGTCTCTTCTTTACTGCCACCGCCAAATTCTTCATCGTCAATTGATAGCAAAAATGCTGAAGCTCGGCTTTGCTGCTGCGCGAATGAAGTCAAATCCCCGTAACTTGTAATACCCAGCACTGCCATGCCTTCTTTCTGGATGGCTTCGGCCAAAGCGCGCACACTCAGCCCACTGGAATTTTCCGAGCGAAAATCTTCGTCGATGATGATGATGGGAAAATCAAATTTCATTCAGTGCTCCTTGATGGGAAATGTCTGCCGGGCAGCGAGTTGGCGCGGATTGTCGCAGATTTAGATAATGTGGGCAGTGTTAAATAACATTAAAAATTATGTCATCCGATAACACGAAGAAAAGGTTTGCCAGCTGTATTTGCAGGGATGATTAAACTGGAGTTGATCAAAAAAATTTAATGCTATTCTGGTTCAGTTAATCACGCGTGGGGTAGGGGTTTTTCAGTTCGTTGACCAACTCAGTCAGTACTGCGCGAAACTGTTGTTCGTCACAACCCATTAGTACTGCATCTTCCAGCGCATCTTGGCAGATTTGGCGGATCTCTTCCATGTTCTCGCTTAGCACCTTGTTTTTTTCCACGCAGGCGACCACCTCGCCTGTGGGACTACGCCAAATGATTTGCGGACAGAATGCCATAAGTATATGCCTCGAAATGATTCAGTATAATTCAATGGGTGGAACGACCTTACGGATACGATTGACATTTTTTCTAAATGTCGTATTGATTATGGTGCATGTTGAACAGCTTATGTGCCATCTGAACATAATTTATATTTTGGGTAAAGTAACCCCAATCTGCCCCTGATATTTGCCGCTCCTATCCTTGTATGAGACTTCACATACCTCGTCGGATTCGAAAAATATCACCTGTGCCACGCCCTCATTAGCGTAAATTTTTGCCGGTAGTGGTGTGGTATTTGAAAACTCCAGCGTAACATAGCCCTCCCATTCCGGCTCTAACGGTGTGACATTGACGATTATGCCGCACCGCGCGTAAGTGGACTTCCCCAAGCAAATGGTTAGTATGTTGCGAGGAATGCGGAAGTGCTCCACGGTGCGCGCCAGCGCGAAAGAGTTAGGCGGGATGATGCAATAGTCGCTCTTGAGCTCGACGAAAGAGTCGGCATCAAAATTCTTCGGATCGACGATGGTGCTATTGATGTTAGTAAATAGCTTGAATTCATCTGAACAACGGATGTCATAGCCGTAGCTCGACGTGCCATATGACACGATGCGGTGGCCATCCCTTTCTTTAACTTGCCCTGGCTCGAACGGCTCGATCATGCCGTGTTCTTTGGCCATGCGATGTATCCACTTGTCTGCTTTAATGCTCATGTCTAATTCGATATAGAGGTTATGTTCAAGGGGACAGTATAAAAATATAAATATTTCATTATGTTTTGCACATAATTCATCCCTTAAGTTTTTTGCATTACAATTTTAGGGAATGCCGCACTGTAGTCTTGCGCCATTTCAGCAATTTTTACTGCCAGCCGCCGTGCTACCTGCTTGTATTCTTTGGCAATCGAACCATCGGGGTTGGCCGCTACGGTAGGTTCGCCGGCATCGGTCTGCTCGCGGATGCTGATGTCCAAAGGCAATGAACCAAGAAACTCTGCTTGGTAGTCGTTGCACATTTTTTCGGCTCCGCCGCTACCGAAAATATGTTCCTCATGCCCACATTTCGAGCAGATGTGCGTGCTCATGTTTTCAACAATTCCCAATATCTTTATGCTCACCTTCTCGAACATTTTGAGGCCCTTGCGCGCATCCATCAGCGCGATGTCTTGTGGAGTGGTCACGATAATCGCCCCGGTCACGGGTACTTTTTGCGACAGCGTTAATTGGATATCGCCAGTACCGGGCGGCATGTCCACTATTAGATAGTCCACCTCATTCCAGCGCGTCTGATTTAACAGTTGATCCAGCGCTTGAGTGACCATCGGGCCGCGCCAGACCATTGGCACATCCTCGCCTTTAATCATGAAACCGATAGACATGACCTGCAATCCATGTCCCAGCATTGGCTCGACCGACTTGCCATCACGCGATACGGGCTCGCCTTTGATGCCCATCATGGTGGGCAGGGAAGGGCCATAGATATCTGCATCCAGAATTCCGACGCGCGCGCCTTCCGCCGCAAGTGCCAGCGCCAAATTCACCGCCGTAGTTGATTTACCCACTCCACCTTTGCCGCTGGCCACCGCAATTATATTTTTAACGCCATCAACCAGCTTTACGCCGCGCTGCACGGCATGGGGCACTACCTTGCTGCTCACATTCACGGAAAGGGTGTTGATATTTGGTAAAGCGCTACGCAGGTGATTTTCCACCATCACACGTATCTCGTCCCACACGCTTTTCGCAGGGTATCCTAGCTGGATGTCGAGCGATAAATTATCACCGCTGATTTTTATATTTTTTACCGACTTGCCCGCTACGAAATCTTTTTTTGTGTTGGGGTCAATTAAGTTTGTCAGTGTGGCCTGAATATCTGCGTCGGTAAAGCTCATGTGCTGCTCCTGCAATTAAAACGATAGGGGGCAAGCATTCTACCCAAGATTCCTTGTCACGCCTATAGTCCAATTTTGCTACAATTACGACTCTTTAGAAGGGATTTTCCATTTATGCCGCGCAAGATACTGGTTACGTCCGCATTACCTTATGCCAACGGTAGTATTCACTTGGGTCATTTGGTCGAATATATTCAAACCGATATATGGGTGCGCTTCCAAAAAATGATGGGCAACACCTGTTATTACGTCTGTGCTGATGATACTCACGGCACGCCTATCATGCTTCGCGCTGAAAAAGAAGGTATTGCCCCGGAACAATTGATAGATCGCGTGTGGTATGAACACAAGGCAGACTTCGACGGATTTCATGTTGAGTTCGACCACTACGGTAGCACCAACAGCGCCGAGACTAAAGAATATTCACAGGAGATTTACCGCAAACTTAAAGCCGCAGGCTTGATTGAAGTGCGTTCAGTCGAGCAGTTCTACGACCCCGTCAAGAACATGTTCTTACCGGATCGTTTCATCAAGGGTGAATGTCCGAAGTGTCACGCCAAGGATCAATACGGCGACAACTGCGAAGCGTGCGGCACCACTTATTCGCCCACCGAATTAATTAATCCTTACTCTGTTGTGTCCGGCGCGGAACCTGAGCGGCGTAACTCCGACCATTACTTTTTTAAACTCTCCGCCGACACTTGCCAGCAATTCCTGCGCGAATGGACACGTAGCGGAACGCTGCAAGCTGAAGCCGCTAACAAGATGCAAGAATGGCTGGGCGCTGTAGGCGAAAATAAGCTCAACGACTGGGACATCTCGCGCGACGCGCCTTATTTCGGCTTTGAGATACCGGATGCACCGGGTAAGTACTTTTATGTGTGGCTAGACGCGCCAGTGGGCTACATGGGCAGTTTTGCTCGGCTCTGCAAATCGGCCGCCGGGCCAAATTTCGATGATTACTGGAAGCAAGGCTCGGATACCGAGCTGTATCATTTTATCGGCAAAGATATTTTGTATTTTCACGCTCTATTCTGGCCAGCGATGCTGCAACACGCTGGTTTCCGCACCCCGTCCAAACTATTCGCACATGGTTTCCTCACCGTTAACGGTGAAAAAATGAGCAAGTCGCGTGGCACCTTTATCACTGCCGAAAGTTACCTTAAACAGGGGCTCAACCCGGAATATTTGCGCTACTATTACGCTGCCAAGATCAATGGCACGATGCAAGACCTTGACCTGAATCTTGATGACTTCGTAGCAAAAGTTAACAGTGATCTGATCGGTAAGTACGTCAACATCGCGAGCCGTGCCGCAGGGTTTATTACGGAACATTTTAACGGCGAATTAAAATACTCAGGATTCGATGATCTTACGGAATTTAAAGCATTCGATGCGAACCTAAGTGATGAGGTTGCAAAACTTTATGAAGCACGGGAGTATTCACAAGTAATCCGGCGCATTATGGAACGTGCTGACCAGTTGAACGAAACGTTTAACGATGTAAAGCCATGGCTTCTCGCTAAAGATCCAAGCAAGCGAAACGAATTGCAACAGTGTTGCTCTTTAATCTTGCACGAATTCAAGGTGATTTCAGTTTTACTGGCACCAATACTTCCCGTACTTTCAGAACAGGTCGCTAAATGTCTTTTTGGATTACCTGAAAAATTCATCTGGAGTGATGCAACTTCATTGACCACCAAAATTAATCCCTACCAACATCTGATGACCCGTATTGACCCTAAACTTATCGAAACAATGATTGAAGCCAACAAACAAATTAGTGAACCCGCAACGGATTCTCACTCACCAGCACGTCATGCCGAAGCGCAGCAAGATGCCATCGCGCCTATTGGCGATACCATCAGTATTGACGACTTCAGCAAAGTTGATTTACGCGTAGCTAAAATTGTTAACGCTGAACATATAGAAGGTGCCGAGAAGCTGCTGAAACTGACTTTGGACATCGGCGAAGCACAACCGCGCACCGTGTTCGCGGGCATTAAATCGGTTTATGTTCCGGAAAAATTAATAGGACGCATGACCGTGATGGTAGCTAATCTTGCACCTCGCAAGATGAAATTCGGTTTGTCAGAAGGCATGGTGTTGGCGGCTTCTGGCGATGCGCCTGGTTTATTCATCCTCAGTCCGGACGATGGCGCACAACCTGGCATGAGAATTAAGTAATCCGCTCTAAGATACTGGCCGAATTTTTTTTGCCACCCCCCCTAATACATCAGCCTGTGCGGTGCCTATATACGGTAGTGGTTTAAAAGTAGATGTTTTCATCCGCTGACATTCTTCAGCAAAGGCGCGAATACAGCTGCGATGCCGAGGAATGAGAAGAAGCCGACGATGTCGGTCACCGTGGTGAGGATGATCGAAGACGCGGTGGCTGGGTCCTGACCGATACGTCTCAGCAATATTGGTACCAGTGCACCGGCCAGGCCCGCAGCGAACATCGAAATTACCATCGCCAGCATGATCACGCCAACTAACGGCAGAGAACGGCTCCATATGTAGACCACCAGCCCGGTGGTGGCTGCCACCGCAATACCGTTCATGACGCCGACCAAGGCCTCCTTACCCACAACGACCGGCCAGTGACGCAAGCTGATTTCACGCAGCACCAAGCCGCGCATGGTCACGGCCAGCGCCTGCGCGCCAGCATTACCCGACTGGCCAGCGACTACTGGCAGCAGCACGGCTAGCGCAGTAATTTGCGCGATAGTGTTTTCGAACAATCCAACCACGGCCGAGGCAAGAAAGGCCGTTAGCAGATTGATTTGCAACCATGGCAGGCGCTTTCTCACTGCAAACAAGGGCGGCGACAACGCACGTTCGTCGGGGCTGGCGCCGACCATGGTCTGGATATCGAGACTGGATTCTTCTTCGACGGCCGCCATTAATTCGGCTTGGCGGATGACGCCGATGAAACGGCCGCTGACGTTGACAACCGGCAATAAGGTAATGGGCTGCTTCTGCAAGGTCTCAACCACCTCCTCACGCGGATCCAGATCACCGATCTGCGCAACGATGGCGCGCGTGATGTCGGACAGTGGCAAGTCACGGTTGGCGAGCGCCAGGTCCTGCACTTCGACGCGGCCGGTCAAGCGCCCGTCGTCGTCAACGACGAAGAGTTCGCGCAGACCGCTGCGCCGGATCTGACGCAACCGCTCAACAGCTTCGGCGACCGTCATGCCGCTGCGCAGTGGGCTCACGCGCGGATCCATCATTCGGCCGGCGCAATCCTCCGGGTAGGCAAGCAGACCGCGCAATTCGTGCGCGACCTCCGCGTGCAGGCGTTTCAACCATGCCTCGCGTTGCGCCGCATCCAGTTGCGTGAGCGCGGCCACGCTGATCACCGGCTCAGCCTCGGCCAGAAGGTGTTCGGCTAGCGACACGGGTAATTGTTGTAGCACCTGCATCGCCACGTCCGGAGCCAGCACCTGCCAAGCACGCAGGGCCGCGTGCGGTGGCTGCCCGGCTAACAGCACGGCGGCTTCGTCGGTCGGCATGGCTTCGAACAGCCGCGCCGCTTCCTGTGGGTAGTCGAGCAGGAAGCGACGTGTTAATGCTGCGTCGGCCGGATCCATGGATAGTGTGTCAGCTGCCATTAGAAGGCCCTTTAGCACTGGTATGCGCCTCGTTGAGTGGCAGCACTGGTGCTACTCGAGGCAGCAGGAAAAGCCCTCCATCAATCAATCCGGACAAGGCCTGCCAGTAGCCGCGCGCGAGTAGCTCCGTCAAGCTTGCATCGACAGAGCTACGTATGCCGGGCGATGCGGCTTGTTTCAGCGCCCGAGCCAATGCATCGTGTGTAAGTACGCCCACAAGTCTTTGGCTCGTCTCCACCACGGGCAACAGTGAACATTGCTCCCAGCCCGGATGTTCAGCCGTGCCCAAGAGTGGTGCATGGGCGGCAAGCACAACGCTTGACCGTCGCATCAGCGTGGCCAAAGTGGACTCGCCCGGTGCTTGCATCAGCGCTTGGAGAGATACCGTACCCGCAAGCCGGAGCTCGCCGTCGGCGACGAACACCACAGGGTGTGCGGGCGGTGCCAAACGCACGTGCGCCAATGCATCGGCGACGCGCGTCTTGGCGCTCAGCGTGAGCACGTCCGGGTCGGCCCAGGCACCCAGCGTGTCTTCGGCATAACCGAGCAACAGCGTCGAGGCCAACGCTGTGACGGCTGGCAACCTGCCGATGAGGTCCTGCCTCCGCAGTTCCGGTAAATGGCGTAAGAGCGCCACCATCGGCTGAGTGCCCATGGTGGCCAGCAATTCCAGTGTGCGTGCATCTTCTAGTGCAGCGATGCAAAGTGCCGCCCGATTAGGCAGCATTGCAGCCAGCACTGCTGCCCCTAGTCGCGCTGGCACACTGGTAAACATCTGTGCTACATCGGCTGCGGGTAGTGCTTCAAGCACACGCGCGGCTTGGACGGGGTGTCCGCGCATGAAAGCCAGACTGAGTGGATGCTCTCGTGACTCCGCCATCGTGCGCCGCTCAGTTAGCATCCGTGCGAGCGAATATCACGATCGCTTCATCGTGATAGATGCGACCGGGCAGCAAAATGCGGCCATTGTTGGTTTCGAGCACTAATGAAGTTGCAGTGACATCAACGATATGCCCCTCGTGGCCGGCGACGCTCACGCGCTGACCGAGTTGCAACGCTTGGCGCATGTAGAACGCGCCGATCAAGTTGGCGACATAGCCACGCGCACCTAAGCTGACGGCGAGAGCCACGCCGCCAAGCACCGTTGCCACGATAACCGCGGCCAGGATTGCAACCCACGTGACCTTGAGACCGATCTGATCTGCGCCGACCAGCAGCGCCACTGCCAAAGTTGCGCCTTGTGCAAGGCGCGACAGCGCCCGGCGTTGCGGCGGCGCCAGCCGCGTAGCGGTGGCCTGTACAAGATCGCCGAAGAAGCCGGACAAGACGAATCCCGCTACAACTATCAGCAACCCGGCAGCCAGAGCAGGCAGATGTTCGAGTAATCGTGCTAACCAGTCCGTGAAGTATTGCAACCCAAGCATTTGCGTCGCTGCAGTGACGAAAAACAACAGCACCACCCAATACACAACACCACCGAATACGGCGGCCGAGCGGCCGATATTCCAGCGGGGTTGTCCTGTGCTGCGGCTAATCAACGAGTCCAGCAGCGTGACAGCGCGGCGGGTGGCTATTCGCAGCAATCGAGCCAGCACCCAGCCCATGAGTAGTAGAGTGAGGGCTCCGAGAAACTGTGGAAGGTGCTGCATCATCTGTTCGGCCGAGGAGGTGAACGTGCGATTCAGCGAGTCTGTAAAGTTGTCCATGGACATATTCTACCTCAGTGAAGTAATTTCCCAGCTAAACGGCGGATTTCCCGTCACTTTCTGTTGATCAATTTAAAAGCGCCAATAGCACTTGACCATTGGCGCATTGAGCTCGAAGGTACGTAAGGCATTTCCAACTGATCCCCAGTGTACCTAGACTATCGAAGACGGGTTTATAGACGTGTTTCCCGCGCGATCCATCCCACATATGTTCGATTGAATTGAGCTCAAGCGCAAAGGGTGGCGACCCCTCTCATCGAAAATCCGTTGCATCGCGAGGTACATTCTTGCTCATTTATAAGCGATATGAACGTTCTGTTCGCCCAGTAGTTTCTTTAATCCACTCATTAGATCATTGTGTAGAGTGGCAGACCAGGACTCGCCCAGCTTTATGTGAGCGCTCCCGCTGGCATTGCGGTAGCAGATTACAGCCATACATTTGCCCTCTCGGTAGGGCTCGAGCACTTTTTTTAACTGGTTCACGCTAATCTGTACGTCAGACGAAATACTCAGTTCCAGACGCTTAGCGAAAGTGGAACGTGCTGACGCGAAATCAAATAACTCTTCACCATTGACACGCATGTTGCCGGAATACTCGTCGAGACTGGCTTTCCCACGCACCACTAACAATTCATCTTCACGTATCCACGGGCGATTGGCCTCGAAAACTTCATTGAATACCATCATTTCCAACTGTGCGCTGCCATCATCCAGCGTGACAATTGCCATACGCCCACGTCGCGTCTGCTGTATTCGCAAGCCAGAAACTATGCCAGCTAATATCACCGGCATTCCCCCTCGCTTGTTGTTGCCGTTTTGCGGCATAGCTTGTGGTGTGATATCGGCCAGACGTATCTTGACGAAATTTTCCAGCTCGTTGGCATATTCTTGATAGGGATGGCCACTGAGATAAAAGCCCAAGCTGGCTTTTTCTTGCTGCAGTTGTTCACGCAACGTCCAGTGCGGGACATCCTTCATTTGCACCGGCATCGCCGCACTTGCATCATCCTCGAACAGGCTATTTTGATTGACCGTTCGTGCTTGCTGTTCCGCACTACTCAGCGCGATCTCAAGTGATGCCAGCAATTGATGGCGATGATCCGAAATCGTATCAAATGCGCCACCGCGGATCAGTGCTTCAGTGGCGCGACGATTCACTACGCGCTTGTCAACGCGGTGACAAAAATCGAAGAGATCGCGGAATGGCCCACCGAGTTTACGTGCATCTTCAATGCTATCTATTGCGGCTTTGCCTGTACCCTTAATGGCTCCCAATCCATACGCAATCGTTTTTTCATCCACCGGCATAAAGCAGTTTACAGACGAGTTAATATCCGGCGGCAAAATACATATTCCTTGCACCAGGGTGTCGAGATAGAAAATATGCACTTTGTCGGTATTATCCATATCCGATGACAATGTGGCCGCCATGAATGCCGCCGGGTAATGCGCTTTTAGATAGGCGGTTTGATAGGACACCAAAGCGTAGGCGGCAGAATGGGATTTGTTAAAGCCGTATCCAGCGAATTTTTCCATCAAATCGAACAGTTGCTCTGCTAACTGCTTGTTGATAGCGCGCGCTACAGCGCCATCCACGAAGGTGCTGCGTTGCATCGCCATCTCGTCAGCATTTTTCTTCCCCATGGCGCGACGCAAAACATCCGCTGCTCCCAGAGAATAACCGCCGATGACCTGTGCGATCTGCATCACTTGCTCTTGGTACACGATCACACCATAAGTTGGCTTGAGCGAAATCTCCAGTTCAGGATGAAAATAATCAGCTTTGGAACGGCCATGTTTGCGGTTGATGAAATCCTCAACCATGCCTGATTCGAGTGGACCTGGGCGATATAACGCGACTAGCGCCACAATATCTTCAAATGTGTCCGGTTGCAGCTTAACAATCAGCTTTTTCATGCCAGGCGATTCAAGCTGAAAGATCGCGGTAGTGTTAGCAGCCTTGAGCAGTGCGAAAGTTGGCTTGTCCTCCAATGGAAGATTTTCTATGGAAAAGCCTAGTCCTGATGGCATCTGGTTTACATATTTTACCGCCCAGTCAATGATAGTGAGCGTGCGCAACCCCAAAAAATCGAATTTAACCAAGCCGATTTTTTCCACATCATCTTTGTCAAACTGACTGATACCTTTGTCGCTGCCCTCGGCGTAATAAAGAGGACAAAAGTCAGTCAGCTTGCCTGGAGCGATCAGCACCCCACCTGCGTGCATGCCGACATTGCGTGTTAAATCTTCCAGCCGTGCACCCAGTTCAAGCAGCTCTTCTACGCCTTCTTCACTACTGATGATCGCGTTGAATTCCGGTTCCAGTTCACGTGCTTTTTTAAGCGACACCGGTTTGACGCCTTCCAGCGGAACAAGCTTGGACAAGCGATCGCACAGGCCGTAAGGAAAATCCAGCACACGCCCGACATCGCGGATCACCGCTTTGGACGCCATGGTGCCGAATGTGGAAATCTGCGACACACTTGCTGCGCCATATTTTTGTTTCACATAGTCGATGACACGCTCGCGCCCATCCTGGCAGAAATCTATATCGAAGTCGGGCATAGATACGCGTTCTGGATTCAAAAAGCGTTCAAACAGCAGGGCGTAGCGCAACGGGTCTAGGTCGGTGATGCCGAGACTGTATGCCACCAGCGAACCTGCGCCAGAGCCGCGGCCGGGGCCAACCGGTACGCCATTAAGTTTAGCCCATCGGATGAAATCTGCCACGATCAAAAAATAACCGGAAAAACCCATTTTTATAATGGTCTCAATCTCGAACGACAGGCGTGCGGTATATTCCTGCATCTGCGCGGCGCGCACAGTTTCATCCGGATACAGCTGCAGCATGCGCTGATGCAAACCGTGTTCGGATTCCGATCGTATAAAATCATCAAGACTTTCGCCATTTGGGGTAGGGAAATCTGGCAAATAGGCCTTACCCAGTTGTAAGGTCAAATTGCAACGCTTGGCGATCTCAATGCTGTTTTGCAACGCTTCAGGAAAATCAGCGAACAGCGTCATCATCTCGGCTTGTGTTTTGAAATACTGCTGCGTGGTAAATTGACGCACGCGTCGCTTGTCGTTCAGCACATACCCTTCGGCGATGCACACGCGCGCCTCGTGCGCTTTGTAATCATCCTGGCTAAGAAACTGAATTGGATGTGTAGCTACCACCGGCAAAGCCAGCTCTGTAGCCAGTTTGACCGTTTCGTGCACAAGGTGCTCTTCACGCGCCATTCCGGTACGCTGCACTTCCAGATAATATCGACCGGAAAACATCTCCGCCCAATCAAGTGCAAGCTGGCGTGCCGTTGCCTGATTGCCATTTAACAGTGCTGTGCCGACCTCTCCGAGTTGTGCACCAGATAATGCGAGCAGTCCCTCTGTCCCTTCTCGCAACCATTGTTTGTGTATCTCGATACGACCGCTGTTTTGCCTTTCCAGATAAGCGCGTGTCACTAAATTACACATGCGCAGATAGCCAACATTAGACTGGCATAACAATAGCAAACGGGAAGGCTTGTCACGCTCAACCGGGTTACTGATAAACACATCACAGCCAATGATGGGCTTGATGCCAGCGGTACGCGCTGCCCGATAGAACTTGATCAGGCCGAATACATTGTTGAGATCAGTAAGCGCTAGCGCGGGCATTGCATCCAGCTTGGCGGCAGTAATCGCCTCAGGAATGCGCACAATGCCATCGACAATGGAGTATTCGCTGTGCAGGCGCAGATGAATGAAAGAGGGTTGGGGCATGGTGGTGAAATGACGGGTACAGTTGAAATTTTACCACCGTCACCAGAGTGAGAAATTAAAATATTCCTCCCCGTTGATATAACGCAGGAAACCGTGCCAGAGAAAAATATTTGTCGTGGTCGAGATCAGGGTTCGCTGCAATAACGACCAGTGCTAAATATTACGATGCGGGATGTATGCTTTCAGTAATGTCCTTGCCCACACCGCGATACCCTGTAAAGCAACCGGATGAATCGAACATCGGTTCTCCGCTAATCATAAAATATTGCAACGAACCATCTGGATGGTGCCTTCTGTAGACGAAATCCAGGAACGGTCGTCTGTCTGCTATATATGCTACTAGTAACGCCTGCTCTTCTTTGTTCCAATGTGCTTCTGTAGTTTCACTAGGTTCGTCAAGTATGTCGATAGCCTCAATACCGAGTAACTCAAGAACTGGGCCAAAAATTTGGGTGAAATGGCCAGCCTCGTCTTGCTCCCAATACCAGTCAGACGACAGTTCGGTCAGACGGCGAAATCGAATTTCGCTTTCCCGCAGTTCTGCAGTTCGTACTTGTACAGTCTCCTCCAACTCTTTGCTGTAATTTTCAAGCCTTTTATATAAAAGCCGCACTTCCAGCAAATTATGGATACGTGTTCGAACTTCGGCCAGATCAAAAGGCTTGCTGATAAAATCTTTCGCGCCGGCTTTTAACGCGCGCAGCTTGTGATCTGGTTGTGCGGTAATTACGAGTACCGGAAGGTAGCTATCATTTTCGATTTTCTCCAATTCTTCCAGCACCTGAAAGCCATCCATTCCAGGCATCAGCAAGTCGAGTAGAATCAGGTCATAGCTGTTTTTACGATGCAATTCACTGACTTCATAAGGGTTCTGCGTCGATGTTATGCGCGTATAGCCAGCCCCGCGTAGCGTTTCTTCAAGTAGGCATACATTAACCTCCTGATCATCAACTATCAGGAGGTTGGCGTTGAGAACATCAGGCTTGCTAAGCATAATTCTAAGAGTCCCTATAAAAACTGAGCAAAAAACTCAATTTAACCACATTTTCGACTTTTTGAGGTTGTCACCGTTATGGCATGCATGATTGAATTTTATTATTCAGTTGTAGCTATAGCGGCGATTAGCTAAAAAGCTTTAAGTCATTTCATATTTACGGAAGTTCTTGCTTTGGGTTAACTCGTAACATAATGATTTATATTGTAAATAAATTGTCTCTGTGCATTTTAATGCATGCGAATTATATCTATACTTCCCGTTGTGAACCTGTACTCCCACTAACGTATTAAATCAAGGTTAAACATTAACCGATTGTAGAATATCATGAGTGAAATATTTGTTATGTACGTTTACACACATAAGACTTTATCAGGAGAATTAAGCACAACGCCCATACTTTTTCGTCTTCTTAAAGGGGTTGCAGCTTGTTACTCACCAGAAATTGCGTTAGGAGCGGGATACTTATGATACGTAGCGCTGGCCGGATAGCACGTTTTAGAGTGTGGAGAGGACGGTGGGTACATGGCAATCTGTCGAATCGTACCTAGTATTTACTGGAGATTTTTCATGGATTAGAGGTGCCCTTAGAATTCGAACGAATTGAAAGAACGCAGGTTATTCATTTTTTTCTAAACGCTTGAGAAGATGAATCTCTGGTGGTAGCGTACGTCGTAAGTAAGCAATTGAATTCTTTTTTGACCACTTGATAACATTCGCAAGTGAGGGTTTCCAATCCATGTCGATCAAGTACTGCAATGTGCCCACGGCGATAGTTAATAAAATCAGCTTTTTTCAAATTTCCGGCGGCTTCCGTGATGCCTTCGCGGCGAACGCCAAGCATACTGGCAATCAATTCTTGCGTCATGATTAAGTCTGTTGAGGTCAGTCGGTCGATGGTTAATAACAACCAGCGACAAAGCTGCTGCTCGATAGTATGGTGTCGATTGCAGGCTGCCGTCATGGAAATTTGAGCGATTAATGCTTGAATATAAAGCAGTACTAAACGGTGAAACGATTCAATGCGATTGAATTCTTGCAGCACTAATCCAGCTTTAATGCGGTAACCGTAGCCGCCAGTCTGCACAATTGCCCGGTTAGGCGTAACTGCACCACCGATGAAAAGTGAAACACCAAGTACGCCTTCATTGCCGACGCCCGCGATTTCTGACGAAGCACCATCTTCCATGATGCATTGCATCGACACGATGGCAGTCGTAGGAAACCAGACATATTGCAGCCGATCACCGGATTCATAGAGGGCGTTGCCGAGTCGCATCTGGATCAACTCCAGATGGGGTTTCAAGCGGTCAAATTCATCCGCTTTCAGAGCTGCAAGGAGGTGATTGTGGTTGGTAACCTGTGAGGAAGTAATGAGCATAAGTAGCTTATTAAAACAGTTGAAATTTTATAGGCACACTCCGCTAATTAAATAATTAGTTAGGAGTAATAGTGTAACTATTAAATTAAGCTATGTACGTTACCGTACATACAAAACATGCGCTGGATAGTAATCTGCATCTTGAAGGCTAGTAGCAAGCTACTAACACATCGCGGTAGTATCCATCAGCTTTCTCAGTTGCTATCGAAAACCCGCGCTAGCAGGTCAGGACACCCATAACCCAAGAAACTAACTCATCAGGCGACGCTTTTTTAATAATTAAAAATTCGTAGAGCTCATTATGAAACAAATATAAAATATTTGTAATATTTTTTTATCGTAGCTATATGATCCAACAATAAATTAAATTTTACTGCTGATCGTGCTGAGTTTGTCGCAGCATCAGAAGTCTTTTCATATTGCGGTAAGAAAATGAGAGCTATTGTCTTACTATATAAACGATGCCGGATCAATAAATATAACACGGACACGCTTCTCGAATTTTGCTCATCATGCTCAAGGCACTGGGAAAAACTTTATGCACTTGCTCTACGGCCTAAAGAACATGGTACCTGTGTTATTGTGTTCATAATACTTTCGCTACAACACGATAGGTGACAGATTGCCAGTTTTGATTGTGATTTGGCGGTTGAAATTGCGCTGTTCTCAGTTAAAGCGGCAGAACCAGAAAATCCCCTGTGCTGAGTAACTACTAAAACTACGGTTGCAGGTTACCTGCATCGCTAAGTTAGCTTATCAACTATTGATCCTTTATATTATGGAAACCAATTGCTTGCTGCGACACAATATAATTAAAGATCATATCGCAATGAATCCCGAAGAAGCAGTGGATGCCGCGATAAAGCTGTGGGAACAGATGGCTACTGAAATCATTTCAATAGTCGGTGAAATTGGTTTCAATTCACTTTACTCGAGGAGTATATCCCTTACTCAATCAACGTTTCCCTGGGTTGCGGCCAGCTCAAAGTTACCGCTGATTGATCAACGACTCCCGGAATTAAAAATAGATTTTGATGGACAGTCTCCTGAGAAAGTCAGCGAAGCAAACTGTCTGCTGCTGATCACTTTTACTGACATCCTGGCCTCGTTAATTGGCGAGCAATTAACTACCACTATTTTAAGTTCAGCTTGGGGCAATAGCGCTTTGGCTAACACCAGTAAGGAGTTCGAAAATGAGTAAAAAGGTATGCATACGTCGACTGACAACTGGCGTACCTGGCTTGGACAATTTGTTAGGTGGAGGGCTGCCTGAATTTTCATTTAATCTGATTGCGGGCACGCCAGGAAGCGGAAAAACAACACTTGCTCACCAAATCATGTTCTCGTTGGCAACCCCTGATAATCGGGCTTTGTACTTCACGGTGCTTGGGGAACCCGCTCTAAAGATGCTTCGTTATCAACAGCAGTTTCTGTTTTTTGATATTGATAAAGTCAATGAGTCTATCCGCTTCGTTAATCTGTCTGCAGACCTTCTCGATGGAGATTTTGGCAGAGTGCTGTCACGCATTGCCGATGAAGTAAAAGATTATGCTCCCAGCCTTGTATTTGTTGATTCATTTAGATCAGTCGTTCAGTCTGCAAAGCAGGAAGAAAAGGGGGCGGCCGAGCTACAACGGTTCGTGCAGCAACTGGGCATGCAAATGACGGGCTGGCAGGCAACCACATTTTTAATCGGTGAATATTTAAGGCCAGAAGCGGAGTCTAGTCCTGTTTTTACAGTGGCAGATGGCATCCTGTGGCTTACGCAAAATTTGCACCGTAATTCAATGGTACGCAAGATACAAGTGGTCAAAATGCGTGGTCAAGCCCAGGCCCCCGGCTTGCATACATTTCGCATTAGTGATGAAGGAATCCACATTTTTCCGCGCGCTATTATCAAACACCCCACAGCGGCTGAGTCAATAATCAACATACCCACTGGAGAAGAACGTCTTCCAATGGGAACAGCTGGCCTGGATGAAATGCTTGGCGGCGGCTTACCAATTGGATATTCACTGCTCGTGGTAGGACCATCGGGGTCTGGGAAAACCATATTGGCAACGGAGTTTCTCGCCGAAGGTGTGCGTAGAGGTGAGCCAGGTGTGATAGCGGCATTTGAGAAGAGCCCTAGCCAACTGCTGAACAATAAATTGAATGCGCTGGTCAAGGCAGGACAAGTTGGGGTGATCGATACTCGTTCCCTGGATTTGTCGCTTGATGAAACCTTGCATGATTTGATTGAAACTATTGACCGATTGCAAGCAAAGCGCGTTGTCATCGACTCCTTGTCTGGATTTGAGCTGGCGCTGGCCCCTGAGTTTAGCGAAGATTTTCGTGGGTCACTATACAGGATGGTTGCCGAACTCACTGATTTGGGCGTGACCATATTAATGACATCGGAACTGGAAGACCGTTACACCGACTTGCGTTTTAGTCCATTTGGGAGTGCCTTTCTGGCAGACGCCATTATTGTGCAGCGCTATATAGAAATCACGGGCCAATTCAAACGCGTCCTGTCGATCGTTAAAGTCCGTGGCAGTCGGCATAGCAAGGACATTCGATTATTTGACATTACAGATGAAGGCATACTTATTGGTGAGACATTGTCAGAGTATGGAGGAATTATGTCGGGCCGGCCTATGATCAGCCTGTAATTTGAACGACTAGGTGATGGCAATGGATAAAGAAAGCAATAACGATGCATCTGATATCGGCGATCTAAATCAATTGGATGGTTCATTCCAGCACAAAGACAAATTGGCAACTGCCCTTAGGGCACCTCGAAAAACCCATTCTCATGAAGCACTTTTGATAAAATTCACCTA
>NZ_CAKMNW010000006.1 GCF_927904885.1 Candidatus Nitrotoga sp. M5
ACTGCACTAAATATTAATTTTTATAAAACTATACACAAAAATTATGTTGTCAAAAACAGCATTTATCCACATCTTTTTAGACACTCTAATATGTTATAAACAAATATAAATATTAAGTTATTCACTATATGTAATATCTATTATTATTGTTATTAAGGATATATAAGAATGTTTATAGAAAAGATTGAAAAAGATAATTTATTAAATCCGCTTCAAAAAATAATTGGCATCGTTGACCGTAAACAAGCTTCCCCAATTCTGGCTAATGTACTAATTGAAAAAACAGAGTCCAATATACGGTTTATTGCTACTGACCTTGAAATTCAAATTTCAACTCAGTTTACCGATGAATATCAAACAAGCCCTGATACAGCAATTACTGTAGCTGCTAAAAAATTACACGATATCCTCAAGGTTGTACCTGAAGGAAGTAAAGTTACATTAGATATTAATGAGAGCCGCCTTTTAGTAAAAGTAAATAAAAGTAAATTTACTTTACAAACGTTACCTGCTCAAGATTTTCCTAAAGTTTTGGAAAATTTAGAACAAGCTATAAGTATTCAAATTGAACAGGGTAAACTAAAAAAATTATTTGCTATGGTCCAATATGCCATGGCACAGCAAGATATTCGTTACTATTTGAAGGGGGTTTTACTGGTTGTAGATGGAGGTTTTTTAAAATTAATAGCAACAGATGGACATCGTCTTGCTTATGTTGTGACTAAGCTTGACCAGGAATATCCTAAATCGGAAATTATCCTGCCCAGAAAAACTGTTAATGAACTAATTAAACTTTTAGCAGAGACAGATGAAAAAATTATATTTGAATTAGCTGAAAATCAAGTTCGTATGACGTTCTCCGATATTATTTTAGTTTCTAAGGTGATTGATGGGAAATTTCCAGATTATGAACGTGTTATTCCTAATTACACTAATGAAATTACGTTAAATAGAATTGAAGTATTACAGTCATTACAACGCGCAGCAATTTTATCGAATGAACAATTCAGGGGAGTACGTATTGTTCTTTCAGAAAATAATTTGCGCATTATAAGTAATAACAGCGAGCAAGAAGAAGCACAGGAAGATATGGAGATTGACTATCAGGGACCTGCACTTGATGTCGGTTTTAACGTCAATTATTTAATAGATGGATTAAATAATGCTGCTACGCAAACAGTAATATTCTCCTTTGGTGATGCAAACAGTAGTATTTTGATCACAATTCCTGGAAATGAAGATTTTAAGTATGTTGTGATGCCAATGCGTATTTAATAAATTTTAGTTAAATAGCTCAAGAAAAATGTTAAAGATAACGTGTAGATACTTTAGATCGATAATAATTAAAAAATTATTATAAATGATCTACATATTTAATTTCCTTAGTGCTACCTACTTAACACATTTCAAAATACCATTTAAGGTAAGTAATATTTCACATGCATTCTTAATGTTTCACGTGAAACAAATGAAAGAAAATAAATAATGAATGAATATAACTCCACTAGTATTAAAGTTCTCAAAGGACTGGAAGCAGTTAGAAAACGTCCAGGTATGTATATTGGTGACACTAACGATGGCAGTGGATTGCACCACATGGTCTTTGAGGCAGTTGATAATGCGGTGGATGAAGCATTAGCAGGTTTTTGCAACGAAATATCAGTAATTATTCACCCAGATAATTCGATTAGTGTGGCTGATAATGGACGAGGTATCCCGACAGATATCCATGAAGAAGAAAATCGTTCTGCAGCAGAAGTAATAATGACAGTTTTACATGCCGGTGGTAAGTTTGATGGGAACTCTTATAAGGTTTCAGGTGGCTTACATGGGGTCGGAGTTTCAGTAGTGAACGCATTGTCCGAATGGTTACAATTAACAATACACAGAGACAATAAAACTCATTTCATTGAATTTCGTATGGGAGAACCAGTTGCGCCACTTAAAGTAATAGGCGAGACAAACAAACGCGGCTCAGAGTTGCATTTTCTACCAAGTAAAGAGGTTTTCGGGCTTGTCGAATTTCATTTTGATATTTTGGCTAAACGCCTACGTGAGCTTTCTTTTTTAAATGATGGCGTAAAAGTTTCATTGATAGACAAACGGAATGGAAAAGAAGAACTTTTTGCATTCACGGGTGGAGTAAAAGGTTTTGTTGAATACATGAATAGAAACAAAAGTGTAATTCATAAAAATGTCTTTTATACGCTGGTTGAAAGAGAAGGCATAACAGCCGAAATTGCAATGCAATGGAATGATTCCTACCAAGAAGCGGTACAGTGCTTTACTAATAATATTCCACAGCGAGATGGCGGTACTCATTTGACTGCTATGCGTACGGCAATGACCAGGACATTGAATCAATACATCGAGACTGAAGAAATTGCTAAAAAAGCCAAAGTTGAAACAACTGGCGACGATATGCGTGAAGGATTAACAGCGATTCTTTCTGTAAAACTCCCCGACCCAAAATTTTCTTCGCAAACCAAAGATAAGTTAGTTTCTTCAGAAATCCGCCCTGTTGTTGAAGAATTGGTTAGCCAGCAATTAATGGCATTTCTGCTAGAGAATCCTAATGATGCCAAAGTAATTGTTGGAAAAATTGTTGAAGCGGCGCATGCCAGGGAAGCTGCTCGTAAAGCTCGCGAATTTACACGTCGTAAAGGGGTGCTGGATGGTATGGGATTACCTGGTAAGTTAGCTGACTGTCAAGAAAAAGACCCAGCGCAATCGGAATTGTATTTGGTTGAGGGTGATTCTGCCGGAGGCTCGGCCAAACAAGGACGCGATCGTAAGTTTCAAGCTATTTTACCGCTTAAAGGTAAAATTTTAAATGTTGAAAGAGCGCGTTTTGAAAAAATTATTTCATCACAAGAAATTGCTACATTGATCACAGTTTTAGGTACTGGTATTGGCCGAGATGAATACAACCCGGACAAATTGCGTTATCACCGCATCATCATAATGACAGACGCTGACGTAGATGGATCACATATACGTACCTTGTTATTAACGTTCTTATACCGTCAAATGCCAGAATTAGTTGAGCGCGGTCATGTTTATATTGCACAACCGCCGCTATATAAAGTTAAACAAGGCAAAGAGGAACGTTATTTAAAAGATGATACTGAAATGAAATCATTTATGCTTAGCTCAGCCCTTGTTAATGCTGAACTTCATACTGATAAAGATTCACCAGCATTGGGAGTTGAAACACTCGAGAATCTGGCAAAAGGATATTTCCTTGCGGAAGCCATAATAGATCGCTTATCCCAGGTTATCGCGAAGGAAGTCCTGCATGCCATGCTTAAGCGACCAGACATTCAATTGGATAGTGCAGAGCATGCAGAACAAAGTGCGATAAGTTTGCAGCGAGTTTGTGGTACAGAAATTGTTGTGAAAGCAGATATTAATCCAGACAATGATGAAAATCGTTTACGTTTGGAAAAACATTTTCATGGTAATTATTCTGTAAGCTATATCGAGCCGAGCTTTTTACATAGCGGGGATTACACTCAAATTAAACAAACAGCACTCGCCTTGGATGGATTGTTTGGCAAAGGCGCCTACATCAAGCGAGGGGAACAGCGTAAACCCATAGCTGATTTCAAACAGGCCATTGAATGGTTACTGGAAGAGGCTAAACGTGGAGTCAGCATTCAGCGCTATAAAGGGTTGGGAGAAATGAATCCAGAACAGCTGTGGGAAACTACCATGGATGTAAAAAATCGTATTTTATTGCGCGTTCAAATTGAAGACATGATTGCAGCAGACGAAACTTTTACAACTTTAATGGGAGATATAGTGGAGCCTCGGCGTGCTTTCATTGAACAGAATGCTTTAGGAGTTAAGAATCTTGATGTATAGCATTTCAGTCGGTTGCCAAAAAAATTGAAGGGAATCTTAATAAATTTATAAATTCAACCAAGCTTATATATTCTTTGATCGTAATACTCGCCCCTGAAATATTTTTCAGGGGCACCTCTAAAAATTCAATTTTCGAGCAGCAGTTTCGCAGCTTGCCCGCTTACCCCGTTGCTATGCAAGGCAAGGCGCGATAAAAAAATTGAACGCAGCATATATTTGATATGTAAGTGAAAATATTTTTAGAGTGACGTAGTGTTGTGATGAAGATTAAGTTTTTAGAGGCGCCCTTCAACAGTAGTTCGCATGTTTTTAGTGTACAAAACTCGCAACTCTTTCCTTCTTTAAACTTTGCTACAGCAAGGCTGGTTAGAAGCTACGTATGGCAACTTATTGTCAGTTTGGTTGAGTCATTATCGCGCCGAATTCACAAGCCTTAAGGATGTTTGCAGAGGGTCAAACAACCCCTTGTCACTATTCTGAAGGGAAATGCCTGACTGCTATGACGTATTTAAGTTACCTGAAAATAATAACTTACAGGGGAGAAATCCCTTGATAGCTATCCAAATGGCTTTGGCTGGAGAAATCGAGGGCGAGTAGTTACTGAAGAATAAAGACAATTATGAGGTTAAGAATGAAGTGGCTGCTCTGGATATTGTTACTGGTTAATCTGATATTTTTTTCATTTATTCAATGGGGCGAAATGTTGACCGGTGAAAATAAAAGTCTGAAACATCAATTGCCACTGAACGTAGATAAGATCCAGTTGTTGCCTGCACAGCCCGCCAAAACAGCAACATTGCAGGATCAGATAGCATTCACCGATGTTTGCCTGGAGTGGGGAGAGTTTTCCGGTACTGACAGCGAGCGTGCAGCAGCAGCTTTGGCTACATTGAACCTGACCGACAAGCTGACGCAGAAACAATCTGAGTATATGGTTGGATACTGGGTGTATATACCGCCCGCTGAAACCCGTGCGAAAATGAATAACAACATCGCAGAACTCAAAAAGCTTAAAGTGGATAACTACTTTGCCGTACAGGACGCCGGAAAATGGGAAAAAGCTATTTCGTTAGGTATATTCAAGTCAGAAAAATCAGCGCGTAGAGCGTTAGGTAGCATTAAGGCTAAAGGCGTTAAAACTGCTGAGATGGGAGAGCTTATGAGCAAGTTTAAGCTAACTGTATTTGTGTTGAAATCTCCAAACGAAGAAGTAATTGAAAAAATGGTAACGTTGCAAAATAAGTTTGCCGGTAGTGCGGTGCATATGGTGGCTTGTGATTAGACATAAGCATAGTGTGCGAGTACCAGCACGATTGACAAGAGGCGGTTAAATATGGAAAATGCCGCGCTCTTCGTTGCAATTGAAGGCTGCTTTGCTAAAGCGACGATAAGACTCCAGGTGATATAGCTCAGATGGTTAGAGCGCAGCACTCATAACGCTGAGGTCGGTGGTTCAACTCCACCTATCACCACCAACTTAAAGGGCTCAGATAATTTCTGAGCCCTTTTTTTTGCATGAATTTCCACAGTACGCGAAGTTATAGCAGGTGTTGATGTGGGTAACACCTTCATCAAAGCCACCGAAAGCAGAGTTTTCCGCGGGTTTGGCTCTGCCATATTGATATCAGCTAGCCCACAGATCGCCTCGCTACGGCCTCGAATTGAACCTGCTCGGCCAGGTTCAACCAACAAGTTACGCGCTGAGCTACGCGTAAGACAATTTATCACAAGCATATAGTGCGCATATCAGGTATTTTCCATGGCCACAAAATCGCTGTCCTGTTAGACTTCAAACGATTTAAGACGACTATGAAGGTCAACATTTGAGTGCCAATGCCATTAACACCGAACCGTGGGTCACAGCCGAACAAGTCGCCCAGCACTTGGGCGTCGTGAAAGACACCGTCTACCGCTGGCGTGAGCGCAAGGGCCTGCCTGCGCATAAAGTTGGCCGCCTGTGGAAATTCCAATTGTCCGAGGTTGATGAGTGGGTGCGCGCGGGCGGCGCGGATGAAGAAAAGCACAGCAATGGTCAAACGCCATCGTCAAATAACTAAGGATATGGCCTGAATGCCAACATTGAACTGGATCGGCAAAGAAGCTGTCGTCAAACACCACAAGGAAGTGCCGTTTCGTCTGCTGGAACCCGTGCCGGAACTCTCCTGCGGCTCTGCTGATAGCGGCAATCTTATCGTGCAGGGCGACAACCTGCACGCACTCAAAGCTCTGCTGCCGCGCTATGCCGGTCAAGTGAAGTGCATCTACATTGATCCGCCTTACAACACCGGCAACGAGGGCTGGGTCTACAACGACAACGTCAACAGCCCGGAAATCCGCCGCTGGCTGGGCGAGGTGGTCGGCAAGGAAGGCGAGACGTTGGATCGGCATGATCGCTGGTTATGCATGATGTATCCACGCCTTGTGATGTTGAAGCAATTCCTGCGGGATGACGGGGCAATTTTTATCTCCATAGATGACAACGAGGTGGCGACGCTGAGGCTGTTGATGGATGAGATTTTTGGAAATCAGTGCTTTGTCACTCAAATAGCATGGCAATCACGCTATTCACGCTCCAGTGATGCAAGCATTTCCCTATCCCACAATCACATTGTCATTTACGCGCTGAATGTGGATTTATGGCGATCAAAGCGAAATCGCCTACCTCGAAGCCTTACTCAAGAGAAACAATATAAGAATCCAGACAACGACTTTCGCGGGCCATGGCGAGCAATTCCTTGGGATGCTCCAAATATTCGTGAAAACCTTTCATATCCGATAACAACGCCCAAAGGAACCGTTCGATACCCCCCAAAGGGCAGGTGCTGGTCTCGAACAGAAGACCAGTGGAATGAAATTGTTGATCAAGGTATGGCCTATTTTGGGAAGAATCAGGATGGCGTTCCATCTTTCAAGTTGTTTCTAAAAGACGCACCACAGATAGTTCCAAATAGTTGGTGGCCTCACGAAGAAGCAGGCCACTCAGATGAGGCAAAAAAGGAACTACACGAAATATTCTTTGGGGATGCGGGTTTTGCGACCCCTAAACCTACTCGTCTCATCCAACGCATTCTCCAAATAGCTACTGACAAAGATTCCCTGATACTCGATTCCTTCGCCGGTTCGGGCACCTCTGGCCATGCAGTGCTCAAACAAAATATCGAAGACAGTGGCTGCCGCCGCTTCATCCTCGTGGAAATAGATGAAGGTATCGCCAAAAACGTAACCAGCGAGCGCGTACGTCGCGTTTCGCAGGGATATGCCAACGCAAAGGGTCAAACTGTAGAAGGACTTGGCGGTGGCTTCCAGTTCTGTAGCCTGTCTGCCGAGCCCCTATTCACTGCCGAGGGACAGATTCGCTCCGATGTCACCTTTGCCCAATTGGCCGAATTCGTCTGGTTTGCGGAAACCGGGACGGGGTTTCAAATCCCCGCTAGCCCCCCTTTTTCACAGTGGGGGATGGATGGTGAAGCGCAAAAGGCTTTCCCCTTTGAAAAAGGGGGTGAGCTTGCGAGGGGGCAGAGGGAGATTGTGTCGCCACTTCTAGGTGTGCATGAAGGACGCGGCATTTACCTGCTCTACAACGGCATCCTTAAAGACAAATCCATCGCCGGTGGCAATGTACTCACCGGGCCGGTGTTCGACGTGTTGCCGCAGTTCGTAGGCCCGAAAGTAATTTATGCCGCTGCCAACCGCATGGGCGGCCGCGCTACGCGTGAAGGCATCACCTTCAAGCAAACCCCTTATGCGCTGGAGGTGTGAGTGAAGAACTCTTTTAAGCTTTGCCGTGACAAAGATTTGCGTGGTTCGTGGAATGCACAGGTGTGGCTGGCCGATGAGCGCGTAGTTTGTTGGCAACTGCGGGCAGTAATAATCTGGAGTTGATTGATAAAAGGGGGTGCACAAATGGGTACAAAGACACTGGTTGATTCGGCTATGAAGCTTGACCCTGCCGAACGCTTTAAGCTGATTGACGAGCTTTTGCATAGTCTCGACCGTCCGGATCCGGAACTAGACCGCGTCTGGATTGAGGAGGCGGAGCGACGACTAGCAGCCTATCGTACGGGCCTAATACAGGGTATTCCGGCCAGCGACGTGGTCGGCGAATTGTAATGCGCGAGGTGATGCGCATCGATTTTTCCCCGCAGGCCAAGGCGGAGTTCGAGGACGGCGAAGCGTATTACGAAAGGCAGGTTCCCGGTTTAGGCGCACGTTTTCGAACGGAAGTACGCCAGGCCTTGCTGCGCATGCGCCACTGGCCGTTAGCGGCACCGGTCGAGCGTGGGGATATTCGGCGCATGATTTTGAGCCGATTTCCATACAAGCTGCTGTATTCGGTTGAGCCGGATTGTTTTTTCATCATTGCTGTGGCCCACATGCACCGCGCACCGGATTACTGGATCGATCGGGAACCATCGTGACGAGCTTTACCCCCAAAACTTACCAGTCACAAGTGCTTGATAGTGTGGAAGCCTACTTCAAGGCCTGCCACGAACTGCCGTCCCCGTCGATTGCCTTTACCGCGACTACGGAGCGCCTGTGGGGCCGTGGCAATACGTACAACCCGTTATCGGGCTTCCCGCCCGATATGCCGTATTTCTGCTTGCGCGTGCCCACCGGCGGCGGCAAGACCTGGCTGGCGGCGAAGAGCGTTCAGCTTGCCAACACGCATCTACTGCGCTGCGAACACAGCGTCATTCTGTGGCTGGTACCATCGAAGCCGATTCGCGAGCAGACACTGCGCGCTTTGCGCAATCGCCAGCATCCTTATTACATCGCGTTGCGCGAAGCCGGGTCAATCACCGTACTGGATCTGGAAGAAGCCAAGAGCGTGACACGCGCCACGTTGGATACCTCGACTACAATCATCGTGGCCACGCGGCAGGCGTTTCAGGTGGAAGAGGAAGAGTGCCGCAAGGTATACCAGTCCAGCGGCGCGCTGATGCACCACTTCGACAATCTCTCGCCCACGCAGCGCGGCGAACTGTTGACCGAAGGCGAAGGCTCGGACCGAATCACGCCTTATTCGCTGGCCAATGTGCTGCGTCTGCGTCGGCCATTAGTGGTCGTTGACGAAGCGCATAATAACCGGACTGAACTGGCCTTCGACATGCTGGCGCGCTTCCGCCCCAGCGGGGTGATGGAGCTGACCGCCACGCCCGATTTGAAACGCACACCCAGCAATGTACTGCACAGCGTATCGGCCGCCGAGTTGAAGGCGGAAGAAATGATCAAACTGCCGGTGGTGCTCGAAACGGAGCCGAACTGGCAACAGTGTTTGGCCGACGCCATCGGCCGACGCGATGCCCTGCACAAGCTGGCAGACGACGAACGTCGGGCGGGTGCCGCCTACTTGCGGCCGTTGGTGCTGATTCAGTCGGAGCCGCGCCGAGCGGGCATCGAGTCGCTGGATTTCGATCGTGTACGCAACGAGCTGATTACCAACCACGGCATTCCCACAAGCGAGATCATCGTGGCCACCACCGAGGAAAAAGGGCTGGAACAGATTGATGCGGACTACAAGCTGGGCATTGCCGACCCGACCTGCCCAGTAAAGTTTGTCATTACGCAGAGGGCACTGGCCGAAGGCTGGGACTGTCCATTTGCCTATATTCTGGTCAGCATGGCTTCGCTGCATTCGGCCACGGCGGTAGAGCAGTTGCTCGGTCGCGTGTTGCGGCAACCTGGCGCTAAGCACGCCCAAGCGCGGGCGTTGAATCAGTCCTACGCTTTCGTCGTTTCGCGCAACTTTGCAGAAACCGCCAGTGCCTTGCGTGACCGATTGGTGGCTGGTGCAGGTTTCGAGCGGCGCGAGGTGGCCGAGTTCGTGACAGCGGCCAAGGCCGAACAATCGCGGCTGGATCTGGAAGGGCACGCCGGACGCGTAGTCGTTCGGCCGGTGGCGATTACCTTGTCCGAGAAACCCGATCTCAAGAGTATGCCCAAGCCGATCCGCGACAAAGTGAGTTGGGATGGCAAGATGAATACGCTGACCATCAGCACGCCGCTGACCGAGGACGAGGCCGAAACACTCAAGGCATCAGTCACGTCAGAAACAGCGGCGGCGGCTATTATTGAAGCCGCTGAAGTCAGTCGCACCACCGCCATCGAGTTTTTCCAGACACCTGCCGAACTGGGTGAACGCTTCTGCGTTCCGCAACTCGCGTTGCGCATTCAGGGTGAGCTTGCTTTGTTCGATGACCCAGAGGTCCTGGAGTACCCGTGGGATCTTTCGCCTTACGATGCTGCGCCAACGGCCGATGACCTCTCTGTACTTGGTGCGGGCTTTAAGGTTTCGGAAGGGGGCGAGATTGATGTAGATGACGTCTCTGGCCGTGTTATTTCGCGCTTCTTGCCCGATCTGCAACGGGATTTGGGGCTGGTGTACAAACCCGAAAACTGGGACGAAATTCACCTCGCTACCTGGTTATGCCGCAACCTACCGGAGCAATCCCTCACTCACGCGAGCAAGCAGGCTTTCGTCGCCGCGTGGCTGACTGATCTGATGCGCCGAAACGATATCACGCTGGCGCGCGCTAACCTGCAAAAGTTCTTGATCCGTAATCGCCTTGAGGTGCGCATCCGCGACTTGCGCAAACAGGCAGTGGGCAAGGCATTCCAGCAAACGCTGTTCGGTGACGATGCTGCAACCCGCGTCGCGGTGAGTGATATCTATGCTTTCGATTTTCACCCGCATGGTTATGCGCCCAGCCGCGACTATGACGGCCGCTTCGGCCACTTCGATTTCAGGAAGCACTTTTACGGGCGCATTGGCGATTTCGACAGCAAGGAGGAATTCGAGTGTGCTTGTTGGCTGGATATTCAGGCGCAGCAGGGCCGCATTCAGTTCTGGGTGCGCAACCTGGTGCGGCGCGAAGGCAGTTCGTTTTTCCTGCAAAAGGCTGATGGGCGTTTCTACCCGGACTTTCTGTGCCAGCTTCCCGGAACAGGTGACAAGCCCGGACCGATTCTCACCGTCGAATACAAGGGTGCCGACCGCTGGTTATCAGCCGAGGATGACCGCTTGATTGGCGGTCTGTGGGCCAGTCTTTCCGAGGGGCGCTGTCGATTTGTGATGGTCAAGGATAAGCGCTGGGACTGGATTGAGGAGTATCTGACGTGAGCGATGGCGAAAAAGTTGATCCGCAACCCTTTTGACGGCGCTGCGTGAGTTAATTCTGTAAGGCCGACAGCAAAGGGCTGCCTATGACAGACGCTTACTACCGCAATTGGCCAACGTGCTGATAAGGGAGCTTGGTAGGATATTTTATGCTTCCAACTTGCGTTATAAACACTTGTTTGGCATAAAATTTCAATATGTGATGCACTGCGCCTCGAATTGAGCTGGAAGCACTACCGCTAGTTGCCGTGCATATTGAAAAAGTGTTTGCCGACAGTGAGCTGGAAGAAGATTCAGTTCTTTTAAATTTTCGAATAACTGCCGCTGACGGCAAAAGCCACAACACCAAGCTGTATTTTGAAGAGCAGTTGCAGCACATTCGGGAAATCCGCCCTTCCGAGCGCTAACTGGTTAACTAAGGACAAAGAGGGAATGACCACAAAGAAATCTACCCCGACGTGGAGTAACGTAAAAACCAGACTGAACGATTTCGATCGCGCTGGCTTGCTTGGTCTGCTGCAAGACCTGTACGCAGCCAACAAGGATAACCAAATCTTCTTGCACACCCGCCTCAGTTTGGGCGACGATGTGCTCAAGCCTTACAAGGTCATCATAGACCGCTGGCTGTGGCCCGATTTGTCCAGGAATCAGGACACCTCTGTCGCCAAAGCAAAAAAGCCTATCGCCGATTACAGACGCGCCATCGGTCAAGCGGAAGGTCTGGCCGAACTGATGGTGTTTTATTGCGAGCGTGCAGCAGGGTTTAGCAATGATGTCGGTCTGCAGGATGAAGGCTACTTCGATGCGCTGGTGCGGATGTTCGAACAGGCCTTAAAAACCATTGCCAGTTTGGCCGATGTGCAGCGCCAGCCGTTATGGGACAGGCTGGATACTGTGTGCCGCACCTGCCATAACTTCGGCTATGGCGTGGGTGATGATATGGACGATTTGCTTAGTGATTATGGGGTTGATGACTGAACGCGATCTATTGGCCGCGCTGCAAGGTAAAACACCCGGCTGATCGCGCTCTTGGATGATCAGCAATGTGTATAGAAAACCCAATTTTTTAACCATATTCATTATGACGTGATAAGAAAATGCAATTTTTTATACACGTTTGAGTGATATGTTGTTGGTACTGCTCAACCAGGCCGACCATCGGTGCGTGGTCGCCAGTAGACAGGAAAATAGCGCACCGCCCAAGACCCAAAACACGCCAGCCAGACTGCTCCAGCAGCGACATACAGCCAGTGTCCAGTTTGTATGGGCAATATGTCCGCCAGCACGCGCAGTATGGCAACAAGCTGTATTCCGATAAACATTAAATTGATCGGTTTACCCACGTTCATCGGCAGCCCAGAATGACCGAGTGTGACGCGTGTGGCCATGCCGATCAGTAAAGTGGAGAAGCAGCCTATGGTCAATGCATGCAAGGGCGCAAGTCTCCAGATAAAAGTTTCGCCATTGCTGATGAATAGTACAAAACTTTGCACGGCAAACAGCAGCATGGCGATTCCGATCCAGGCAAAACCGATGTGCAATATGCCCAACAGCGGGAATTTCAAGCTGCGGCGTAATCCCCAGCTGTGCGTTAAATAGAGCGCTACGATAGCCAGTGGCGCGTCGCATAGCCAAAGCCAGGCAGATGCATTATTGATTTGTAGCAGGCCATGGCCCGCGCTGGCCGCCAAGATGATCCACCAAGCCCAATGCGGGCTCGGGATATAGTTATGCGTCAGCGCACTGGCGGTGAAAAATGGAATCATGCGATGCGCAACACTGGAAAATACCGGTAACAAAAATAGCCACAATCCGCCTTGAATAGAGAGATGCAACCATGCTGCGTTACCACTCAATAACCAGACTAGATAGGCAACGAGGCTGCACCAACCCAGGCTCAGTGCGACGAAAATGAGTTGCGGGTGACGTTTGTTTTGGTGTGTCGTGTCAAGCAATACGCGCAACAGTGCATACAGTGCCAGTAGCCATCCCGATAGCGTGCTGACGATGGCAATTATCAATAGGGTATGGCTAAAAAATAGTCCGAGATAGAAACTGACAGTCCCTAGTATGAGCAGCAAAAAGGCGGGCATATATCGATGTCGTGGAATGTCGCTACCTTTCATCCAGCGTGGATAGGTCGTCATCAGAAAGCCGAACATAAAAAACGGAAACAAACCGTACATCATTAACCATGCGTGTGCGGCATTCGGTGCAATTGCCCAAGCCAGGGGGTGCCAGAGCACACCATAGCTTGTCAGCAACTCAGTCAACAGCCACACCATTACGGCGACAGCTTGCAGTGCGCCACCAAAGAACATGACGCGGTGAGGTGCGGCACTAAAGATATGCCACTGTTTTGAAAGTATCATAAGTTCGTGTCGTTTATCGGTGCTCAATAGTGGAGCATAACAGGACGTTAGCTGAGTTTATTGCTGTGCATTTTAGTACTGTCTTTCGAACGTTTTATGCGTGCCGATATTCTACTCGGTGCGGCTCATCAAACCCAGCAGGTGCAGCTCGATAGGTTAAGTTGAATGAAATGAAACCCAACGTCACTGGGGATGGATGAACCATTCCACTGACTCGAAATAATTTGAAATTGGAACCAGCTGGTTTAATAATTAGATTAATAGAAGTACTGGGCAGTTGTTCCTGCCAATGGATAAGCCCCATCAAGTGCTATAATTCACGCTTATTGTGAATGAGTTGTGTAATGCTTGCTGTCTTGAATTTCAAATCCCATCTCTCCGAATTGTTTGCGCAGGCTATGCACGTTGTTGCACCTGAAGCGACACAGACCAATATCCTCATCGAGCGTCCCAAACAGGTGCAGCATGGTGATTACGCTTGTAATCTGGCGATGCAGCTGGCTAAGCCATTGCGCAAATCACCACGTGATATCGCGCAAGCTTTGATCGCGGCCTTGCCTGCATCTCAAGTGGTGGAAAAGGTGGAGATTGCGGGAGCGGGTTTCATTAATGTGTTCATTACTACTGCAGCCAAACAGAATGTGGTGCGTAGCGTGCTGCAGGCAGGAGCGAGCTACGGTCATATTCATCTGGGTGCGGGTCGTAAGTTACAGGTGGAGTTTGTATCTGCCAATCCAACGGGGCCGCTGCATGTAGGACATGGACGCGGTGCAGCGGTGGGTGATTGTTTGTGCCGCGTGTTGCAGGCGGCAGGTTGGAATGTAACGCGAGAGTTTTACTATAACGATGCTGGTGCGCAGATCGACAATCTCACGCTATCAGTACAATTACGCTGCAAGGGTGTGACACCTGACGATCCATCGTGGCCTGAAAATGGTTATCGCGGCGATTACATCACTGATGTCGCCCGTGCGTATTTGGCGCAAGAAGCAGTGGAGGCCGACGATCAACATGAGCGTGCATCTGGTGATGTGAATGATGCCACTGCCATCCGCCATTTTGCGGTCGCTTATCTGCGCAGTGAACAAGATCTCGATTTGCGCGCCTTTGGCGTAAATTTCGATGTGCATTCGCTGGAGTCTGCACTCTACACCGACGGTAAAGTGGAGGAGGCTGTCAGCAAGCTTATTGCCAGCGGCCACACGTATGAGCAGGATAATGCACTATGGCTGCGCACGACAGATTTTGGTGATGACAAAGACCGTGTAATGCGCAAGAGCGATGGCAATTTCACTTATTTTGTACCGGATGTCGCTTATCACCTGGATAAATGGCGACGCGGCTTTACCCGCGTCATTAACGAACAGGGTGCAGATCATCACAGCACTATCACACGCGTGCGCGCGGGACTGCAAGCTTTGGATGTTGGCATTCCGCCAGGTTGGCCGGATTATGTGCTGCACCAGATGGTGACTGTACTGCGCAATGGCGAAGAGGTGAAAATATCCAAGCGCGCGGGCAGTTACGTCACTCTGCGTGACTTGATTGATGAAGTGGGCTGCGATGCGACGCGCTTTTTCCTGGCGGCGCGCCATCCCGATACTCAACTGGTGTTCGACATTGATCTGGCAAAATCGCAGAGCAATGAAAACCCTGTGTATTATATTCAGTATGCACATGCGCGTATCTGTAGCGTGTTGGGCCAGTGGGGCGGCGATGCTGCGGCGCTTAGCCAAGCCGATGTAAGTGTTCTGGAGAGTGACTACGAGCGCGCCTTGTTGCAACGTCTGATTGACTACCCGCAAGTAATCGAAAACGCTGCGGAAGATTTGGCACCGCACCTGATCGCATTCTATTTGAAAGATTTGGCCGCTGATTTTCACAGCTATTATAATGCTTCACGCTTTCTGGTTGAGGAGGAAGGCGTTAAGCAGGCACGGTTGGCGTTGATTGCTGCGGTGGCGCAGGTAATGCGCAACGGCTTAGTGCTGTTGGGTGTTTCCGCGCCGGAAAAAATGTAGGTTGGCTTTCTTTCACTGAGATGAAAGTTAACAAGGTTGTAATTAAATGTGAAGTTACCGATTCTATATGGGTTGTTCAACGAACTTTGCGAGAACGATATGAAACTTTTTAAAGATTGGTTATATGAGTAAAAATAGTAACACTCGATCTGCTACGCCGCGTCAAGGCAGTCTGTTGCTGACTGGCATTTTGATCGGAGTGGTAGTGGGTCTGATCATTGCTGGTGGAGTGGCCTGGTATATTTTAAAAACGCCCGGCTCGTTCGTAAATAACGTGTCAAATGAAACAGCTAAGCTTGCACCGGACTCTGAGAATCGGTTTCCAAAAACCACTCCAAAAACTGCTCAAACACCCACATCTTCGGCGGCTGTATCAGAAGAGGATAACGGCAAGCCACGTTTTGAATTTTACGAGGTGTTAACCGACAAACAAGATACAACGGTAGATATTAAAAAAAAACGTGAAAATACAGTAACGAACGAGGATAAGCCTGCCACTGCCAAGCCTGCGGGTGATGCAACTGCCAAAGATATTTATTTTTTACAGGCGGGTTCATTTTCCAATGCGGATGATGCCGATAGATTAAAAGCCAAGTTGGCTATGCTCGGCATAGAAGCCAGTGTGCAAATCGCGATCATTCCTGATAGAGGGGTGTGGCATCGCGTGCACGTTGGTCCTTATAGGGGCAGAGAGGAAATGAATATTGCATTAGGCGCGTTGAAACGAAATGGGGTGAGTGCTACTCCAATGCTTGCGCAATAGGCGAAAACGTATGTTTGCTGGATAAAAGTATCGCTTACTTATCAACCGTATGCCGCATTCAAATTTTTTACTCTCGCCTTGTCTTGTTTAGCAATTTGAATTTATAGAGGTGCTCTAAAATAATTTAGCTATTAGTCTGAACGCACATTATTTGTATGTATGAAACTGTATTAAATTTTGGTTGTCAGGCAGTATTGTGGAAAAGTAGTGTCGCGTTTCATATACCCGAATAAAAAATATGCATCATAAACAAATAGTAATGTGTGTATAACGTCGCTATATGGTATATGTTTATTTACAGTCTTAAACTTTGTATGGAGATAGATATGAGATTCATTAAACAGATTTTTGTGGTCCTGGCTTTTTTATGTGTTAACCCGGTTTTTGCTGAGCCTGTAGTTGGTAAGGATTACAAAGTGCTCCATACGGCACAACCGTCGCATGCAGGTAGTAAAATTGAAGTGTTGGAATTTTTCTTCTACGGTTGCTCACATTGTTACGACTTGCACCCAGCGATAACTGCGTGGGAAAAAAAGATGGCCAAGGATGTCGAGCTGATCTATGTGCCGACCATTTTCAATAAATCGTGGGAGCCGATGGCACGCACTTATTACACGTTGGAATTGCTGGGACAGGAAAAGCAGCTACATGATGACCTGTTCAATGCTTGGAATGTGAACAACATTGACCTCAGCGACAAAGCCAAGATTGTAGACTTTGTTGGCCAGCGTGGCGTAGATCGCAAGAAATTCAGCGATGCCTATAATTCTTTCACCATACAAAGCAAGATAACACGCAGCAAACAATTGGCGAAGATCTATGGTATTCGCGGCACACCGTCGCTGACGGTGGACGGGAAATATCTGATTAGCGGCCTGGGACCAGATAAAAGCATTACAGTGTTGAACGCTATTGTCGACAAAGCTCGCAAAGAACGTGTGGTCAAAGATTAGTGGCCGCACAACGCGTCGTTATCAGCGGCGCATCCAGCGGCTTGGGTCTGGCGCTGGCTCACCATTATCTTAAGCAAGGCGCGATAGTTGGGGTGTTTGCCCGTCGCGCTGATTGCCTGCAAAGTCTCTCTGAGCAGTTTCCACAACAGGTGTATTGTTATCCATTGGATGTGCGTGACTCGGCTGCCGTGCAAGCGGCTGCGCAGAGCTTCATCGCGCACATGGGGGCGCCGGATATCGTGATTGCTAATGCTGGTATTAGTGCTGGCACGCTTACTGAATATGCCGAGGACATTGATATTTTCCAGCAGATTATGGATGTCAATATCATGGGTGTAATGAAAACTTTTCAGCCGTTTCTTGTGCCTATGCGTGAGGTTGGGCATGGCGTGCTGGTTGGTATCGCTAGTGTGGCAGGATTTCGAGGTTTGCCGGGGGCGAGTGCTTATTCTGCATCCAAGGCGGCGCTGATCACTTATATGGAAAGTTTACGTGTCGAGTTGCGTGATAGTGGGGTGCGTGCAATTACTATCTGTCCTGGCTACATTAAAACGCCGATGACTGCCATCAATCCGTACCCCATGCCTTTTATTTTGCCTGCCGCCGAAGCCGCGCGCCGTATCGCACGAGCGATTGCATCTGGCAAGTCATTTGCAGTAGTGCCATGGCAGATGGGGTTGATAGGACGCATGCTTAAGCTGCTGCCTAACTGGTTATATGATTTTGCATTTTCACAGGCTCCACGCAAGCCGCGTAAGACGTTATAACTTTAATTTATAATTTGGATTTAAGGTACCCTTGATTTGAATGCAGTACATGCTTTTCAAGGTTTCACTGCCTGTTCTGAAAAAGTCATATCTTCCCGTACTCGTATAAAGCGCGCAAATCGTGGGATACCGGTTTTTTTATATAGTCCGTTATAACGGTAAGTTACCCATTTACCCAACTGGGGCGGATGGTTCCTATCGGCATCAGATAGACCTGAACCCAGTCGAAAGCGCATTCCATCGGCCGTTTCCACTTCCAGTGCACCTAATACGTTTGCATACTTACCTTTACCCGGCAAGTGCGCTACTACCTTGGCTTCAGCATCTTCATAGGGTTTTAATTTTAATAAGTCGTCGCTGCGAACTGCTTGGTAAAGTGAACCACCACGATGCAGCATCAGGCCTTCACCACCTTGTTTGATCACCCGCTTAAGCATTGTTCTCAACGCGGCATGGTCGGCCACTTTAAACTGTTCAACGTGGTGCACCCAGGGTTGACCGATTTCTGTGATGACAGGCTGTAGTGCCGCATTGCGTTCCGAATAACTACCTGGATGTGCCGGCAGATCGAACACCATGAAGCGCAGCATGCGCCACTGAGCTTCGTCCGGAATTTTTTTTCTGACGGTAGAAATTGCACGGGAAAACTGGCCGTGGCCAACCCATAACTCCCCATCGAGAGGAATGTTCGGCCAGCCAGCGGTGAACCATTCCGGGGTCTCGATATGCTTGCCGCTACGCGTCAATAGTTTCACACCATCCCAGTAACCGCGCATGCCATCAAATTTTTCACTAACCCAATAATCTGTTAGCGTGACCTCGCTTCGAAGAACATTTGCCAGCATCACGTGAGGTGGCGCAAGCTCCGCTGCTCTTACAGGCAAGCAAAAAAAAGCAAGCGCTAGCGATAAAGTACACAACTGCATCCAGCAGGGAAGCTTGATTCCTGACCAGCGGTGCATGAATTTCAGCAAACAGATTTTTTCCATGGGAGACCTTAGCACGGGAGCACGTGCGATTGCAGTATTGAAGCTAACAATTTACTCGCAGAACAAATTGGTGATTCCCGGTATGCTCGGGTAGGAGAGTTGGTAATAGCGTAAGCTCGCTCGGGCATAAGGCCACTTTTTAGAATAGAATTACTTCAGATTGATGTAATGCATACCCAAGCGAGTCATTATTTAATTTTTTCGGGTTTAATTTCCCCGATTTTAGAGGAGAGGGCTGGTTGAATCCAGCGAGTTGTAAGATCGCAGTTAATAAAGCGTTTAACCCGCCAGTTTGCGCTTAAGAATTTCATTCATCTGAGCAGGGTTGGCTTTGCCTTTGCTGGCCTTCATGGCGAGGCCAACAAAGAAGCCAAACACTTTTTCCTTGCCGCTGCGATATTCGGCAACTTGCGTTGGATTGGCGGCGATAATCTCGTCCACCATTGCCTCCATTGCGCCGATATCGGACATTTGCTTTAAACCTTTTGTTTCGATAATGGTGTCGGGGTCGCCACCTTCACTCCAGAGTATCTTGAAAACTTCTTTGGCGGCAGAGTTAGAAATGGTTCCATCTGCAATGCGTTTAAGCATGCCACCTAGTTGCTGGGGTGAAATAGGACATTGTGTAATATCGCGGTCTTCACGGTTAAGTGAGGCGCTTACATCACCCATCAGCCAGTTGGCACACAACTTTGCTTCCTTGGGGACTTCGTTTAGTGTCGTTTCGAAGAAATCCGCCATTTCTCGTGAGGAGGTCAAAGTATCGGCGTCGTAGTCAGATAAACCGAGATCGGTAACATAGCGTGCCTGTTTGGACAGCGGCAACTCGGGGAGCGTACCGCGTATTTGTTCGATCAACTCATTATCAATCGCTAACGGCAACAAGTCAGGGTCTGGGAAATAACGGTAATCGTGCGCGTCTTCTTTGCTGCGCATGGCGCGGGTTTCACCCTTGTCGGAATTGAACAGTACTGTCGCTTGATGGATGGTCCCGCCGTCTTCCAGTGTATCTATTTGCCACTGTGCTTCATACTCAATAGCCTGTTGCAGAAAGCGGAACGAATTCAAGTTTTTGATCTCGCGGCGTGTGCCTAATTCAGCCCCTGGGCGACGAACAGAGACATTTGCATCGCAGCGGAACGACCCTTCCTGCATGTTGCCATCGCAGATGCCGATCCAGCGCACCAAGGTATGCAGCATTTTGGCATAGGACACGGCCTCGGCGGCAGAGCGCATGTCCGGTTCTGAGACTATTTCCAGCAGCGGTGTTCCAGCGCGGTTGAGATCGATGCCTGTCATGCCCTGAAAATCTTCGTGCAATGATTTTCCTGCATCTTCTTCAAGATGCGCACGAGTCAGGCGAACCACTTTTTTATACGTTTTCCCTGCTGTTGTTGTTGGGACCTGAATAGTCAACGAGCCTTGGCCAATTATCGGTAAATCAAACTGACTGATCTGGTACCCCTTGGGCAGGTCAGGATAGAAATAATTTTTACGCGAAAATTCAGAGCGTTGCGCAATGTGCGCACCAACTGCAAGGCCAAACCTGATAGCACGTTCCACCGCGCCACGGTTTAGCACTGGCAATACGCCAGGCAGAGCCAAATCTACCGCGCAAGCCTGTGTGTTAGGTTCTGCGCCAAATGTGGTTGAAGCGCCAGAAAAAATCTTGCTGTTGGTTGAAAGTTGAGCATGTACTTCCAGTCCGATAACGATTTCCCATTGCATGGTGCGGTTCCTTACCCCTCGATATGTTGCGGAGTGCGGGTGTGCCAGTCGGTCACCTGCTGATATTGATGTGCTACGTTGAGCATGCGCGCTTCGTCGAAATAATTGCCTATGATTTGCAAGCCAATGGGCAGGTCATTGCCGCCGAAGCCTGCTGGGATAGACATGCCGGGAAGGCCTGCGAGATTCACCGCGATGGTATAGATGTCGGAGAGGTACATCTGTACAGGATCATCATTTTTTTCACCAAGATTGAAGGCCGTGGTGGGCGTCGTTGGCCCCATGATGACGTCACATTGCTTGAATGCTTCATCAAAGTCCTGCGCGATCAGACGGCGAATTTTCTGTGCCTGCAAATAATAGGCGTCGTAGTAACCGTGCGATAGTACATAAGTGCCGATCATGATGCGCCGCTTCACTTCTTCGCCAAAACCTTGTGCGCGTGACTTTTCATACATGTCCGCAAGATTGGTGTATTCCGACGCACGGTAGCCGTAACGCACACCGTCGTACCGAGACAGATTGCTGGAGGCCTCTGCCGGAGCCAGCACGTAATACACAGGAATGGACAATCGCGAGTTGGGCAGACTGATATCTACCACGCTAGCACCTAGTTTTTTATATTCGGCAATGGATGCTTCGATCGCTGGCGCAACATCTGCACTCAAACCTGCTGCGAAGAACTCTTTTGGCAGTCCGATGCGTAGACCATTCAGCGGCTTATTTAAATCTCGTGTGTAATCTTCTGATTCACGTTGCAGGCTAGTAGAATCACGTTCATCAAAACCAGCCATGACATTCAGCATCAGCGCCAAATCTTCTGCGCTGTGCGCCATTGGCCCAGCTTGATCCAAGCTGGAGGCAAAGGCGATCATGCCATAGCGGGAAACCACACCGTAAGTCGGTTTCAGGCCTGAGATACCGCATAGTGCAGCTGGTTGGCGGATAGAGCCACCAGTGTCAGTACCGGTGGCCGCTGCGCATAATCGTGCCGACACAGCGGCTGCACTGCCGCCGGAACTACCGCCAGGCACGGCCTTGTGGTTCCAGGGGTTTTTTACAGTGCCAAAGTAAGACGTTTCATTGCTGGAACCCATGGCGAACTCGTCCATGTTGGTTTTGCCTATATTTACCGCGCCAGCGCTGTTGAATTGCTCAATTACATGCGCATCGTAGGGAGCAATGAAATCAGACAACATTTTCGAGCCACAGGTAGTCCGCCAACCCAATGCACAGAATATATCTTTCTGGGCAATGGGAATGCCAGTGAGAGCGTTGGTTTCGGATTGGACCAACTTGACATCGGCTGCGCGAGCCTGCGCCAAGCTCATCTCTTCATTAACCGTGATGTAGGCGTTGAATTTTGAGTTGAGTGTGGCAATGCGATCAAGATACAGTTGCGTTAACTCAACGCTGGAAATTTTCTTGCTGCGCAATGCTGCGCCTAGTTGTTGCAAACTGGAATTAAGCATGGTCTTGGAACTGGATAGTTATTCTATGACTTGTGGTACTAAATATAATCCATTTTTAGCTTGTGGGGCTGCAGCCTGAAATTGCTCACGTTGGTTGAGTTCCGTGACCACATCCTTGCGCAAGCGTTGGGTTATATCTTGAGCGTGCGACATCGGTGCAATCCCATTAGTATCGACTGCCTGCATTTCGGCGATCAATCCAAAAATATTCGAAAGCTGGTCGTGCGCCGTTTGTGCTTCCTGCTCGGACATTCCTAGTCGGGCCAGTCGTGCGACCTTATAGACATCATTGATGCTGAGCGACATAAGCTGAATTCTTTATCTTTATTAAAGGTAGCTTAATAGGTTATCATCAAATATTGTTGTGAGACTAATTTTTTACGATATCGGGCACATTTTTTCTTTATATACGATATCGGGCGCATTTTTTCTATTCTGGGATTCATCATGTTTGGATTTTTTAACAGCTATTTTGCTAATGATTTAGCGATAGATTTGGGCACCGCTAACACCCTGATCTGGGCACGCGGCAAAGGCATAGTGCTGGATGAACCTTCGGTGGTAGCAATTCGCCATGGGAGCGGTCCAAACGATAAGAAGGTGATTCAGCAGGTTGGGCTGGCAGCCAAGCAGATGCTCGGACGAACGCCAGGCAATATAACTGTCATACGTCCGATGAGGGACGGCGTAATTGCTGATTTTACCGTCACCGAACAAATGCTTAAACAGTTCATCAAGAGAGTGCAGAAGTCTGGCATTTTCAGCCCCAGTCCGCGCATCGTGATTTGTGTGCCATGTGGCTCAACTCAAGTAGAGCGGCGCGCTATCCGCGAATCTGCTTATGGTGCGGGAGCGCGCCGAGTGGAGTTGATTGAAGAGCCTATGGCAGCAGCAATAGGCGCTGATCTGCCAGTAGAAGAGCCAAGCGGCTCGATGGTGGTGGATATTGGCGGTGGTACTACTGAAGTGGGTGTGATTTCACTTGGCGGCGCGGTGCACTCCGGTTCCATACGCGTTGGTGGCGACAAGTTCGACGAGGCTATTATTAATTACATCCGCCGCAACTATGGCATGTTGATCGGCGAAACGACCGCGGAACAGATCAAGAAAGAAATCGGTTCGGCATTTCCCGGCAGCGAAGTACGTGAAATGGAGGTGATGGGACGTAACTTGGCGGAAGGTGTGCCGCGCAGTTTCACCATTTCCAGTAATGAAATCCTGGAGGCCCTCACTGATCCACTTAATAATATTGTCAGCGCTGTGAAAATCGCGCTAGAGCAGACCCCCCCTGAACTGGGCTCGGATATCGCCAGGAAGGGTATGGTTCTGACTGGCGGCGGTGCATTGTTGCGTGATATCGACCGCTTATTGATGGAAGAGACTGGTTTGCCTGTGTTGGTTGCAGATGACCCGCTTACCTGTGTGGTGCGCGGTTCCGGCATGGCACTTGACCGGATGGATAACTTCAGTGGAATTTTCACCAGCGATTAAGCGGCAAGTTTAACGGTGTGGAAAATTATAAATTAATACAGCCTAGTAACTCCCTTCTCTTTTGACTTTCCTTCCGTGAACGTAAGGAAAGTAGTGTTGTAACTGAGAACTATAAGCGAAAATGGCTGTTGAAACGCCCTAATGGAACAAAATCAGCCCCTTCGCTTCTTCAATCGAGGCCCCTCTCCTGCCGTCCGGCTGGTGTTTTTCGCGCTCCTATCGTTACTGTTAGTATTCGTGGATGTGCGATATCGATACTTGGAATCCATTCGTAGCGGTCTTTCAATCGTGGTGTACCCTCTTCAACGGTTAGTGGCGGCACCCAGTAAACTGTGGCATGAGGTTGATGATTTCTTTTCCTCCCATAACAGCTTGATTCGCAATAATGTTGAATTGCGCCATCAACACACTTTAGATAGCGCAAAGTTGCTACAGTTGGAAGTGTTGAAGGGGGAAAATCAGCACTTGCGTACCCTTCTTAAGGTGCAGCAGCGCGCCGATTACCCAATGCAGCTAGCCGAAATAATGTATGTCGCACGAGACATTTTTAATCGCAAAATATTACTGGACAAGGGCACACAAGCAAATGTGCTAGCCGGGCAAATAGTGATGGATGATAGCGGTATCGTCGGACAGGTTACACGTGTTTATCCTTGGATGAGCGAGGTCACGTTAATTACTGATAAGGATCATTCCGTGCCCGTGCAAGTGCTGCGCAACGGCTTGCGCGCAGTGGTATTCGGCTCTGGTGATGCCGGTGAGCTGGCGCTGAGCTATTTGCCCGTTAGTTCTGACATTCAAAATGGTGATGTGTTGGTCACTTCCGGCATTGATGGCACTTATCCACCTGGTTTGCCGGTGGCCAAAATAATCCATGTTGAGCACGATCCCGCCTATCCTTTTGCGCGCATTCTGTGTGCCCCGATTGCGGGGGTGGACAAGAGGCGCCAACTGTTGATTTTGTCCGCATTACTGAAATTTCCGGAGCGTCCGGAAGGCGAGGAATCTGCAACTGACACTCCTGAAAATGGCGAACGGAGGGGGCAGTGAGTGATCGCATTCAACAAGATCAGGAATTCCAGTTGCCTGTCAATCGTGTTTTTATCGCGGCTAGCTTACTTGTTGCGTTGTTGCTAAATTGGTTGCCATGGCAAGGTATCTGGCTGGCGTTCCGCCCAGATTTTGTCGCGCTTGTATTGCTCTACTGGTGCATGCACAAACCCTACCATGTTGGTATTAGCATTGCGTGGACGGTAGGCATACTTGCCGACGTGGCGGATGCAAGTCTCTTTGGGCAGCATGCACTGGCATATTCAGTATTAGCTTTTAGCGGCATCGTGTTTTATCGTCGAATACTGATGTTCAATTTACACCAGCAGGCTTTGCAAATTTTCCCGTTGTTTTTGCTTGCATATACGGTGTATGCCGTGGTGCATTGGCAGTTGCACGGCAATATTCCATGGGAATACTTCATTGGTAGTGTAGTTTCAGCCTTGTTATGGGCACCAATAACCATATTGTTGCAAGCTTTGCGTCGACCCCGTGCAGCTCCGGACCAGACATGAATCGTCACATTGCATTTAAAGACACTCAACGAGAAATCCATAATTTTCGGCTGCGTTTAGCACTAAGCATCGGGTTTGTGCTACTGCTACTGTCAATACTGCTGGCGCGTTTTGTTTATTTGCAGGTGGTTCAACAGAACCACTATCAAACTCTAGCAGAGAAAAATCGAATTTCCATCATGCCCATTGCGCCCAGCCGCGGCCTGATATTCGACCGCAACGGCGTGATTCTGGCTCAGAATTATTCCGCTTATACTTTAGAGATAACCTCAAGCAAAGTAGCCGATCTGAAGACAACAATTGATGAACTTGCAAAGTTAATTGATATCCAGCCCAGAGATCGCAAGCGATTTAAGAGATTGCTGGCCAATAACCGTAAATTTGAGAGTTTGCCAATACGCAGCCGTCTCACGGATGGAGAGGTGGCACGCTTCTCTGTACAACGCTATCGTTTTCCCGGCGTGGAACTTAAGGCGCGCTTGTTCCGTGAATATCCGTACCACGAGCAGATTTCTCATTTGCTTGGTTACGTCGGTCGAATTAATGAGCGCGACATTGCGCAACTGGAGAAAGATGAAATTGATGCTAATTATCGTGGCTCGGACTACATAGGCAGGACTGGCATCGAGCAGAGTTACGAGAGAGAACTGCATGGTAAAACCGGCTTTCAACAGGTGGAAGTCGATGCGGATGGGCGTGAAGTGCGAGTGCTGTCGCGCACCCCTCCTGTATCGGGCAGCAACTTAATACTAACGATAGATGCCAAATTACAGGAAGTCGCCGAGCAGGCATTTGGAAATTATCGAGGGGCGTTAGTCGCTATAGATCCAAGTAATGGGGAGGTACTGGCCTTTGTCAGCAAGCCGGGTTACGATCCAAACCTATTCATTGAAGGTATCGATCAACAGAGTTGGGATGAACTGAACAACTCGCCTGATCTCCCGCTCAATAACCGCGCATTGCGTGGCCAATATCCACCAGGCTCTACAATCAAACCGTTTATGGCATTAGCTGGGCTGCATTACAACATGCGCACACCTGGCTACACTATTAGTGACCCAGGTTATTTCACGCTGCCTGGCAGTAGTCGACGATACCGCGATTGGAAAAAGGCAGGACATGGCAACGTTGACTTGTTTAAATCCATAGTAGTGTCATGTGATACTTATTATTACGGGCTTGCCACCGAATTGGGAATAGACAGTATACATAGCTTTTTTTCGGAGTTCGGGTTTGGTAAGAAAACCGGTATTGATATGAAAGGTGAAGTTTCCGGTTTGATGCCATCACAGGAGTGGAAGCAGAAACGTCACAAAAAAAAGTGGTATGTCGGCGACACAGTTTCGGTTGGTGTCGGTCAGGGCTACAGTTTGGTTACGCCGTTGCAATTGGCCTATGCTACTGCGACATTAGCCAATGACGGGGTAGCCTATCGACCGCATCTGTTGAAGGAGGTGCAAAGTTCGCACACAAGTGAAAAACAGATACTGGGGGCGAATATAGATTTCAGCCTCAACCTCAATTCGGAGCATTTCGCGCTGGTGAAAAGCGCTATGGTGGCAGTGACACAGACTGGGGGCACCGCTGCGATGGCGGGCGCGGGTGCATCCTACGCATTCGCCGGAAAAACCGGTACGGCGCAGGTCATAGGGATTAAGCAGGGCGAAGAATACATCGAGAGCAAAGTTCAAAAACGGTATCGTGACCACGCTTGGTTTATGGCTTTTGCGCCTTTCGATCAGCCCAAGATCGCGCTAGCTGTGCTTGTTGAAAACGGCGGACATGGCGGCTCTATCGCTGCGCCGATTGCGCGTAAGGTTTTTGACTACTTCCTGCTTGGTAAGATGGCTCAGCCCCTGCTTAAAATGGATGAGGGCGAAGAAGGGATAGAAAATGATTAGGCGACGTTTATATCAAAGCTTCGTCGTGCACCTTGACCCCGTTCTGTTGGCTTTGCTTGGATTGCTTCTGTTGATTAGCTTGGCGGTGATATATAGCGCCAGTGGCGGCAACTGGTCCCGTGTATCGGCGCAAATGACAAGTATGCTGGTGGCTTGCGTCGCACTATGGATAGTGGCCAATATGCCACTGCATTATCTAATGCGGGCCGCCGTGCCTGCTTACCTGCTAGGTATGGTGCTGCTGATCGCAGTGGCATTTTTCGGAGAAATTACGAACGGTGCTCGGCGCTGGTTAAATGTTGGGGTGACGACCATTCAGCCTTCTGAATTGATGAGGATCGCTGTGCCGTTGATGATGGCTTGGTATTTTGAAAAGCACGAAGCCATGCTGACTTTAAAAAATTATTTCGTCGCAACCTTGCTGTTACTGTTGCCGGTGGTGTTAATTGCGCGCCAGCCAGATTTGGGTACGTCGATTATGATTGCCGCAAGCGGGTTTTATGTACTATTCCTTGCCGGTATATCCTGGCGAATCATGCTGACCTTCTTGGTAATTATAATGGCGAGTATGCCACTTGCTTGGTCCATGCTGCACGACTATCAGCGTCTCCGTATAATGATGCTGCTTGATCCGGCTCAGGATCCGCTGGGTAGGGGCTATCACACTATCCAGGCCATAATTGCGGTGGGTTCTGGCGGCATGTTTGGCAAGGGGTATCTCAATGGCACTCAGACTCACCTCGAATTTCTGCCTGAACGAACTACCGACTTCATTTTTGCGGTGTATTCGGAAGAGTTCGGTCTGCTCGGTAACTTGATACTGTTAAGCTTGTACCTGTTAGTCATTGCACGTGGCTTCGTCATTACCGCCAATGCTTCAACATACTTCACTCGCCTTATGGCCGGTAGTATTACACTCACTTTTTTCACTTATGTCTTCGTAAATATAGGCATGGTGAGCGGCATTCTTCCAGTTGTGGGTGTACCATTGCCACTCATTAGCCATGGCGGCACGTCTATGGTTATATTGTTGATTGGGTTTGGCATGTTGATGAGTATTCATACACATAAAAAATTGGTGCAAACTTGATGAGGTTAGATGGTAATAGTGGAATCCAATGGATTAAACTAAACAACGAGCTGATATTTCATAGTCTTGCAGTGTGAACCCAGTGCGTGATAAATATCCAAAGCGGGTCTGTTTTCGCTGATGGTTGAAAAACATCAAAGGCCCCGGTTGTCACTTGGAGTGCCCCATTCTGCTTGCAACGAAGCCCCAGTTTTTGCGGACAAATGATGAGGCGATCCTGGATAAGGCGTCGACCACATACCACTTGAATAACAAGTGCGCGGCCTCGCTTCGTAGATGGATTGCGCTATACTTCACAAATTAATTCTTTCCTGCATCAAAATAGGGACATGTTTAATCATCAAAATATAAATAGGGGGTTTTGCAAGTGAATAAAACAACAGGACTGATACTTTGTGCAGTAATCATCCTCACCGCATGTGGTAGCGTACCTCCACGCAAGGAAGAAATGCGCAGCACACCTGCTCCCGTAATCGAAGCACAAGCCACTTCGGCTACCCCGACTGACGAACCCAAACGTGGCGGATATTTGGAGGGCGACAGCCCAGGTACTGATGTGCCCGCCAATTTGGATGACACCCCCAATGCAGTGCCACGTGTTGAGCCGTTGCACCGTTTTGCTAACAGCCCATATACCGCTTTAGGAAAGACGTACACACCTTTAACTACGGTTGGTAAATTTGAAGAGCGAGGCATTGCTTCTTGGTATGGTAAGAAATTCCATGGTAAGCGCACCGCTAGCGGGGAAATATATGATATGTATGGTATGACTGCCGCTCACCCTACATTGCCAGTGCCCAGTTATGCACGCGTAACTAACCTTAGCAACAAAAAATCGGTCGTGGTGCGTGTAAATGACCGAGGTCCATTTCTGCGTGAACGTGTCATTGATCTTTCATATGTCGCCGCACATAAACTTGGCATTGTAAATAACGGCAGTGCTGAAGTGCTGGTGGAATCAGAAAGCGTGATGGCGGACAATAATATTCAGCCTATAGAAATATCGGATTCAGTAGTTGTTACTCCCTTGAAGCCCGCAACTGCACTATCTGTTTCAAACGAACCGGCAGCGAGCGGCAATGTGTATTTGCAATTGGGTGCCTTCAAGTCACAGCAAGGCGCAGAAAGTTTTCTTGAGCGTATGAATGTTGAATTTGAGGGTAGCGGTAAACGCGTCGAGCTGTATCATGGGGGAGATGATATGGTGCGCGTGCATATTGGTTCCTACGCTACACAGGATGAGGCGCGCGCGATCGCAGATAGGTTGCAACCGCGACTAGGTTTCAAACCTTTTGTGGTTCTTCATTGAGTCAGGGGCGAAATAGAATATTGAGAGTGCCGATTATTGCTTGTTAATGAATAGATTGCATTTTTGGTAATGACTCGCCCCCTAATATAAATTTAAAGAACACTTGATAGCCTTTTGAGTGTCTATAGCTCGCAATTCGCCCCTTACTTATGGGTATCTTTGAAAATCGCAATTTTGCAAGCAGCCGCTTTGCGGCTATGCGTTGCATAGAAAATTGAATTTTAGAGACGCCCTGATGTTTTCCCAAAGCAAGGCGGTTAAGGTTGCGGATACCACTTCTGGCATCAGTGTGCGAGCTGGTTTCGATGTGGCGAACTGCACGGGCTATATAGGGTAGTTGCAGAGAGTTATATTTCTATGTCAGTATTCTGATGGCATAGATAATGGCAATTATAGCCAAGCCTTGGCGTGTAACTTTGCTTTTTCCATTTTGATCACCTTGCCTCGCATAATGCCCGACTCGGCAAATCTATTCAGGCTCATTTCATATTTGGAAGCTGCTAGTACTTGTCCAAAAGGTGGATGAAGGGTAATATAACCACATGAAAAAAATTATCGTAGTATCGACAGCTTTACTGTTAAGTTTGAATGTCGCGTGGGCAGATTTGCCGGAAAATGATGTTTCACCAAGCAGCGCACCAGAAAAATTACCCCCTGGTTACATCATTAATGGCGGGCTCACTTGGGCACCCATTACAGAAACCGCCGTTAACTTTGCTGAGGCTAAGAATATTTGCTCTTCATCCACGGCGCTGGGGTACGAATGGCGCCTGCCAACTAAAGACGAGTTAGTCGCACTCACTCGTTATGATGGAAGTGTGTTAGGTGTTCGTAGTCATATTGCTTACCGTCATCTCAATAAACCTTCAATGCTACGTGAACAGGGTTGGACATTGCACGACGTTTGGTCATCCACGCCCGGTACTATTGCTGGCCTCCAGATTATCGTCAATTTGGAAGGCGGCATTGCTAACTACGGTGATATAAACGGCATCAGCCACGTGACTTGTGTTAAGTAGATTGGTCAGTCAGCAGGCTTCATGATAATGAACCTGTCTCGCTCCTCTGCCAGCTGACGCGAGAACCTGATCTTAAATAAAGAGATGGTTTGTTTATAATTAGCCACGTTTGTTGGAGATTCTACATCATTTGCAAGTGTTTGAATAGTCGCTAATTATCACCTCCAAAATAGCTGTAGGACGTTAGATTTTCGGAAGCCCAAGCAAACAAATGCCAAGCTGATCAATGCGCAGCTTCCCAGTTCTCGCCTTCTCCCAGCCCAATTTCAAGTGGCACTTTCAACTCGGCCACGTGACACATTAGCCCAGGCAAACTTTCTTTTACTAACGTCAGTTCACTCTCCGGCACTTCGAGCACAAGTTCATCATGAACTTGCATGATAAGTTGAGTATGCATCTGCTTGCGCTCTATCCAATTTTGTACTGCGGCCATTGCCAGCTTGATTAAATCTGCAGCGGTGCCCTGCATGGGCGCATTAATGGCAGCGCGTTCAGCGGCTTGCCGGCGCATTCCGTTGCCACCGTTAATTTCTGGCAGCCACAATCTGCGCCCGAACACCGTCTCCACATAGCCTTGCTGCTTTGCCTGCAGGCGCGTGCGCTGCATATAATCGGCTACGCCGGGGTAGCGCATGAAATAGAGATCAATATATTTCTTCGCAGCGCTACGCTCGATATTAAGTTGTGATGCCAAACCGAATGCAGACATGCCGTAGATAAGGCCGAAGTTGATAACCTTGGCATAACGCCGTTGCTCATTGCTCACGGCATCTAGTGGGACAGCAAAAACTTCTGCTGCAGTGGCGCAATGGATATCCTCGGCATTCGTAAATGCCTTGAGCAAACCTTGGTCACCGGACAGGTGTGCCATGATGCGTAATTCGACTTGTGAATAGTCGGCCGAGACGATGCGGCTACCGGGCGGCGCGATGAACGCTTCGCGAATGCGGCGACCTTCCGCGGTGCGCACAGGGATATTTTGTAAGTTTGGGTCGCTGGAAGCTAATCGTCCTGTCACAGCCACAGCCTGTGAGTAACTGGTATGCACGCGCCCAGTTTTGATATTCACCATCTGCGGCAGCTTGTCGGTGTACGTGGATTTTAGTTTTGCCATGCCACGATATTCGAGCAGAAGTTTGGGAAGCGGGTAGTCCAGTGCTAGTTCCTGCAATACATCTTCGTCCGTGGAGGGTGTACCGCTGGGCGTTTTTTTCTTGACAGGCAGGCCGAGTTTATCGAACAGGATTTCCTGGATTTGTTTGGGCGAGTTGAGGTTAAATGGTTGCCCCGCCGCCGCGTATGCCTGCGTTTCAATGTTAACGAGTTTCTCGCCCAGTTCGAGGCTCTGCCCCGCCAGCTTGACGCTGTCTATCAATACGCCATTGCGCTCCATGATATATAGCACTTGTCGTGCGGGTAGTTCAATATTGCGGTACACCGCATCCAGCCTGCCTTGCTCCTTGATCTGCGAAATGAGTGCTTGATGCAGTTGCAGTGTGATGTCGGCATTCGCAGTTGCGTAATGTGCAGCGGTTGCGAAATCCACTTGATCGAAACTAATTTGTTTTGCGCCCTTGCCTACGACTTCGGCATAGCTGGTGACCTTCACGCCGAGATGTCGCAGCGCAAGGCTTTCCAAATCGTGCGGCTTGTGGCTTTCCAGCACATACGATTGCAGCAATGTATCCTCGGTGATTCCCGCAAGCTGAATAGCATGGTTGGCAAAGATGTGCTGATGATATTTGAGATTTTGTCCCAGTTTTTTTTGTTGTGCGTTTTCTAGCCACGGCTTGAGTTTTAATAGCACATGCTCACAGTTTAGTTGATCCGGTGTTCCAGGATAGCGGTGCGCCAGTGGCAGGTAGGCCGCGTGATGGGGTTGGATAGCAAATGAGATACCCACTAGTTGTGCGTTCATCATGTCCAGAGCAGTGGTTTCGATATTCATGCTCACCAATTCGGCCTGCTGGATTTTTTCCAGCCAGGTGTCAAGTTGCGCTTCGGTCAAGATGGTTTCGTAATGCACTGGGGCCGGCACAAGTGCTTCTTCAGCAAACAGGTTGGCTTGCCGCCTCCCCTCCTCTTCCCCAACTTGATTTGCTGAAGGCGAAAGTGGGGCAGTAGAAAGTTCGCGTAGCCAATTTTTGAAACCACAATGTTCAAACATGCTGCGCAGTCGCGCGTTGTCCTGTGGTGGCGCCTCCAGTTCATCAAAGTGAACAGGTAATTCAACGTCACACTTTACGGTAATTAGCACGCGGCCTTGTGGCAACCAGTCCAGCGCATTACGCAGATTGTTGCCCACCACCCCGGAAATTTCGTGCGCATGTGCCATTAAATTATCCAGCGTGCCATATTGCTTTAGCCATTTGACAGCAGTTTTGGGGCCTACCTTAGGTACACCCGGCACGTTATCTACTGTGTCGCCGACCAGGGTAAGGTAATCTACGATATGTTCCGGCGACAAACCAAATTTAGCTAGTACACCCGCTTCGTCCAGTGTTTCATTGCTCATGGTATTAACCAGTTTAACTTGACTATTTACTAGTTGCGTGAGGTCTTTATCGCCAGTGGAAATGATGCAGCGTGCACCACCTACTGTTGCCTGCTGTGCCAGCGTACCGATCACATCGTCTGCCTCCACGCCGTCAATCATCAGGATATTCCAGCCAAAGGCGGTGATAAGCTGATGCAGTGGTGCAATTTGCGCGGCAAGAGCCTCTGGCATTGCAAGGCGATGCGCTTTGTAATCGGCATATAAGTCGTCGCGGAAGGTTTTGCCTTTGGCGTCGAATACGCAGGCGCTATAATCCGCCGGGTAGTCGGCGCGCAGGCGACGTAACATGTTAAGCACACCGTAAATAGCTCCAGTGGGCTCGTCATGTGGGCTACGTAAGTCAGGCATTGCATGAAATGCGCGATAAAGATAAGACGATCCATCAACCAGTAGCAATGTTTTCATTTTTTGTAAAAGGGTCTTCAATTATGAGCAATCAGTCCAAACTGCCTTCTTCGAAATTGCCGGAAGTATGGAATTCAAAAGAGGCATGGCGCGTGTTCGGCATTATGTCAGAATTCGTCTCGGCTACTGACCGACTAAATGTCATCCAGCCGGCCGTCAGCGTTTTCGGTAGCGCACGCACAAAGCCAACTCATCCATATTACAAAAAATCTGAAGAAATTGCGCGACTGCTATCCGATGCAGGTTTTTCCGTTATTTCGGGCGGAGGACCCGGCGTTATGGAAGCGGCCAACAAGGGCGCTTTTTATGGCAAGTCACCAAGTGTCGGGTTGAACATCCAATTGCCGCATGAGCAGCACAACAATCCCTACCAAAATATCAGCCAGACTTTCCAGCACTTTTTTGTGCGCAAAGTTATGTTTGTTAAATTTGCCAGTGCCTATGTGGTCATGCCTGGCGGCTTTGGCACGCTAGACGAGTTGATGGAAGCGCTGACTTTAGTTCAAACCGGCAAAACTAGACGCATACCCATCATTCTAGTGGGCAGTGAATTTTGGCGCGGCATGCTGGACTGGTTTAAGCAAACATTACTTTCCGAGGGCATGATCAACCCACAGGATTTGGATTTGATTCAGTTGACCGACAGTTCTGAAGAGGTGGTAAGCGCCATTTTCAATTATTATGAGACCCGTGGTTTCGAACTTTCTGAGGCTGAACGTGAAATGCAGTTGAATCTATGATTGACACTAAAAAAGAATGAGGCACAAAAAATGGGACGTTTTAAGAAGTCTTTTCCTTGCTTATCGGCTAGAATGCGGCCATGGAAAATCTCCGAGTGAATATGATACACCTGATTATCACCTTGATCCTGAGCGGCCTGTTCAGCACAGTCTTCGCTGCTCAGCTGCCCGGGTTGCAGCCGCTGCCACCGCCGCCTCCGCTTGATGATAACTCCTATGATGCAAATTCGTTACCGTTGCCACTCCAGTCGCCCAAGCTGCCCATCGATGACCGTGCGCAGGACGTTACTTTGGGACAGGAAGTTACCACCATCAAGACGACTGAACAGACCGTAGAAGAATATCGCGTTGGTGGGAGGCTTTATATGATCAAGGTTATTCCGAAAGTTGGACTCCCCTATTATTTGGTGGATGATAGTGGTGATGGTACGTTTTCACATTATCAAAATCTGGGTCCTGGTTCTGTTCCACCACGCTGGATTATTCATAGATTCTGATTCGAGTTCCGAAATATGGCTGTTTTTACCCGTGTCACTGAGTCAGAGCTTACCTCTTGGCTGGACGATTATTCGTTAGGCCAATTGCTGGAATTACAAGGCGTTGCCTCGGGTATCGAGAATACCAACTACTTTGTTACAACCAGCAGTGGGCGCTTCGTGCTGACGCTGTTTGAGAAGCTTGTTGCCAGCGAATTGTCCTTCTACCTCAATTTGATGGCTCATTTGGCAAATCACGGCATTCCTTGTCCCAGTCCAGTGGCCAATCGACATAGTCAATTTTTGAGCGAATTGAATGGTAAGCCTGCGTGCATTGTCAGCCGTTTGCCAGGCAAATCGTTGATGAATCCAGAATTGGTCCACTGTGCAGCCATAGGCGAAATGTTGGGCCGATTACACAATGCAGCACTAAGCTTTGCGGAAACCATGCCTAACGCACATGATGCAATTTGGCGTGCGCGTGCAGCGCAGCAGGTAACACCGTTTCTATCACCGCAGGACGCTGCGTTACTGGAAAGCGAAGTAGCATTCCACAAGGAACGCACGCTTGCCGCGCTGCCGCAAGGTGTGATTCACGCTGACCTATTCCGCGACAACGTACTGCTTGATGGTGCGCGTATCGGCGGCCTGATCGATTTCTATTTCGCTTGTAATGGCAGTCTTTTATACGATGTAGCCATCACCGTTAATGATTGGTGCATGGGCGAAGACAGTGTTCTTGACAAGACACGCACTCAAGCCCTGTTGCAGGCCTACCATGTGGTACGACCTATGCATAAGGACGAACATATTGCATGGCCAATTGCTTTACGTGCAGCAGCATTGCGTTTCTGGTTATCGCGTTTGTACGACAGGCACTTGCCACGTGCAAATGAGCTGATACACGCGCACAACCCAGATCAATTTAAATGCATTCTGCAACGGCACATCGCCGCTAACAGTAATGTTATTTGGCTATAGCGAGGCAAAAAATGGAGGCACGAAAAGTAAATATTGCTAATGGCTGGCTATGGATAAAGCAGGGGTACTGGTTGTTCAAAAAAAGTCCGGTACTGTGGGTGACTCTTGCAGTAACTGGCGTAGTAGGGCTTCTCGGCATTTCTACCATCCCGGTAATCGGCGACCCCTTCGCCACACTCCTGTTTCCAATTCTGCTCGCTGGCTATATGTTTGGTTGCCGTGCGCTGGAGCATGATGAAGAACTGGAGCTGTCGCATTTGTTTGCTGGGTTTCACAACAATACTTCGCAATTGGTCACATTAGGCGGCATCAGCTTGATTAGCCAAATGCTGATATTAGGCGTGATGATGCTAACTGGCGGCGCTAACCTGGTAAGTATCTTGATGAGCGGCCAGCCGGTGGAAAACCCAGAAATATTAGCTCAAGCCGCTGCGGGCGCGGGCATGTCAATGATGTTAAGCATGGCATTGTTCAGTATATTACTTATGGCGATGCAGTTTGCTCCAATGCTGATAATTTTTGACAAAATGTCGCCCATTGACGCGTTGAAGGCCAGTTTACTAGGCTGTCTACGCAACATCCTCCCACTGTCTTTGTATGGTGCAATGATGTTCCTTTTCATTATGATCGCTTCCATGCCAATGATGCTAGGCTGGCTAATTCTGCTGCCAGTGATGCTTAGCTCAATGTATGCTATCTATCGTGATTTATTTCCAACGCCAACAGAGATAGCTATGGCTCTCGAGAGTGAAGTAATCACACCTGGCCAGTAGCAACGCAGTTATTGATTCGGCTTATAATAAAAGTTGATCCAACAATCCAGCCAGCTTAAATAAACCGCATGGTCATCCAGTTCGACCAGCACCCATTGTGGTATTGGTGGCGTTACACATACACAACAAAAACAGCATATTTTTTAGCTGAACAGGCATTGCTGATCTGAATCGGGTGTTATATCACGCACAATGTAGTGCGGTTAATATTTTTAAGAATGCGAAAATAGCTGAGAATCTTCAGACGTTCCTCCTGCGTCCACACAGTCCTTTTCTAAATCTATTTTTAACTTTAGATTCAAGGCAAGAGAATCGAAGACATTCATGTTGTACCCGCCGCTGCTCTGCAAATAAAGCACTCGATATTTGCTGAAAGAAATCATCGTTTGTGCAGTCTAATTGCCGATACTATCGTCGCATAACAAATTTCGTAAACGGTGGTGCACTGCGCCAGTTAATCGGCAATATTGATAATCGACCTTGCCTGCTTGAAGAAAATGCTTAACACCACTAAGTGGACAGAATTCTGAGGGTGAAAAATAGCGGAAAGCTGTATGTGTTTGTAGCGCACATATGGCTGCATGAGGGAGGGCAAGGGAGAGCCTGTTCACTAATTCTAACTTTTTCTCCTCACCATTTTTATAGCGGTTTAATTCTACGAAATCGAGATTGTTAAGAAAATTTATAAACGTTCGGGTTGATGAGCCAATAGAACAGGCTATAATAACTTTTTTATTAGTATTTCAACTACGACAAACTCATGCCAAACGACGACAAACTCACACCTAGTAACGACAAACCTATACCTGCTGTCAGCAAGCCATCGTCTAGCAAAGACATGCCCATGATTCCGATGAGCGACTGGGATCTCGATGACAACCCCCCCATGGTTCCTGATTATCCCGATGTTCCTAAGGCTCTTAACGAGAACCCCAATCTAGTTGCTGACCCCAGAAATTATCCAAAGAAAAAACCGGTCAAGCGTGAAACTCACCCTTCTGGGTGGACAGATATGTCACATATTTTGCCACCGGAAATACACCCCTTATATAAAAAAGCATGGCTTGGTGCGCTTGAACTGAATAACCGAGTGGTTATGGCGCCCATGACCCGCAGCAGGGCTGCGTTAGGCAACATACCAAATACCATAAATGCAACTTATTATTCTCAACGCTGTAGTGCTGGCCTGATGATTTCAGAACCGACTCAAGTTTCTGATCAAGGGATTGGTTATCCTGGCACTCCAGGCATATCCACGCGAGAACAAATTGATGGCTGGAAAGTTGTAACTGCCCACGTTGCCAGAACGGGGGGCAAGCTTTTTATGAACTTGACACATGTTGGTCGAATCTCACATCCATCGCTGCAGCCATTCCAAAGTGTGCCAATCGCTCCATCTGCTATTCAGCCGGCAGGAGAGGTTTTTACGCCAAAAGGAATGATGCCCTTCGTTGTCCCTCGTGCGCTAGAAGTTTCTGAGATGGCGAGTATCGCCGAGCAATATAGACAAGCTGCGCGTAATGCTGAAGACGCATGGCTAGACGGCATAGAAATAGATGCGGCGAATGGATATCTGCTCGACCAATTTTTGCGAGATAGTACGAATCAACGGACAGACGAGTACGGTGGTTCTATCGAGAATCGCAGCCGCTTACTGTTTGAAGTAATTCAGGCAGTATGCAGTGTGTATCCATCTCAAAAAGTTGGTGTCCGTCTGTCACCAGTCAATCCATTAAACGATATTTTCGACTCAACACCGCAAGAGACATTTGAATATGTAGTCGAACAGTTGAATCGTTTCGATCTGGCTTATATACATGTAGTTGAGGAGCATCCTTCGACATTCGATTTTCAGCGCTTACGAACCTTATTTAGAGGAAAATACATAGCTAATGGCGGTTACGATGCAGCGCGTGCCGAGGCTGCGATTGTTGAGAAGACCGCTGACTTTGTGTCATTCGGTGCTCTCTTCATTGCTAACCCAGATTTACCATTGCGGTTGCGGGAACGCAGAGATTACAACGCACCCGATATCGCAACGTTCTATGGCGGCGAAGCTGCTGGTTACATCGATTATCCATCGTTACCATATTAGAGCCACTGTGGTATGTAGAGCTATGTTTGGAAACAATAAGTAATTATTCTCCATGCAATGGAGTGGCTTTTAAATGTTGAGCTGCGAGTACTAAACAAACGTCTCTCATAACAGAAGAGCACTCAGGGTGGTTGGGAGTGCAAGGATGAAAACAGGGATTTTAAGACTTCAGCTTAACTTGGAAATTGACAATTTTACCAGCGCATAAATTCGATAACGACAAAAGCAAATTTTATTCTAAAAATAGTCATTGCTGCGGTAAAATTGATCGCTCTCTGTGCTGTTTATATGAGGGTTGCTTATACTTGGAGCTATTCAACTGGTGAACAAACTGGATATATTCAAAAATTTTCAAAAAAGAGATGGATATGTGAAACATGGGAGTGGTGAATTAAGTATGATGTTTCTTCCTGGGCAAGTGCCTGAGTAATTCTTGTTCACTGTAAGAGATGAGGCTGTTGCTGACAAGCTCAATTGAAGTCTCGGTGAAAAAGTGAGTCTCGATTACGATCAACACAAAGGACTTCCGACAACCTGTTTTGGTGATACAGAGTTTTTTGTTTCCGGAGTCAAAGCTATGGAGTAGTTTTAAATTGCCATTTGTTGTAGTGCATTATTAAAAGACCAAGCAATTTATAATGAGTGTCATTAGAAATTCCAGATTGTCCTTTGAGTTCAGGCTTCCAATGGACAATCTGGGAAAATAAATCAAAATCATTTTGAAGAGACTTATAGCCCAGCGTCAGCTCGCATGGCAGATGCCTTGTCTGTTGCCTCCCAAGTAAACTCTGGTTCTTCGCGGCCAAAGTGGCCGTATGCAGCAGTATTGGAATAAATTGGGCGCAATAAATCTAGCATTTTCACAATGCCTTTGGGCCGCAGGTCAAAATGTTTTGTTACCAATTCAGCAATCTTTTCATCAGAAATTTTACCCGTGCCATAACTGGAGACCCACACACTGGTGGGGAGAGCCACGCCAATTGCATAGGAAATCTGAATCAAGCACTTGCTGGCCAGACCAGCAGCTACGATATTCTTGGCAATATAACGGCCAGCGTAGGCCGCGGAACGGTCTACTTTAGACGGGTCCTTGCCGGAAAATGCCCCACCGCCATGCGGAGCAGAGCCACCATAAGTGTCCACAATAATCTTGCGTCCTGTCAGGCCGCAGTCGCCTTGTGGGCCTCCGATAACGAAACGGCCAGTAGGATTTACCAAATACTTAATGTCCCCTTTGATTAATTCCTTTGGTATTACGGGTTTGATAATGTCTTCAATTACGGCTTCACGAATGTTCTCTAGTGACATCTCAGGGGAATGCTGAGTAGATAGCACTATTGTGTCGATGGCATGTGGCTTGCCATCCACGTAACGAACGGTGACTTGCGCTTTAGCATCTGGACGTAGCCAATTAAGGCGGCCATCGCGTCGCAGTTGCGACTGGCGCTCAACTACTCGGTGTGCCAAATAAATCGGCAGCGGCATCAACGTTGGTGTTTCATCGCAAGCATAACCAAACATCAGGCCTTGATCGCCTGCACCCTGATCCATGTACTCATTAGATGAGCGATCAACACCTTGAGCGATGTCCGGACTTTGCTTGTCATAAGCAACAAGCACGGCACAACCTTTGTAATCTATGCCGTATTCGGTATTATCATAGCCGATGCGTTTGATGCAATCGCGCGCAACTTTGATATAGTCCACATTAGCGGTGGTTGTTATTTCACCAGCAAGCACTACGAGGCCGGTGTTTACTAATGTCTCAGCGGCTACTCGCGCATAGGGGTCTTGCGCTAGAATAGCATCTAAAATGGAATCGGAAATTTGATCCGCAACTTTGTCGGGATGACCCTCAGACACTGACTCGGATGTAAACAGAAATTCATTCATAACGCTCCTTTATATAGATAGAGTTGGTTGATAAAGTCGTTCATTATAGCATTAACTGGTTGTAATTCCCCTTCATGATACAGTTTCTGGTAGGAAAGCTATTCAATTTGGCCGCGCGTTTGCCGCTGAAAGTTTTACACCGCCTTGGTTCCATGCTGGGTAAATTGACTTATACCCTGTCTGATAAGTATGCGGAACGGATGCGTGACAACCTCAGTAAAGCATTAAAAGGGCGTCCCGAAGTTGATTTTCGCAGAGTACTAAACGCCAGCATAGTTGAAACAGGCAAGGGGGCGATGGAGTTGCTGTGGATTTGGTGTCGACCCCTAACAGAGGTGACTGCTAGCGTCAAAGCTTGCCATGGTTGGGAGCATATCGAGACAGCGCGCGCGCGCGGCAAGGGGGTGATTTTTTTAACGCCGCACATGGGATGCTTCGATGTATCAGCCCTGTATGTCGCTGAACACATGCCGCTCACCGTGCTTTATCGCCCACCTAAGTTAATCTGGTTGGAGCAGGTGATGCGCAGTGGCCGCGAGCGAGCCCAATTACGGCTAGCGCGTACCGATGTAAGCGGGGTGCGTCAGCTATATAAGGCACTTAGGCGAGCTGAAGCAATAGGACTTTTGCCAGATCAGGTGCCCGGCAATGGCGAAGGGGAGTGGGCTGACTTCTTTGGGCAACCAGCCTATACCATGACACTAATTGGACGCTTGGTGAAATCCAGTGGCGCATCGGTAGTTATGACATCCGTCGAACGATTGCCAGATGGGTCGGGATATGTCCTTCGCTTCACGCCGCTGGTATTCGTTCCGGATTTGCCCATAAGTAGGCAGGTTAATGCGGCGCTTGAAGAATTGGTGCTCATAAATCCTGCGCAATATTTGTGGAGTTATAATCGTTACAAGATTCCAGCCAACATTAAGCCTGCCACAAAGCAAGACGTAAATCCGATATGAAGGTGCGTTTAGGTATAGTTCTGCTGTGGCTACTACATTTCCTTCCATACCGACTGCAAGCGTGGATTGGAAATTTTTTGGGAGCGTTGCTTTATCTGTTTACAGTCAAGCGTCGTCGGGTAGCAAGTATAAATTTGCGTTTGTGTTTCCCCGAACTTAACGAAGCAGAACGATCAAAATTAGTGCGGCAGCATTTTAATGTCTTCGGTCGCAGTATTGTGGAGCGGGGAATTCTATGGTGGTCCAGCCGCAAGCGCATCCAAAAGTTGATACGGGTTGAAGGCGTGGAGCATTTTCAAAATGCACTTGGAGATCCACTGATTTTGCTTACCGCACATTTTGTCGCTCTGGATGTTGGGGGGTCCTGGATCACTCAACATACTGATGGGGTTAGTGTGTACTCTAAACAAAAGAACACTTACTTGCAAAATTTGGTATTGCAAAAACGCGCACGCTTCGGCGAGCAATTCTTATATGCGCGACAGGCAGGGATGCGCCCAGTAGTAAAGTCATTACGCAAATGTCGGCCATTTTATTATTTTACGGATCAAGACTGGACCACTAAGGATGGTGTGTTCGTTCCGTTTTTTGGCATACCAGCTGCTACGTTGGCGACGCTGCCTCGTCTGGTAACAATGGCTAACGCAAAGGTGGTACCGTGCATTACACGTGTTTTGCCGGATTATAAAGGGTATGAAGTGCGTTTTTATCCAGCGTGGGAAAACTATCCTACCAATGATTTAATAGCTGATACCCGCCGCATAAACGAATTCATCGAACAGCGAGTGCGGGAAATGCCTGAACAATATTTTTGGCTGCACAGGCGATTTAAAACTCGGCCCGAGGGCGAAGAAAGTTTTTACAAATGAAATATGATGACCTACGCGACTTTATCTCGAAATTAGAAAAACTGGGTGAACTCAAGCGCGTGATTAGGCCAGTTTCTCCGCATTTGGAGATGACAGAAATCTGCGACCGTGTGTTGCAAGCACAAGGTCCTGCCGTGCTGTTTGAAAATCCTGCGGGACACAGCATGCCTGTTCTGGCAAATTTGTTTGGTACACCGCACCGTGTGGCATTAGGCATGGGCGAAGAAAGCGTAACGGCATTACGCGAAGTGGGCAAGTTGCTGGCTTACCTGAAAGAGCCCGAGCCACCCAAAGGTTTGAAGGATGCCTGGGACAAATGGCCGATATTGAAGCAGGTGTTGAATATGACACCCAAGGTGGTTTCGAGCGCTGCCTGCCAGGAAGTAGTATGGGAGGGCAGCGAAGTAGACCTGAGCAGGCTACCCATACAAACTTGCTGGCCAGGAGATGCGGCACCCCTGATTAGCTGGGGGTTGGTGGTGACTCGCGGCCCCAACAAGCCGCGCCAGAATCTTGGCATTTACCGTCAGCAGGTGATCGCGACCAACAAGGTCATTATGCGCTGGCTGGCGCATCGTGGAGGTGCGCTGGATTATCAGGAATGGTGCAAAACGTATCCGGGTCAGCCGTTTCCGCTGGCAGTGGTGATCGGTGCCGATCCAGCTACCATTTTAGGCGCAGTCACGCCCGTGCCGGACAGCCTGTCTGAATATCAATTTGCTGGGTTGTTGCGTGGATCGAAAACAGAGCTGGTTAAATGTATTGGTAGCAATTTGCAAGTGCCTGCCAGCGCCGAGATCGTGCTGGAGGGAATGATCCACCCAAATGAGATCGCGCTGGAAGGCCCGTTTGGTGACCACACCGGTTATTATAATGAGCAGGAACAGTTTCCGGTATTCACCATTGAGCGCATTACCATGCGTCACAATCCCATTTATCACTCCACCTATACCGGCAAACCGCCAGACGAGCCGGCCATTTTGGGCGTGGCATTGAACGAAGTGTTCGTGCCACTTCTGCAGAAACAGTTTCCCGAAATTTCGGATTTCTACCTGCCGCCGGAGGGCTGTTCATATCGCTTGGCAATTGTTTCCATGAAAAAACAGTATCCGGGACATGCCAAGCGCGTTATGTTCGGCATCTGGTCCTACCTGCGTCAGTTCATGTACACCAAGTTCATCATCGTAGTGGATGATGACATCGAAATCCGTCAATGGAAGGAAGTTATCTGGGCGATCACCACGCGCGTTGATCCCGCGCGCGACACACTGCTGGTGGACAATACGCCCATTGATTATCTGGATTTCGCCAGCCCGGTATCCGGCCTGGGAAGTAAGATGGGACTGGATGCGACCAACAAATGGCCAGGTGAAACACAACGCGAGTGGGGTACGCCAATTGCGATGGACGACGCGACCAAGCGTAGTGTAGATTCAATGTGGGGGGAGCTTGGCTTGTAGTTGCCTGCAGCTAACCCATCACCAGTACTACTTTGCCGGTGATGCCGCCTTTTTCAATGAGACGGTGTGCATGGGCAGCATCTTTCAATGGCATTACCGTGCTCATCAGCACGCCGAGTTTACCGGCCTCGACTAATTGCGCTCCCTGTTCCAGTATTTTACGCTGGCGTATACGCTCGTCATGCAAATGCATCACTTGCGGCGTAAGCATTAGTTCGTAGCATAATGACAGATTGCGCAGTCGCGCCAGTTGGGTGTCAGCCAATGACAGCGGAGTGGACAGCAAGCTGACCACTTTGCCACCAATGCGCGCTGCATTGAATGAGCGCAGAAAAACTTCGCCACCTACCGTGTCAAATACCACGTCCACACCCTTATCAGCGGTCCAGGCAAGAACTTCCGGCACAAAATCCTGCTCGCGGTAATAAATTATTTTTTCTGCACCGAGACCCTGCACCAGCCCGGCTTTCCTGTTATCGCTTACTGTTACCGCAACATGTGCGCCCAGATGGTGGGCGAGTTGCACGGCAATATGACCGACACCCCCTGCCGCGGCATGGATGAGGATAGTTTGTTTGGCTTGCAGATTAACGCGTTCGACTAGCGCCTCCCACACGGTAATCAGCACCAGTGGCAACGCAGCGCTTTCATGCAGGCTGAGGTTGGCCGGTTTGAAAGCGCAGTAGTCTTCATGCACGGTGGTATATTCAGCATAGCAGCCGGGTTCGTTGCCGATACCACCGTTGCAGAAATAGACCGCATCACCGACTGTAAAACGTGTCACGGCCGTGCCGATGGTATCTACGATACCAGCACCATCGCAGCCCAAGATGGCGGGAAGTTTGTCGGGGCAATAGGCTGGCTTAGCGCGCAGTTTGGTGTCCAGTGGATTGATACCCACGGCGGCCAGTTTTACCCGCAAATGGCTTTGTGAAGGCAGTTCGGGTAGGGGGATTTCACGCAGTTGCAACAAATCGGGGCTGCCAGCCGCGGTCATTAAAATTGCTTTCATTTTTGTAACCATGATTGGTTGGTTGGAAGGGTAACCGGAGACCGAGGCCGCAATCGCCCGAAAGTCTCTCAAATAAAGCCTATTACACATCAACTGCCTAGTTGGAGAGACTTGATAGAGATGTGGTATGTTAAACTCGCCTCATAAATTTAGCGAGTTTAGTCATGTCAGGAAATACATTCGGTACTTTATTCTGCGTCACATCTTTTGGCGAATCTCATGGTGCCGCAATCGGTTGCGTGGTTGATGGTTGCCCGCCTGGGATGGCGTTGAGTACTGCAGATATTCAAAGCGAGCTGGACAGACGTAAGCCCGGTACTTCACGCCACGTCACCCAAAGACGCGAGTCAGACACGGTAGAAATTTTATCCGGTATCTTTGAAGGCAAGACCACTGGCACACCGATTGCGTTGTTAATCCGCAACGAAGATCAACGTAGCAAAGACTACGGCAACATTGCCGAAAGCTTTCGCCCTGGCCATGCCGATTACACTTATTGGCAGAAATACGGCATCCGCGATCATCGCGGTGGCGGGCGGGCGTCGGCACGTGAGACTGCAGTGCGCGTAGCGGCTGGAGCGATTGCGAAAAAGTGGCTGAAAGAGCGTTATGGAGTTGTGATACGCGGCTATCTATCACAATTGGGTGAAGTGGTGGTGCCATTCAATAGTTGGGATGAGGTAAGCGGCAATCCATTCTTTGTTGCTGATGACACTTATGTTGAGCAACTGGAAGCGTACATGGATGCGTTGCGTAAATCCGGCGATTCCATCGGTGCAAAGCTCACTGTCGTGGCCGAACATATGCCTGTGGGCTGGGGCGAGCCAGTGTATGACCGTCTTGATGCCGACATTGGCTATGCCATGATGAGCATTAATGCTGTAAAAGGAGTAGAGATTGGTGCCGGCTTCGCTTCAGTTACACAGAAAGGCAGTGAGCATGGTGACGAAATCACTCCGCAAGGTTTTTTATCCAACCACGCTGGCGGCATATTGGGAGGTATTTCCACTGGACAAGATATTGTGGCGCATATCGCCATAAAACCCACTTCCAGCATTCGCCTTCCGCGCCGCTCCATCAATAAAGCGGGTGAGCCAACGCTAGTGGAAACCCATGGTCGCCACGACCCATGCGTAGGTATTCGAGCTACACCTATCGCCGAGGCTATGCTGGCTTTGGTGCTGATCGACCATGCGCTGCGCCACCGAGCTCAGAATGCAGACGTGATATGCACCACACCGAAAGTTCCAGGCAAGGTTGACTAGCATTCGAAATCTCATAAAATTTGATGACGCTCGTTCCAGCCGGTTGCATCCGGATACCACATGCAAGGATCGGGTTTATGTATCTTTAAGAATGCTAGCTTAAGGCATGCGAAAGTAGAGTTCAGGGTGGTATAATTGTTGGCCATTTGCCTGGCCGTGTTGTTACGAACTTAATACACCGCATAGCGCGGTAACGCAAAGCGTTCCAAGTACCAGCCGGATAGCATGGTGTGACGTAATTTTTGTTCGGTATCTTCGCTGATCAGAATGCGCTCACTTGCAGTCAGAATGCGCTCACTTGCAGCACGCGCCTGATCACACAAATGTGCACCCAAACGCTCCAGATATTCATCTACTAAAGCGGTCGCATCCTCCACTGCCAGTTGTTAAACAGCACATCGGAATTGGCGATATCGGTAAAAAGAATTGTGGCTTGGTAGATGTACGGATCTAGCGCAACATCCAAATGCACCAAGTTGGTCGGATCAGCAATGATGTTTGAAATCGCGAACGCTAATTTGACGCAGGTCGGTTCGATTTTGTTCTCATCCGCTACCGTAAATGGCGTATTGCGATTTTCATTGAGAAACTGCACCACGCCAACCGGCTCGCTGCCAAATTATAATAAAGGCTTGGTAAAAATATTATTCGATTAAAAACCGGATTTGCTATCCAGCCGCTTTCCATGTGACTTATTCACCATCGAAGGTGTGTAAGTTGAAGTCATGTGCGACAAGTACACTTCTCCAGCTGACTACCATGCAAATCAATTTACATTTTGACTACGCTTTCGAGCAGCTGGGCCATGCGCAATCAGGAACACCAAGGCTTAATCAGAATAAGGGTTACGAAATAATAGAGTCGGCTACTGCGCGAATCTGGCTGCGTGCATAAGCCATCAATGTGTCGAGCTGTTCCTTGTGTTGCTGCATTTCCTGCAAACCTTGATGCAGTAATTTGTTAGAGCGTTTCTGCTGTTCCAGCGCCACCTCCAGCTGGATCACCTTTGTTTTTTCGATTGCGACAGTCTCTTCTAACCGCTATTGTTCCCGAATGAATTTCCAGAGCGCCAAGACAATTGCAAATATCGGAGCCAGCCAGGCCGTGGAAATTTGTGTCGGAATCAGTTTTAAAAAATTAGCAAGCATCGCTTGCTCCTTCGGTCATGGTGCTTAGTGAATTATGTGCCGTGACGTTCAATACTTCCATGCCCTGCAACCCAGTGGCCTTCGGAAACATATTGCGTAACCATTTAAAAGTTAAATAATAATTGGTTTCACGTGAAACAACTATTGAGAGGGTTTTCTGCCTTGGTATCATTTTGATGTATGATTCGAGCCTTCGCTTCATCAAGTAAGCTACCATTTCTGTAATAGTCATTTTAAAAAGTATAAAGATGGATTTTCCAAAAAAATTCGATGTAATTGTTGTGGGTGGTGGTCACGCAGGAACAGAGGCTGCACTTGCAAGTGCACGCATGGGTTGCACCACTTTGTTACTCACTCATAACATTGAAACGCTCGGGATAATGTCATGCAACCCATCTATTGGCGGCATAGGTAAGGGACATTTAGTCAAAGAAATAGATGCGTTGGGCGGCGTCATGGCGGCGGCGGCTGATGAATCAGGCATCCAATTTCGCACCCTTAACGCCTCTAAAGGTCCAGCAGTACGCGCTACGCGCGCTCAGGCGGATCGGGCACTATACAAGCAGGCCATTCGTAATCGATTAGAAAACACCCCTAACCTTTGGTTGTTTCAGCAGGCGGTGGATGATTTGCTGGTGGAGAACAATAGGGTATGTGGGGTTTCTACTCAGCTGGGCTTGCGTTTTGCTGCAAAAACCATTGTATTGACAACTGGTACATTTCTTTCTGGCCTGATTCATATTGGACAGACCTCTTATCAAGCAGGGCGGGCGGGTGACCCGCCATCTTTCAGTTTAGCGCAATGTTTGCGCGAACTTAAATTGCCGATGGGCCGACTGAAGACCGGTACGCCACCACGCATTGATGGGCGAAGCATTGATTATTCCGTGATGACCGAGCAACCTGGCGATCTACCCGTGCCGGTATTCTCATTTATGGGGCAAGCGCAACAGCATCCGCAACAATTATCTTGTTGGATTACCCATACTAATCAACGTACGCACGATATTATCCGCGGTGGGTTAGATCGTTCACCAATGTTCACTGGAAATATCGAAGGTGTAGGGCCACGCTATTGCCCTTCTATCGAGGACAAGATCACGCGCTTTGCCGACAAAGAGTCGCACCAGATTTTTCTGGAACCGGAAGGGTTGACTACGCACGAAATCTATCCAAACGGAATTTCCACCAGCTTGCCTTTTGATGTGCAGCTGGCATTAGTACGTTCCATAAAGGGTCTTGAGAATGCGCATATCACGCGCCCTGGCTATGCGATCGAATATGACTATTTCGATCCGCGCGGATTGAAGCATTCATTGGAAACTAAAGCGATAAGTGATCTGTTCTTTGCTGGACAAATTAATGGAACCACAGGATATGAGGAAGCGGCCGCTCAAGGTTTACTGGCAGGCATTAATGCCGCATTGCGTGTGCTGGGCAAAGATAGTTGGTGTCCGCGTCGCGACGAGGCCTATCTGGGCGTATTGGTGGATGACTTGATTACGCGCGGAGTGTCTGAACCATATCGTATGTTTACTAGTCGTGCCGAGTATCGCCTGCAACTGCGTGAAGATAACGCAGATCTGCGTTTAACAGAAATCGGGCGCCATCTGGGTGTGGTAGCGGATGCTCATTGGCAGTCGTTTGAGTTGAAGCGTGCTGCAATTTTACGCGAACAAGAGCGGTTGAAATCCACTTGGGTCAACCCAAAGTTGTTACCACAGGAAGATGCGGAACGAGTGTTGGGCAAAGAAATAGAGCGCGAATATGCACTGTATGAGCTTTTGCGACGTCCCGATGTGAGTTATACCAGTCTGATGACATTGCCAGGGGCGGGTGAGTCAGTGATCGATGAAAAAGTGGCAGAGCAGGTGGAAATTCAAGCCAAATATCACGGCTACATTGAGAGACAACGCGATGAGATAGCGCGCAATGAATATAATGAAAACATGCGGTTACCTGAAATTATGGATTATCGTACAGTTCTTGGTCTGTCAATTGAGGCGCAGCAAAAACTTAATCAACACATGCCAGAGACAGTTGGAGAGGCAGCACGCCTTTCTGGAATCACACCGGCCGCAGTCTCCTTGTTATTGGTGCACCTGAAACGTGGTTTTCGGAGTGTTGTTATGACTCCAGATGTTACAGAATCACCTGCAGACGAGAAAGTGCAGAACGGCGCGTGAATCAGGCTACAGAGCTGGCGCTTGGTATCGCGGAATTGAGGCTGGATGTTACGCCAGAAGTACAGTACAAGTTGTTAAGTTATCTTGAGTTGTTGCAAAAATGGAATCGAGTTTATAACCTGACAGCAATACGTCAGCCGGCACAGATGGTAAGCAGTCATTTGCTCGACAGTCTTGCCGTGTTACCACATTTAAGGCCTGGCCGTTGGTTGGACGTGGGCTGCGGTGCGGGCCTGCCCGGCTTGATGCTGGCGCTAATGCGACCAGAATGGACATTTGTCCTTCTGGATAGTAACAGCAAGAAAACTAGCTTTGTGCAGCAAGTGAAAATCGAACTGGAATTGCACAACGTAAGCATTTATTGCGAACGTGTGGAGGCCTGGCATTCAGAAGAAAAATTTGATGGCATCATTTCCAGAGCATTCGCAGAAACAACAAAATTTGTTGCGCTAACACGTCATTTGCTAGCTCAAGAAGGGCGCTGGGTCGCCATGAAGGGTGCTTCGCAGCTGGAGCTGACAAAGTTGCCGAATGATGTCAGCGTGGAACAAGTTGTTCCGTTGCAGGTGCCAGGACTAGACGCGGAACGCTGTCTGATGATGTTGAAATTCACTTGAATATGGCCAAGATACTAGCGATTACCAATCAAAAAGGGGGGGTGGGCAAAACGACCACATCAATTAACCTGGCGGCCAGTCTGGCAGAGATGAAACAGCGTGTATTGCTGATTGATCTCGATCCACAAGGTAATGCCACTATGGGTAGCGGCATTAATAAGCGTGAGTTGACGGCAACCATTTACCACGTGTTGCTAGGAAGCAAAACCATGGATGAAGTTTGTGTACATTCAGAGGTTGGAAAATATGATGTGCTGCCGACAAACCGTGATCTGGCTGGTGCCGAAATCGAACTTGTTGATTTGCCGCAGCGCGAAACCCGGCTAAAAAAAATTCTTCAAGCCGTTACGGTTGAATATGATTATGTATTGATCGATTGTCCTCCCGCATTAAATTTGCTTACCCTCAACGGATTGTGTGCAGCAAAGTCAGTCATGATTCCAGTGCAATGCGAATATTATGCCCTGGAAGGGCTTAGCGATTTGGTCAATACCATCCGCAAGGTGCGAGCACATCTTAATCCAGATCTTGAAATCGAAGGTTTGCTGCGCACCATGTTTGACCCACGGAATACATTAGCATTACAGGTTTCAGAACAATTGCAACAACACTTTGGCGAAAAAGTTTACCGTACTATCATCCCACGCAATGTGAGATTGGCGGAAGCACCAAGCTACGGAGTACCGGTACTTCACCATGACAAAACTTCAAAAGGAGCTCAGGCCTACCTGGCTCTGGCAAGGGAATTGATAAATAAAACGGAACAGTCGGCACTAACATAACATTAGAAGGAAGCGACTTGGCAAAACCTAACAAAGGATTGGGGCGCGGCTTGGATGTGTTGTTGTCCAGCAACGGCAAAGAGCAAGGCGATGTGCTGAGTGAAATGAAGATTGATGAACTCAAGCCGGGCAAGTATCAGCCACGCAGCCGCATGGATGAAGCCTCTCTCAATGAGCTAGCTGCATCGGTCAAAGTGCAGGGCGTTATGCAGCCGATTTTAGCGCGTTTGCTACCCAATGGTAGCCACGAAATTATTGCTGGAGAGCGACGCTGGCGTGCCGCTCAGCTTGCAGGTCTGACCCAGGTGCCGGTATTGGTGCGCAAGGTGGCTGACAATGCTGCACTGGCTATGGCATTAATCGAAAACATTCAACGTGAAGACCTCAATCCATTAGAAGAGGCAGTCGGTATTCAGCGTCTGATTGATGAGTTCCATATGACACACATGGAGGCCGCCGATGCTGTAGGGCGTTCGCGCAGTGCAACCAGTAATCTGCTGCGCCTTCTCAAGCTGCCTCAGGTGGTGCAGGAAATGCTGATGGGAGGCGGCCTCGATATGGGGCATGCCCGAGCGCTGCTGGCACTGGATGGCGCGCAGCAAATCACCGCCTCCAATAAAATTGCAGCGGACGGACTTTCGGTACGTGAGACAGAAAAGCTTGTGCAGGATTTGTTGAATCCTAGGCCGCAACACAAAAAGGTCAAGCTTAGTCGCGATACGCAGCAATTGCAGGAAGATATTGCCCAGAGCCTCGGTACCAACGTACAAATCAAGGTAGGCAAAAAAGGCGCGGGCAAGATAATTATTAATTACACCAGTAATGATCACTTGGCGGAGCTAATCGCACGTTGGAAATAAACATCTCAAAATAAATCATTGACGCGAGCAAGCTAGATTGAGTAGAATGCCGGGCTTCGAAGGATTGGGGGCGGTTGTGGGTAGTGCGGTTCGCCGGATTATTTTGATTCAGCTAGCTGTAACCGTGGCAATAGCATTAATGATGCTGGTGTGCCTCAACGCAATTGCAGCAGCCTCTGCTTTTGCTGGAGGAGCGGTAGGTTTTCTAACCAGCTTGGTCTACGCTAAAAAAATGTTCGCGCCACTGGGCAGCGAACCAGAAAAAATAATGACAGCGCATTACCGCGCTGAGGCTTACAAACTGGTGTTCACCATCCTATTGTTCTCTTTGGTCTTCACGCAATTTAAGGAAGTGCAAGTGCTGCCACTGTTTATGGCATACGTTGCAACTTTGATGGTTTACTGGGTAGCACTAATTTTTGTGTAAAATATTATGAGCACTGAAGGCCTGACGACATCCGCTTACATTAAGCACCATCTTCAAAATCTGACCTGTTCCATACAGGATGGTCAATTCCATTGTGCGCATACACCAGAAGAAGCAAAGGCAATGGGTTTTTGGGCGGTCAACATAGATACCCTATTAGTGTCGTTGGTGCTGGGAGTGGTGTTCTTATATATTTTTAGCAGGGTCGCTAAAAGCATAAGTGCCGGCGCGCCAACTGGTATGCAGAACTTCGTGGAATGGATAGTCGAATTTATTGACAATAGTGTGCGCGGTTCATTTACCGGGCGCAGTGCCTTGGTGGCTCCATTGGCGTTAACTATTTTTGCCTGGATTTTCCTTATGAACCTTATGGATCTGGTGCCTATCGACTATATTGCGATGATTACGCAGCCGATGGGCATAGGTCATTTTAAACTGGTTCCGACCACGGATCCGAATGCAACGATCGGCATGGCCATTGGCGTATTTCTGCTGGTGCTCTTTTACAGTATTAAGGTTAAAGGTCTGGGTGGCTTTGTAGGTGAATTGACGCTACAACCGTTTGGTAAATTTGGTTTGCCAGTCAATCTGTTTCTAGAAGGTGTCAATCTAATCGCTAAGCCAGTTTCATTGGCATTGCGGTTGTTCGGGAATATGTATGCAGGCGAAATGATATTCATCCTGATCGCGCTTATGGGTGCATCTTGGGTAGGCTTTACTTTTTCTAGCACGATGTTGTTCGGTTCGCAGATTATTCTTTCTTTAGGATGGGCAATTTTTCATATACTGATTGTCACGCTGCAAGCCTTTATTTTCATGACGTTGACCATTGTGTATTTGGACATGGCACATCAAGAGCATCATTAGAATAATGATAGCTTTTTTATCTTAAACATTTAACTTTTACTGACAGGAGAAAAAACAAATGGATACGGCACAAGCAATGCTTTATATCGCCGGCGCGATTATGATGGGGCTCGGCGCTTTGGGAGCGGCGGTAGGTATTGGTATTTTGGGTGGCCGCTTCCTAGAGGGTGCTGCTCGTCAACCTGAGTTGATTCCGATGCTACGTACACAGTTCTTCGTGGTCATGGGTTTGGTTGATGCTGTTCCGATGATTGCGGTCGGTATTGCTATGTATGTTTTGTTCGCTGTAGCAGGTCAGTAGCCCTGCGTGCGTTTAATCAAGGAAGGTTTTTTGCATGAATATTAATGCGACCCTTATCGGCCAGACGATCATGTTTGCATTGTTCGTATGGTTTTGCATGAAATTTGTGTGGCCACCCATCATGGCAGCGCTGGATGCTCGTAATAAGCGGATTGCAGATGGTTTGGCTGCGGCAGAACGAGGCAAGAACGAACTGGCGCTAGCTGCCAAACATTCCACTGAGCTTCTCCGCGAAGCAAAGGAAAAAGTATCTGAGGTTATTGCGCAAGGTGATAAGCGTGCAAGTGAAATAGTCGAAGAAGCCAAAGTGCAAGCCAGGATAGAAAGTGAGCGCATTGTTACGGCAGCTAAGGCTGAGGTTGAGCAGGAGGTATTCCGCGCCAAAGAGCATTTACGTACTCAGGTAACAGCTGTTGCAATGGCTGGCGCAGCCAAAATTCTGGACCGAGAAATAGACGCCAAGGCACACAACGACTTGCTTGATAAGCTAGTCGCGGAAATTTAAATATTATGGCTGAAGCTATTACTGTTGCACGCCCCTATGCTCAAGCTGCATTCGATGAAGCGCGAGAGCGTGGCGAACTAAAAAGTTGGTCGGAAATACTAAAATCACTAGCTCAAGTAGTGATTTCTCCGGAAGTTCGTACAGTTATTACTAGTCCGCGCATTATCAAAAGCCAGCTGGTAGATTTGATGCTGGCTCTTTCCGGCGATAAGGTAAGTGAAATTCAGGAAAGCTTTGTCAAGTTACTGATAGAGGGCCAGCGCCTTGAACTGTTGCCAGAAATCGTAATGCTGTTCGAGGCAATGCGAGCTGAAGAAGAAAAAAGTGTGGATGTTGTGGTGACTTCCGCCTTTGATTTAAGTGAAGCACAAATGCAAAAAATTACTGAAGCGCTACAAAAGCGCATGGGTCGAGAGATTAAACTTCGCTGTGAAACTGACCGCAAATTAATAGGCGGAGTAGTTATCCGTGCCGGTGACAAGGTGATAGATGGATCTGCGCGCACCCACCTTTCCGAGTTAGCCAACGCCTTGGCTTGATGACAGATATATTGAAATTAAGGAAATGTAGATGAAGCTCAACCCTTCTGAAATTAGTAATTTGATTCGTAGTCGCATCGAAAATTTCGAAGCGCTATCTCAATCGCGCACGGAAGGCACGGTGGTCAGTGTGTCCGATGGTATTGTACGTATTCACGGCCTGTCGGATGTAATGCAGGGTGAAATGCTCGAGTTTCCAGGAAATACATTTGGGCTGGCGCTTAATCTTGAGCGTGACTCCGTTGGTTCGGTGGTGCTGGGAGACTATGAGCACATTACTGAAGGTGACACTGTCAAGTGCACTGGCCGCATTCTGGAAGTGCCAGTCGGGCCTGAGCTAATCGGCCGGGTAGTGAATGCCCTAGGCCAATCTATTGACGGCAAAGGTCCAATCAACGCCAAAATTACCGATAAAATAGAAAAAGTCGCGCCCGGAGTAATTGACCGCAAGTCAGTATCTCAACCGGTTCAGACTGGCCTCAAAGCTATTGATTCAATGGTTCCTGTTGGTCGCGGCCAACGCGAACTGATCATTGGTGATCGCCAAACAGGAAAGACCGCCGTGGCGGTAGATGCCATCATCAACCAAAAAGGTCAGAACATGACCTGTATTTACGTTGCGATCGGTCAAAAGGCATCAACTGTTGCCAACGTAGTGCGCAAACTTGAAGAGCACGGCGCGATGGAATACACCATTGTTGTTGTGGCAACTGCTTCTGATTCTGCGGCGATGCAGTTTCTGGCACCATATGCAGGATGCACTATGGGCGAGTATTATCGCGATCGAGGCCAAGATGCACTAATTGTTTATGACGATTTAACTAAACAAGCTTGGGCTTATCGCCAGATATCATTGCTGTTACGCAGACCTCCAGGTCGTGAAGCCTATCCAGGGGATGTGTTTTACTTGCACTCACGCTTGTTAGAGCGTGGCGCACGAGTGAATGAGGAGTATGTCGAAAAGTTTACCAATGGCGAAGTCAAAGGGAAAACAGGTTCTTTGACTGCATTGCCAGTGATTGAAACTGCCGCAGGAGACGTGTCCGCTTTTGTGCCTACCAACGTTATTTCCATTACCGACGGCCAGATTTTCTTGGAGACTGATTTATTCAATGCTGGTATCCGTCCGGCGATCAATGCCGGTATTTCAGTGTCTCGTGTGGGTGGCGCTGCGCAGACCAAAGTTATTAAGAAGTTAGGTGGTGGCGTACGTTTAGCCTTGGCACAGTACCGTGAATTGGCTGCCTTCGCGCAATTTGCTTCTGATTTGGACGAAACAACTCGCAAACAACTGGAACGTGGCCGTTTAGTAATGGAATTGATGAAGCAGCCACAATATGCACCTTTGTCAGTAGCAGAAATGGCAATAACTCTGTTCGCGATCAACAAAGGATCCTTCGATGAAGTGCCGATGGACAAAGTTCTGGCATTCGAAATTGGGCTGCACACATTTATAAAATCTCAATACAAGACTTTAGAAGAGGCTATCGAATCCAGTAAGGAGTTGTCTGCCGATAATGAAAAAATCTTGATTGCTGCAATTGATAAATTCAAGTCCACTGCAGTTTACTAAGCTGAGGGCAAGATAATGGCTGGCAGTAAAGAAATACGAACTAAAATAAAAAGCGTTGAAAATACACGCAAGATTACTCGTGCTATGGAAATGGTGGCAGCTTCCAAGATGCGTAAGGCACAGGATCGTATGCGCGCTGCTCGTCCTTATGCGGAAAAAATACGTCAGGTTGCAGCGCATTTGTCACGTGCTAACCCGGAATATAAGCATCCATTTCTGATTAATCGAGATGTCGTCAAGAATATTGCTGTGATAATTATCACCTCTGACAAAGGTTTGTGTGGGGGTCTCAATACGAACATCCTGCGTCTGGTAGTGTCGCGGATGAAGGAATGGGAGGGCGAAAACAAAAATGTAAGCGTATGTGCTATCGGTAATAAAGGCTTTACCTTTATGTCCCGTATCGGTGCAAAGGTTAAGTCACATATGATCGGACTTGGGGATATTCCTCAGATCGAGAAACTGATAGGCGCGGTCAAGGTGATGCTGGATGCATACAATGCCGGCGAAATTGATGCAATTTACATTAGTTATAACGGTTTTGTTAATACTATGAAACAAGAGCCCAGAATGGAGCAATTACTGCCACTCTCGAGCGAAAATCTGGAGCCAGTGCATGATGGCAATACATGGGATTATATTTATGAGCCTGATGCTAAAGTCGTAGTGGATGAATTGCTAGTTCGTTACATTGAATCATTAGTTTATAACGGAGTGACCGAAAATCAGGCGTCCGAACAGAGTGCGCGCATGGTAGCCATGAAGGCTGCTTCTGATAATGCGAAGGAAGTGATAGGCGAGCTTAAGCTGATTTACAATAAAGCGCGTCAAGCAGCGATTACTAAGGAAATATCTGAAATTGTTGGTGGAGCAGCAGCTGTAAGTTAACGCTGTTCGCAAAAAAATTGCATGAACATATCCGTGTAGATGCTGATCAATAAATGTAAATGTTGTTGAATATAGCCATATCACGATGGAATTTGAATTAGAGATGTACTCAGCTGATTGCAACAATGAGTGCAGAATCAATATAAAGTGGGGAACCTCAAGATGAGTCAAGGAAAAATTGTTCAGTGTATTGGTGCGGTGGTGGACGTTGAGTTTCCGCGTGATCATATTCCTAAAGTTTACGATGCGCTGGTAGTACAGGACGATGGAAGCTCTGTTGCAGAAAAAGGGCTGACCTTGGAGGTGCAGCAACAGATTGGCGACGGCGTTGTGCGTACCATATCGATGGGTTCCTCCGACGGATTACGACGCGGAATGGGCGTGGTCAATACTGGCAATCAGATTACCGTACCAGTTGGTCATGGTACTTTGGGTCGGATTATGGATGTGCTTGGACGCCCTATTGATGAAGTGGGTGATATTGAGTTTACAGAGCGTCGTTCTATTCACCAGAAAGCACCAAAATTTGATGAATTGTCCCCGTCAGTCGACTTGTTGGAAACTGGGATTAAGGTGATTGATTTGGTGTGCCCCTTTGCTAAAGGCGGCAAGGTTGGTTTATTCGGTGGTGCGGGTGTTGGCAAGACCGTTAATATGCTAGAGCTGATTAATAATATAGCCAAACAGCATTCTGGTTTGTCAGTGTTCGCCGGTGTGGGCGAACGTACTCGTGAAGGAAATGATTTTTATCATGAGATGTCGGAAGCAGGTGTAATCCAGCTGGATAACCTGCCTGAGTCCAAAGTTGCAATGGTGTTCGGTCAGATGAACGAACCCCCAGGCAATCGTCTACGCGTGGCTTTGTCTGGTCTGACCATGGCAGAACATTTCCGCGATGAAGGGCGTGATGTTCTTTTTTTCGTAGATAATATTTACCGCTTCACGTTAGCTGGTACCGAAGTGTCCGCTTTACTTGGTCGTATGCCATCAGCGGTAGGCTACCAACCAACCCTGGCAGAAGAAATGGGGCGTTTGCAAGAGCGTATTACTTCAACTAAAACTGGATCAATTACGTCGATTCAAGCTGTGTATGTCCCGGCAGATGACTTGACCGACCCGTCCCCTGCTACTACCTTCCTTCACTTGGATTCCACTGTGGTTCTGTCACGAGATATCGCTTCATTGGGTATTTATCCAGCGGTAGATCCGTTGGATTCGACTTCGCGCCAACTTGATCCCTTGGTGGTGGGTGAAGAACATTACAACGTTGCTCGAAGTGTACAACAGACGTTACAACGCTATAAGGAATTACGTGACATTATTGCGATTTTGGGTATGGACGAGCTGGCTCCAGAAGACAAGTTGGCAGTGGCCCGTGCACGTAAGATTCAACGTTTCTTATCGCAGCCATTCCATGTGGCCGAAGTGTTTACTGGTAGTCCTGGAAAATATGTGACTCTAAAAGAGACCATTAAAGGGTTTAAGGGTATTGTCAATGGCGATTACGACCATTTGCCTGAGCAGGCATTCTATATGGTCGGTACTATTGATGAGGCGGTTGAAAAAGCCAAGACTCTTCAGTAAGATTTATCGCTGTAATTTGGCCAAGAAACTCAGTAATAAGGAAAATTATGGCAATGACTGTTCATGTTGATGTGGTGAGCGCGGAAGAGTCCATTTTCTCTGGCCTTGTAGAAATGGTTGTCGTTCCGGGTGAAATGGGTGAACTAGGGATTTATCCACGCCATGCACCACTACTAACACGTATTAAACCAGGTTCGGTACGACTTAAACTTCCGGATCAAAGCGAATCTGTGCTGATTTACGTTTCTGGCGGAATGCTGGAAGTACAGCCCAGCGTGATTACAATTTTAGCTGATACGGCTATCCGTGGTGCAGACTTGGATGAAGCGCGCTCGCTTGAAGCTAAGCGTGCCGCCGAAGAGGCCATGAAGAACCGTACTTCTGATGTTGACTACGCTGCAGCCCAAGCTGAGCTATTCGAAGCGCTTGCTCAGTTGCAAGCAATTAAGAAAATGCGAAACAATAAATCGCATTAAGCCTACTAGGCTAATGTAATTTACAATGAAAGCGGCTTAGGCCGTTTTTTTTGTTTATACTTCATAAATCGTATTTTATATCGTATATATTATGACAAAGCTCAACATCGTTATTCTTGCAGCTGGCAGGGGGCAGCGCATGAACTCGGATAAGCCAAAGGTGCTGCATTCTTTGGCTGGTCGTCCACTGTTACAGCATGTACTCGATACCGCTGTCCAATTAACTACCGGGGTAACCTGTGTTGTTTATGGCCATGGAGGCGAAGCAGTACCGAAGGCGATGGCGAAGTATGAGGCTGATTTTGTATTACAGGAGCCCCAGCTCGGCACCGGTCATGCGGTACAGCGAGCGCTTCTGCACTTAGATGATGACTCTTTTACGTTGGTGCTTTATGGTGACGTACCGCTTATTCAAAGAGACACTTTAGAAAAAATGCTGCTAGAGCATCAAGCACTTACTTTGCTTACTATTCATCTTGACAATCCTGCTGGTTACGGACGTATCGTGCGTGATAGCGCCGGCAATGTCAGCTGTATAGTTGAAGATAAAGATGCCTCCGCAGAGCAGCGCGCCATCTGTGAAGTGAACACTGGTATCCTTGCTGTTCCCACTCATCTACTTGGTCACTGGTTGTCTAAACTACACAATGAAAATGCACAAGGGGAGTATTACTTAACTGACATAGTCGGCATGGCCGTTACGGAGGGTTTTACTGTACATACTGTACAACCTGCTAATGGGTGGGAAGTTGCAGGTGTCAACAACAAATCACAATTGGCCGAATTGGAACGTATCTGGCAACACGAACAGGCACAACTGCTATTGGTGAAGGGTGTTACGTTGGCTGACCCTGCGCGTCTCGATGTCCGCGGTAAACTGGTATGCGGCCGCGATGTTGAAATTGATGTTGGTTGCATCTTCGAAGGCGATGTTTCTTTAGGAGATGGTGTGCACGTAGGCGCTTACTGCATTATAAAAAACACTCAGATTGGCGCCAATACTTACCTCGAGCCTTATAGCCATATTGATCAAGTGAGCATTGGCGACAGCTGCAGTATTGGCCCTTATGCTCGCCTACGACCCGGCAGCATATTAAATAATGAAGTACATATTGGAAATTTCGTTGAGATTAAAAACAGTGAAATTGCCACCCGTAGCAAGGCTAACCACCTGAGTTATATAGGCGATAGCAGAATCGGTAGCCGTGTTAACATAGGTGCAGGCACTATTACCTGCAATTATGATGGCGCAAACAAACATCGCACTATTATAGAGGATGATGTTTTTATTGGTTCAAATACGCAACTTGTAGCGCCATTGATAATCGGGCGTGGTGCCACCATAGGGGCTGGTTCCACTATTACAAGTGATGCGCCTGAGGGTGAATTAACGCTGTCACGAGCTAAACAAATTACTCTGCCGGGCTGGCAGAGGCCAAGGAAGAAAAGCAATGTGACCTAGTGTGTTCCGTCATACGTACAATTTTGATAATGAATAATTATTTTCCGATGCAAAACCGACTGAAAATTTCTCCGAGCAGATCATCTGCACTAAATTTCCCCGTAATAGAATTTAGTCCTTCTTGAGCAAGTCGCAGCTCTTCAGCACAAAGCTCTGGGCGTTTTATTTCACCTTCTGCTTTTTGCAAATGATTGCGTGCATCCAATAACGCATGAATGTGGCGTTCTCGCGCCATAAATATGCCTGCTTCTTGATGCCAGCCAAGCATTGACAGCAACTTGTTACGCAGTAACTCAAGCCCTTCGCCTGTTTTGGCAGATAAATATATGTGGCATTCGCCATTATCCTCACTTATATATGCATGTTGGTGGTTAAGTAAGTCAACCTTGTTAAAGACATGTAATCGAGGAATTTCAAGTGGTAACTCGTCTAAAATTTTCTGGTCATTCTTTGTCATGCCGTGGATGGCATCTAACAGAACCAGAATGGCATCTGCTTTATTTAACGCTCCATATGTACGCGCTATCCCCATTTGTTCTACTGCATCTTCTGCCTCATGTAATCCAGCCGTATCAATAATATGCAACGGCACTCCATTGATTTGAATTGATTGACGAATGAGATCACGAGTTGTGCCAGGAAATTCACTCACTAGCGCGACATCTTCCCCACTTAATTTGTTGAGTAGACTTGACTTTCCGACATTAGGCTGCCCGACTAGTACAATATGCGCGCCTTCTCGCAACAAGCTCCCTTGCTGAGCCAAACTCAAAATATTTTCTAATTCTTTACGTAATGCGTCTAGACGTGCATCACGTTGTGCTACATCTGGAGTATCAATTTCTTCTTCCGGAAAATCCAACATGGCCTCGACCAACATACGTAGCGAAACTAACCCACTTACTAAATGATGGATAGCCTGAGAAAATTCGCCTTGGAGTGAACGCATAGCACTGCGAGCAGCCTGACTGGTAGTCGCAGCTATCAGGTCGGCTACGCTCTCTGCTTGTGCTAAATCAAGTTTTTCATTAAGGAATGCACGCTGTGTAAATTCGCCCGGTTGGGCGAAGCGAGCTCCGATTTCAAGACACCGATGTAGAACCAATTGCAGTATGGCCGTACCGCCGTGTCCCTGCAGTTCTAATGTGTCTTCGCCAGTGTAGGAGTGTGGAGCAGGGAAAAACAGAGCTATACCCTGATCCATAACCTGCCCATGCTCATCCAGGAATGAAGCATAAGTCGCGTGCCGCGGCACAGGTACTTTTCCTATCAGAGTTTGTGCTAATAAGGAAAGGTCAGGTCCAGAGAGCCTGACCACGCCAATACCACCTTGTCCATGGGGGGTAGCGATTGCGGCAATAACATCAGGCTTTAGCAGCGCCTTTGACATTAGCCTCCAGTCCTCGCGTAATATACCACTGTTGAATGATGGAAAGTATATTGTTTACAATAGAATACAGTACGAGCCCAGCTGGAAAAAAGAAAAATACTACACTAAATACTATAGGCAATAACTTCATAAGTTTGGCCTGTAATGGATCAGGTGGGACAGGATTTAACTTACTTTGAATTATCATGGTGGCTCCCATGATTAATGGTAAAACATAATACGGATCAGGGACTGACAAATCCGTAATCCAGCCGAAGAACGGCGCATAGCGTAATTCGACACTTGCAAGAATAGCCCAGTATAGAGCAATAAATACTGGAATCTGAACAATCATTGGCAAACAACCGCCAAGCGGATTTATTTTTTCCGTCTTGTATAATTCCATCATCGCTTTATGCAGTCGCTCACGGTCATTTCCACATTGCTGCTTGATTTTCTCCAGCTTTGGAGCCACTACGCGCATTTTTCCCATGGAGCGATAACTGGCTGCAGATAATGGGAAAAAAAGTAGTTTAATCAACACAGTCAATAAAATAATGGCCACACCCCAGTTATATACCCAGCCATGTAGGTAAGCAAGTAACCAGAACAATGGGTTGGAAATGATTGTCAACCACCCATAATCTACTGTTAATCCCAATCCTGGTGCAATTTTATCCAGCGAGGTTTGTGCCGGTCCCGCATATAGTGGCATACTCACTTTCGTACTTTGACCTGGTGAAATAGCCGCTACTGGAAAAATGACGCCTACTGAATACAGATCGTTTTCCAGCGGTTTGGTGTAAAACTCACGCTGTACCTTATCTTTAGGTAACCATGCCGCTACAAAATAATGCTGCAGCATACCAGCCCAGCCATTGTCAGCGATTTGAGAGTGATCGGCACTGCCACTCTCAATATCTGGAAAGCCCACTTTTTGAAATTTATCCTTCTCTGTATAAATCGCAGTGCCAGTGTATGTGGGCAAGAACATTGACGTACCTTCAGGCGAAGAGCTGTCTCGCACCAACTGAAAATAAGCCGAAGGGGTGATCGTACTGGTTCCAGTATTTTCGATTTCGTAGCCTATATCTACCAAATAGCCATCTCTATGAAACACATAGATCTTTGTTACATTTGCACCAACAACATTTTTTGCATGTAAGCGCACTTCGATTGTGTCTTTACCCTCGGTTAATATATATTCGTTAGCTTCGGCCGTGAATGTCGTATTGTGCGTTGGTAATCCCGTGCCTAGCAAACCTGTTTGGGCGATATATGTGTGCTCTCCTCGTTTTTGGAGTAATACGAACGGCTTGTTTTTGTCTTTACTATCTCGCTGATGCAAAAACTCCAAGCGACGCAAATCCCCGCCTATCGTATTAATTTCTGCGGTCAGATAATCTGTTTTTACAGTAATTTTTTGCCCAGATTCAATCTTTTGTTGGGTAGCAGCTGTAATTGCCTCAGGACTGACCGTAGTCGCGACACTGGGCGCAGTACCTGTCGGCACAACAGTTTGCGGAACGGCAGCAGGCGCTATTCGCGCTATAGGTTGCTGAGTACGTTGCCAGCTGTCCCAGAGCAACATGATCGATATTGAGAACGCTAAAAAAAAGAATAGCCTGAACAGCTTGTGAAAATCCATATGGTTTCGCCTATGTAAATCTATGGGGCGGGATCATAACCACCTGGATTCCAGGGGTTGCAACGAATCACCCGCTTTATGCTCAACCAAGTACCACGCCAAGCACCATGTTTCGTGATAACCTCGCGAGCATATTGAGAGCAACTTGGAGTAAATCGACAGGATGGCGGCATCAGCGGACTCAATAAATATTGATATAAACTTATCAACCTGATTAATAGCTGCCGCATTACTTGGGGACAGATTGAAATAATTGTAACAAGGCTATCCGTCCTTCAGCCGCAGTTTCAGAGTTAAATTGCCGCTTGGCCCGCACTACTACATCCACCGAATTTGTGATTGAGAAATTAATCCTAAATACATTGCGAATCACGCGCTTTGCAAAGTTTCTGGAAACTGCCTTTGGCATGCTTCTTTTGCTGACTATTACTCCAAGTCGGGAATAGCCATTCTCATTTTTTCGGATATATACTGCAAACCATTTATTAGTCAAACAGTTGGCGCGAAGCGCCAACTTAAACTCTGTCGGTTGCCTGATGCGGCGGCATGGAGGGAAAGTTTGTTTGGCCTCAAACGGCAAGGCGTGCACGGCCCTTAGCTCTTCGAGCTGCTATTACTGCTCTGCCACCTTTAGTTTTCATGCGAACCAGAAATCCATGAGTCCGCTTCCTTTTAGTGACGGATGGTTGATATGTACGTTTCATTGTTGATGCCCCTAATTAATAGTTAACACTTGATAACCCGCTATTACATTATTTATAAGGATTTATGTCAAGCTTATTTTATCTACGCGCAAGTGTAAAGTAGTAGTGCTCCCATTCTCTAAAGTGGAAATGCTCCCTGAATTTGTGTTAAGTAAGCTGAGTGTCTGATCGAAATCATAGCAGGGGACACTTAAATAGATGTGATGATGAGCCAAAAGGACTCAAAACTGGGCAAGTATGGGGGGGCTATTGACAGGAATGACAGGAAAAATCGACGAACAATAAGCTGGCAAAATGCTAGTTGTCCGTGTGTGCGTCAAATCAAATTTATTTTGTAACGTCACCGCGCTTCTGAGCAATACTGCATTTAAGATAATCAGTAAATTGGGACGGCGGATAAGGAATTTTTAAGGTGTCCCTTGCTTATTTTTTACACTTCCTTTTAGCTCACGGAAGCGAACCTTGTCAGCTTCATAACTCGCTTTAATTGCAGCCGCCTTTTCTTGAGTCTTCACCAAATTTAGTTGCAATTTAGCTAATTTATCCTCGCTTTCAGTGATGTCGACTTGCAATGAACTAGAAAGCTCTCTGCCAGCGAGCTTTCTTTCTTCGGCTTCCTGCTGATAATTCTTCAAATTTTCTTGTGCAACTTTCTGCAATGACTGAATGCTGCTGATAAGTGACTCTATATGATTTAAGTTGCGATCGCGAGCCAAGTCAATTTCCTTCTCGTTACTGAAAGTATTCAGCAATGCTCTGTCTTTGCGGTTTCGTTCGAGCTTGGCTTCATTATCAATACGTTTTTTGGCCTCAGCCTCAGCCTCAGCCTCGTCATTGTTGCGTTGATCCGTGTTATTTACTTTCTCGTTTCGTTTAATTAAGCGTCCATGATCGTCTAATAGTATATTGTTTCTGTTGGTATATTCTGGGGGCATGACTTCGCCGTAATGGGTCACACCCTTGTCGTCCACCCATTTGTATAATCTTGCTTCGGCAGTAGTACTGAATGCAACGACAATCAATAGTAGACTTGCTCTAAAAATTTTCATTTTTTTAAGTTATCCCATAACGATCACGGTAAGATTGTACTGCATGCAGATTCTGCGTCATCGCGGGATTTTCCTGCAAAAAACCGAGCAAATCGTCTAATGTGGCAATTGACACCACCGGAATGCCATAGTTGTGTTGTACTTCCTGAGTAGCGGAAAGTTCATCCTCACCTCGCTTTGCTTGGTGCCCCAATTCCATGCGATCCAATGCAATGACCATCCCACAGGGTGTCGCGCCCGCCGCACGGATCAAGGCTATGGATTCCCGAGCCGAGGTCCCAGCAGAAATAACATCGTCGATAATAAGCACGCGTCCCTGTAGTGGTGCCCCTACCGTACTACCGCCTTCACCATGGTCTTTGGCTTCTTTGCGATTAAAGCAGTAAGGCACATTGTGGCCTGTTTCTGCTAGAGCAATGGCTGTTCCTGCGGCGAGCGGAATTCCTTTATAAGCAGGGCCGTACAACATGTCGAAAGGTATTTTAGAGAATAAGATTGCTTGTGCGTAAAACTGTGCAAGTTGTTTCAACGAGCCACCATCGTTGAACAGACCTGCATTAAAGAAATAGGGCGATAAGCGGCCAGCCTTTGTTTTGAATTCACCGAAACACAGTACTTCTTGCTTGATGGCAAAACGGATGAAATCTTGATGAAAATTAGACATAGCAGATAGATCAAAAATTTAGACGTGCCGCCATTATAATTACAAGCTTTGCTTATGGAGAATTTTAGTGCGCGTCATCAGTGTTAACCTTAACGGAATTCGTTCTGCTTGGCGCAAGGGGTTGCTGCCATGGCTAGCACATCAAAATGCCGACATTGTCTGCGTGCAAGAGCTCAAAGCGCAAGCTGCTGACATGACCTCGGAAATGCTAGCTCCATCCGGTTACCACGGCTATTTCCAGTATGCAGTGAAAAAGGGATATAGCGGCGTGGGTATCTATTGCCGGCAAAAGCCGCATGCGGTAATGGAAGGGTTGGGCATACCTGAATTCGATAGCGAAGGGCGTTATATTGAAGCGCGGTTCGGTAATCTTAGTGTTGTGTCTCTTTACCTTCCCTCTGGTTCCAGCGGTGAGGAGCGCCAGGAGGTAAAATTCAAATTTATGGCTGCGTTCATGCCGCATCTGCGTGAACTTCACGCCAGTGGACGAGAAATTTTGATATGCGGCGACTGGAATGTAGCCCACACCGAAAAGGATTTGAAAAATTGGCGCGGCAACCGCAAAAATTCCGGTTGCCTGCCAGAAGAACGTGCTTGGCTTACTGAACTATTTAATGAAGTTGGGTTCGTAGATGTGTTCCGTCGTCTACATCCTGAACTGGAAGCTTACACATGGTGGTCAAATCGCGGTCAAGCTTGGGCAAAAAACGTGGGCTGGCGTATTGACTACCACATTGCCACGTCGAGTGTTGCACAGTCCGCTCGAGCGACAAGTATTTATATGGATCAGCGCTTTAGCGACCATGCACCGCTAACGGTGGATTATGATATAAATATTCAAGGTGCACCTGTCTCTTCGAGTATTTTAGAATGACAATAGCGCAAGAGACACTTGTGTCTTTGTCACTAGCAGTGGCCTAACTTGAAGTTTTTAAAAAAACCAGAATGTCCATGTTAAAATTAAAAGTTGTGTCACGTTATTGAGAGGCATTTGATGCTGGTTTTTCAGGGCGCGTCTAAATTAAATTCTGAATTTTCATCTCACCTTCACGAGGATAAAGGCATTTTCTAGCAGCCTGTCGGACTTAAAGAATCGTAGCGGAAATTTAGCGAACGAGGTGAGTTTTGACGGTTTTGCAGGATGAATAGTTGTGCTATTGCCCGAATATGTGTCGAGATATACCCCGATCAGCTAAATTTGCAGCCGATTTCCTTTAAATCCGGCAGGCCGCTGGGTCTCTACTAAAGAGACCTGTCGGATCAAGATGGGTAAGATGAAAGAATTGGAGAACAAGTTGAAGGAATTGGAAAAGGTGACGCTGATGAATAAGCTACCCATACTGGGCAGGGCTGAATCAAATACATGGATCGCGGTTGGTTGTGTTTATAGCGGACAAGGGAGAGGTAAATGATACCTGAGATCGGCAATTTCTCTCTAATGCTGGCGCTTGTGCTGGCTTTAATACTGGGCGTACTGCCTATAGTGGGTAGCATACGCGGCAATCGACGGCTGATGGCACTCGCCCGCCCGGCAGCTCGTGGGCAGCTAGCCTTCATCGCTATTGCATTCGGCTGTCTGGTTTATGCCTTTGTTACTAACGATTTTTCGGTTCAATACGTTGCTGCCCACTCCAACTTGCTGTTGCCAGTTCAGTACCGTGTCGCTGCAGTGTGGGGTGGGCATGAAGGCTCACTACTTTTATGGATGCTGATGCTCGGAGGGTGGATGCTGGCGGTGACGATATTCAGCAAACGTTTGCCAGAAGAGATGCTGGCACGCGTATTAGGTGTTATGGGGTTAATCAGTGTTGGCTTCCTCTCTTTCACGCTGTTTACCTCAAATCCCTTTGTGCGCCTGCTACCTGCCGCAATGGATGGGCGCGACTTGAACCCCTTATTGCAAGATCCTGGCATGATATTCCATCCACCCTTGCTGTACATGGGTTACGTAGGCTTCTCGGTGGCCTTTTCTTTCGCCATCGCGGCATTGATCGGCGGCAAGCTTGATGCAACTTGGGCACGCTGGTCACGTCCATGGACCACAGTGGCCTGGATGTTCCTGACGCTTGGTGTAATGCTCGGTAGCTGGTGGGCCTATTATGAGCTAGGTTGGGGCGGCTGGTGGTTTTGGGATCCAGTCGAAAATGCATCATTTATGCCTTGGCTGGTAGGCACTGCGCTGATCCACTCTTTGGCGGTAACGGAGAAACGTGGTGCTTTCAAAAATTGGACGGTATTACTCGCTATTGTTGCTTTTTCCTTAAGTTTGCTTGGTACCTTCCTTGTGCGCTCAGGGGTGCTGACTTCTGTTCATTCATTTGCTACTGATCCAGAGCGCGGACTTTTCATTTTGGCATTTTTGAGTGTAGTGATCGGTAGTTCGCTTGTGTTATTTGCGTGGCGTGCGCCGAAAGTGGGCTTGGGCAGTGGGTTCGGATTGATTTCGCGCGAATCGATGCTGCTCGTGAATAATGTACTACTGGTCGCCGCCGCTGGTGCAGTATTCCTTGGCACGCTCTACCCCTTATTTTTAGACGCATTAAACCTGGGTAAAATTTCGGTCGGTCCACCCTATTTTGAAGCAGTATTTGCGCCTATCATGTCAGTTGCCGTTTTCTTAATGGGTATCGGACCACGGGCACCATGGAAACAGGCCAGCTTGGCGAAAATTGTGAAACACTTGGCACCTTGGTTCATTATCAGCGTGGCTTTAGGCTTACTTGTGCCATCCTGGTTCGGCCGCTGGACGGCACCGGTGGTAGCCGGAACTTCGCTGGGGATGTGGGCGTTGCTCACAAGCGTGGCTTATCTGGTCATACGGGTGCGAGAATCAGCCAGCGGAAACGCCTGGGCAACGTTACGTGCTACGTCGCGCGCCACCTATGGCATGCTACTTGCCCATGCTGGAGTTGGCGTATTCATTCTCGGTGTGGCCTTGGTAAAAGGCTATGAAACCAGTAGTGAAACGCTTCTACGAGTAGGTGACACGACTACGCTGGACGGCTATGTTTTCCGTTTGCTTGCCATAGAGAGTGTAAAAGGGCCGAATTACAGCGCAATTCGTGGCACTTTAGAGATAACGCTGAATGGAGCAAAGGTAGACACGCTCCATCCTGAAAAGCGTGTTTATACCGTACAGGATTCAGCCATGACCGAGGGGGCCATATACACAGGATTGTTCCGTGATCTTTATGTTGCGCTTGGTGAACAAGTCAGCCGAGACGTGTGGACTATGCGTATTCAGCACAAACCGATGGTTAACTGGATCTGGGCTGGTTGTTTACTTATGGCTCTTGGCGGTTTACTGGCGGTGAGTGATCGTCGCTATCGTCTGCCATTAACGCCACCTGCGCAGCGCTTTAAGGAAGGTCGATGAACCGCTTTTTTCTTCCTCTGGGGATTTTTGTTATTCTCGTAATTTTTTTGTGGGTCGGGCTCAAACTCAATCCCAGAGAAGTTCCATCGCCCTTAATCAATAAGATAGCACCGACATTCCGGCTGCCACAACTTCACGACGCCGAAAAAACTATTGGACCTGAGGATTTGCGCGGCAAGGTATGGTTGCTTAACGTTTGGGCCTCGTGGTGTGTGACTTGTCGCCAAGAGCATCCTCTGTTGGTAGAGTTGGGACGGCAAAATTTGGTGCCAATTTATGGGCTTAATTACAAGGACGATCGTGAAAATGGCTTGGCTTGGTTAAAAAAACTGGATGACCCGTATGTCCTCTCAGCCTACGATCGAGAAGGTAATATTGGCATCGACTGGGGTGTCTATGGTGTTCCCGAAACTTTCGTCATTGATAAAGCAGGTCTCATCCGTCACAAATTTATCGGAGCACTCACGCCTGAACTCATACAGAACAAGCTAATCCCTCTAGTTAAGGAGTTGAACGGTGCATAGCAAATTTATCTTTGTTCTCGTGCTTTTGCTTTTAGCACCACTGACTAACGCGGATCAGACTGTGATATCAAAGGCCGATCCTGTATTGGAAGAGCGGGTTATGGCTTTGTCTGAACATCTTCGCTGTCTGGTCTGTCAGAACCAGACCATCGCCGATTCCAATGCAGAGCTTGCGGTTGACCTAAAAAATCAAGTACGCGATAAGCTGCGACAAGGAGAATCAGAGCAAGAAATATTGGATTATATGGTAAAGCGCTATGGTGAATTCGTTCTGTTCAAGCCATTGGTAAAATCAACCACATGGTTGCTCTGGTTTGGGCCACTTCTACTGCTGGTATTGGGCTTGGGTGTGCTCATCATCAATTTGCGTCAGCGTCGCAAGCTGATGCAGCAGGCGCCCGCCCTGAGCGCTGAAGAACATGTCCGTGCAGCGTCTATATTGTCTGGAAAAAGAGGCGAGGAGCATTCATGATAACATTTTGGTTTATAGTGGGATTGTTGATTGCTGTTACTTTGCTGGTTCTGTTGTTGCCATTACTCAGAAAAGGTAGTAGCTCAATACCCACCACACACTCAGAGGTGAATCTGTCCGTTTATCGGGATCAGCTACGCGAATTAGACGCAGATCTGGCAGGCGGAATACTGAATGAGGTTCAATATCAAAATGCGAGGAGCGATCTTGAGAGTCGCGTACTTGAAGATTCCGGTACCACTGAAATCGCTACTACGCCATCGACTGATAGCCGCTGGGGTGCTGCTTCGATCGCAGCATTGGTAATTTCAGTACCTTTGTTGGCGATTTTTCTATATTCCATACTGGGTACGCCTGCCGGTTTAAATCCGCAAATTCAGACAGCAGCTGTGGACGAATCACATCCAGCAACACCTGAGCAATTTGAGGCGATGGTGACATGGCTAGCGGAACAGCTTAAGGCAGATCCAGATAACGTCGAAGGCTGGGTGATGCTTGCCCGTTCCTACGCTATGCTCGAGCGCTATAAGGATGCCAGCGCTGCATATTCCCGTGCGGTAGCACTGCAACCAAACAACGCCGCTGTGCTGGCCGATTACGCCGATACACTGGCCATGCTCAAACAGACCCTTCAGGGCGAGCCAGAAAAAATAGTCCAGCAGGCGATAAAAGCTGACCCGGAGAATCTGAAGGCCTTATCTCTGGCAGGTTCTGCCGCTTTTGAACGCAAAGACTACCAGGGCGCCATTAAATGGTGGCAAAAAATACTCGATTTTTTGCCGTCTGATTCTCCTGTGGTGGCTGCGATTAGCGCCAGTATAAATGAGGCACGTGAATTAGCCGGACTGCCCTCGGCAGCTGTCGCTTCGCCCAGTAACAGGGCCTCGACAGAATCAAAAGCTACGAATGGGTCGGTGAGCGGTACGATACGCCTTGATCCTGCCTTTAAGGCACGAGTCGCAGATACCGACACAGTTTTTATTTTCGCCCGGGCTGCAGGGGGAGGACGCAAACCGCCGCTGGCCGTTATGCGCAAGACTGTGAAGGAGCTGCCGTTCGAATTTACGCTGGATGACAGCATGTCGATGGCACCGGGTTTTAATATATCGTCTGTGACCAATGTTATTGTCGGTGCGCGCATATCAAAGTCGGGGAATGCAACTTCTAGCTCGAAAGATCTGGAGGGTTTTTCGAAACCGGTGAAAACTGGTCAAAAAGATATAGTCGTTACGATTGATTCAGAGGTCGAATAAACGGTGGATTTTCTTCAATTTACGTGGCTATATTTTGCAAATTCCACATAGTTTGAATGCCCAGAAAAGCTTATCAAAACGTCACTTTTCTAAGTCGTACAGGGTGCTGACTTAAAGATGTCTGACAGCCTGCTAGGCCAATAGTCGGTGCTTAAGGATCTGTTGCCATCGAACCGGGATGATGCGATATAGCCAGCGGCCAAGTAATGTGTAGCGCATACGCAAGCCGAGATGTGCAAGCCGCAGCAACCAGTGTCCACCTGTCGATAGCTTACGATGCTTGTCGGCGGCAGCCACTCCCAGCGCAGTTTGTAGCGCAGTGTAAAGGGTGGTTTGAGGCAACGGTGCGGCGAATTTGGCAACATGATGCAACAAAACTTCGTGGTAAACCATCTCGGTGGCATTAGCCATGTCGCGCACCGAGGCGACCGGCACTGCCCGCGCTTGAGCTTGCTTGTGGATAAAATCGGCACTGTTTTCCGGCCGTAATATTGAAATAATGTCATCTAATATAGCATCTGTATCACACCAGTCTTGCATGATCCAGCCAGCCCCATTTGTTTGCACACGCTCATATAACGCGCCGATCGGTGGTACCAATGCTGGCCGTCCAGCCATCCAGGCTTCTGTCAGGGTGTAGCAATAGGTTTCCGGGCCAGCGGATGGGAACACCACCAGGTTAATTCGATAATGGTCGAGCAATGCTTCCATATGATCTGGTGTGTATTGGCCATGCACGGTCAATAAGGCGTCGGCAGTTTGATGGGGCTGAAACTGGCGATCCATATAGCCAACCACGACCCAGCGAAATGGCAGTTTGCGCTCGCGGCTGCGTTCCACTAAACGCTCCAATTGACGGGCGCCTTTGACCGGACCAATAGCACCCAACACACCGATACTTTGGTGCGCATCCTTAGGTAATAGTAGCGCTGATGTCAGCGCATTAGTGTGGTTGGCGGTGAAATCGACGCCGTGCTGGATAACGTGAATATCATCGCGTGGAAAATAGCGACTGAACATTTCAGCGGCCAAATCGCTCGGAGCAATCACGAATACTGCCCGTTTAATGAAATCAGCATGCACTGCGCGCCAAGCAACGATGTCTATGCCGCGAAAGTCTGGCTGGGCATTAAGGCAATTTTGACAGTTCGCTGCCTCAGTTTCGCTGCCACAATATAGTCCCTCGGCATCGAGCAAATTAATGGTCGGACAAGCCAGAAAAAAATCGTGCACACTGAAGCCAAATGGAATTCCAAGGTTGCGCATCGCTTCCAGTAAACCAGGTCGACAACCGGCCAGATGATGTATATGGCACAAATGGATACGAAAATTGGCACACAGGCCGGCCAGAAAATCCGTCCACAGCTGATCGGGTTGCCGGTTGAATTGATAAGTAAGCAGCTCACCGCTGTTGGCATCCTTCAGTTGCCAGACATCACCCATGGTTACCAATAAATAGTGACGGCAGTCTCCACCATCACTGTGCATCAAGCTGCGGGTGTGCTGCTCAGTACCGCCACTACGGCCGTGTATGATATGCAGAATGCCGGGTTTATCGCCAGCCGCTCCTGTGAGCGCCAGAAACGACTGTGCCAACTGACGGATTGGTTTGATTGGGTCGGCCACAATGAAAGCCATTACACGCTGCATATAGTCTGGATGCTTAGCCAGCAAACGCTGCATATTTTCTTTAACCAGCGTTTCTTTATTTGTACTAAAGGAGCATTTGCCGACATGTTGGATAAAAGTATCGTCGCACAGCACATTGCGCCATCCAGCTTCCAGCGCGCGCATACAGAAATCATTTTCTTCGCCATAGCCGAGACCGAAAGTAATAGCATCGAACATACCGATTTTATTAAGCAGACGGCGGCGAATAAACATGCAAAATCCGACCCCGGTGGGTATATCAGGATAAACGCGAAGAGCGGCAGCCTCTATAGCGCAATTGACGTCCTCCGCATTCATTCCTTGAGGTAACGCATTATCTTGGCAAAAATTTGGGAACGAGCAAATTTCGGCGTTGTTAGAAAACGGCGTGATTGTACCGATAAGCGGGTCTGAGTCAGCGCAACAGCCAAGTTTCCTCAACCAGCCTGTGGTAACGATGGTATCGGAATTGAGCAACACCACATCATTTTGACTGAGCTCCATACCACGGTTAACGGTGCTGACAAAGCCAATGTTGGTATCGTTCTGGAGCAGCGATAGACGTGGGTCGGCTGCGTTACGCAGTGTCTCAAAATAATCGGCAATGCGACTATCCGTCGAACAATCGTCAATCATAATGATGCGGTGATGGGGCATGGTGGTGCGAAGCACACTGTCGAGACAGCGCTGCAAGTCCTCACATGCATTGTAGACTGGGATGATAATGTCGATTGCTGGGGGTAACATGCTAATTCAAGAGTTTCCTTTGAAAGCACGCGTGATGAAACGCAACGGCGATTTTAGCCACCAAGTCAGACTGGCGCGATAGTCTATTTGCTGTTTGAGAACAACATTCAAGCGTTCATGTTCAGCAATTTGTTCGTTGTGTAACATCAGAAGCGCATTAAGTTTATTTATTTCTTCAGCATGTTCATTTAATTGACTGGTACGGTCATTTAATTGTTCTGTGCGCATATTCAAAAGCGCATCACGTTCAGCGATCAGGTGTTCACATTCTTCCATTTGTTGAGTGCGAAGCGAGAGAAATTTGTCGCGTTCAGTAATCAGGCACTCGCGATCTTTTAGAAGTTGATCCAGCTCCAGCACGCGCCTGGTCTGTTTGGCATAATCCTGATAAACCATTTCGGCGCTGTCGCTGAACAAAGAAAGTTTATTTAGCGCTGTCGGCAGCATTGTGGGGTTACGACTACAGACTGCGATGTAATACATTGGTTCAACAGAAGGCCGGCTGGTTACAGTAACTTGCCGATCGTCGTTAACAAAATATTCTGTTGTAACGCATGCCTGGTTTTCTGGCCAGATTGTGGAATGGAACAAAAGTTTCTGACCAAGCCAGGAAATATGCGGGAAAGACACATGTAGCAAGTCTTCCAGCTCATTTCTATACAGTTCACGCACATGAAATTCATTGTGATAATCATGTGCATCGGAATATAAGCGTTTGTTTGGAGAGGACAGAATCAATATCCCATCTGGGCGCAAGACACGCGTGAGTTCAGAAATAAACTCTTTCTGCATCTCAATATGTTCTATCGTCTCAAAGGAGATTGCGAAGTCAAAACTCGCATCTGAAAATGGCAAACATTCACATGAAGCCGTAACAAATTGCAGGTTAGCATGATGCCCATAATTGATTTTGGCGTGCTGAATTGCATCAGCAGATAAATCAACACCCACCACTTGATCAGCGGCTTCAGCCACCATAGCGGCACCGTAACCTTCACCACAGGCTACATCCAAAACTGTGCAATGTTGGGTTAACTGGCGTACCAAGGCATAACGGTGCCAATGTTCATACCAGATTTCGCCGCTACACTCGGGCAAAAAACGTTCACCCGTGAAGGAAAGAGGTTTGCTCACAAATTCAGGCAATATAAAAACTAAATATTATACACACTACAAGGATTAATTCAGCACTTAATGAATGTGTTTTGATGGTAAGTCCTCAAATTGATTGAACTTTAATTTGTTGACGTTGCCCAAACGTAAGGATAAGAATAATGGCTGAAAGTTCAGGGCCAGATCAACACATTAAATACTCAGAACCAGAACATTTCAAACGGGACCATAGCTCGTATGTATTTGTGCGGCGCATGCATCTGAGATGCACTATGAATCCATTAATGGTCAGAGTCCAAGTACATTTTTTGTTGCCACATTCTTTGAAGTGCGTCTTCCAGATGCAGAGCAAAACGTGAAGCATTAAAAAGTGGCGAAGCAAGCGCTTTCTGCCGTAATACTGACCTCAGCTGCACCAAACCATTAATGTCAGTGGCGTGCAACAGCGACCGGGTTACGTAGTCACTTTCATCACCGACAATCCAGTCTTCGAGGCCGACACAGGCAAGCATGCTGGCACCTTGACGGGCAAGTAATGTGTCGCCTGCGAGGGTCAGTGTAGGTACCCCCATCCACATAGCTTCGCAGGTTGTGGTGCCACCCGGATAAGGGAATGTGTCCAAAATGATATCCACGTTAGCATATGTCGCAAGATAATCCGCTCTTGGAACATGTCCTTCCATTATTACCCGCTCCGGCATTATCCCGACGTGAGCTAACCGACGTTGCAGATATTCGCGTGCAGTTGAGCAATTCATCTGACTACTTTGCAGCCATAGTCGAGCTTCTGGCAAAGCGAGGAAAATTTGCCCCCATGCAGCCAGTACAGCATTATTTACCTTGGTAAGATTTTGGAAGCAACCAAAAGTGATATAGCCATTCTGTACTGCCGGCAAGGGTGTTAATCCCAGTTCCGTACTATTCGCAGGTGGAGTGAAGCAAAGCCGAGTTTCTGGCAAGTACCACACAGTTTCGGTAAAGTGCTCTTGGTGAGATTCCGGCACCGATACTGGATCTGCCAGCAGATAATCAATCCCAGGTAACCCGGTAGTAGCGAAATATCCCAACCAACTTACTTGCACTGGGGCAGGCTTCAACGCAAACATTGGCAAGCGATTGCTGGCAGTATGCCCTGCCAGATCAACAAGAATATGGATGCCATCGTCGTGAATTTTCTGGGCTGCGGCTTCGTCGCTAAGACCCACGATAAGATTCCACGCAACAAAACAAGGTCGGATACGGGCGGTGAGTTCGTCCTCTAGCGGAGAGACCGAATATGCAACTAGTTCTACACGATCAGGGTTTAAATTCGCGAGAATGCCTTCCAGGAAGAAACCAACTGGATGCGCTTTAAAGTCTCCGGAAACCAAGCCAATCCGCAAAGTCTGCACACTTTTTTCAGCTGAATTTGCTGGATAAACGGACCAACTTGTATACGGTTGGACACTTCTCATCACTTTGTTGCCATAATCACGTGCTTCAGCAAGATAAGTATCAGGCGAGCACTTGGAATAAAAGCTTAGGGAAAAAAGCAGGTTGCTATGGGCCTTGGAATAAAACGGCCTGAGCGCGAGTGCTCTGTGGTAGCTGTCAACCGCCTCATCCAATTTGCCTTGTTCCTGTAACGCAAGTCCCAGGTTGTTGTACGCTTCGGCATAATCCGGTTTGATTGAAAGCGCTTTGTAGTAGTGGGCAATCGCCTCGTCCATTTTGCTTTGCTTATGAAGCGTAAGTCCGAGGTTACTGTGCGCCTCGGCAAAATCCGATTTGATTTCGAGCGCCCTCTGGAAGCTTCCAATCGCCGCATCCAATTTGCCTTGATCTTTAAGTGCATTCCCCAAATTGTTGTGCGCCTCGGCAAAATCGGGTTTGATTAAGAGCGACTGGTAGAAACTCATAACGGCTGCTTCCAGATTGCCTTGTGCCATGAGCGCATTCCCCAAATTGTTATGCGCATCAAAAAAATCTGACTTGAGTGAAACCGCCTTACGATAACTTTCGATTGCTTCATTCAGCTTGTTTTGCGCCTTAAGTGCAGCTCCCAAGTTGTTGTATGCTTCGGCATAATCAGGCCTGAGCTGAAGCGCTTGGCTGTAGCAGGCTATTGCTTCTTCTAGCAGACCTTGATCCTTGAGTGCATTCCCCAAATTGCTGTGTGTCTCAGCAAAATTCGGTTTTAATGCGAGTGACCGACGGAAGTTCTCAACCGCTGCTTCCAAATTACCTTGTTCCTTTAGGGCATTTCCCAAGTTGGTGCACGCTTCGGCAAAATCAGGCTTGATCGAAACCGCTTGTTGGTAATTTAGGATCGCTTCCTGCAGCCGACCTTGATCTTTGAACGCGTTCCCCAAGTTAATGTAATAAGCTGGATTAGATGGATTTACACTAATGGCTCTGCTGATAAGTCCAACAGCAATCTCGCTCTTCCCCCTCCGAAGAGCAATCAGCCCTGATAAATGCAGCGCATCCGGGTGGTTTGGCACTATCTGGAGTATTTGTTGATATATAGCTTCTGCTTGAGACAAACGCCCAGCCTGATGGTGCTCCCGTGCAACCTGGATGACTTGGGAAATTGATAAATCTGATGACTGCGTTTTAGCCCTATCAACTTCGCCATTTGGCTCGCAACAATGCTTATATTTCTTTCCTTTGCCACATGGACATGGATCATTTCGGCCGATTTTTTTCATTTTAAATATCGTTTGAATATTTTAGATTGGTGTTATCTACTTGCTTAAATACCAGGTCGGGTAGCGGTGATTTCGAGATCAAGCGGGCCACCAATCACGGCACTTGTCGTCGCCTGCAGTTGTAAACATGGCTTCAATGACAATGTTTAATCACGGACTCTTCATTCCAAGCAAGAGAGTACACTAAAAAATTTTTGTGTACGGCATGTGCCTGTGCAAAGCAACTTTGACCTAATGGGTATCTCTAAAATCGCAATTTTCGAGCAGCTGCATTTGACTTACCTGCGTATCCGTTTCGTCACAACACGGCGTTACTCGAAAAATAATCGCTTGCATATCAACATGTATGCTGCAGTAAATTTTTTTACTCGTCTCCTGTCTTGTCTGGCATCCTGTCGGATTTAAACAATCGTAGCGAAAATTTAACTGAACGAGGATGAATTTAGACAGTTTTGCAGGTAGTAGTTATTCTATTGCCCAAGAAATCGGCGAAATAGTCACCGCTCAACTCAATTTGTAGCCGACCTCCTTTAAGTCCGACATGCTGCTAGAAATTTGAATTTTTAGAGGTGTCCGTTATATTATCATGCAGACAATTTATGCCTAATCGATCAATGTCTACACCACGTTTTTTTTGCCCCCCGCCATTGCATGCAAGCACCAAATTTGAGCTGCCACAAGCTGCTGCACATCACGCCAGCCGAGTTTTGCGCTTGCGTGTTAATGATGAAGCTCGGGTATTTGATGGTATAGGCAATGAACTTCATGGCCGCATCTGCGAAATCGAAGGCAAAAGAGTGGTACTGGAGAAACTGGAAGTCTGCACGGTCGACCGCGAATCTCCATTAAACATCGTACTGGCGCAGGCGCTATGTAGTAGCGAAAAAATGGACTGGGTAATACAAAAGGCCACTGAACTCGGTGTTACCGAAATGCAGCCAGTACAGACTCAACGTAGCATGACAAAGCTAGCTGGAGAACGCGCTGAAAAGCGCACCCAGCATTGGCATGGCATCGCTATTGCAGCATGTGAGCAATGTGGCAGAAACATATTACCTAAGGTTCATGCTCCGCTGGAGTTTCGCTCTTGGATTGCCGCTATGAGCGATGCGCCGGGCAGTAAATTTATCCTGTTGCCAGAAGCCGTGACAACATTGCATGCGCAACCGAAACCGCAAGATAAAGTTACCCTGCTGATTGGACCAGAAGGTGGCTTCAGTGCGGACGAAGCACAGCTTGCTCAACAGGCGGGTTTTGTTTCTGTCCGTTTAGGCGCACGCTTGCTACGTACTGAGACGGCTGCTGTGGCGGGCATAGCTACTTTGCAAGCATTGTGGGGAGATTTTATTTCGTCGACGCTGAAATAAACATAACCTATTGATGTTATGTTGCATTATTTTATTTTA